>JAKSRH010000009.1 GCA_024403675.1 Saccharofermentans sp. | reverse complement strand
AGTTAGTTTCATATTAAAACCCCTAAAGTTTGTTCAACTTTAGGGGTTCATATCACACTTAGCTACTCCTTTTGTTATGTCTTAGAAACTAAATGAATCATATGGTTTGAATCCTGCATCAAGGCACTTGTTAGTAAACTCTGTAGAGTAAACAAATCCGTAGAATACGCTTTCTCTTGATGCTCCGCCATTAAGCTGATCCACCCAAGTCTGGAAGCCAGCAGGATCTGGAGAACGTCCTAAGAATGCCTGATAGAGAATTCGTACAAAATCTTCGTTTGATAAATTCTTGTTTGTCATCTCAGCTGAGAAGATAAATCCAATTGCTACTTTTTCACCTGACATACCATTGCTGATTTCATTTATCCAATTGTTATATCCTTGAGGGTCAGGGTCTCTCTCGAGAGTGCTGTTATAAAGGAAAGTAACAAAAAGACCAATTTTTTCTGGATTAGGATATAGCATGTACTGCGGTCCAGTTGGTGTATACGGATCAGAAGATACACCATATTGTGCGCATGTAAGGCTGAATTCGTAAGAATTAAGGAATCCAGAAAGAACATAATCTCTTGATGCATGATTATTGAGCATATCAACCCAAGTTTGGAAACCACTTGCATCAGGTTCACGACCAAGGCATTTCTGGTAAAGTTGAGTAACAAAGTCTTCATTTGAAATATTCTTTGACATATACTCAGCGCTATTGAACAGATAAGCAGCAACTTGAGGTCCGCTATATCCATTAGAGATGAATGATGTCCATGTCTCAAGTCCTGTTCTGTCAGGTTCTCTTCCTAGGAATCTGACATAAAGTTCAGAAACAAAAGATGCTCTTTGTGTGTATGCAATCTCTTCACTCTGTTCTACAGTATATGTACCAGCTTCAAGATCGAATGTTCTGAAGTAAGCCTTTGTTGCATCAGTATTAGCCATTTCTCCAAATACATACTTACGAGAATGCTGGGAGTTAAGGATTGCCTGGTATTTAGCAATGTCTTCCGAAGAGATATCAAGACCTGTAAGTGCGCGATAAGCAGTCTTCAAGAATGCTTCATCAGATACACCCTTACTAGCGAACTCCAATCCGAAGAGAATACTATCAAGCATGTATATAGGTGAAGATGTTCTGATTATACCTGCGGCTGCTACGAGCTCACTTTCGCTTGGGTCTCTACCAAGGATGATATTGTAGGATACTCTAATAGAAAGTTGTGTAGAGTTAGTTGCAGTTGGCATTGGACATGCAGAAGCTGGCATGTTTATGTATACAGGAATTGCAAAGTTAAGGTTAGAGTTTAAAAGGCCAGCCTTAAGGAATGCAGAATATATCTTAGAGGATTCAGATGTAGCAGCCTGAGTTGCTGTCATATACTGGTGCTTTCCTGCAGAATAAATGCTATCAGGATTAAAATTAAATCGCATAAAGTAGATAGTGTTCTGACCTACATTTATGTAGTGATCAGAAATCCATTTTGCACCACCGACGATAGAACGACCCTGTGAATTCCAAGGAATTAAATATGTCTCGTTAAATACTGGATCACCTGTACCTGTCTGGGCGAAGCCGAGTCCTACAACTGCGGCATTAAATACATTGGAATATGCACCAATGTTGTAGAAGTTATAAAAACCAGTTGTGCCGTTAGATGATGTACTGCCGTTATTTCCAACTTCTTGAACTGTCTTGGCAGCAAGGAATACAGGGTTTACGTGACTGATATTTCCAGCCTCTATAAACAATTGATTATAGAAAACCTGCTCACCATCGAGATCTGTAGCAGTACCCTTTGTCTGTGCCATAAATGTATTAGCGAGTACACCCTCAACAGTTTCTGCACTAAGAGTATTTTCTTTATAGCTTAAGTCAAGGAACTGAAAGATAGCTGAAGAAGTAAGACTATTACGTGGGTCCATATAGTAGGAAACAATACCACGTGAAGCGTTTACCCAGTTAGGTGAATCAAAAACTACAAAAGAACCAGTAGAAGGGTTATAAGCGCCTTCTGCAGTAGATTTCCATGAATTAGTTACAGTGTTCTCAATAAGAGAATGACCAAGCTGAGTCTCGTTATTAAGGGCAGTATACCAATCAATATTTGTGTTAACAGGAGTAAATGTCCATGATGGGTGCTCCTGGTGTAATGATCGTAAATATGGTTTGTAACTATCAGGGAAACTGCTAATGGATTTTTCGAAATCAGAATCTGTGATTTCAACAGCATCTGGATTTTCTTTTACAAAATGGGATGCAACATAACCTGTGTAGGATGTGCCACCCTTGATAAATGAGATTTTATTCCAAGTAGAATAACCAGACTTATCTGAATCATCAGCACTTACTGTGTCTAGGATAGTAACTGAAGAGCCAAGTGCTAAGGTAGTAACAAGTGATGAAACAGAAGTTGGCTCACTTCTGACGTTTACGGATGAACTAACATTAATAATAGTTCCAGTTGTACTAGCTTGTACTGTTCGTGAAGGAATAAGAGCTACCATCATTCCAAGCATTATGGATAATGTAAGGATAAAAGCGGTTGCTCTCTTTGTTAAGTTAATTTGCATAATATATCTCCTCGCTTATTCGCGGACATTATATAATAAAAAATATCTATAAATATGCAAAAACTGAGGTATTTTATTAAAAAATAACCTCAGTGTAACATTGCGAGTATAAATACTAAATTGTTTTGATTATTAGAGAACTTTTGCGAGGAAAGTTTTAAGTCTTTCATTGGAAGGGTTATTAAACACTTCTTCTGGTGTGCCTTCAAGTGCAATACGTCCGTTTTCCATAAAGATAACACGAGAAGCTACTTCACGGGCAAAACCCATTTCGTGGGTAACCACTGCCATTGTCATACCTTCTTGCGCAAGCTTTTTCATAACGTCGAGAACCTCTCCTACCATCTCAGGGTCGAGGGCAGAAGTAGGCTCGTCAAAAAGAAGCACGTCAGGTGACATCATGAGTGCACGCACGATAGCTATACGCTGTTTCTGACCACCAGAAAGCTGGCTAGGGAAAGCACGCGCTCTATCCTCGAGGGCAACCATTTTAAGAAGATCTTTTGCCTTTTTCTCAGCATCATCCTTACTCATCTTAAGAAGCTTACGTGGAGCAAGTGTCATGTTATCCATAACGGATAAGTGTGGGAAGAGATTAAAGTGCTGGAAAACCATGCCCATCTTCTGACGAAGAACATTTATGTTTGTCTCAGGGGATGTGATATCTGTGTTCTCAAAAAGGATAGTACCATCAGTAGGTACCTCGAGAAGGTTAAGGGATCTAAGGAAAGTGGATTTACCAGATCCTGAAGGGCCGATAATCGCTACAACTTCACCCTTTTTGATAGTGGTTGTAATATCGTCGAGAGCTTTTATTTCATCTCCCTTGTAGTATTTCTTAAGACCCTTTACATCAATAATTACGTCGTTATTAGCGCTCACTGTTACGTAGTCTCCTTTCGAGCATTGTTACCAATTTGCTGAAGAACATTACGATAATAAGGTAAATTGCAGCTACAGCGAGAAGTGGCATAAACGCAGAGTAAGTACGGCTTCTGATTACGTCACCGCCTCGTGCTAAGTCTTGAAGTCCAACGTAACCAGAGATGGATGTCTCTTTAAGAAGAACGATAAACTCATTTGCAAGAGCAGGGAGGACATTCTTAAAAGCCTGAGGAATAATGATATAAATCATTGTTTGTGCGTAGTTAAAACCAAGGGAACGACCAGCCTCAAACTGACCGTTATCGATACTCATAATTCCACTTCGAATAATCTCTGCGACATAGGCACCGGAGTTAAAGCCAAAGGCAAGAACCGCGATAAGAACTTTGTTATTAGAGGTAACAAAAATAATGAAGTATGCAATCATGAGCTGTACTACAACAGGGGTACCACGAATAACAGTAAGATATACCTGCGAAATAGCATTTACAATTTTAAGTGCTACCTTAGGCGCTCCCATCCTCATAGTAGGAGCAAGCTTGTCGTGAGTAGATCTAATAATAGCGACGAGGGCACCAAGCACTATACCAAGGAGAGTCGCAAAGAAAGTTACCTCAGCAGTAACAATAAGACCTTTAACGATATACATGTAGCGGTCGTCGTCAACGAAGTTAAGTATAAAATCTGACTTAAGCTTCTGGAGCCATTGTGGCATGGCAAGAGTCGCGAGCAATAAGTAATTCATTACACAAATTCCTTTATTTTTAATTAACTTAATTATTTTAATTAAATTTCTATGGGAAATAAAGTGGAAATAAAAACTCCCGACTAGTATGAACTAATCGGGAGTCACAGTATTATCCAAATGATTTAATTAGCTATCAGCTGGGATGTACTTAGAAATGATAGCATCGATTGTGCCGTCAGCCTGAAGCTTAGCAAGAGATGCGTCGATATCGCTAAGTAGCTCATCGTTATCAAGTCTTACACAGATAGCATAATCCTCTATAGCATAAGGTGTATCAAGAATCTTAAGACCTTCGTTTGCAGCTACGTAAGCAATTGCTGGCTGATTATCAATAACAACTGCGTCAACCTTACCCTGAGTAAGAGCA
Organism: Saccharofermentans sp.; assembly: GCA_024403675.1. Taxonomy (GTDB): domain Bacteria; phylum Bacillota; class Clostridia; order Saccharofermentanales; family Saccharofermentanaceae; genus Saccharofermentans. The sequence goes on along the minus strand of JAKSRH010000009.1, from coordinate 59,506 downwards.
AGAACTGCGTCGTTACCCTTGGAGTAACGGTCGATTCTGTCGTCACCAACTTCGTCTGTCATGTAGATATCACCAGTAGTACCCTGCTGAACACCAACTACATAATCACCGTCAATAAGATCTTCAACAGATGTGATAGGGGAATCCTCTGTAACGATTACTGACTGGATACCTGTAGCGTAAGATGCAGTAAAGTTTACACTCTGCTTTCTCTCATCAGTAACTGTCATACCAGCCATACCGATATCGTACTTACCAGCCTGTACACCAGCGATGATAGAGTCGAACTCTACGTCAACGATTTCGAGCTCGAGACCGAGATCATCAGCGATAGCCTGAGCAATCTCAGCATCAATACCTACGATTGTTGTACCATCGTAATACTCATATGGTGGGAAATATGCATTTGTTGCCATAATGAGCTTACCCTTCTCAACAAGCTTCTTCTTGGAGCATCCAGCAAATGCGAATGCCATGGAAGCGATTACTGTCAAAGCGAGAACCTTTGTTAAAATCTTCTTCATTTCCTTCTCTCCTTTATTAATAGATAATACGTTGACTATTATATTGCGCTAGGAGATGAAAAGCAAAATAAATGTTGAGTTTTGGATTAGCTGTTAAGAGCAGAGATGAAATTATCCATTATGGAATTAGAATTATTGCGCCAAGAGGCAAGAATTTTGTCGGCTTCTTCTTTACTTTCACAGACGAAGCTACACTCAAAATTTTTATTTTCTTTGGTATTTGTAAGTTTAACTAAGTATTTGCCAGGTTTATCTACTATTGGTTCAGCGAAGGCCTTTACAGAGTTTTGCTCCTCGAGTGCTTCCTTAAGTTCTTGAGCTGCCTTACGAAGATAACCCATTACCTGTGGGTTAACAAAATCTCTTACATCATCAAGGATTGCTTCACCACCAGCAGTTATGTGCAAAGTCTCATTTGTGCCCAATACTTCACCCGTGCCAGTATCGACGTCAGATTTATCCATGAGATTACCAGCAATAAGCTCGTTATAACACTGAGAAAAAACAAAAAAATCGGTATACAAAGATTCCATACACTTATCCATAAGCATCTGATAGCTTACGCCAGGTGCGTTTTTAACCAAATAAAGTATCAAAATCTTACTATCTGTCGTGTTACCGTTGTCCATAGATGAAATTATATATGAATTGGGGTCATTTTTGAATGCTTCATGCTGTATAATAGTCGATAGCTAATAAATATAAGTGAAAAGGAAATACAAATGCTCGAGTTAAAGAACATATCTTATGGCGTCGAGGATAACGGCGACAATAAAGAAATCATTAAAGACTTAACTCTCACAATTAGCGACGGTAAGTTTACTGTTATTACTGGTCCTAATGGTGGTGGAAAGTCTACACTTGCTAAACTTATTGCAGGAATTATTAAACCAACATCAGGAAGAATCATTCTTGATGGTGAAGATATCACAGACATGAATATTACTGACCGCGCACGTAAGGGTGTAGGTTTTGCCTTCCAGCAGCCGGTTAAGTTTAAGGGTATCAAGGTTATTGACCTTCTTAGAATTGCAGCAGGTAAGGACCTTAAGGTAGCAGAGGCATGTACATATTTGTCTGAGGTAGGCCTTTGTGCTAGAGACTATATTAATCGTGAAGTTAACGGTTCCCTTTCAGGTGGAGAGCTTAAGAGAATTGAGATTGCTACGGTAATTGCTCGTGACGTTAAGCTTTCTGTATTTGATGAGCCAGAGGCAGGTATTGACCTTTGGAGTTTCCAGAATCTTACAAGAATCTTCGAAAAGATGCGCGCTGAGCGTACATCAGGTTCTGTTGTGGTTATTTCACACCAGGAAAGACTTCTAAAGATTGCTGACGAGATTGTCGTTCTTGCAAATGGTAAGGTAAAGACACAGGGTAAGGGAGAAGATATTCTTCCTACTATTACAGGCACAGATGCTGCAGTCGATTCCTGTAGCATGCTTAATTAAGGAGGTTAATCATGGCTGACATTCAGATGGATGAAATTCAGAAGAGAATGATAGAAGAGCTTGCAGACCTCCATGAGGTTCCTGTAGGTGCATATAACTTCAGAGCTAATAGTAAACTTGCTGGTCGTAATACAACAGCTAATATTGATATTGTTAGCAAGGAAGATGGTACTGGTATCGATATCAGAGTAAAGGCTGGAACTAAGAAGGAGAGCGTACATATTCCTGTAGTTATCAGTGCTTCTGGCATTAAGGAGACAGTTTATAACGATTTCTTTATTGAAGATGATTGTGATGTAGTTATTGTAGCTGGTTGTGGTATTCACAATTGCGGTAAGCAGGATTCTCAGCATGATGGTGTGCATAGATTCTTTATTGGTAAGAATTCCAAGGTTAAATATGTTGAGAAGCATTACGGTGACGGTGATGGTGACGGTAAGCGCATCCTCAATCCTGTAACAGAGGTTAACATGGAAGAGGGTAGTAGCATGGAGATGGAGATGGTTCAGATTAAGGGCGTAGACTCCACAAAGCGTACAACTAATGCTACTTTGAAGGCAGATGCTAAGCTTGTAGTTCATGAGAGACTTATGACTCATGGGGTTCAGCAGGCAGATAGTATTTATAATGTAATTCTTGAGGGTGATGGTTCCTCTGCTGATATCGTATCTAGATCTGTAGCAAGAGACACTTCATACCAGAAGCTTGATCTTTGTATCAGAGGTGATGCTAGATGTTCTGGTCACACAGAATGTGACTCCATCATTATGGATAATGGTCGTATTCTTGCAGTTCCATCCCTTGAGGCAAACAATGTTGATGCTATGCTCGTTCATGAGGCAGCTATTGGTAAGATTGCTGGAGATCAGCTTAATAAGCTTATGACTTTGGGTCTTACAGAAGCAGAGGCTGAGGAACAGATTATCAACGGATTCCTTAAGTAATAAATATTAGGCTAAATAGAGGTTATTTTTCAATTTTCTTGAAAAATGCCTCTTTTTACATAAAAATTTGATATATTTTAGGCGTATATGGGTGTATACTCTGTTACGGTTTGAAAATAATTAATTTTTCTAATAGGAGAAAAAACATGATTACATTTGATTACTCTAATGTATTGCCATTTATTGGCGGTGAAGAAGCAGTTAAGCGTATGGAGCCACAGGTTAAGGTAGCTCACGATATGCTCCACAAGAAGAATGGTCCTGGAAATGACTTCCTCGGATGGCTTGATCTTCCTTCTAACTATGATAAGGAAGAGTTCTCTAGAATTCAGAAGGCTGCTAAGAAGATTAGAAGAGATACAGACGTTCTCATCGTTATCGGTATCGGTGGTTCCTACCTCGGAGCTAGAGCAGTAATCGAGATGCTCAGCCACTCTTTTGCAAATGTTGCATCTAAGAAGGTTCGTAAGTCCCCACAGATTATTTTCTGCGGTAACTCCATCTCTGCTACATACCTCGCAGACATGATGGATATTATCGAGGGTAAGGACGTTTCCCTTAATATTATTTCTAAGTCTGGTACAACAACAGAGCCAGCAATCGCTTTCCGTATCCTCCGTGCTTACATGGAGAACAAGTATGGTAAGGAAGAGGCTAAGAATCGTATCTACGCTACAACAGATAAGGCTCGTGGAGCTCTTAAGGGTCTCGCAGATGCTGAGGGTTATGAGTCTTTCGTAGTACCTGATGATATCGGTGGTCGTTTCTCTGTTCTTACAGCTGTTGGACTTCTTCCTATCGCTGTTGCAGGTATCGATATCCGCGAGCTCATGAAGGGTGCTAAGGATGCTTCTAAGGCATATAAGAAGATGTCTATTGAGGAGAACCCATGCTATCAGTATGCTGCAGTTCGTAACTGTCTCCTCCGTTCTGGTTACTCCACAGAGATTATGGTTAACTATGAGCCATCTTTCCACTATATGACAGAGTGGTGGAAGCAGCTTTACGGTGAGTCTGAGGGTAAGGATTTCCGTGGTATCATGCCTGCTGGTGTTGATAACACAACAGATCTCCACTCCATGGGTCAGTTCATCCAGGAGGGTGCAAGAATCATGTTCGAGACAGTAGTTGCTATTGATGCACCACGTAAGTCTTTCGAGATTCCTAATGACCCAGCTAACCTTGATGGTCTTAACTTCCTCTCTGGTATGGATATGAACGAAGTTAATAAGAAGGCTATGCAGGGTACAATCCTTGCTCACGTTGATGGTAAGGTTCCTAACATGGAAGTACACATGGCAGAGCAGACAGCTTACAACCTTGGTGAGCTCATCTACTTCTTCGAGAAGGCTTGTGGTATTTCTGGTTACCTCCTCGCTGTTAACCCATTTAACCAGCCAGGTGTAGAGGCATACAAGAAGAACATGTTCGCTCTTCTCGGTAAGCCAGGTTATGAGGATCAGAAGGCAGCTCTCGAGGCTAGACTTAACGGCTGATTCTAAATAGAGTGTTTTAATTTATCCCGGTTAGCGTAGTTTGCTGACCGGGATTTTTCTAAAAAGAAAAGGGTAAGTATATGGATAAAGCTTTTTCTAAACCAATTGATGAAGTACTTAAGGAATTAGGAGCTGATGCTGATGCCGGCTTAAGCTCAACAGAAGCTGGTAACAGGCTTGAAAAGTTTGGCCCTAACTCTTTGGGTGAAGAGAAAAAGGAACCACTTTGGAAGAAATTCTTGGCTCAGTTTGCTGATGCCATGGTAATCATCCTTATTGCAGCTGCTGCACTTTCTGCTGTAATGGCAATTAAGGAGAATAATGGTTTTGAGGGATGGGTAGACGTAATTGTTATCCTCGCTATTATCATTTTGAATGCAATTCTTGGTGTTTATCAGGAAGGTAAGGCTGATCAGGCTCTTGCTGCACTTAAGAAGATGAGCTCTCCTCAGACTAAGGTTATTCGTAACGGCGAGCTCGTTATGATTGATTCTGACAGAATCGTAGAAGGTGACATCATCTCCATAGACGCCGGTGATGCAATTTCCGCTGATATTAGACTTATTAGTTCTAGTTCCCTTAAGGCAGAAGAGGCTTCTCTTACAGGCGAGTCTGTTCCTGTTGACAAGGATGCAGAGGTAGTTCTTTCTGAGGACTGCTCCATTGGTGACAGAAGTAACATGCTTTTTATGGGTACAGCTGTTACTTATGGTCGCGCTAAGGGCGTAGTTGTAGGTACTGGTAAGAATACTGAGCTTGGTAAGATTGCTAACAAGCTCACAAATATTGAAGATGAGGCAACTCCACTTCAGAAGGGCCTTAACACACTTGGTAAGATTCTTGCTGTAGTTTGCATTATCGTTTGTATTATCGTATTTGTTGTTGATGTAGTTGTTCAGAAGAATCCAGTTATGGATGCACTTATGACAGCTGTATCTTTGGCTGTTGCAGCAATTCCTGAGGGTCTTGCAGCCGTTGTTACTATCGTTCTTAGTATCGGTATGACTAAGATGGCTCAGGCCAATGCTATCGTTAAGAGACTTCTCGCTGTAGAGACTCTTGGATGTGTAGATGTTATTTGCTCTGATAAGACAGGTACACTTACACAGAACCAGATGACAGTTCAGGTTATCTACGACGGTATGCATGTATATGACGTTGAGGGTAACGGTTATGCACCTGAGGGAAGAATCCTTGGTGCAGACGGTAAGGTATATAAGCCAACTGGCGTAGCAGAGACTCTTTGTAGAGCAGCAGTTCTTTGTAATGATGCTTCTATCGTAAAGGGTGAAGATGGAAAATATACTTGCATTGGTGATCCTACTGAGGGTGCCCTTACAACACTTGGTTCTAAGGTCGAGATGGTTCGTGAGCACACAATGAATAAGTTCCCACGAATTGAGGAGCTTCCATTTGACTCTGACCGTAAGATGATGACTACTTACCACACAGGTGTAGTTGATGGTAAGGTTGTAAGCTACACAAAGGGTGGTCCTGATATCGTTCTTTCCAGATGTAGCCACTATGCTGATGTTGATGGTGTTCACGAGATGACACCTGAGTATCTTGATAAGATTACTAAGCAAAACCATGACTTCTGCCTCCAGGCTATTCGTGTTCTTGCTTTTGCATATAGAGAGCATGAGGTTGGTGTTAAGCCAGATTTCTCTCATGAAGATAATATGATTTTTGTTGGTCTTATCGGTATGATTGATCCAGCTAGAGAAGAAGCTAAGGATGCTATCGCAGTATGTAAGGAAGCTGGTATCAGAACAGTAATGATTACAGGTGACTACAAGGATTCTGCTGTAGCTATCGCTAATAACCTCGGCATGATGGGTGAAGGCTTTGGTGCTTTATCTGGAGCTGAGCTTGATAAGATTTCTGATGAGGAACTCCTTACTGTATGTGAGACAACTAATGTATATGCTAGAGTATCTCCTGAGCATAAGGTTCGTATCGTAACAGCGCTTCGTAAGAAGGATCACATTGCTTCCATGACAGGTGATGGTGTTAATGATGCTATGGCACTTAAGGCCGCTGATATCGGTGTTGCTATGGGTATTACTGGTACAGATGTTTCTAAGAATTCTGCTGACATGATTCTAATGGACGATAACTTTGCGACTATCGTTAAGGCAGTTGAGCAGGGACGAGTAATTTACGCTAACATTCGTAAGTTCGTAAGTTTCCTTCTTTCCTGTAACGTAGGTGAGATTCTTGTAATTTTCTTGCTCTCACTTATTCCTAATACAGTGATTCCTGGAATTGCTGCTCCACTTACAGCTATTCAGCTTTTGTGGCTTAACCTTGTAACTGATAGCTTCCCAGCTTTGGCACTTGGTAGAGAAGAGGGTGAGCCAGGTATCATGAAGCTTCCTCCTCGTAAGAAGAGTGAGCCAATCATTAATAAGTCCATGCTCACTACTGTAGCAGTTCAGTCTATTGCAATCTTTGTTGCTGTAGCAACTGCATTCCTCTTTGCTCTTACTAACAAGACAGGTTTCTTTGGAACTGCAGATCAGCAGATTACAGTAGCAAGAACAGTTGCTTTCGCTACACTTATTCTTGCTGAGCTTCTTAGAGCATTTGCAGCTCGTTCTGAGAGAAGTTCCGTATTTAAGATTGGTATCTTTGGTAATAAGCTTATGAACGTTGCTGTTGGTGGATCAATTGCGCTTCTTCTTGCAGTTATTTACATCCCAGGCGTTAATGGAATTTTCGACAATATTCCACTTGCTCTTGGTGCTTGGGCAGTAATTATTCCACTCGCACTTATTCCATTTACTGCTTCTGAGGTATTTAAGCTCATTAAGAGTAAGATGGCAAAGTAATTTAGGTTTGAAGTGAAATAAAACATAAGGATTATCGTGTAATTACGGTAATCCTTTTTATTTTGTATTCAAAGCAGGGACGGATTACAAATTAGAGTAATTTGACCGAGTTATATCTCGTTATGAATAGATATACCACGTGGTGTATAGTATAGATAAGGAGGGAACAAACATATGAGTACTATTCGTAAAATCACAAGTGTGGTTCTGGCTAGCTCACTCATATTATCCATAGGGTCTATGACAGGTTGTAAAAATACTGGAGATTCTATACTTCTTAACGAGATTAAATATGTTAGCGAAGATGATCCTTGGTATGATATGACAGTAATTGATGATTCGTTGATTGATTATGGATTTAGTGAGTCCGATACCAGAGTATTGTATGCAGGTAATGATTACTTTGTCGAAGGTTTATCTGCATCTGTTTTTTCTCCTGATTATTTATTGAAGAGTATTGTATATAAATATAACTATGATGGCGAGAGACTTGGGGAATTCGATATTTCCGAGGCCTTTGATGAGGGTGATGCTTTTGTAGCATATGCATACTCTCATGATGGAGAGGTATATTATTTTATTGAACGTCAGATTCTCAATCCTGAATCTGTTTTATATGAGGACCATCCATGTGTTGTGACAATTGATTTTGATAATCAGACCATGGATATTGTCCAGGAATTGGATTTTTCTGATTGGTATCCAGGAACTGTTACGGTTCTTGATGTTGCTGTTTCAGGAGACTATGTTGTTTATCTAATATATAAGTGGGAAGGTCATCAGAGTGCTTTTTACGTATTCGATACGACAGATGGTTCTCATTACTATGTTAATGTACGAAATGATGAAATTGGAGGATTCCTTGAATTTAATTTTAGAAATAGAAGTTGTGATGAAGCGGATGGGGCGATATATTACCAAGCCAGTCGCGCGGAAGATTATGCTATTTATTCTTTTGATCCTGAGACCGGTGTATATGCTGTTGAGAGGACTTTCGAGCAGTATGAGGAAATGTATTTTTTAGGTGATGGCACATACCTAGGTAGTAGTGGTAGTCAGGTTTATAAGAAGAATAGTGTGACTGGGGAAGAGATAGAGCTTGCCTTTGATTTGTATTCCAGTGCTATGTCTCCATTCTATTCTATTAACGTTCTTACGATATTTGGGTATGGCAATGATACATTGTTTGTTCGAGCAAGTGACAATAATAATGGTCTAGGTTATCAGATTCAGAAGATGTATCTACTTAATAAGGCGGATACGAATCCTCATGCTGGAAAACCTATTGTTACTGTTGGATATACCTATGATGCATTTATTGATCATACTATCGGCGGTGCTATTGAGGCGATAAATAGCGACTATGATGGAGATTACTTCATTCAGATAGTTGATGATTATTATATGTATTCAGAATTTGCCTATGATGGTGTGTCTTGGTATGACATGTTTGTTATGACTAATGATAAAATTTTCAGTGATATTCGTGAGGGAACAGGCCCAGATATTATTCTTGGGAGTGCACCTTATTCAGCTGCTATGCCAGAACTAATTTATGCGGATTTGAACGAACTCATGAATAATGATGATAATTTTGATGTTAATAACTATGTTGCTGCGGTTAGAGAAGGATTTACAAGTGATCATGGAACGTATGTTATTCCATATGGACTTGATATTACTGGATTATCTGTTAGAGCTTCATCTATTGACCAGACAGGATTTACATACGACGAATATGTTGAATTTGTAAATACACATATGGATGGTGTGGACCCATTAATGCGGCCGGATGATTATAATCAGCCTTATACTGATTTTGAGTATTTTGAGAATATGTTCGCGCTATGTAGTGATGATTTTATGGTGGATGGTAAATTTGATATCAGCACTGGAGAACAGGGTGAGAGATTTACACAGATGGCTACGTTAGCCAAAGATAGAGATATTTTGTTTCATGATGTGGAAGGGGAAGATAGTTTTATCCCTCTTGAGAGCTGTTTTTTTGGTGGGTTTTATTTCTATATGGGTAACACAATTGTATCTTCTAAGTCCACCCCGGTTACCGTAGTAGGTTATCCTTCATACGACAGAATAAGTTGTTATTCAAGTGTAGCATATACAGCCTCCATTACTGCTTGCTGTGCGAATAAGGAAGCTGCGTGGTCTGTGATTACTTCATTCCTGGATTACGATGTGCAGGTGACAATGACTAACGTTTGTACACCAGTAAATCTTGATGCTTTGGAGGCGGTAATTGACATGGAGATTGCCGCGCTTGATCCGGACGACTGGTATTGGTATGAAGATGATTTTGATTTTGAACCGTTTAAAGATGAGTATATTGATATCGTAACTAACATGAATGTGTTTAGGTACGCTGATCCTATGATTATTATAATCATGAGTGAGGAAATGCCAGCTTATTTTGAAGATCAGAAATCTCTAGAGGCTGTAAGGGAAATTATTGAGACTCGCGTAAATAACTATTTGCAGGAACAGGTATAGCTAGGAATTCTATTAGAAATTACTTCACAACAATCGGTGCCTGGCTCCACTCATAGTCAGGGTCCATGCCAAGATACACAGCTTGAACTCGTGAGGCCTGTAGGTCTAACTCAAACTGAGCCTTTAATCTAGGATTAGATGCATAGAGTTCTAATGCGTCTGATGGGTTATGGATAATAGGAAGTCTAGCGCATTTGCCCATTACCTTAAGGCAATATCTGCCCTCGCGAGAAAATCCGAGCACACGTATATATTGCACATGTTTTTCTTGATCTATGTAGTCAGCTTTTTGACCTACCAAGAAGGACGAAAGCGCACGACGAATACGAGGCATGGTGAAGTGCTTTGTCTGAAGTGACTTCATCATGTTTATAAAATTACAACTGCGTTCCAATGTGTTAGTGATATATCCATCCAATCCGTCACTCATGTATGCGACATCATTTAGAGGATATGTTTTGATTCTAAGATAAATATCTTTTGCCAAGTTATCACGCATCGGAAGAGTGAACTTGTTGTTGCTCATGGCAGAAAGCCATACTGCGAGTGCATTGTCAGGCATGGTTCCCATGAGACTATTTGCTGTCTCAGTAGTTGTAGTAGCTGACATGAGTTTTTCTCTAACAGAAGTAGCTGAGCTATCTGGGATTCTAGGAATTAGATGAATCTTGAAGTTTATCTTCATGTCGCGAACTGCACGAATGTAGTCGAGTGCGAGAATGGAGTTAGGCTGTCTTAGGGTGTCACTAACAACATTGATATCTTCAGAAGAAGCATCAGGATGTGATTGGGTCCACATAGAAATAACAGCTTCTGCACGTGCTGAAGGAAATGAGTTTCCGCTAGCAAGGGAAGATTTGAGAACGTCTTCATCTGGCTCTATATCAGCTAGTTCAAAAAGAAGTTCTGGCTTTTGACAATCTACGCCGAAGGCGAGGTCAGTTACTACGCCAGTTCTATATAGGAGCTCTACGCTACCACGGGCAAATCTCTCTGATGGACTACAAGCGAAAGTAAAAGGAATCTCTATAGCTACGTCAGCGCCATTAAGAAGTGCCATGCGGGCACGTTCGTGCTTAGGAAGAACAGATGGAAACCCACGCTGAACAAAAGCACCACTCATTACAGTCATAACAATAGCTCGAGGATCATTTACCCTACGGCGTGCTTCCTCGATTAAATACTTATGACCATTATGAAACGGATTGAATTCCGCGATTATTCCTATAACTCTCATGTGTTCGTCCTTAAAGTAGGTTATAATTAACTTTGGTGTGATTATATTAGAAATGCGCCTATTTATAAAGTGTATAGGATTATCGTAATGAAAAAGAAAATAATAACAATCTCCATTATTGTGGCTGTCGTATTGCTTCTTGGAGGCTTGTATCTGTGGTATAACGGCAATTATGCAGGTAAGAAAAAGGTGGTTTTACAAGAGCTTCCTTCACTTTCTTATGATTGGCAGAAAGTAGCTTCTGATGATGGCCTTGTAGGAGATTATTTGTGGCAGAGAAGCCGTGAGTATCTTGTTAAGGAATGTGGTGAAAATGGACTTATCCCTTCCTACTACATCATCCCAGGTCGTCTTACAACACAGCCTGGTGAAGCATCTGGTGTTTATAGGCTCGAGGATCAGGCTCTTCTTTTAAAGATGTATGTTAAGTCTGGAGATAGATTTGAGGCATCTTCTCTTAAAAAGAGTGTAGAGAAAAATATCGATATCAGTGGTAGTGATAATTCTGGTAAAGCTGCATGGCTTGATGCTTGTCTTTATTACTATAACGCTTACGGAACAAAGTCTGATTATGTTGATATTGAGAAGCAAGTAGATAACCTTTTTGATGACAATGGTCATTTTGTGCCAGAGACCTTGTCAGCAGCTTCTTACCATGAAGGTGCTTTTGCTAGCATGGAAGATACAAGTGATGTTAAAGCAGAAGATGTTGGTGGCACTTTAGCTGGAAGTATTGGCGAAAGTGGTGACATGTTTTCTTTCGAGGGTGTGCAAATATCTTCAATTGATTTACGACTTGTGAAAAATCTCGAGGACAGTGAGCTTATCCCTAGTGGAAGTTACGAGTATAACCTTGGACTTGTTAAGGGTGCATTGGTGGCAAATAACATACCACTTTATGCTTTTGCATATACTGAAGTAAATGGAGAAATTAGTTATATTTATTCCCATAATGTTCCAGCTTCTGTTGATGTGGAAGATTCTGTTAGAACAATGCTCAATCTTGCTAGAGTAAATGAGCTTCCAGATGATTCTTATAGATGGATTCAGGGAAGCATTTTTAACAACGGTTCATTAAGAAATACGTATTATATTGTCGCTGGAAATGTCGACGGAAACGAAGCTTTTAGAGCGTATACGGATATCATGGAAATCGCATATTTACTTGATGATACAAGCCTTTATGGTCGTATTTGTGATATTGAGGGAGCAAGAGTTGCTACATACACAAACAGCCCTGCGTTAAGCCTTATTTATCGCGAAGAAAATGGTCGTTACGTGCTTTATGCAGAAGAAAATTTGGCGGTTAGTTTGCTCATAGATTAATTTGAAAAGACTAATTTACAAGAGTATACTGAGAACCGAATATTATTAATATAAATATATAAGGAGAACAGGCAATGGCATTTATTGATGAGATTAAGGCTAGAGCTAAGGCAGACAAGAAGACAATCGTTCTTCCTGAGTCTATGGACAAGAGAACTTTTGAGGCAGCAGAGAAGATCCTCAAGGAGGATATTGCTAACCTTATTATTATTGGTACACCTGAAGAAATCGCTAAGTACGGTGAAGGTTTTGACCTTACAGGCGCAACAATCGTTGATCCATTTAAAGATCCTAATCAGAAGAAGTATCTTGATAAGTTTATTGAACTTCGTGGCGTAGAGACAATGGCAGCAGCAGCTAAGGCTAAGGCTGAGAAGAAGGGTCTTTCCGCAGAAGAGACAGAGGCAGCTATTGAGGCAGCAAAGAAGAAGGGTATCACAGAGGAGAAGGCTCTCGAGATGATGACATCTGATTATATGTACTATGCATGTCTTATGTGTAAGTGCGGTGATGCTGACGGTGCTGTTTCCGGTGCATGTCACTCCACAGGTAATACAATCAGACCAGCACTCCAGCTTCTTAAGATGAAGAAGGGTGTTTCTTCTGTTTCTGGTTTCTTCCTTATGGAAGTTCCTAACTGTGACCTCGGCGAGAATGGATTGTTTATCTTCGCTGATTGTGCAGTAAATACTGATTTTGATTCACCTAAGCTTGCAGAGATTGCAAAGCTTTCTGCTGAGTCCTTCGAGCAGTTCGTTGGTAAGCCAGCAAAGGTTGCAATGCTTTCCTATTCCACAATGGGTTCTGCAAAGCATGATGATGTTACTAAGGTATCTGAGGCAGTTAAGATTGCTCATGAGAAGTATCCAGAGCTTGATGTTGATGGTGAGCTTCAGCTTGATGCGGCTCTCGTAGCTACTGTTGGTGAACTTAAGGCTCCAGGTTCCAAGGTTGCTGGTCACGCTAATACATTGGTATTCCCATCCCTTGAGGCTGGTAATATTGGTTACAAGCTTGTTCAGCGTCTTGCTAAGGCAGAGGCTTATGGTCCAGTTCTTCAGGGACTTTCAATGCCAGTTAATGACCTCTCTAGAGGTTGCTATGCTGACGATATCGTTGGTACTGTTGCTATCACAGCAGTTCAGGCACAGGGTTAATTATTAATTTTAAGGAGACATATAAAATGAAAATTCTTGTTATTAACTGCGGAAGTTCTTCCTGTAAGTTCCAGCTTTTTAACATGGACAATGGTGATGTTCTTGCTAAGGGTAATGCTGAGAGAATCGGTATTGACGGTAAGCTCACATACAAGAGAGAAGGTAAGGAAGATGTAGTTATTGAGACTGCTATCCCTGATCATCAGGTTGCTGTAACTCTTATTCTTGGTCAGCTTGCAGATCCTGAGGTTGGTGTTATCGCTGACGTTAAGGAAATTGATGCTATTGGTCACAGAGTACTTCACGCTGGTATGCACTACAGTGAGTCTATCGTTGTTAACGAGGATGTTAAGCGTGTAGTAAGAGAGTGCTTCGATCTTGGTCCTCTTCACAACCCAGCTAACCTTATTGGTATTGAGGCTTGTGAGGCTGCAATGCCTGGTACACCTAACGTAGCTGTATTCGATACAGCTTTCCATCAGACAATGCCACAGAAGGCATTCATGTATGGTCTCCCTTACGAGTACTATGAGAAGTATCAGATTCGTCGTTACGGTTTCCACGGTACATCTCACAGATATGTTTCTAAGAGAGTTTGTGAGTTCCTTGGAAAGGATCCTAAGGATCTTAAGGTTATCACATGCCACCTCGGTAACGGTTCTTCTTTCGCAGCTGTTGATGGCGGTAAGTGCGTAGATACATCTATGGGTCTTACACCACTTGCTGGTATCCTCATGGGTACAAGAACAGGTGATATCGATCCAGCTATCGTACCGATCATCCAGAAGAAGGAAGGTCTTACACCTGACGAGATGGATACACTTATGAACAAGAAGTCTGGTGTAATGGGTATCTCTGGTGTATCTTCTGACTTCCGTGACCTCGAGGCTGCAGCAAAGTCTGGTAATGAGAAGGCTCAGCTCGCACTCGACATGTTTGCTTACCAGGGCACAAAGATTATCGGTTCTTATGCAGCTGCTATGGGTGGTGTAGACGTAATCGTATTTACAGCTGGTGTTGGTGAGAACACATGGTTTATGAGAGAAGATATGTGTAAGCCACTCGAGTTCATGGGCGTAAAGATTGACCCATCTGTTAATACTGGTCTCCGTGGTAAGGAAGCAATCATCTCTACTCCAGATTCTAAGGTAACAGTTTGTGTTATCCCTACAAACGAGGAGCTTGCTATCGCACTTGATACAATGGAGCTTGTTTCCAAGTAATATAAATTGTTATTGCTTGTAATTTGCCTGACTACTTTATAGTGGTCAGGCTTTTTTCGTATATAATGAATACAATAACTATCAGGAGAATGATATGGAAATTGTTTATAGTCAGGCAACTCGTGATGATATTCCGGATTTAGAAAGAGTTCGTCTTAACTATTTGTTTGCTGATCACCCAGATATGACTTTCGAAGAGGCGGATAAGGTGCGTGAGACTTTGCCTTCTTACTTTGAAAAGCACGTTGGCGTGGATTTGCACCCATTTATTGCTCGTGACATGATGTACAGGGGAGAACTTATTGCTTCTGCCTTTTTGCTTGTAATCGAGAAGCCAGCTAATCCTAATTTTATTCATGGAAAAGTAGGTGAGGTGCTAAATGTTTTTACGGCTAAGCAGTACCGTAATAATGGTATTTCTGCCACCCTTATTAAGATGGTAATTGATAAGGCGAGAGAACTTGGATTAGATTATATAAAGTTATCTTCCACTGATATGGGATACGATATGTATAAGAAGGTAGGGTTTGAAGATTCAAACTCAAGTTATCATGAGATGATTTATAAATTATGATTGATACTTTTATTACCATACTTGTTACTTTTCTTGCAGGACTTGGAGCTGGTCTTGGTACTGGCTTTGCAGGTATGAGTGCTGCTGCAGTTATAAGTCCTATGCTTATAATATTTCTTGGCATGGACCCATATATGGCAGTGGGAATTGCTTTGTCATCTGACGTGCTAGCTAGTGCAGTATCTGCATATACTTATGGTAAAAACAAAAATATCGACATAAAGAATGGCCTTGTCATGATGAGTAGCGTGCTTCTCTTCACTGTAGTGGGAAGCTATGTCGCTAGTCTCGTGCCACAGAGAACTATGGGTAATATGTCTGTGTTTATGACATTTATTCTTGGAATAAAGTTCCTTGTTAAACCTGTTATGACTACACGTGAGCAAATGAACTCTGTATCTCAGAAGGAGCGTGTAATTAAGTCTTTAATCGGAGGCGCAGGAATTGGTTTTATCTGTGGTTTTGTTGGTGCAGGTGGAGGCATGATGATGCTTCTTGTCTTGTCCAGTATCCTTGGATATGACCTTAAGACTGCAGTGGGCACATCAGTGCTTATTATGAGTTTTACAGCTCTTACAGGTGCTGCATCACACTTTGTAATTGGTGGTCAGCCTAATTGGTTTATTTGGACTTTGTGCGTGGTTTTCACATTAATTTGGGCACGTGTTGCTGCCGTTATTGCTAATAAGGCGTCGGCGAAAACTCTTAACCGTGTGGTTGGCGTAGTGCTTGTGACATTGGGTGTGGCAGTGTTTATCTTTAGTCTTATTCAGAGGTGAGTAAATGTTCGGAATTAAACGCAAAGAAAAACTTCCTGAAATAAAGTTTGACCCTACCACACAGAAGGCGGTTATTCGCTCTAGTATTTGTACTGGCGAGAAGACGGTGGGCTTCAAGGATATTAAGACGGGTAAATACATAGATGTTATGTTTGTTAGAAATGAACTTGATATAGAGAAGTTCAAAAAGACTTATGGAATAGATATATTCGAAGTTGATTATTAATATAAAGGGATAAAGTGGATAGATATGAAACGGAATAAGAAGGCAATGATTATTACTGCCTGTATATAATCTTGAGAATTTCAGTGTCCAAATATGCCTGGATGGAGATTATGAGAAGGTATTTAATTTTTGAGGTTACGATAAATAAAAATAACGCCATCTGCGGAGATAAATCCTTAATCTGCATTGTAAATTCCTCATCCTAGTAAATCACTATACTAATATAAACTATTAGACTAGAGTAGTGTAACTAACAAATGATTTGTTCACAAAAAGTTATTTATATATATAGCGGGCTAAAGAAATTAATCTGGCACCACGTAATACACTTTCGCGAATTTTACTAGACGCACACTGTCGTCTTTTTCTAATTGTTTAAATTGCTTATGGGTAATTTTTACTTTCTTAGCAATTTTCTTAACGCTGTCTTGTACGAGTACGGCATAGTATATAGTTTTTATACCTCTGCCTGACTTTATTTTCTTGTCATAAGTTCCAATAACTTTGCCACTTGCAATTGTTGGTTTACAAACGATAGTGATTAATGGTCGGTATAGTATTGCAAAAAGAAAAATAACAGCAAAACCAATTAGAAAATAAATAGCTTCTTTATCAGCGTTTTTTAACTGTGAAGCAAGTTCTGCTCCGCCAATGCTAAAGATAACTAAAGCAACGAAAACGGTAACGCACACAAGTGGGAAAATAACTTCAAGCATTATACTACTTCTCGCTATTCTTATGCTTCTGGAGTCTTCATTAATAGGGGCACGATAATACAATTCGTTAACTTTTACGCTTTCAAAAGATGAATAAGCTGATGTGTCGACATCAATTTGCTGGTTAGTGTACATCATATTTACTTAAGTCCTCTCGAGCATGCCTTGGGCAAAATCAATATCTTCAGGTGTTGTAATTTTTATGTTTGAATAGGATCCTTCGACGATAGCTACTTTATATCCGAGAATCTCTGCTAAGGCAGTATCATCGGTTGCTTCAATTCCATTTGCTGTAGCATTATCATAAGACTTCTTAAGAACGTCATACTTAAAGCACTGTGGGGTCTGAACCTCATATAAAGTAGAACGGTCAGGAGTAGATTCCACGATTCCGTTTTTTACAATCTTAATAGTATTTTTTGTTGGTACACCAGCAACACAGACGTCATTATTCTTAAGACCTTCGCAGCAATTATTTATGACGTTAGCTGTAAGCATGCATCTAGCACCATCATGAATAAGCACATAGTCATTAGCATCGGGAGGGCACTCAAGGGAAGATAACGCCTGAACTCCATTATTAACAGATTCTGTTCTAGAATTACCTCCTAATACAACCTTCTTGATACATGGATACTTGGTCTCCTGAAGTTCTTTCATAGCATTTATATTTTCTTCGTTAGTAACCACAATACAGTGTGTATTTCCGTAATCCATAAAGGTTTTTAAAGTTCTCTCTATTACAGGAATACCAGCAACTTCCATAAAAAGTTTATTGCTGTTCTTGCCCATTCTAGAACCAGAACCTGCAGCAGGGATAATTACGTAAATCTTAGGGTTATGAGAAAAGGACATCTGTAGCCTCCGATATGTTATCCACAAAGAAATATTCTGCTTTATTTGCAAGTGTTGCATCTTTCTCGATAGCAGAACGAGTAGAACCAGGAAGAACTACCTTAGTAATACCAACGCGGTTTGCTTCGAGTATGCGGGCGCTTAGCTGGGATACAGGTCTTAATTCGCCTGTAAGGCCTACCTCACCGAGAATAAGAGTGTTCTCCTTAAGCGGGATACCTCTCGCTGAAGACACCACAGCAGCGATTATAGCCAGGTCACAGGATGGATCTGTGATTCTAAGACCACCAATAACATTTATAAAGCAATCCTTGGTTGCTAAGCCTAACTTAAAAGTCTGCTCAGCAATTGCAAGGAGCATAGTAACTCTGGATCTATCAGGACCAGAAGTCATACGCTGAGGAGTACCATAACATGTGTTAGATGCGAGGGCCTGAATCTCAATAGTTAAGGCCTTGGCACCTTCCATAGTAGAAGTTAATGCAGAACCAGGTGCTTTAAGTGGACGACCCATAACGAGAAGGGCAGAGCTATTATCTACAGCAACCAAACCTGATTGTGTCATCTCGAAGAATGCAATCTCAGAGGATTTGCCAAATCTATTTTTAACACTTCTAAGCATTCTGTAGCTACCTGTGTTATCGCCCTCAAAGTAAAGAACTGTGTCTACCATGTGTTCAATAGTCTTAGGACCTGCAATAGACCCTTCTTTTGTTACGTGGCCTACGAGAATAATAGGCATGTTATTACTTTTGGCAATTCTAATAAGTCCTGCAGTAACCTCGCGGGCTTGAGTAATAGATCCAGGAGTGCCGCTAATAGATTCTGAATAGAGAGTCTGAATAGAATCGATAATACAGATGGCAGGTTTGATTCGTTGCATCTCTTCAGCAATTATTTCAAAACATGTCTGTGCGCAGATAATAATGTTGTCATTATCAATGCCAAGACGTTCAGCACGCATGCCAATCTGGGCAGGGGATTCCTCACCAGATACATATAAGACGTCGCCGCTAGTTTTGTATGAATTAGCAAGCTGTAAAAGGATAGTTGACTTACCAATACCTGGTTCACCACCAACAAGTGTCACGGAACCACCAGTTATGCCCCCGCCAAATAAACTATCGAGCTCATCGATGCCGGTCTTAAATCTAACGTAAGTCTCCTTTCCCGCATCCTTAAGTCTTACTGTGCCTGAGCTCTTAGTCCAATTAAAGCTAGCTGCCTTATATGCTGGTGCATTATTTTGTGTGCTAGTCTTATTCTGATTTGTATCTTCTTTAGGTGCTTCTACGAGCGTGTTAAAAGAACCACAGCCAGGGCACTTGCCCATCCAGCCTGATGTCTCGTATCCGCATTCTTTACAAAAAAAAGTAGTATTCTTCTTAGCCATATTAAAATTATACCAAGTATTTCTAGTAGCAGATGTAAGAATTAGGTGGTTTTTAAGTAATAACCATAACCATAATAGGAATCAATTTTTTTGTAGTTTGTGATTATGTAATCATAAATTGGAGCTGAATTTTGCCAGTTATCACTAAGATAGGTTTCAGATATAACGATTACGGTATTTTTTGGAAGATCCATTAGATAATCTACAGGGTTTTCCATATTGCAGAAATTATCAGGTCCTGAAAAAGTTCCATCTGCTATGTAAAAGATGACTTTTGATTCGGAAATAATATCTGTGGGGAATCCGGCTTCATTAAAAATATGATTATATGCATTAATTTCTTCATACATTTCTAGTGTGACATCAGTAGGAATGTGGTTTAATTCGCCATGATCAATAATATCTTTTCCTGCAAGATTAATAGCGCCATATACTACGATTGCAAGTGCGAAAATAGCAATGAGAGTGACTTGAAACACTTTTGAAAATGGTGGTTCATAGTTTCCTATACAATATACGATTGTAATTAGACAAAATGCAGTGGCATATGAGATATGGACAGTATCAAGTATAGGCAAAGAAATAGAAAAGACTATAAGTGTAACTACAAGAAGATAAATATACAGAGGATTTTTTGTTTTTTTAAAATAGGTTATACATAAAACTACTGAAAAAAGTATGAGTAGAATTTTTCCGACAATGACTGCATTTATCCAGAGATGGCCATTACTTTGACCAAATGTAAAAAGGGAAAAGAAACAATTATCCCAGAATTCAAAAAAGGATTTGTTATAAAGCAAATATGCAAGAAGAAGAAAACATGGTATGGAACCTCCTAGTAAATAGAAAAAGATTTTTTTAAAATGAGATTCCTTTGTGGTAATCAACATATAAATAATTTCAAATATTGCTAATATAGAACCGCTTGTCTGGCGGAACATTATGGACATAAAAGCAATAACGCCGATGAGGAAATATGTTTTTGTATTTGGTTTGCCATTAATGTGAATGTATACAAGAAGAAGCACCATGAATAGCATTCCAAAGTTGTATGTCATGTTACCACCAACTACTAGCACAGTTATTACAGGGATTAAGTATTTGTAGAATTTCTCGGTAATTTTACTTACTAAAAGATGACATGTTAGTGAGAATGTTGTTAATAATAGTATTTCAAATACTCTATAAGATATGAGAGTTCTGCTAATAAAAAGTGGGATAGACATAATTAGTGCATATGCCGGCATTTGTACTAAAGGGTAATCAATATACGGTTTGTATCCCATTGCAATTCCTCTAGAGAATGTATAGTTCCATATCTCATCGAGGTCGCCAAGACACTTAGTAAGAATTGTTATTGTAGATAATAACAACAGAATTCCTGTAAAAAGAAATGGCGCAAATTTATTGATATTTTTTCTTTGTGGCATAATTTTTAACTCGTACACTTTACTATCCCTTATGCAATAACATTATGTATGATTTTATATACTCGTTATTGATAATTCCAGTAGAAAATAATTGCATTGTTGTAAAGATCAGTTTGATTTGTTATATTTACTGCACCTCAAATATAAGGAAAAGATATAAATGAATGAGAATTACTTGAGTCCCAAACAAACACTTCAGATGAAGAGTATTCTATGCATGATTGTGGTGTTTTCTCATTGTTTTACTGGTGTTTTAGGCCATGTAGGCACATCGGCTGTAGCTGTATTTTTCTTCCTTAGTGGATACATTCTTTCACTTACAACAAAGGATAAAAAAATAGATTATAAAATTATTGTCCATAAATTCAGTAATTTTACTGTCCCATACCTTGTCGCTGCAGTTTTATATCATATTCTTTTTTATTTTCATCCTACTGTTAATAAGTACAATTCACTACCAGAGTTAATTAAGCTGTATATTTTGTTTGATCCTACAGTTCAAGTTGGATGGTTTGTAGAAGCATTATTTGTATTATTTGTTTTTTATTTTTTAGCTAGGGTGATCTCCCGCGGAAATATAAAGATTTTCTTTATTGTTTGGTCTTGTTTACATCTGTGTTTTGCAGTCTATATTATATTCTATTTGAAGACATATTTCATGACACAGTGGTTTATTATTGGCGTTATTTATGCACTGTATAAGAAACCAATTGAAAAGAAAATTGCATCAATTAAAGGGATAGATACAATAGCACTATTAATAATTTTAATTAGTCTAGTATCAATAATGCTTGCTGGCATGTCACACGGTGCAATGTTTATTTTCTTTAAATTATTTGCAAGTAATCTTGCACCAATAACAGCGTTATATATAAGTTCAAAAAAAGAGTTTAATTGTAAGCCACTGATGTTTATAGGAAAGTATTCTCTGTGGATATATCTTTTTCATGTTGGTGTACAGGTAGTAATGTTTGATACATTCTTAAAAGGAGCTAGAGTTCATTCTCTTATCTTGTTTCTATTAACATTTGTGCTTTCACTTGTTTTTTCTGTTGTTGTAGATGTGGTGTACACAGCTGTCTTATCAATAATCAAAGCTAATAAAAGAGCCTAATTCATTTTTGAATTAGGCTCTTTTGAAGTTATGCATTGTTTTTTGCTTTTACAAATTCCTCGAGGTTAGCTGCGAAGTGTTCGCGTCCAATTTGCTCTTGGAAACCAATTTGCTCAAGTGTATCGTTGACGAACTTGTTCATACCAACGAAGCAGAAGTCAGCACCTTGCTCCTTAATGTAGTTAACAGCTTCAATGAATTCACTCTCGGCGGATACGTCAACAAATACAACACCACGGAAGGAAAGGATGTAAGTATCATACTTGTGCTCAGCCTTTTCGATAGCTTTCTTAAGTTCCTTACCGTTAGCAAAGAAGTATGCACCAACGGAGTAAACAACAGCTGCGTCGTGGTTTTCGATAAGTGTTTCTTCCTCTACAGTAACACGAATCTTAGCAAGTGTGTTGATTGTGAGAATCATGGAGAGACCAACACCGATTAAGATAGCGTAAGTAAGGTCAAGAGCTACAGTAGCAATCATTGTTACGAAGAAGAGGAGGATTGCATCAGTAAGCTTATGTTTGAAGTAGGACTTGATAGTTGCAAAGTCATTCATCTTCCATGCTGTCATAAGAAGTACGCCAGCAAGACCAGCGTATGGAACCATACCGATAACTGGAGCGAGGATGAACATGCAAAGGATAAGGAATACAGACTGGAATACAGAAGTAAGTCTTGTCTGACAACCGCTCTTGATAGCAACAGAAGTACGAGCGATAGCTGCTGTAGAAGGAACACCTCCAGCGAAAGGAACTGCCATGTTAGCAACACCCTGAGCAATAAGCTCTACGTTGGAGTCGAACTTCTCTTTCTTCATGGATGCAGCGCATGTACCACAAAGGAGAGACTCAATCATACCGAGAAGTGCAATTGTAACTGAGTAAGATGCGATTGACTTGAGCATAGCACCGTCAACAGCCCTGATGTTAAGAGTTTCTGTGTTAATGATAGATCTTGGGATGGAGCCAATCTTAGCAACATCAAGCTTCATTACTGCTACTACGATAGTGATAATGATGAGCGCTACAAGTGAGCCAGGAACATACTTAGCAAGCTTCTTAGGATAGAAAGCCATGATAAGAATTACAGCTACTGTACAGATAAGTGTAGGTAAATGTGTGTTTACGATATTGCTGAAAAAGTCGAGGAGCTTGTCGATTGTTGATTCACCGTTAGCTTCAACGCCAAATGCATTCTTAAGCTGACCGATAGCAATAACAAGAGCGATACCAGATGTGAATCCAGTAACAACTGGCTTAGGAATAAACTGTACAAGCTTACCGAATCGGAGAAGTCCTGCAAGAAGAAGGATAACACCGGAGATGAATGTTGCCATGAACATACCCTGAATACCGTATGTACCTGAAACAATTGTACCAAGGACAACTGCCATAGCTCCTGTAGGTCCAGAAATCTGGAAGGAACCACCACCAAGAAGTCCGCTTATGATACCAGCAAGAATTGCTGTGATAAGTCCACCTGCGATACCGATGGCTGCGTGTGCAGCGTCAACGCTTGCAGCACCGAATGCGAGTGCGAGTGGAAGTGCTACGGCACCTACTGTGATACCTGCAGCAACATCATTCATAAATGACTTGCCGTTATAGCCTCTAAATTCGTTCTTAAAAATCTTTGCATAATGTGCAAAAAATGGTCTTTTGCTCTTGCGACTTGCCATGCTCACAAAGTCCTCATTTCTTATATTTATTACAACTATTTAGTTATACTTCAAAAAGAAGAGAATACAATTTGCCAAAAAACAGAAAAGTAGAACCAATATCATGTATTTCTTTGGTAATAATCCATTAAAAAGCTATAATTAAACAAAAACGGAGTGCGTTCCCTATGAATTTACCTGAGACCAAGTGGAGTAAATACTACAGTGAAGCAAAAAAAGAATATGACGAGAACAGAACGTTGTATCAAGTCATTAAAGATAGTTGTGACGCTTGGGGTGATAGAGTTGCTTTGGAGTACGGTATACCGAAGCTCACATATTCGCAGCTTTACCAGATGATTGAAGCGACTGCGAAGTCTCTTGTGAAATTAGGTGTAAAAAAAGGTGACGTAATCACGGTTACTCATAATGGACTTCCTGCAACAGTTGCACTTATATATGCAGCATCAAAGATTGGTGCAATAGTATCACTTGTAAATAACGCACATAGTGTTAAGGAAATCGAAGAGTATATATGGCGAACAAAGAGTTTGTTTTTGTTTGTTTCTGGAACAAAGTTAGCAGAAGCAAAAAAGCTATTTACTCATACAGATAAGACTATTACTGTAGTCACTTCAAGAGTGAGAGATTACTCAGTATTTTGGCATCGACTTGGAATATACAGCCGATATTTTGTTGACGATATTAAAAGTGGTTTTTTACGTGGAATGCCTGATAACGTCAAGGTGTATGACTGGAAAAAGTTCATGTCATTAGGAAATGAAATAACGGAAGAAGTACTTGTCGAAATAGATTATAATGCCCCAGCAGTTTTGTTTAATTATGGAGTTGCTGGTGGTTCACCAAATATGGTTGAATTTTCTTCACGAGCAATAAATCAGAAAGTTCAAAGTCTGTCTTATGTTGGTAGATCTATTTATAAAAACAAGGATCAAATCAGAGTAATGTCTTGCATTAAAATGTCCTTTCCTATGGGACTGGCATTATCTTTACATGCAGTGCTAGCGATGGGAAATGTAGTGACATTATATCCAAATGCTGGGAAAGCATCACCAGATGTTGAGTTTTTAAAGTGTAAACCTGATGTAATTATTGGATATAACTCTGTTTGGGATGAGTTAATGGATTCTCCCGCTTTAGTTAATGCAGATTTGTCTTTTTTGAAAGCTGCTATTTCTGGTGGTGAATTGATGACCGGAGTTTTGTATAACGAGTTTTCTTCTTTCCTGAAGGAACGTAAAAGTAATGCTTTGATTTATCGTGTATATGGAATTACAGAATCACTTTCTGCTGTATGTGGTACATCTCAAGATATGGATAATGATAGGTTAATCGGAATTCCTTTCCCTGGTGTAATCATGAAGATAATGGATAGAGAAACAGGACACGAGTTACCTATTGGTTCCAAGGGAGAAATTGCGATTTCTTATAATGGAATAATGTCGGGATACTATCGGGATCCAATAATGACATCAGAAGTAATTAAACATTTCCAAGATGGACGTACATGGTTATTTACTGGTGATTTGGGAAAGGAAAATGAGCGTGGAGAATTCATCTTTGAAGGTCACCTTAGACGTGTAGTTCAAATTCAAGGAACCTATGTTTATCCTGAGATGGTTGAGAATGAAATATTAAATATCTACGGCGTAGAAAATTGTTGTGTAGTTCCTGTTAATAATCAAGGAGTTACAAGCTTAACGGCTATAGTTGTTCCTATTCCTGAATTAATTTCTGATAATGATAGATTGGAAGAACTTACAAAAGAAATTAATGACTATTGTTCACAGATTTTTTATAGCAATATGTGCCCTACTAATATTGAATTCAGAGTGTATATGCCAAAGACACTATTAGGCGTAAATGACTACGAAGAGTTAGAGCGTCAACTTAATAGTAGATTTGAAGAAATTAGTGAGTAAAGGCGGTATATCCATGGACGATAAATATTCTGAGTTAAATGACATCATAAAAGAAAGCAAGCACATAGTTTTCTTTGGTGGCGCGGGCGTATCGACAGAAAGTGGTATTCCTGATTTTAGATCGACGGATGGTTTATACAACCAGCATGATGTTAGATTTGATGGATATTCTCCAGAGTATTTGCTTAGTATTGATTGTTTAGAAGATGAGCCAAAAGTTTTCTATGAATTTTATAGGCAGAAACTTAATGTGGATGGTATTGAGCCAAATAAGGCTCACATTAAATTGGCACAGATGGAAAAGGCTGGGAAATTAGACGGAATTATTACCCAAAATATTGATGGTCTTCATCAGAAGGCTGGAAGTGAGAATGTTCAAGAAATACATGGTTCCACACTGCGTAATTACTGCAAAAGATGCCATAAAAAGTATCCAGCCGATTACATTTTTACATGTGGTGAACAAATTCCTAAGTGTAAGATATGCGGTGGCATGATAAGACCAGAAGTTACTTTATATGGTGAGTCTTTACCGGGGAAGGCATGGGATAATTCCGTAGAATTAATCGACAACGCGGATTGTCTTATTGTTGGTGGCACTTCTTTGGTAGTAAATCCAGCTGCATCTTTGGCATATGCCTTTAGAGGGAAATACCTGATAGTTATTAATAAACAGGTGACCGCAGCTGATGCTAGGGCAACACTTTGTTTTCACGAAAGCATATCTAAGGTTCTCGATCAAATTATACTTTGATATTATTTACCACTTGTTGATATTTGGGGACTTTCTACAACCTCTTAAATTTGCTAAAATATTCTCAAATAAATTATTGTGAGTTTGCATATGTTATTAACTTCTAAGAGGTGGCATACGTCAGAATTTTTCGATAAGAATGATTCTGACGCTTTAGTTGATGTATTACTAAAAAGCCGTAATATCAACACAGCTGAGGAAAAAGAAGATTTTCTTCAGACAGACGGCGGTATTTGGCATGACCCATTTAAGTTTGTGGACATGGATAAAGCCGTAGATATCATCGTCCATACAATTGAAGCTGGCGAGAAAATTCTGGTATATGGTGATTACGATTGTGATGGCGTAACTGCTACAACAATCCTTGTGCGATATTTCAGAAGTCATGGTTGTGATGTGGAATATATTGTTCCGCATCGTGCGGAGCATGGTTATGGACTTACCGAGAATATTTTGAGTAAAGTTCTTCTGGTTAATCCAGCGCTTTTGATTACTGTCGATTGTGGTATTACGAATTTTGATACTATTGCGAAGATAAAGGAAAGTGGTATCAAGATAATCGTTTCTGATCACCACAACGTGAAAGATGAACTCCCATGTGCAGATGTTGTTATTTGTGCTAAGAGAGATGATAATACATATCCATTTAAGGATTTGTGTGGTGCGGGAGTTGCACTTAAGATTGTTGAGGCGTTAGGTAGGGATGGTAGATATAAGTTATCTCCTAGTATTTGGCGTCAATCTATTGAGCTTGCAGGCATTGCTACCATTGCAGACTTGGTGTCTGTAGTAGACGAGAATAGAACTATTATTAAGAAAGCTTTTAAGAGCATGAGTGAACCAGTTAACCTGGGCGTAAGAATTATGAATAGCATGCTTCTTGATAATGGCAAGCGTCTTGATGAGACATTTATTTCATTTAATTTTGTACCAAGAATTAATGCTGCTGGTAGATTATATGATTCTTCTGATGCACTTAAGCTTTTCTTATCTGATGATGAGATGGAAGTTAGACAAGCTGCAGAGGATCTTGGCAAGCAGAATGATGAGCGTAAGAAAATCGAGGCAGATGTTTTCTCGGAGGCTGTAAGACAGGTAGAGGACGTTAGAAGACCAGAAGAGTGGCTTCTTACAAATACTTGTGGTCCTATTGTAGTGTATGGACCTAACTGGCACCAAGGTGTTCTTGGTATTGTGGCAGGTAAGCTTGCACAGTACTTTAGACGTTCTGCAATCGTCTTTACTAATGATTCTATTGAACCACAAAATGTTAAGGGTTCAGGAAGAGCTTTTGGTGAGTACGATTTATATGGTGCACTTACAGAAATTCAAGAAGCGTGTGTTAACTTTGGTGGCCATAAGAAGGCGGCAGGTCTTGTAGTTGAAAAGAAGAGACTTGGCGTTTTTATGAAGGCGCTTGAAGAAAATGCTAGACAGCATATTAAGGATTTTGAGGATACAGATGATGTGTCTTCAGATGATGATGAGAATGCTCTTGAGATTAATGTCAGAATTCCTTTTGATAGTGTTTCTTTTGATACATACGAGAAGATAAATGTGTTAAAGCCATTTGGTATAGGCAATAGAAAACCAATATTTTCCACTGAAAATCTAATCATTACTGAACTAGCGAGTATGAGTAATGGTGCTCATATCAGACTTGAGTTGTCTGATGGAAGCGAGAATCCTAAGTCAGGTACTATTTCAGCAGTAGGATTTGGTATGGGTCAATATGGCAATGTCCTTAAGGTCGGTGACCGCGTTAATTTGGCTTATACCATGAATGAATATACTTATCGTGGATCTACATCACTTAGTCTGTACATAGAGGACATTGTTCCAATCTATGGCGATTCATTTATGTGGAATAAGGCAGAGACCGCTGAGAAGTTGTATACTTCTGGACTTGGTTTGGATCAGGTTTCTAAGTTAGCTAAGTGCTCCTTACAGGAAGGCTTTGTTCCTAGTCAGGCGCATTATACAGCTTGTTATAAAACTCTTGATGCTAACTGCAGAGAAGGTATTTCTACAGTTGATGTGGATTTACTTGCACGAATGATAATGATTAAATCTGGAGTTGAGATTACTCCATTCCAGGTAAAAAGATGCCTTGAGGTTTTTTCTGAGGCTGGATTAATGAAGCTAGGAAGTGTTGGACCATTACGTGTTTGCTTTAGCTTTTTGAAAAACGACGGTAAGGTTCAGTTAGCAATTTCTGATACATATAAGAGGTTTAAGACCTATGGATGAGTATTTACTTGACATGACTGATATCCCTGAAATCCCAGATGATATAAATGAGAAGTTCAGAGATGTTATTAATTCTTTCCATAATTATGTAACTAGAGCCCATCTTTCTGAGGACAAGCTTAAGGAAGAGGAAGAGCTTATTACGAAAGCATTTATTTTTGCTTATAAGGCACATATAAAGCAGAAGCGTAAAAATGGTGAGATGTATATTGTCCATCCAATTGCAACTGCACAAATCCTTGCAGAGCTTGAGGTTGACGCTGAGTCATTAGCTGCGGCGCTTCTTCACGATACAGTTGAAGATACAGATGCCAATACAGATATGTTGGAATATCTTTTTGGTCCTACTATTGCTCTTCTTGTAGATGGTGTTACAAAGCTTAATAAGATTGCTTATGTTACTAAGGAAGAGGTACAGGCAGAAAATGTTCGTAAGATGCTTGTGGCTATGACAAAGGACATTCGAGTAATTCTCATAAAGCTCGCAGATCGTCTTCATAACATGCGTACTATGCAGTATCAGACACCAGCTAAGCAGGTGGAAAAAGCGCGTGAGACACTTGATATATACGTACCATTCGCAGAGCGTTTTGGCGTATTTAGAATCAAGTGGGAGCTTGAGGATTTGTGTCTTAGATACCTTGATAATGATGCGTATTATGAGCTTGTTGGTATGGTATCTTCCAAGCGTTCAGAGCGTGAGGCATTCATGGCTCAGGTTGTAGGTGAGATTTCCGAGAAGCTCGAGGCTTATGGAATTAAGCATTATGATTGTGATGGCCGTCCAAAGCATTTTTATAGCATTTACAAGAAGATGCATGACAAGGGTAAGGACCTCAATCAGATTTATGATATGTTTGCATGTCGTATTATCGTAGATTCACTTACGGATTGTTATGCTGCTCTTGGTATTGTTCATGAGATGTATATACCGCTTCCAGGCCGTTTTAAGGATTATATTGGTAACCCAAAGGAGAATGGATACCAGTCCATTCATACTACGGTTAAGCGTCCTGGTGGTAAGTCATTTGATGAGACTACATTTGAAGTTCAGATTAGAACATATAGTATGCACCGTGATGCTGAGTATGGTATCGCTGCGCATTGGCATTATAAAGAAGCAGGCAATTCTAAGTCATTTAAGGTAGATGCTTATGATCAGAGAATTACTTGGGTACGTCAGTTCCTTGATGCTCAGAAGGATTCTGAAGATCCTACAGATTTCCTTGATTTGCTTAAGACTAATGTAGCTCTTGGTGAAGTTTTTGTATTTACTCCTAAGGGCAAGGTTATGAGACTTCCAGTGGGTTCTTGTCCAATCGATTTTGCTTATGGTATTCATAGTGGAATTGGTAACCATATGCATGGTGCTAAGGTTAACGGCAGAATCGTGCCACTGTCTTATGAACTTAAGACTGGTGATGTAGTTGAGATTTTGTCCTCAGATAAGATTAAGGGTCCATCACGTGATTGGGCGAAAATGGTAAAGACAGCTTCTGCGAGATCCAAGATAAATGCTTGGTTTAAAAAGGAAGCTCGTACTGAAAATATTGCTGATGGTAAAGAGCGTTTGGAGCGTGAAATCGAGAAAAACGGTTTTACTCTGAATCAGCTTATGATTCCAGATAATATTAAGTCAATGTTGTCTCGCTATAGCTTTAATAGCATTGACGATATGTATGCGTCTATTGGTTATGGTGGTCTTACAGCTGGTAAGATTTTCGGTAAGCTTCGTGATGAGTACATTAAGTCTCTTTCTGAGAAGGAAAGACTTGCACTTGGATATAGAACTACATCTGATGGACAGGTTGTATATTATAGCCCAGAAGATTTGCCAGATGAGATAGGTAAGGGAGACCAGCTTAGAACTCCTAAGTCTGCGCCGGCACCAAAGAGTGCTTCTTCTGCACAGCCAGCTAAGAATGTCTTTACACCTCCTACAGCAAATGTTCAGACTTCACGTAAGGCAAAGAAAGCTGAAAGCGGAGTTATTATTGAGGGTGTAGATAATGTAGCGGTACATTTGGCTAAGTGTTGTCACCCTGCTCCTGGAGATGACATTATTGGATACGTTACTCAGACTGGTGGTGTGGGTATTCATAGAACATCTTGTAGCAATATGGTAAATATTCGTAAGTATGCGGATAGATCCGATAAGGATAAGGAGCGTTTTGCAAGACTAATTCCTGCACATTGGGATGGTGCTGCTAAGACTACTGGTAAATTCGAAGTCCAGCTCGAAATCACTGCGAATGATAGAGATTATCTCCTTATTGATATTCTCACTTGTCTTAAGGAAGAAAGACTTTCAATTGATAAGGTAAATACACGTGTAAGTAGTGATTTTATTGCTAGTATTAGCATCTCAGTTACTGTTCAAAGTGTAGAACAATACTCTAGGGCAGTGGGCCGTATTAAGAGTATTAAGGATGTTATCGCTGTTGATAGAAACTAATAATTAAGCCTCCGATAATCGGAGGCTTAAATTTTTATTAATACCATCTTTCGTTGATGTGACAAACGTTGGTTATTATGAGTGGGCGACGTTTTGTCTTCTCAAACATATAGTCTCTAATGCCCATTTTGAAAGCTCTAGTAGCTACTTCTGCTTCGATGTTTTCGTGTTTACGCTTGCTTGTAGATAGAAGTGCCATAACACGTGCGGCGCAGTCTTTGTGAATCATTGCCTTTTCATCATCAAAGACAAAACCAATGGAATTTACTACAGGAACGCAAGCTAGCTCACCAGTGGAATCGTCAACAGTAAGAGCGATTGCCACACAACCATCTGCGCCAAGAAGCTTACGGTCATTCATTACATGATCATCAGGCTCTATACTTGCAGAACCGTCAATAAGCACTGGATTAGCTGGGATGTGTTCTACAATCTCAGCAGAGTTTTTACCAACAGCGAGTACATCACCATTGTTCATGATGAATGTATTCTTAGCAGGTGTTCCGAGTTCTTGTGCGAGCTGAACATGCTTAAAAAGCATGCGGTATTCACCGTGAACTGGCACGAAATACTTAGGCTTAAGAAGTGCGTGAAGCATTTTAATCTCATTACGATAAGCGTGACCAGATACGTGAACTTCTGCGAGTGACTCGTATACTACTGACGCACCACGCTTGAAAAGTTCGTTAATTACTCGGTAAATAGGCTTCTCGTTACCAGGAATAGGATGTGCAGAAATAATAACGGTATCGCCCTCTCTAATTTCTACAGCTTTGTGAGAAGCAAATGCCATACGACTAAGAGCACTCATTGGCTCAGCTTGGCTACCAGTAGTAAGAATTACAATCTCATCGTCATCGTACTGGTCGATATTGCTAATATCGATGAGGGTATCAGGCTTCATGTCGAGGTAACCAAGGGAGTTAGCTACGTTAAATACAGTAATCATACTACGGCCAGAAAGGGCAACATGACGATTGTACTTTTCAGCAGCCTCGAATATCTGCTGCATTCTGTGAACGTGGCTAGAAAATGTAGCTACGATAATTCGGCCCTTAGTATTCTGGAAGATTCTCATAAAGGAGTCTCTAACCATCATTTCAGAAGGGGAGAAGCCATCTTTCTCGATATTGGTGCTTTCGCACATGAAAAGGAGTACACCCTGACGACCGAGTTCGGCAAATCTCTGAAGGTCGATAACTCCACCATTAATTGGAGTGTAATCCACTTTGAAATCGCCTGAATGAACTACAAGACCCACAGGAGTCTTAATCGCGATAGCATAGCTATCAGCAATACTGTGATTTACACGGATAAACTCTATCTGGAAATTATTACCGAGTTTAACAGTATCTCCGCTATCCATTGCCTGGAGATTGATTCCTGTAAGTTTTACACCCTTGTCATTGAGCTTGTGACGCACTAATTCGACAGTTAACTTACCGCCATATACTGGGCACTGAAATTCTCTAAGGAAATAAGGTAAAGCACCGATATGGTCCTCGTGTCCATGTGTAAGTACAACAGCACGGAGTTTGTCTTGATTAGCACGGATGTAGGAATAATCCTGAATAATGCAATCGACACCTGGTGTGTTTTCTTCTGCAAAAGCCATACCGACATCAATGACAATGATGTCATTTCCATACTCGAAAGCGGTCATGTTCTTTCCGATTTCAGACATACCACCTAGAGGAATAATACGTAGCTTAGGTTTGTTGGCTTCGCTCTTATTTCCCATTTTCTTTTTCTGCTTAGCAAGAGCCTTAGCAATTACCTGATCATTAGGTGTTGCTTGTTTACTTTTGCTAGAAGACTTAGCGCTTTTTGAAGTGCTTTTTGCCTTGCTTTTAGATGTCTTTACTTTTGGTTTTGTGTTGGCTTTTTCTGGTTTTGTTACCTTGGTAGACTTCTTATCTACTGGTTTTTCTTTGAAATTACCTTTCATTTTCCATCACTTTCTGGTGTTACCACCGATTAAGGTCAGTTGACAATATAAACCTCGCGAGATGTAGTGGAAAAACTTTCGCCATTATCTGCGTAGATGTCGATGTGGCTTCCTTTAACCGCACCACCCTTGTCTTCGACCGTATAATATCCGTCCCCTCCGAGGGGATCATTTGCTACATAGATTGTTGTACCGGCAGGGAAGATGCTCCAGTCGGCTGCACAAGTTCTACCCTGAGAACATGTTGTTCCAGTAGCTGTAGTTGTGCTATAAGTTCCGTCACCTCTAGGCTGAGGACCATAGAAGGTGATTGTGCATGTACCATAGTAAGTCATACCGGAGATATCACCGCCACCGGATGAACTGCTAGCTGTAGTCTGTGCTGCAGTTGGCTGAGCTGCTGTAGTAGCGGCAGCAGTCGTAGCAGTAGTTGGACGAGAAGTCTGTGTATATCTACTAAGTACGTAATTTCCACTATAAGTCTTATACCAACCAGTATCTGTCTGGGCGATAACATCAATGCCATCACCTGCGTTAAGCATTCTAACGACATCGTATTCTACGCCAGGACCGCTTCTAAGGTTGAGATTTTGAGATGCATACACAGTTGTGTAGTATGGAGTCTCATTAAATCCTGCTGTAGTGGTTGTGGTAGGAGCAGCAGTTGTTGTAGTTGCCGCTGTTGTTTCCTGAGTAGTTGTTGATTCCTCTAATGTCTCTGTTGTTTCCTCAGTTGTACTTGAAGGCTGTGTAGAGTCGCCATCTCCGTACATGACAGGAGCAGTCTCGTCACTTGGTGCGACCATAGGAACAATCATTGTAGACTCAGAAATAGGCTCTGTCTCCTCGACGTAAGTAGTCTCGGTAATGCCGGCAGCCAAATCATCTGCCTCTTGCTGACGTCTCTTAAGTTCAGCGGACGCTTGAGCATTAAGTGCAGCATGAACACCCATAGACGCAAAAATGCTGACAAGCACTATGGAAGCGATACTAATACCCATTCGAACCTTGTCTTTGGTTATGTGATATTTGGTTGTCAGATCAATAAATCTCAATAATTTTCTCCGTAAATGCGCTGTAAGCTGTTTTGGACGCAAAAATCTACACATACATTATAACATATCGCAATTTTGTTAATTGATTGTCACATGTGTGAAAAGCATGAAATATTTATGCACTCTATAATCCATAGTGAACACTTTCACAGATTATGCCTATGAAAGATGCAATTTGCCATGAGGAGGATATGTACATGTTAAGACGTCAAGACGACAATATTCGCACTTCCTCAGGTTCAAATAAGATAGGAAAATCTGTTGTTTACGTTATTTGTGCTTTGATTATAATCATGAGCATCCTTCTTGACGTGTATTTTATCCTCGGAATAGCTTCATAAGTGTGATAAAAATAAGGCATATTCCGTTTTTTAATTGAAAAATACCCGTATCTCCTTTATACTTTGTACGGCTTATTGCTTATATTATTAATTATTATTTATACGGGAGATATACAATGAGAGTTTCAAATTTATTCCTTTCAACACAAAGAGAGATTCCTTCTGATGCGGAGATTCCATCTCATCAGCTTATGCTTCGTGCAGGCATGATTCGTAAGTGTGCATCTGGTATCTATGCATTTATGCCAATTGGTCTTCGTTCATATAAGAAGGTAGAAGCAATTATCCGTGAGGAGATGGATAAGGCAGGAGCTCAGGAGCTCATCATGCCAGCACTTCTTCCAGCTGAGTCCTATCAGGCATCTGGTAGATGGGATAAGTTTGGCCCAGAAATGTTCAGACTTACAGATAGAGGAAATAGAGATTTCTGTCTTGGCCCTACACATGAGGAGCCATTTACAGAGGCTGTAAGAGACAATATTCGTTCTTATAAGCAGCTCCCAGTTACTCTTTATCAGATTCAGCATAAGTACAGAGATGAGAAGAGACCAAGATTCGGTGTTATTCGTGCTCGTGAATTCGTTATGAAGGATGCATATTCCTTTGACGTAGATGAGGCAGGTCTTGATAAGAGTTATGATGCAATGTATAAGGCATATAGAGCAATCTTTGATAAGCTCGGTCTTGATTACACAGTAGTTGATGCAGATACAGGTGCCATGGGTGGTTCTGGTTCCCAGGAGTTCATGGTTAAGAGCCCTATCGGTGAGGATGCTATTTGTTACTGTGATGCATGTGGTTATGCAGCAAATGAGGAGAAGGCTCCATGTGGTGTGCCTGAGAAGGTTGAGGCTGAGGCTCTTCCTATCGAGAAGATTCATACTCCTAACGTAAAGACAATCGAAGAGCTCGTAGCATTTATGAATGCAGATGCAAAGGACTTCGTTAAGACAATTCTTTACAACATCGACGGTAAGATTGTTGCAGTTATGGTTAGAGGCGATAGAGAGATTAACGAGACTAAGCTTGGTAATATCTTTGACGCTACAGAGATGAATCTTGCTGCATTTGATGATGTAGAGAGAATCACAGGTGCTAAGGTTGGTTTTGCAGGTCCTGTAGGCCTTAAGGAGAAGATTACAGTAGTTATCGATAATGAAGTATCTGTTATGAGCAACTTTATCGTTGGTGCTTGTGAGACAGATTATCACTTCAAGAATGTAAATATAGGCCGTGACTTTGAGCCAGATATGGTTAAGGATGTACGAAATGCTATCCCAGGTGATGCTTGTCCTAAGTGTGGTAAGCCACTTGCAATGGCAAGAGGTACAGAGGTAGGTCATATCTTTAAGCTCGGTACAAAGTATTCTTCTGCTCTTGGATGTAATTTCCTTGATAAGGACGGTAAGGAGAACCCAATGATTATGGGTTGCTATGGTATCGGTGTTTCTAGAACACTCGCAGCAATTATCGAGCAGAATCATGATGATGATGGAATTAAGTGGCCAGTAGTTGCAGCTCCATATAGAGCAATTGTTATCCCTACAAAGGTTAACGATGAGGAGAATATGGGCCTCGCAGAGAAAATTTATAACGAGCTCGTTGCTCTTGGCTACGAAGTTCTTATTGATGATCGTAATGAGCGTCCAGGTGTTAAGTTTAAGGATGCAGATCTTATTGGTATTCCACTTCGTATCACAGTTGGTAGAAGAGCTAACGAAGGTGTCGTAGAAGTTAAGTACAGAGCTGACGGAAAGACAGAAGAGATTACAGCAGAGGAAGCTATCGAGGCAGTAAAGAACCTCGGCTAATACTTAGCTTTCTAGGTGAGCTTGATGTTGGGATTTATAAAGAAATTATTGGCGGTTTGCGTTGTAGCTATTTTGGCGACAGGATATTTGAGTGGATATGTTTCTAATCCTGTACTTGCTGATGTCGACTACGATGAATATTTGGCTGATTATACAGAGATTAACTATGTGTCTCACGAAGGTAATCCTATTAAGCTTTATGTTAGCGGATCATCTGTTGGAGTACAGTCCACATGTATTTCTTCTGGTAAGCTTGTTGTTCGTAAGAATAATTCCTTTTCTTATGTAGGCACATCAGAAGGTAGTGGTTCTTTTTCATTAGATCTTAAGGGCAAGTTGTCTACAAGTGAGATTTACACTTTAAAGCTTACTTTTACAGCAGACGGTACAGAGCAGACTCACGAAAATCTTTATATCGGACTAGACTCTAATGGTGATGTACGATTTATAAAATCTCTTGTGTATGATTACAATGTCGAGAGATGTTCTGAGTGGTGGACAGATGAGCAGTCTCTTAATGAGTGTTTACAGCCTCAAAATGATATCGAATGTGATAATCCTTTAGTAATTGCGTATGCGGAAGAGATAACTAAGGGTTGCACAAATGATTGGGAAAAAGCAGAAGCAATTTATCAGCATGTAATTAATTTTGCTTATGACGATATTCAGATTGTAGATGAGAGCATGGTATATCAGGATGATGTGCTTTCTCTTCTTCGTAGACGAATCGCAATTTGTGAGGGCTTAGGAAATACATTTGTAGCTTTGTGTAGAGCTTCTGGAATTCCAGCATGTGTTTGCTTTGGCATTGGTACTGAATCAAGTGATTTAATTTCTGACGAGTCGTATCTAGAAACAGAAGACCCTAATCACGCGTGGGCGGCAGTGTTCCTTGGTGGCACTTGGTATTCTGTAGACCCTACATGGGACATTTCTTTCTATTATGAAGGCACTTCCTTTTGGAATGGTGAGTGGGAGGATGTAACTCCTACACTAGATTGGTTTCTTGTACCTCTTGAAGACTTTTCTATGACTCATAAGATTTGTGATGCTGATACTACTCATAGTATTGAACAAGAAGGTTCATGTGGTGAGAGTTCTAGCTACAAGATTACACGTGATGGCACAATTACTTTTTATGGTAGTGGTGAGATAAAGCTTCCAGCTGGTGTAAATGGTTTTAGATATGTGGAGTTTGATCCAGATTCAAACATTACTAGTATTGGGGAAGAATGTTTTATTGACTGCGATATTATTACTAGCATAATTCTTCCAGACTCTGTTACTAGAATCGAAGATTTTGCCTTTAATACATGTGAGGATTTGGAATATATATATCTTCCAGAAGGTCTTACATATATTGGTCAGGAAGCATTCGATTATTGTGATGAGTTAGCGTATGTTTATGTACCAGACTCAGTTCAAAGAATAGCTCCATATGCATTTGATGATTGTTCGAGATTAATTATTAGTATTCCATCACATCTGGAAGGATTTGAATTTCAAAATTATGTGGGTCCAGCCAAGATAATTGTTAGATGATTTTGATGGTATCGCTTTTAAAGGGGAGAGGATTTAATGGCGTATATTGAATTTAGAGATGTAAAGAAAATATATAAGACAGGTTCTGTCGATTTGTATGCGTTAAGTGGCGCTGACTTTTTTATTGAAAAGGGCGAGCTTTGTGTAATTGTTGGTCAGTCTGGTGCTGGTAAAACTACTCTTTTGAACATTATGGGTGGCATGGATCAGTTGTCCAAGGGTGAAGTGTTCCTTGATGGAAATATGATATCTGGCTTTAACAGTCGCGAACTTTCCAAATACAGAAGAACAGAGGTAGGATTTGTATTTCAGTTTTATAATTTGATACCTAATCTTACAGCTTATGAAAATATTGAGATGGCAGCTCAGCTTGTAAAGGATCCTATGGATCCAGAAATGCTTTTGAAAGAGGTTGGTCTCGAAAAGCGTCGTGATAATTTCCCAGCGCAGTTATCTGGTGGTGAGCAGCAGAGAGTATCTATTGCGAGAGCAATTGCTAAGAATCCTAAGCTTCTTTTATGTGATGAACCTACAGGAGCTCTCGATTATCAGACAGGTAAAGCTATTTTGAAGCTTTTGCAGAGACTTTCTATCGAGAAAGGCATGACGGTAGTAATTATTACGCACAACTCCGCATTAACTAGCATGGCAGACCGAGTAATCCGTCTCAAAAATGGTAAGGTGGAGAGTAATGTAGTAAATCCATCGCCAGTAAATGTAGATTTGATTGAGTGGTAATGACATGACTCCTTATGTAAAGACGCTCTTACGCTCAATTAAAGGAAGTTTTGCCAGGTTTATGGCTATCTTCGCCATTATCGCTTTAGGTGTTGGTTTTTATGGCGGACTTCTTCTTACACAGCCTTCTTTTATTAAGACAGGTGACGTTTTTGTACGTAATCAGAAGCTCTATGATTTTAGATTGATATCCACCATTGGCTTTGATGATGAAGATATTAGTAAGCTTGCGTCTCTTGATGGGGTAAAAGCTGCGGAAGGTGCAGTTTTTGCGGACGCTATAGTTTCTGTAGAAAATGATGATTCTACATCTGTAGCCCGTATTCATACACTTACCAATAATGTCAATGTATGTGCTTTAACCGCTGGACGCATGCCAACATCTTCAAATGAAATGGTAGTGGATGGTTATCATTTTAGTGACAATATATTGGGAAAGAAGATTTCCCTTTCGGTTGATAATGATAAAGACACGTTTGATGCTTTTTCTTATGAAGAATACACCGTGGTAGGTGTGGTTCGTTCTCCTTATTACATGAATTTTCAGCGTGGTTCTTCTTCTGTAGGTAATGGCCAGGTGTCATTTTATGCTTATGTGCCTATTGATGGTATGGAGCACGAGTATTACACAGAGGCGTATTTGTTTTATGGTACTGAGTACTATATTTATTCTGATGAATATGATCAGTGGGCAGAAAATAAACAAAGTGAACTTGAAAATGTTGTTCAACAAATTGAGGAAGAGCGTTTCCAGGATCTTCTTTCTGATGCAAAGAAAGAATTGGATGATGCACGTGACGAATTTAATAGTGCAAGAGATGAGGCATGGCAGGAACTTATTGATGCCAATGTTGAACTTAATGATGCGCGAGTAGAGCTTAATGATGCTTCTATAGAATTGGATGATGCGCAGGCTACTATTGAAGATGGCAGAAGAGATATTAACTCTGCTCAAAATGAAATTGATACCAACCGTCGTGACTTAGATGATAAGAAAGCTGAAATTGATGCTGGTCAGTTAGAACTTGATGCAGCTCGTGAAGAGCTTCTTGCGACCAAGGAAACACTTACTTCTCAGCTTAAAGAGCTTAAGGCGACACAGGAAACTTTAAGCGCAAATCTTGGCCAAGTAAATCATAGTATCGAGATAATCCAGCAGTATATTGTCCTTGGAATCCCAGCAGATTCTATTCCGTATTCTATTGAAGAACTATCTATTCAGAAGGCGCAGCTTGAGGCAGGTCTTGCTGAGTGTCAGGGAGGAATAGCAAAGATTGAGGCTGGTCTTACTCAGGTAGATACAGGTCTTGTCACTATTTCTGAGAAGCAAGCAGAAATTGATGCAGGACGTGCTCTTATTGAGGAAGGATATGCTCAGATTGATGATGCTCAGAGAGAAGTAAATTCAGCTAGACAAGAACTTGATGATGGTCAGGTGGAATATGATGATGGATATCAGTCATATGTAGATGGCCTTGCTGAATATGAGGATGGTCTGGCGGAATATAGAGACGGTCAGACTCAGTTCCAAAATGAGATAGCATCTGCTGCTAGACTTCTTGGTGAAGGAATGATGAGATATGACATCTCAAGTGACAAAGAGGTTAATACTTATGTGCTTGGAAGAGATACTAATATTGGTTACGTGTCTCTTGATAATGATGAACAAATTGTGGCAGGTATTGCTCGTGTGTTCCCTATTTTCTTCTTTGCTTTAGCTGCACTTGTTTGTTCTACTACTATGCAGCGAATGGTTGGTGATGAGAGAACACAGATTGGTACAATGCGTGCTCTTGGCTTCTCAGAATTTGCAATTATTATGAAGTATGTTGTCTATTCTGGTTTAGCTGCTGTATTAGGTTGCATACTCGGATTTTCTGTTGGTACTAAGATATTTCCATGGGTAATCTGGCAGGTATATGGAATGATGTACGGTTTCTCTCCTGTTGTATATGCAAACAATTGGCTTATTTTTGCACTTGCTCTTGGAGTATCACTTCTTTGTTCTGTGGGAGTTACTGTTTTTACTGCTGTAAGTGAGATGAAGGGAACACCTGCTGAACTTATTCGTCCTAAAGCTCCGGCTGCAGGAAAGAGAATTTTACTTGAGAGAATTTCTTTCTTGTGGAAGCTGCTGAAGTTTACATACAAGGTTTCAATTCGTAATGTATTTAGATTTAAGAAGAGAATGTTCATGATGATTGTCGGCATTGCTGGCTGTACAGCTCTTCTTGTTACTGGATTTGGAATTCGTGATTCTGTTTGTGATGTAGTAAATATTCACTATAGTAAGGTGCTCACATATGATGTGTCGGTTACATTTAATGATGGTGTGACAATGGATGATATTCACAAAATTCAGGTGTCTGCTGATAAAAAGTGTAATACACAAGCAGTTAATGTCCTCGTTCGTAATGAGAACGTTACTCATAATGG
Organism: Saccharofermentans sp.; assembly: GCA_024403675.1. Taxonomy (GTDB): domain Bacteria; phylum Bacillota; class Clostridia; order Saccharofermentanales; family Saccharofermentanaceae; genus Saccharofermentans. The sequence continues at coordinate 18,789 of JAKSRH010000009.1, read as the reverse complement.
TGATGCAATTCGAGACGTTCATCTTATAGTATCGGATGATCCTAATATCGAGAGTGCTTGTGGTACGTGGATTGGTGATGAGAGACTTCCATGGCCAGGAGATGGAGAGGTAGCTATTAGTAGTAAATTAGCTCGTAAGAATAACCTTCAGGCTGGAGATACTATCACATTTGATTATGGTGACTCAGGTGAAAGTTTTGACGTGAAAATTGCATATGTATTTGATAACTACATTTATCACTATGCTTATATGAATACTGCAACCTATGAGGCTGTGTATGGCGAAAGTTATTTCCCTAATACTATGTATAGTGTACTTGGTGACGAAGTTTCTGCTTATGATTATGCACAAGCATTTTCTGGGGAAAGTGATGTTAAGACATGGACAGTAGTAGAAGATATGCGTTCTGGTTTTAGTGAAACTATGTCACAGATGGATAAGGTGGTTATTCTTGTTATAGCATGCGCTGCAGCTCTTGCCTTTATCGTGTTGTTTAATCTTAATAACATTAATATCACGGAACGTATAAGAGAAATCGCGACACTTAAGGTGCTCGGATTTAATAGAATGGAAACGGGTTCTTATGTATTCCGTGAGAATGTAATTTTGGTAATTATAGGATTTATTATTGGTATCCCATTAGGAATATTCCTTAATGCTTTTGTTATTACTCAGATTGAAATGGATATAGTTACCTTTGTAATCCAGATTTTCCCTATTAGCTATGTATATGCTCTGGGATTTGTAATTCTATTCTCTGTTATTGTTGATGTTATTATGAGAGCAAAGATAGAGAAAATTGATATGGCAGAATCACTCAAGAGTATTGAATAAATTCTAGTTAAAAATAGAGCCGCCTCGTGTGAGACGGCTCTTGTATTTATTTAATTATAAATAAATTACTTAATGATTTTAATGGAATCACCAATAACAGGGAAAAGGAAAGCCTGCTTCATGATGGACTTATAAATACCAACAATCATAGCTGCAATGCAAACGACACCAACAACCCAACCAACGATTGCGCCGATAACAGGAATAAACCCAATTACAAAGGCGATTGCTCCAATAATAGTAAGGATAATACCGTTATTAACATGCCCCTTTACAAAGCTGCTGTCCTTAGCAGGTGCGATAAGAAGACCAAGGAGCCAAAGAAATGGAATATAAGCAAGAGCAGAGAAAAGAACTCCGTTATTAACCATTTCGTTTACTTTGTTTACTGCCTCATCAATATTTTTGTTTTCCATAACAAACCTCCGATAATATATGAAAAATACTATATAATAATAGCACTAATTACATATAAGCGGGAAATACTTATGAAAGTTTCTAGATATAAAAAAGAAGATGCGGTTACTTATGCACTTGGCGCCACTGTAGTCATGGAGTATCTTAATTGCGCTCCAGATTTGGTGGAGGCGGTTATTATGCACCCTGGCTTTCGTTCGGAGGATACAATCGCCAAGATTAAAGAGATTACTTCTAGTAAAAAAATATCATTAAGCGTAGAAGAGAAGCCTTTTAATATTTTGTCTCAAAAAGAAAATTGCTTTGTTATTGGTGTTATTAAAAAGGTTAAGGGACATCTTTTGGATGGTTCACATGTGGTATTGGTTAATCCTTCTAACGCAGGTAATATGGGAACAATTATTAGAAGTTGTGCAGGTTTTGGTGTAATGGATATTGCTATTATTACTCCAGCAGTAGATCACTTTGATCCTAAGACAATCAGAGCATCTATGGGAGCTGCGGCAAGGGTAAATATTGAGACTTTTGAGACTTTTGAAGAGTATGCTTCTAGATTTCCTAATAATTCAATGTATCCATTCATGCTTGATGGCAGCACTCTTTTGCAGGAGACAGAAATAAATGAGCCATTTAGCTTGATTTTTGGTAATGAGGCTACTGGCCTTCCGGCAACCTTCAGTAAGGTTGGTCAACCTATTAGAATTGAGCATACAAACAACATAGATAGCCTTAACTTGCCTATTGCTGCTTCCATTGCGCTTTATGAGTCCACAAAAAGGAGATTTGGTGGACACTTGTCTAAGTGACAAATATTTTGTGAAATAGTTATTTACAATGCACAAAAACATTACTTTAGCATTTTGCAAGGTTGAGTTTATTTTTTAAAAGTTATAAAATTTTTACTAGAATATTTTAAACAGGGGGAGTCTTATGAACGACGAGTTAATGGATATCGTCTACAGTGATTTGTATAGATACACTGGTAATGCGCGTCGTACACAGAAGATATACACAACATATCTTCAGGAAAAGATGTCTTCCCCTGAGTTCAATTATATTAGTACTATGCGTCGTACTCGTTATTATTATGACGAGATTGCTAAGTATAAGAAGCTGAATGATAAGTGGCGTGCTAGATGGTCTACAGTTAAGTTTAAGTACTATAACTTTATTTTGGATAGACTTTCCCGTAAGTATCATTTCCAGATTCCTTATGATACTAATATTGGTAAGGGTTTTTACCTTGCCCACTTTGGTCGTGTTATCATCCATCCTAAGTCTGTAATTGGCTACAATGTTAATGTATCTACTGGTGTAGTTATTGGTACACAGTTCAGAGGTCGTCGTAAGGGCGCGCCTACTATTGGTAACTTTGTATGGATTGGTGCTAATGCAGTTATTGTAGGTAATGTTAATATTGGTAACAACGTTCTTATTGCCCCAGGTGCTTATGTAAACTTTGATGTACCTGATGGTTCTATCGTTATCGGAAATCCAGGTCTTATTAGAAGAGCTCCTGGTGCCACTTTGAGCTACATTAATAACACGATCCAGTTCGATGAATATAATGTAAAGTCAAGTGGAGTAAATAATGGCATTAGATAAATCTTTTTACACAAACAAGAGAACTGAATTGATAAGCCGTCTCCCACAGGGGACGGCAGTTATATTATTCTCGGGTTCTAGCGCAGCTATGAGCCAAGATGGAGAATATCGTTTTTTACCCGATCGTAATTTTTATTACATGACTGGATTAGAGTTTGAAAATGGTCGTGTGATAATTACTTCTAGTGGTACAAAGCTTTTTGCACCAATGCCTAATGAGATGATTGAGAGATGGCATGGAAAGAGACTTACCAAAAGTCAGATGAGTGAGATTTCTGGTATTCCTGAGGAATGTATCTATCCAGAAGAGGATTTTGATGAGGCTCTTTATGAAGTAGAGAAGAATGGTTTAAAGCTTGCATCAGATGGCACTTCCATCATGGCGGTTACTAAGGCTTTTCTTACAAGTGACCGTACTGTGGAAGATATTGGATCCACTTTGACATCTATGCGTATGATTAAATCTCCTGAAGAGGTGGAGTCTATAAGACAAGCGGCTCAGATTACTGAGGCGGCTCTTCTCGAAATGAAAGAACATATTCGTCCTGGAGTAACTGAAGTGGAGTTATATACATCACTTGAGTATGGAATGGCTAGAAGAGGTTCACTTCTTCCTGCATTTACTACAATTACTGCAATTGGCACAAATGCATTTTACCTTCACCACGGAGATCCAGAGGGCGCTGATGGTGTGGTTGCAAAAGAGATTGATCAGATTCAGATTGATGTTGGTGCTCGTGTAAATGGATACTGTGCAGACATTTCTCGTGCCTATTTCGTTGGTAATTCTACTGGTGATGATGATAGAAGATTTAAGCTTTTGTCCCTTATTCAGACTCTTCGTCAGAAGGCGTGGAAGTTTATTCGTCCTGGAGAAACATTTAAGACACTTAATGCTGCTATGCACGAGATAGTGGGTCAGTGGCTCTTAGATAACAATCTTGCTACAAATGATACCTTAGCGGATGACATCAAGAAGTATTATTGGCATAATACATCCCATCATCTAGGACTTGATGTCCATGATATCTCTGATAGAGATAAGCCATTTATGCCTGGTAACTGCTTAGCTGTTGAGCCTGGTGTATATATCCCAGAGTGGGGTGTAGGCTTTAGAATCGAAGATGATGTATATGTAACAGTAGATGGCTGTGAGCTAATTAGTAGTGGTGACGACGGTATAGAGGGAATAGTTATTTAATGGGTGGAATATCTTCACATCTTTCAATACTTATATCTTTGCTGATTTTGTTTTTGGCATTGCTTGTTGGTGCACTTTATTTTGCTTATTTGACCTGGTGTAAGAAGCTTTTCTTACGTGTGTTTAAAAGACCGGCTCCAATGCCTCAGGTAGATCGTTCACCTACGAATATTGATCAATCAACTGTATTTGGTAAGGGTCGTAATTGGTTTTACTCTACACGTAATGAATATATTAATGTAAGAATTCAATCTTTTGATAACACAAAGTTATCTGGATACTTTCGTCCATCTTCAGATCGTAGCAGTAGATTTGCAGTAATTCTTCTTCATGGATATAACGAGCACCCTAGTGAGATGGCCGCATATGCGAAGCTTATGATGAAGCAGATGCAGTGTCATATCCTTATTCCTCACATGCGTGCACATGCCATGAGTGGTGGTAAGTACTGTACTTATGGTCTTTACGAAAGTGTTGATCTTAATAAGTGGATTGATTTTGTTAAGGCGCAGGTAGGTAATGATTGTCGCATATTTATTGTAGGTAGAAGTATGGGTGCTGACGCTGCGTTATTAGCAGCTGCTCAGGAGGGTTTTAGTTCTAACGTGGCAGGCATTATCGCGGATTGTCCTTTTGATTCTCTTAATAATTTACTTATGTATAAGGGCAAAGAAAAGTACAACATTAATATGAAATGGCCACTGAAGACAGTTAATAAAATTGCTCTTAAAAATCTTGGCTGTGAGATTGAGCGCTGTGATGCGGTAACAAATGCTAATCTTATTCGTGTTCCTGTACTTTTCTTTGGAGCTGGAAGCGATAAGGTGGTTCCTGAAAACTCAGCTCGCTCCATTTATGATGACGTTAGAACACCTAAGCACCTTGTAATGGTTGATAATTGTGAACACTGTATGTGCTACGATCGTTCACCTGCAGCTTTTGAGCGTGAAGTGCGTAAATTTGTCGAACAATGTGTCGTTAGAATGATCAGTATTGGTAAAATGTAAATCTACACAAAAAACACCACAAATGTGGTGTTTTTTTATATAGCCGATAACACACCCTTTGTGCTAATATGTATGACAAGTTTTAATTAATTTATAGTGGAGGATTCTATATGGCAAAGATCTTTGAGCAGGAATCACGTACATTTAGTGAGTATCTCCTTGTACCTAATTTAACAACAGAGAAGAACACACCAGATCAGGTGGATTTATCAACACCTATTTGTAAGTATAAGAAGGGCCAGGAAGAATCCAAGCTCAAGATTAATATCCCTATGGTATCAGCCGTAATGCAGGCTGTATCTGATGATGGACTTGCTATTGCACTTGCTAGATGCGGTGGTCTTTCCTTCATTTTCCAGTCACAGACAGTCGAGAGCCAGTGTGAGATGATTCGCAAGGTAAAGAAGTATAAGGCAGGTATCGTTGCATCTGATTCTAACGTATCTCCTGATTCTACACTCGAGGATGTTATTGCTCTTAAGGAACAGCAGGGTCATGGTACTGCTGCTGTTACAGATGACGGTACAGCTGATGGTAAGCTCGTTGGTATCGTTACAACAAGAGATTATCGTGTAAGCCGTATGTCTCTTGATACTAAGGTATCTGAATTCATGACACCTATCGAGAAGCTTGTTACAGCTCCAGAGGGAACAACTCTTAAGGAAGCTAACGACATTATCTGGGACAACAAGATTAACCAGCTCCCTATCGTTAAGGCAGATGGAAGACTTGTAGGCTTCGTATTCCGTAAGGACTATGAGTTCCATAAGGCTAACCCACTTGAGCTCCTTGATAAGGATAAGAAGCTTATCGTTGGTGCAGGTATTAATACACATGACTATGAGACACGTGTTCCAGCTCTTCTCGAGGCAGGCGCAGATGTTCTTTGCCTTGACTCTTCCGACGGATTCTCCGTATGGCAGAAGAGAGCACTTGATTGGATTAAGTCTAATTATCCAGATGCAATCGTAGGTGCTGGTAACGTAGTAGACGCTGAGGGCTTTAAGTACCTTGCAGAGTGTGGCGCAGACTTCATCAAGATTGGTGTAGGTGGTGGATCCATCTGTATCACACGTGAGCAGAAGGGTATCGGTATGGGTCAGGCTTCTGCAGTACAGGATGTTGCTAAGGCTCGTGATGAGTGGTTCGCTAAGACAGGTGAGTATATTCCACTTTGTTCTGATGGTGGTATCGTTCACGACTACCACATGGCTCTTGCTCTTGCTATGGGTGCAGACTTCATGATGCTTGGTCGTTACTTTGCTAGATTTGATGAGTCCCCTACAAAGAAGCTCTTTGTTAACGGTTCTTATGTTAAGGAGTATTGGGGCGAGGGTTCCAACAGAGCTCGTTCTTGGACACGTTATGAGGAGAATGGTAACGGTAAGGGTAAGATGGCTTTCGAAGAGGGTGTTGACTCTTATGTTCCATATGCTGGTCCTATCAGAGATGGTGTAGAGACATCCCTTGCTAAGGTTAAGGCTACAATGTGTGCTTGTGGTTCTTCTTCTATTGAAGAGTTCCAGGAGAAGGCTCGTCTCGTAGTAGTATCTGCTACATCTATCGTTGAGGGTGGTGCACACGACGTTATCACTAAGGATAGCAATAGAAACAATTAATTTGCGCTAATAGCGGTTCTGAATTAAAATAGATAAGTTGATTAATATATGTGAGGTATTAACATGGCTAAAGAGAAAGTAGTATATACCCAGGAAGGTTTTAAGAGACTTCAGGATGAGCTTTCCGATAGAAAGACAAGAATAAAGGCTGAAATTAATGAGCGTCTCGAAGAGGCTCGTGCACAGGGTGACCTTTCAGAGAACTCTGAGTATGATGAGGCTAAGGACGCACAGGCTGCTAACGAGCAGCGTATCAGAGAGATTGAAGAACTCTTGAAGAACGCTGAGGTTCTTTCTGATGATGAGATTTCTAACACTAGAGTATCCCTCGGTTCCAAGGTTACACTTCGTGATGAAGAGACAAAGGAAGAGGAAGAGTACAGTGTTGTAAATGAGAACGAGGAAGATATCTTCGACCACCGTCTCTCCATCAAGTCTCCTCTCGGTACAGCTATCGAGGGTAAGCGTAAGGGCCAGGTTGTAGAAGTTACTACAGGCGTTGGTTCCTTCAAATATAAGATTATCAAGATCGGAAAGTAATTGTTATTAGACAAGACTTTACGATCTTAAAAGGCACGCAAAAATCACGTGCCTTTTTTGCGTATTAAAGACAAGAAATAATCGCGGCATGTTCGCGTGTAATTAGGAGTATTTATGGCAAGCGAGAAGGATATTAGAATTGAAAAGTTTGAAAATCTCAAGGCAGCTGGTAAGAACCCATTTGAGATTACAAAGTTTGATCAGACACACCACACAGATGAGTGTAAGGATTTATACGCAGCACATGAGGAGAAGCTCATTGGTAATCGTCCAGCACCACTTCTTGATGGATTGGATGAGGAGCAGGCAAGAGCTCTTAAGAAGGCTGACTATAACGAGCGTCGTGAGATTATGGATGCACAGCCTATCCATGTATCTGTTGCAGGTCGTATGATGTTCAAGCGTGTTATGGGTAAGGCTTCCTTTATGAGCCTTCGTGACCTTAAGGGTAACATTCAGGTATATGTAGCTAGAGATGTTATCGGTGAGGAGCCATATGCTGACTTCAAGAAGTCTGATATCGGTGATATTTATGGTATTAAGGGATTCCTCTTTAGAACAATGACTGGTGAGGTTTCCATCCATGCTGATGAGATTACACTTCTTACAAAGTCCATGCAGCCACTTCCTGAGAAGTTCCATGGTCTTACAGATACAGAGATGCGTTATCGTCAGAGATATGTTGACCTTATTATGAATCCTGAGGTTAAGGACACTTTCGTAAAGCGTTCACTTATCCTTAAGGAAATTAGAAATTTCCTCGCAGGCCGCGACTTTATGGAGGTAGAGACACCAACTCTCGTATCTAACGCTGGTGGTGCTGCTGCTAGACCATTCGAGACACACTACAACTCACTTGATGAGGATGTTAAGCTTCGTATTTCCCTCGAGCTTTATCTCAAGAGACTTATTGTTGGTGGTCTTGAGAGAGTATTCGAGATTGGTCGTGTATATCGTAACGAGGGTGTTGATACACGTCACAACCCAGAGTTCACACTCATGGAGCTCTATCAGGCATATACAGATTATGAGGGCATGATGGAGCTCACTGAGTCCATGTTCCGTTACCTCGCTGAGAAGGTTCTCGGCACAACTAAGTTTAAGTATGGTGATATCGAACTCGACTTCGGTAAGCCATTCGAGAGACTTACAATGAATGATTGTATCAAGAAGTACACAGGTATTGATTTTGATACAGTAGAGACTGATGAGGCTGCTAAAGCGCTTGCTAAGGAGCACCACGTAGAGTTCGAGGATCGTCACACTAAGGGTGATATCATCAACCTCTTCTTCGAGGAGTTCTGTGAGAAGAATCTCATCCAGCCAACATTCATTATGGATCACCCACTTTCCATTTCTCCACTTACAAAGAAGAAGCCATCTGACCCTGAGAAGGTAGAGAGATTTGAGCTCTTCATTAACACATGGGAGATGTGTAACGCTTACTCTGAGCTTAATGATCCAATCGATCAGCGTGAGAGATTCGCAGCTCAGGACGCAGCTTTTGAGGCTGGTGATGAGGAAGCTAACCACACAGATGAGGACTTCCTTAACGCTCTCGAGATTGGTATGCCTCCAACAGGTGGTATCGGATATGGTATCGACCGTCTCGTAATGCTTCTTACAGATAGTGCGGCAATTAGAGACGTTCTCTTGTTCCCAACTCTCAAGAGTCAGGGCTGATAAACGCAGTAATATCAAGGGTTTTCAAGTGTAAATACCTTCTAGTACGACCAAAGTACGACCAATTTTGACATAACTTTTTATAAGTGGTTTAAATCCGGTCGTAGTAAGAACAGAAAAATACATTTAAAAATCACGACGCAAAGCTGACTAATACACCCTATGTTGTACGAGTAAAACTAGTACGACACAGGGTGTTTTCATTTGCCTTTTTAGTACATCTTAATTTGTTTTGTCGTATGCTCTAGCAAGCAACGTTTTTTACTATCCATTGGATATCCAAAAACAAGATCAGTTGTCACTGATTGCTTGTTAGGGAGTTTCCCTAAGACCCTAATTGTTGATTCAATCAAATCTTCACACAAAATTGAAAAGCAATTATTATGTATAATAAAAAAGTTAATAGGGTCATGTTATACGAAAGGAGTTCTATATGATTATTCAAGCCAAGAATATTAGAAATTTTATAGTATTGGTTTTGGTATTCATTATCGGTGGAATCCTTCATATTGTAACAAGACCATACGACATGTTTGATTGCTTCTCTCAAGTGTATTTTGGCGTGTTTGTTTTGGCTTGGGGTATATCTTCTAGCCAGAGAATAATAAATGTAAGAGTTCGTCGTCTTCTATATATGATGATTTGCTGGGTTGAGATTTACTTCTTATTGCAAATATGTAATTACAGGTTAGCAGGAGGAACAAATAGATATATTTGGTTTGCATACTATATTCCTATGCTGGTAATACCTCTTTTATTTTTCTATGCGTCTCTTTACATGAATCAATATCGTGGTGATCATATTGACCATAAGTGGTTACTGGTGACTGTACCAGTTGTCATAATTATTGGTCTTATTCTGACGAATGATTATCATGAACTCTTTTGTAAACTTGAAAATCTATCAACCGATATCACTCTATCAAATGCTGGTATCGTATTTTTTCTGAATTACATATGTATTGTGTCTCTTTTGGTTTCTGCAATAGTAATAATGATTCGTAAATGTCGACTTGCTATTTCTAAACCAAGAATGTGGATTCTTGTTGCTACCGTCTTTATTAGTTTATCAATGTTTATTCTCCATATGCTTGGAATACGTCCTGGCATCAATGGTGTTTCCTTTTGGAATATTGGCGAAATATACGCATTCACTTTTATTTTTATATGGGAGATGTGTATTCAAGTCGGTCTGATTCCAGCAAATACAAATTATCAGTGGTTTTTTAAAGAGACTAAAATTCCTGCAATCATTATGGATTCAACTGACAACCCTGTTCATGTAACAAGTGGCGTCGATAATTTCAGTTCGCCATCAATTGATATGCATATAGAGAGTGCAACAGTAACTGGTGGTAGTGTAAGTTGGATAGTTGACCATTCTGTAGTTAATGAATTAAATCTACAGATAGAAAATGCTACAGAACAAATCGAATCCAGAAATAATTATTTGAAGACACAGAATGCGTTAATGGAAGAAAGCGCAACTGTCAACGCACGCAATAAAGTATATGATCGTATAGCAACTAACGCTCAAAAGCAACTTCACAAAATAGATGAATTACTTTCTGAGGGAGATGAGTCAACTTTTACGGACAGACTCAAAAAGATAACTGTATTTAATACGTATATCAAAAGAAGAGGTAATTTCGAACTTTTGAAAGAGAGTAATGAGATTATTCCTGTATCAGAATTGACAACTGCAATTCTGGAATCATTAGAGTATTTGAAATTAAATGATATTGAAGTGGCCTTTAATACTTTGATTAGTGGAAATATATTTTCTGATACAGCTATAACTATTTATGAATTCTTCGAAGAGATAATTGAGCTAATCATTGATAAAAAACTACAAATCTCAATTATTCTGTCCCAAAAAGAAAGCATGGTCATTTTAAGAGTGATTATCAACTCTATTGATTTGAATACAAAATCACTTATGAGAGAGAACGTTACTGTTCAATACAATGATGACGATACTATCGTGGTATTAAGTGTTGAGGAAGGCGGTGATACTAAATGATGCCTTTCGCTGATTTCCCTTTTATCTTTAAAAGTGCTTTTGGGGTTTGTATCGTAGTTCTGTTCCTTGCCTCTACTATGCTTATCACATTGAATTTTGTTAATCGCAAATGGAAAGATTTAATTAGTTTGTTTCCTATATCATTAGTGTTATATGTAATGTTTCAGTGTGTCTGTGATTACTTATCAGGAACAGCAGATACTGAAATTATGAATCAGTTGGTTGACAAATTCTCCAGAGTGCCAGGCGTTTTACTCATATTAGTTCTTGTTGTAATTGCTGTATATGAATCTTTGATGCTAGATAGCATATTGAAATGGTCCAGAAATAACATCTCTGCTTTCTCAATTAAAGAAGCTGTTGATAATCTTCCTGTGGGAATATGCTGTTATGAGACAAATGGTCAGATTGTATTAAAAAACAATGTAATGGAAGATTGCTGTAGGTATATTACTGGCGAGATGCTTTTAAACGGAAATATATTTAAAAATGCACTCTTAGAACGAAGCACACAAACTAACAATGGTGCCATCATTCAGCTTCAGGACAATAAGGTTTATTCCGTTTCTGATGACCTTTTTTCAGAAGAATCGCCTACTTTAAGAATTCTAACAATCAGTGATATTACTGAGGAATACAAGAGCACACAGACTCTAATAGCTCATCAGCAGACTGTAGAGAATCTCAACGAAGAACTTAGTAATTATGGCAAGCAGATTATTGATTCAATTACTGCACAAGAAATACTCAAAGCCAGGATTAAGTTGCATGATGAGATTGGAGCTAATTTGCTTGCTTCAAAAAGATATATAACTTCAGGTGGTACTGATGAAGATAGACAACTAATTGAAAAGACTCTTCGCGATAACCTTCAGTATCTTAAAACGGAGCTCGATACAACCTATAAAGATGAATATGATATAATTCTCGACACGGCTGATAAGCTGGATATTAAGGTAAATATAGCAGGAAATCTCACGAGGCTGCCTAAACAGCGACATATAATCGTTACAGGTATTCATGAATGTATTACTAATACCATTCGCCATGCTAAGGGTGATGAAGTTAATGTAAAATTAACTGAGACTAATGATGCACTGATCGCTGAATTTACAAACAATGGTAATCCACCTGATGGCTTTATCGAAGAACGTGGTGGCCTTGTTTTATTGAGAGTACTAACAGAAGAAATTAACGGAACAATGGATATTGAGTACAATCCAAGATTTGTACTAACACTATCCTTACCAAAGGAGACAGACTAATATGGCTTATAACGTGTTAATTGTTGATGATCAGGCTATGCCTCGCCAGCTTTTTGAAACCATTGTAAATGCTTCTGAAAACTATACTCTAGCTGCAAGTGTAGATTCAGCTTCTGTCGCTGACATGTACTGTGCAAAAATGAAAATAGACCTTATTCTTCTAGATGTCGTAATGTCAGGTGGCATTAATGGTATTGAAGCCGCGTACAGAATAAAGGCCTCTTACCCTGATACTAAAATTCTAATGGTAACATCCATGCCAGATGGAGCTTTCCTTGACAAGGCTCGTGATGCAGGGGTGGAATCATTTTGGTACAAGGAAGTTCAGGATGCTCCACTACTTGAAATAATGGATAGAACTATGGCTGGCGAGAGCGTGTATCCTGATGCATCCCCAGTTGTGAATATCGGCCTTGCAAAGAGTACTGATTTTACTAATCGAGAGATTGAAGTTTTAAGATGTGTAGCTGGTGGATATTCCGACAAAGAAATATCTGATATGCTCGCTATTACCTATGGAACTGTGCGAGTGCATTTAAGTAATCTTCTTCAAAAAACGGGATGCACAAGTCGAACAGAATTAGCGATACTTGTTGCAAAGACTGGAATTGTTGTTCCGGAAATATAGAACTCCTTACACCACTGGAAATTCTTCCAGTGGTTTTTAATTATAAAAATATATAGTTTCGCTGATGTGCTGAAAAAGCTTTATAGGGATAATTATAAAAGGATATTGTTATGTAAAACAGTATTTATCATTTAGGGCGCAAGCCTAATTTTATTTACTAAGGAGAGCAAATAATGAAGAAGTTTTTAGCTTTATCAATGGCAGCAGTAATGATGTTTAGCATTGCAGCTTGCTCAAAAGAAGAGGATGCAAAGGATGCAGAAGAGACAACAACTGCTGCTGAGGAGACTACTACTGCAGTTGAAACAACAGAAGAGACAGAGCCACCTGTAGTACTTACTACAGTATCACTCGTTGACGAGGAGCGTGGATATACTGTTACTATCAGTTTCCCAGAAGATGCAGGTATTAATGTAACAGAACTCACAGCTGACAATGGTAGCCCTGAGTTGCTTATTGAAGATGGTGATAATCAGATGTGGTTCTTCTATGATTATGATGTATCTTATTCAAATGTTGCACCAAGCGAGATTGATCCAAGCAGCGAGAGTGAAAGAGCAATTACAGCTGTAAACGTTAATGGCTTTGTAAGAAATAGTAGTGTTTATAATACTGGATGGTATCAGCTTGTAGATGCTGAGGGAAATGTTCTTCCAGATTGCCTTAAGATTTCAAATAGATATTATGCTGCAACATCTGATGCTATGACACAGGGTACAGCTGACTATTTTAATAATGAGATGTTCATCTCAATTCTCGAGTCAGTTACTTTCGAGTACACTTCAACTGCAGAATAATTAGGAGGGTTTTATGGGCTTTTTCTCAAATATCTTTGGAAAGAAGACTTGCTGTCTTTGCGGCGCAGAATGTGGCGTAATGGGCAGAACAGGAATCAAGAACAAAGAGTACGTTTGTAGCAATTGTGAGACAAAGTGTAGTGCAAACTGCAGAATTTCTGAACTTGATAAGGCTGGTGTAGAAGATCATATCAAGCTCATGGAAAAGCAGGAAGCAATGTACCAGAAGTATTTCGAATCTGCAAAGAAGAAAATATATCCTTCAGGACTTGATGAACAGCAGATTATCTTTATGGATGAGATTGGTATGTTTACTATTCGCAGTAAGCATGATGTTAAGAGAAAAGTTAATCACGAGATGTTCCGCTATGATACAGTAGATACTTATGATTATTACCTCAAGACAAAGAAGGACGATAAGGGTAATGACATCTTCGTTGAGGATGGAATTAAGCTTAGATTTGTTCAGCCTAATAACAGCGGTGTAGCAACTACAGCTACAAGTGGAAGAATGGCACATCCTTATGCAAAGCGTGAGGTAATCGTAGTATTCCGTAAGAAAGAAAAGGATATAAGTTACGCTGAGAATTGCATCCAGTACTTAGACAATATTTTTGGTGTTCACAGAAACGATACTGCTTTGTTTGGCGGTGCTTCTGCACAGAAAAAGTCAGAGTTCAAGGCTGGCGCAGATATGCTTAGTGCGATGGCTTCTATTGCAAAGACAGCAGCCAAGAATGGCGTCGAGGATGCTGTTAATCAGGCTGATTTAAAGGCAAAGATGGAGCAGGCAATTGATTCAGCTAATGATGCTCAGACAATGGGTCTTTCCAAGTACACAAAGGCTGCAGATGCAGCTGAAGCATCAGTTTAATAGTACATAGATTTCAAAGCAACTAGCTCTTTGTCTAGTATAAAGGTCAGATGTCATTTGACACCTGGCCTTTTCTTTATCTGGAAAATAATTAGTTTTAGGTAGCGATTATCTGGGTCTTAGGGATACTCCCTAACAAGCATTCAGCATCAGCTGAAATGTGTTTTTGCTATCAAAAAACGTTGCTTGCTACCTTAGTCTCGAATCACAGTCTGCACAAAAAGTCAATACCCCTACCTTAGGGTGGTGCCATTTGGTACCACCCTCTTTTTGACCTATTGACTATAAGAACATTTGTTCTATACTGTAACTATCACATCCAAAGGAGGTAATAAAACAATAAAAACAGAAGCAGAAATTAGAAGAGAAAAACGTAAGAAGAACAAGCAAGTTCTAATTAGGATGACGCAACATGAATTTGATCTCCTAGAGACTAAAGTAAAGAGAACTAGAATGACAAAGAACGCATTTATCTGTAACGCTCTTAGAGAGGTCGAAATCAAAGAAGCTCCACCCTACGAATTCGATGTGTTTAACCTTGATATTCGAAGAATTGGCAACAACCTGAATCAGATTGCAAGAAAACTTAATGCAAATGACCCTGAGGAACGGCCTGCTATCAAGGAAATTCACCAAGTAGTTTCTGAAATATATGATGTTCTAGGAAAACTTCTTGATGAATATAATACACATCCAAAACAATGGTGAATTTAATATAGCGGAATAGCTATAACTGTAACCACATATATTACTCCAACCGTGCAAGCGGAGAGAGTCAGCAACCAGCTGAGGAGACTTCCAAGCGCCGTACGAGTCGTATTTTCGCACTTATAACGAGTGTGATTCGATCGTGCGGTGCTTTTATTTGGAGATATTTGTGATTATCTTAGAACTTCGAAGAGAAAATTTTCAAATTTGGTTAATTTTTACCCTCTCCCAGTTCTATATAAGTGAAGGGGTCAATTCTCCTTCACATGAAAATAAAACGGTATGCAAACCTCATACCTAGAAAGAGAGAATTTATGGCAAAGGTTGAATTGAAACTAACTAAGTTAGAAGACGTTGAATTAGAAGACGTAAAGTGGCTTTGGTATCCATATATACCTTTTGGCAAGGTAACTGTTATTCAGGGTGATCCTGCCCAGGGAAAGACTCACCTTCTTCTTAAGATTGCTGCTCAGTGTACTACTGGAGATGCTTTCCCAGATACAAAGTCCTTTGAGCCATTCAGTGTTATTTATCAGACTGCAGAAGATGGACTTGGAGATACTATCAAGCCAAGACTTATTAAGTCCGGTGCCGATCAGTCTAGAATCATAAATATCAATGAAGATGAACTCCCACTTACTGTTATTGATGAACGAATTGAAGAAGCCATCATCAGAACTGGCGCGAAGCTCATTATCTTTGATCCTATTCAGGCATATATGGGAAAGATTGATATTAACAGTGCTGTAGAGGTTCGTCGTATACTTGGCAAACTTGGGAAAATGGCTGAAAAGCATGAATGTGCAGTTATTCTTATCGGTCACCTTAATAAGCGAGAAACTGTAAATAGTTCAACACGTGGTATGGGTTCTATGGATATTAGAGCTTGTGCTAGAAGTGTGCTTCTTGTCGGCAGACTTAAGGATGATCCTAATATAAGAGTTATTGTTCACGATAAGTCTTCCCTAGCGCCTGAAGGAGATTCTGTGGCTTTTGAATTAGATATGGATAGAGGTTTTCAGTGGGTTGATGGATATGAAGATATTACTGCAATCGATATCCTTTCTATTCCGGTAAAAGCGAAAAAGGATAATACAAAGGTAATGCAGGCAGTCGAAATATTGAAAGACTTATTTAAAGATCCCGGCACTGTTATTCCAGCTACAGAAGTATTTGCAATCCTTGCTAAAGAAGGCATTAAAGAATCAACGGTAAAAACAGCTAAAAAGTATGTTAATGGTCTTGATTCCGATAAATCCGGAAAAGAATGGGTATGGTTAATAAAAACAGAAGAAAGGAAGGAAGGAGTTAACTCTGACACGGATGATTTACCAATTGAGATTTAATACACCCCACAAAGTTACACCCTTCCTTCCTTCATTAAGGAAAATACAAATTAGGAGGACTAATAAATGAATGATGTAAACATCACTTTTGAAACTAACATTAAGAAAAATGATTATTCAAATAACACAGCTGCAATGGCAATTCAGCTTATAAAAAGCACTTGTGATGCTGAGATTGAAAAAGCAAAAATGGTGCCTTTAGCAGAAAAGAAATTATTAAGCGTTGAGGAAGCTTCCGAACTTTTTGGCATTGGCAGAAATAAGATACGAGAGTTATCTGATGATGATAATTGCCCATTTGTATTGTGGATTGGTGCTCATCGCAGAATCAAAAGAGAAGCATTTGAAGAATATATCATGAAGCAGTATTCAGTTTAAGACTACACATCCAAAGCATCTTGAGAGTATAATCCTCTCAAGACAGCTTTGTGTTAGTCGTGTGAAGGGAGTTAGTTTTGGCTACACAAAGAAGAAAAGATAATAAGAATCGTGTCTTAAAGGAAGGCGAATATCAGAGAGAAAACGGCTTGTACGAGTTCAAGTGGCGTGATAGTAGAGGTAAAAGACATTCAATATATTCAATGTCACTCGAAGATTTGAGAGATAAAGAATTGGATGTGTTAAAAGACACATTGGATGGTATTAAAAAAGATACTAATCTTACACTCAATGACTTTTATTATCGCTGGCGAGATATTAAACGAGGTTTGAAGGATACAACATTCCAGAACTACAATTATATGTATCGTATGTTTGTTGAGAGTGACTTCGGTAAAATTAAGATCTCAAAGATTAAGAAAAGTGACGTTAGAGCTTTTTACAACAGATTACACGAAGAGTTAAGTCTGAAAATCAATACTATTGATACTATTCATACAGTATTGCATCAGGTCCTAGATATTGCTGTTGAGGATGAATATTTGAGAAACAATCCATCTGATAAAGCACTAACAGAACTGAAAAGAACTACCACTGAAGACTCACAGAGAGTAAGAGCACTTACTGTCGAGGAGCAGGAAATCTTTGAACAGTACTTAGCAACAAGTCCTAAACACATTAGATGGTTACCTATCTTCACCGTTATGCTTTGGACGGGTATGCGTGTGGGAGAAGCAACTGGTCTTAGATGGTGTGATATTGATTTTGAGAACAATCTAATTAGCGTTAATCACACCCTTGTGTACTTTGATCGTGGCGGAGAATACCGCTGTGGATTTGCTGTTAACACGCCAAAGACAAAAGCAGGATGTCGAATGATTCCTATGATTCCTAAGGTGCGTGAAGCATTACTCAAGGAGAAAGAGTTTTGTGAATTGTGTGATGTAAAATGCACTGCCGATTATGATGGATTTACTGATTTTGTATTTCTTAATCGTTTTGGCAATACCCATAATCAGGCAACTCTTAACAGAGCATTAAAGCGAATTGTTAAGGATTGCAATTTCAAGATTATGGATCAAGGTGATCCGGATTCAGTAATCCTTCCTCGCTTTTCTAATCACTGGTTGAGACATACCTTTGCTACAAGAATGGTAGAAGCAAAGCTCCACCCTAAAGCAATGCAGGATATTCTCGGACACCAGGATATTGAGACAACGATGAATATTTATGCTGAAGCAACAACGGATTTTACAACTAAGGAAATGATGAATTTCAGTGAATTCTATTCTCGCTTCAGAATGGCAAATGAGACTGAGTGCGAAGTACGACCAATGTACGAAAATGGTACGACTGCTATACGACCAAATGCCGTGAACTTGTAATAGTTTGCAAAAGAAAAGAAAGACTGAGAAGGCAGAAAAACTAACCCTTTAAACGCATATAAGAACATATGTTCGTATGTGTAAAACGTTAAAAACTTCTCCCAACACTTAAGAGCCAGAACTAAAGAAAGTCAATAAAATCAAGGGTTTTAAGGGGTTACGAAGAGTTAAATCTTACACCGATACACCAATCGTACACCACTTAAACCAATGTTATTCAAACAAAACTCGCTAGTAAGCCTCCTTCGGGAGGCTTATTTTTATATGTGGTGTATGAAATTGGTGTAAAAACGAGTGAACACTGTTAGTTATAGTGTGTTTGGTGATAATTTTAACTTTATCTTAACTGTTATGAACGATGATAATTTGCTCCGAATGTTTTATTATATATTTGAAAATATGCACGAGAGAAAAGTGAGATTATGAGTGCTAAGTTGCTTATTGTAGAAGATGATCAAGATATAAGCGATATTCTTTA
>JAKSRH010000008.1 GCA_024403675.1 Saccharofermentans sp. | reverse complement strand
TCTCCTTATCGAGGAGGCAATCAATACCTGGGAGAACCTTACCCTCGATGAACTCGAGAGAAGCTCCACCACCTGTGGAGATATGAGATACCTGGCTAGCATAACCAAGCTTCTCGATAGCTGCTGCAGAGTCACCACCACCGATGATAGATGTAGCATCTGTCTTAGCGATAGCCTCAGCGAGAGCCTTTGTACCTACTGCGAACTTCTCGAACTCGAATACGCCTGCAGGACCATTCCAGATAACTGTCTTAGCCTCAGCGATTGCTGCAGAGAAAGTAGCGATTGTCTCAGGTCCAATATCGAGACCCTCCCAACCGTCTGGAATCTCCATTGTAGGAACGATCTGAGAATTAGCATCAGCAGAGAAATCATCAGCTACTACTGTATCTGTAGGGAGAAGGAGCTTAACACCCTTCTCTTCTGCCTTAGCCATAAGCTCCTTAGCGAGCTCAACCTTATCAGCCTCGAAAAGGGAGTTACCAATGGAACCGCCCTTAGCAGCGATAAATGTATAAGCCATACCACCACCAATGATGATTGTATCAGCCTTATCCATGAGGTTTGTGATTACACCAATCTTATCGGATACCTTAGCACCACCAAGAATAGCAACGAATGGACGCTGTGGGTTAGAAAGAGCACCACCGATGAAGTCAAGCTCCTTCTGAATGAGGTAACCAGATGCAGATGGGAGGAAGCTAGCGAGACCAGCTGTAGAAGCGTGTGCTCTGTGAGCTGTACCGAAAGCATCATTTACATAGAGATCAGCCATAGAAGCGAGCTCTGCTGCGAACTTAGGATCATTCTTTGTCTCTTCCTTGTGGAAACGTACATTCTCGAGCATGAGAATCTCGCCATCCTTAAGAGCAGCTGCCTTAGCCTTTGCATCCTCGCCGATAACATCAGCTGCGAGAACTACTGGCTTACCGATGAGCTCAGCAAGTCTCTCTGCTGCTGGCTTCATGGAGAACTTAGCCTCTGGACCATTCTTTGGACGTCCGAGGTGGGAAACGAGGATAACCTTTGCATTGTTATCTACGAGATACTTAATTGTAGGGAGAGCGCCCTTGATACGCTTGTCGTCTGTGATCTCACCTGTAACCTTATCGAGAGGTACGTTAAAGTCAACTCTAACGATAACCTTCTTACCAGCTACTTTGAGGTCTTCAACATTCTTCTTGTTGTAGTATGCCATGTTGCTATACACTCCTCAAAAAATTTATTTTCACGCGCCCGAGTTAACGGGGCATCAATGAACCATTAATAATTATATATGCTTTTCGCGCGATATAAAAGGTTAAAATCTTGATATTTTCATATATCAAACATTATTGTATCTTGCCTAGAAGCTGCACTACAAGCTGAGCTTTATACACTTTCTGACCGTCAACATAAAAACGGAAAAGTTCACCCTTACTATCGTAAATCTCAAAATATTCACCATAGTCTGCAACCATTCCCTTCATGTTTGCAATCTCGAAGACGTGCTTAGAAGGCTTACTTACGCCATCAAGGCTTCTATTCTTGTATCCACTCTTAACTTTTCCCTTCTTGTATGGAATTCCATCTTTACCATCACAATCAGTGCCTTCATAGATAATTTCAGTGGATGTAATTGTCACTTCTCCTGCGCCAGTTCTCGCGAAAGTGGTATCGTCAAACACCTTATGAAGATCCGCCTTAAGTTGCATATGAAAATCACCCTGACGAAGCTGATCCATAACTTCCTGTTTCTCCCAGGATGTCCACTTCTTAAGATCGTCAAAGATTACATCATCTTCCTTTGCCTTATCTAAAAGTCCATACACGTTCATAACGGCAGTATTACCGCATTTCGCGCACACAATAGCATTGCCGTTACCGTTGCCTGCCCACTTCATAGAAAACTCTTCCTTACATTTCGGACACTGGTAAGCAATGTTATCAAGGCCCTTCGCAAGATTTTTGCCCTTATAGGTAAGCTTATGCTCACGCTGGTAGTCGTTCTCGTTGTACTTGAGGCCGTCAAGAATAAATTTTTGAAGTTCATCCGCAGTCATCTCAGCTGTTTTTGATGCAGGAAGCTTACGTACAAACTCCGCAGTAATCTTACCGTTACGGATACCACTGCCCCATCTTGGCATAGCAGCATATGCACCGTGGATATGAGCGATATATATAGCCGCATTAACTTTCTTGGCCATCTTTGCCACACCGTCATCTATGGCAATTGTGCTACCATCTACAGACCTTGTGGCCTCTGGAAATAAAAGCAACACGCCCTTACGCTTAAGCACTTTCATCATTGACTTAACAGAAATAGCGTCCACCACGAACTGCTTCTTGGGAATCGCACCACCCTTTTTAAATGCGTTACCCCAGAAGTGATTACGGAAAAGAAACTCTCCACAGACAAAATTCACTGGTCTTCCACGAGTGAGCTTACTCATAACCATAGGGTCAAGGTATGAAGCGTGGTTAGCGATAACAATCACAGGTCCCTCTTCCTTAAGATAATCAGGATCAGGCTTAACCTTAATATGTGTGAAAGCGGCAATGAGAGTTACAAGAATCTCCTCACCTACAATGTGATACCAAAAATTACTTGGCACGCGGCCAATATCCATTTCCTGCTTCTTGGTGGCAGGCTTGTTGTCTTTTGCTGGAACTAATTCATTAGCCATAATCTGACTCCTTTAATTAGACTTGTGTCTATAATATCACAGCAAAAAAAGACCGCCCACCATATAAGGTGAACGGTCTTGTAAATTACATGTAAAGTAACTTAATTACTTAGCTGCCTTCTTTGCTGCCTTAGCCTCGAGAGCCTTATCTGTTGGCTTAACAAGTATAAGAGCGATTACAAGTGAAACAACATAAAGAATCAATGTAGCAATAAGAATATTCTGCATCTTACCTGGGTATACCATCTTCTCATGGAACTCAAAAGCATTAGTCTCATTTGTGCTATGCTCGATGATGAATGCAGCGAGCTGAGGACCAGCGATACCAGCAAAACCCCAAGCAGAAAGTGTAATACCATGGATAGCTGAGATAGAACCCATACCGTAGTGGTCGGAAAGAAGTGTTGGAACATTGGAGAATCCTCCGCCGTAACCAGCATTTACAACCATAATGAGTGCTACTACGAGGAACGCAAGAACTGCACTTTCACGGGCATTAATAAAGCCGTTTGTGAAAAGAACGATAGCTGTGAAAGCAATGGAAAGGACGAAGATCATCTTATAGATTGTATTTCTATCCTTCATTGTGTCAGCCCAAGCAGAGAAACCAAGACGACCGCCTGCATTAAATACAGCTGAAATAGCACCGAGAGTACCTACGATTGCTGCGTAACCAGCAGCTGCAAAAAGCTGCTTCTCGTAAGAGATGATTGCGAGACCGCATGTGATGTTAAGGAAGAACATGAGCCAGATACCGATATAGTTTGTAAGAGGCTTTGTCTTGAGAGTCTCCATGATAGAAGGCTTCTTCTCGCCTGCAGCTGGCTCGTGCCAACCCTCTGGCTTCTTAAGGAGAAGGTGACCTGTGAACATCATTACGAAGTAAACTGCACCGAGGATGTAGAACATCTTGTCGATAGACATGTGATTCTGCATCTCTGTCATGATAGGAGCACCGATAGCCTTAGCAGCACCAAAACCTGCTACAGCAAGACCAGTAGCGAGACCCTTACGATCCTCGAACCAGAGCATCAATGTCTTAACAGGAGAAAGGTAACCTGTACCAAGACCAATACCCATGATGAAACCATAACATACAAAGATTCCGATAAGTGCTAACAAACTAGCAGAACCAGCGCCCCCGTTGTACTGCTTTGCACCATAATTAACAAAGAAACCTGTACCAATCATACCTGCTGCGAAGCAGATAGTAGCGATAAGAGATGACTTGTGAATATCCTTCTCTACTACGTTACCAAGGAATGCTGCTGACAAACCGAGGAAGAGAATAGCCAAGCTGAATGCCCAACCAACTGTCTTTGTGCTGTAACCAATCTGATCAGCGATACCTTCGCTTACATAAGACCAGCAATAAACTGTACCGATACTGCAGTGAAGTAACAAACCAGGAATAGCCGCTCTAAACCACTTGTTTGTACGCCATCCGCCCTTTGTGGATGCTGCGTTACCCATAATAACCCTCCTGTTATATACAAATTTATATGGACTGCCATAAAAACTCATATAGCATAACAGAATTACTATAGTTTTTTAACTAGCTTTCACAAGTTTTTTAACATTTTTTGCTATAAACGAATAAATTATCATCAAAACGAAAGGGATTACGAAGGAAAGCGCCACTTCCACAAGGATCCAATAAGGTTTTCCAAAAATATCTGGTCTAACTTTAAGAGCAAATACTTTAAGAACCGCCATGTGAAGTAGATAAATACCAAATGAATTTTTATCAACAATAACCATTAATGTATCAATAGGTTTCTTTTTGCCTTCAAAGGACTTAAACAAGGAAAAGACACCCACGGACATAAGAACTGTTCCAGGGAATGAATAAAGTCCAACCATGGAAGTAGCTGCCACATTGCCCTTATAAATTCCAAGGTAAGTAAGAAGCACTATCAAAGCGACACCTACAACTACCATCAAAACACTAATCCAATTTTTAATCTAAATGATGTCATTATGAATAGCATATCCGCCGAGAAGAAATACTGGATAAATAGAGAAGAACAAAATATAAAACGGCATTTCCACATTCCAAATAATAGGAATCATTGGAACGATTGACTGGAACACAAAAAGCACGCCTAATGTATATCTAATCTCCGTGTCAGTCGCACTACGAACAGCCATGCGAAAGAAAGGAAGCACTAGATAAATAGCAATCATAAGGTACAAATACCACATGTGTTTCCAGCCTGTACCATAAACGATAGCTTTTAAACCAGTGGTAAATGCTTCTCCCATAGGCTTTTTAAGAAGCACTGCGTCAAAAATTGCAAAAGCAATGGAATAAAATACAAGAGCAATAATCACGCGAGGCAAATACTTGCGAAAAATTTTATTAATAGTCACTTCGTGCTTAGGGTTAAGCAAAAGCGCACCCGTTACCATAACAAAACATGGCACTGCCCACATCATCAAGTTACGCACGCTAAGAGCAAGCATGTGTCTATCAAGTGTGCCTGCAAAAGCATCTGCAGCATAAAAAGTGTGCAGAACAACAACTGCCAAGCAGGCAATCGCCTTCAAGCGACTAAAATATACAACTCTTTTATCAGTAGAAGAGGCCATCGTCACCAATACATCCGCCATCGGCATTAGGTGCAGCAGTTTCTACAGGCTCAGCAGGAGCTACTGGTGCAGGAGCTGGCGCGGAAACTGTTGAGGTTGGATGATCAATATCGTACTCATCATCAAAAGTAGATACCTCATCTCCATTCTCATCTTCGTAAACGATAAATGCCTGATAATCATCATAAGAAATGCTAGCAGACTCAAATGCTTCAAAATCAAAATTATGAAGCTCATCCTCTGTGCCAGAAGCAAAAGTGATTTTAACTGTAAACTTATCAGCATCGTCTGGCTTTACCCAAATATCACTATATAAAACTCGTTCTTCACCAGTCTTAAATGTTCCCTCAAGGAGATTATCAGAATACTCACCATCATCATACTTAAGAGCAACAGCTATTATGTCTTCATCTGTATCATTTATAAGTACTACAGACAAAGAATCATCAGAAGGTTCTCCAATTACAAGAACCTCTTCCTCTACATCTGTTTCTACTGTAGTTTCTGTTGCCTTTTCTGTAGCTTCTGTCTCCTGGACAGTTGTTTCCACAGTAGTCTCTACAGCATCATCAAAAAGTCCATCACCTGCTGGCACGGACTCTGATGTATCAGAAGAACAAGCTGCCAACATACATACAGCAATTACTGGTGCACAAACCTTAATCAAAGACTTCTTCATTATTTCTCTCTCCTTATGGTCTCATCTCAGCTTCTCGTGCATACATCCATGTACCGGACTGTCCATACTGAATCAACAATCCATCTCTACCTGTTCCGTAAGTAAAGTCTGGGTCACATACATAAATTACACCATCAATATTAAGTTCTACCCATGAATGAACTGCCATACCACCTCTTCTAGAAGGAACGGCACCTGTAATCTGTACTCCGTTATAACCAAGATTCTTAGCAAGCTCAAGGAATACTGCTGCCATACCGTAACAGTTACCCTGACGAGAATTAAATGATTCTTCTGCAAATACTCTTGTACCTACATTAGGATCAACATCGTGTCTGTAGTAAGTCATAGTTGCTGCATAATTAAACGCACTTCTAAGGTCTGTTACCTGACTATTGATAGAAGCCTGAAGTTCAGGACTCAAATATCCTGGAGCAACACCTCTTCTATAAGGTACACCTGAATTTGCACAACGAGTCTCAAACTCAGAGCTATCAATAATAGTATCTATTACAGAATTTCTATTGCCACCATTAGAAAGAGTTGCCTTAATATTATTAATCTCATCTGCTGTTGCTTCTCTACAAAGTAAAAGTGTATACAAATCCTGAATGAATTCGTCATCTGTTCTATTACGAGCTACATACTCATCTGAACAGAATACCTGTCTTACATAATAAGCACCATAACCTGCTGCATCAGTTCTAGTATTCATGGCAACAATGGCGTCATTCCATACAGCAGGAGCTACATCTCTACCTAATGCAGAATATACATCATAAACAAACATCTGCTTAGAAGGATTGAGATCTCTTGGCTCGCGTAAAACTATCTCACCTCTAGTGATTCCATACTCTTTACAAAGATTGGAAAATTCTTCAGAGTGAGCAAAGCCACTAATAATAAAGTCTGTTGAAAAGCCATAATCATAATAATAAAGCCATGTATCAAGACCAGCCTTATCAGATTCACGATTAAGGAATGCTGTATAAAATCTCTCTATAAATTCCTCAGGTGAAAGATTACTGTTCTGGAACTCAGTACTATAAATAAATCCAGTCGCTACTTCACATGCAGTAAATTCACCAGATACCAATGCCTTAGTCCAAGTTTCCATTCCTTCTGGGTCTGCATCTCTACCAAGGAAGCAATTATAAAAACGATTAACGAAAGCTCTTACATCTTCCTCATTTACTGTAACTTCTGGGCTTGGTGAAACCTCTTCATCTTCAGCTTCACTAATATTTCCAATTCCGTATTCAGCGCAAATATTGCTCCACTCAATAGAATAAGTAAAACCGGATAAAACCAACTCTCTGCTGTTACCTTCTTTAAGATAATCAACCCAGAAATCCAACTCATCTTGTGAAGGAATTCTATTCATAAAAGTAGAATACAAGATAAGAACATACTCTTCATCTGTGTACTCATGGGCTTCAAATTCAGGACTTAAAATAAATAATTCTGCGACCTGATTAATCGAATAAGTAGATGTTTTAATAGCATCAACCCAGTCATTCAAGCCTTTTTCATCATAATCACGATTAAGCGCAACGGTATACAAACGAGAAATAAAATCTTCTGTTTTATCACTATCGTCACTAGTTTCCTCAGTCTGTGGGTTCTCCATTACCTCATCAGACTCGTCTGCCATAACCACACCGCCATACACAGAAGATGACAACATAGTCACAGCAATAGCTGCGCTAATTAGTCTTTTAAAATTATTCACGATATCCTCCCCCTCAGAACTCTATCGTATGTGCTTGTATCTTAATCCTGATTAGGATTCTTTACGTAATCAAAAGGCTCGTTAGAAAAATACTGATCAGCAAAGATTGTCTCCTCATATCTAGAGAACTCAATCTTTGTGATTTTATTAAGGAATGGCTTTACAGCTGCGTTAATAGCTGTAAATACATCACGAGCATCAGCCTTAGGACAATCTACAATACAAAGATATCCTGGCTTCTCCCCCTTCTTTACCTTACACAAAAGGCCTGCTGTCTTTACAGAAGAATATCCTGAACAACAATTCTTAATTGCCTGACGAATTGCCTTAACCTCCTCGATCTGAGGTGGAACACCAACGGCAATCTTAGAACCATCAGTTACATTCTCCTTGCGATACTTCTTTCTCTTCTCGCCGTCCTCACCAAAACGATTGATGTAAGACTCAGACTTTGTAAGCTTATTAACAAAGTCAAATGGAATCTTTACAG
Source organism: Saccharofermentans sp. (assembly GCA_024403675.1). GTDB lineage: Bacteria > Bacillota > Clostridia > Saccharofermentanales > Saccharofermentanaceae > Saccharofermentans. The sequence goes on along the minus strand of JAKSRH010000008.1, from coordinate 56,750 downwards.
CGATAGGTCCATATGGATTGATAATAAGGGAAAGCTTATCAGCGCTAATAATCTTTGTGATTTCCTGGAATGTAAGAATCGCAACTGTTGGCTTATTAGAATCGCCGAAAAATTCCTTCCAACTCTTAAGAGCTACTGCATCTGTAAAAATAGGAAGATTTCTTAATACCTTATTCTCATTATCTTCAAGAGTAATAATCTGCATGGATGGGTTACCATCTGCACCCTTACCCTTAACATATACTGGCACCATAAAACTTGTATTTACCATATGGTTTACAAGAACTCTATTAAAGTCCTTTTCCTGACCATACTTATTATAAAGAAGTGTGAGACCAAGAATAGCTGGATTCTCTACTGTTCTACGAGATGGAACAGATGGCTGTACATTAGTGAGCACAGAATATGATGGAATGATATTGTCTGGCTCAAAACCAACATTTGCAAACTTAAAGCCAAGCTCCAAAGTAGCGAGAGTGTTCTTAGCTCCATTAGGTGTACCCTCTGGTACTGTCTGCTCTTCTCCACCAGCAGGTGTAATAGAAAGGATAGAGGACATAACTACCTGACCATTTGGACGATAGATATAAACCTTATCACCAACATTTGCCTGACCAAACACTGCACCAGTAGCTTTGATTACATTATCACCAACCTCTGTCTCTGTTGGCATAAGGAAAAATCTTCTTCCAATATGCTTTACGTCAGAAGTAGTCTTTGTAACTGGAACCTCTGTTTCCTTGTCACGATTAGCAACACGTTCAGCCTCTGCCTGACGACGATCCGCCTTACGCTGTTCTTCTTCTGCATCTGTTTCTTCAATTGCAGCAAGAATCTTCGCGTCAAGATCTTCAATATTTTCAGAAGAATTATCTTCGTTTTTCTTTCCAAATAAAGCCATAACTTACCTCATAGCAAAAAAAAAATTAATATCAGTTAATTATAACAATACCTGCCACAAACACCAAATTATGCTTGTGCCAGGAAATCAATTGCCTCAATATATCCGTCAAAACCCTTACCCATAATTGTTTTAGACGCATAGTAGGATACATAAGAAATCTGTCTAAATGCCTCACGTTCATTTACTGCAGAGATATGAACCTCTACTGTAGGGATGTGCACTGCTTTAAGAGCGTCAAGCAAAGCAACCGAAGTATGAGTATATGCACCAGGATTGATAACGATACCGTCTACCTTGTCGAAGAAAGCCTGCTGAATATAATCAACAAGTGTTCCCTCGTGATTACTCTGAAGGCACTGTACTTCAATATTTTTCTTGGCACAATGCTCAGTAATCATAGAAACCAAGTCATCATATGTTGCCTTACCGTAGATATCAGGCTCTCTTATACCAAGCATGTTAAGGTTAGGACCATTTAATACAAGAATTCTCATAACTCGAAGCCTTCCTTACGAAGAATATCAATAGCCTCAGAAAGGAATGCAGCCTTGTCTTCCTTCTTAGCAACATCAACTGTGATATCAGCAAGGCCTTCGTATCTATCCTTACGCTGAGCATAAAGCTTCTCTACACCATCACGTGCTGTAAGAGGACGATCCTCAGAAGCAAGTACATCGAGAGGACGCTTTACATAAATAATTCTGGAGTTATTTCTTAGCCAGAAGTAATTCTCGTCACGTGTTACGATTCCACCACCAGTAGAAAGGATTCTTCCACTCTCAGGGAGATACTTACTAGCGAGCTTTGTCTCATTAGCACGGAAAGCATCCTCACCCTTCTGTGTAATTGTTGTAGAAGGGGACTCACCATATTCCTCGGAATAAGCTTCATCAAGATCAATAAGCTCACGACCTGTAAGACGAGCAATCTCCTTAGCAAGTGTGGACTTACCACAACCTGGCATACCGATAAGTGTGATGTTCATCATACGGTTCTCAAGTGTAGTAACAACCTTCTTAATCATCTCACCAGCTTCAGGAGTAATCTTATCTGCACCCTCGTTGTCGCCAATAAAGAACTTATATGACTTATAAGCCTGTGCAACGAGCATTGTAAGACCACCAGCAGTCTTCATGCCAAGAGACTTAGCCTGCTGCAAAAGCTTTGTTCTTGATGGGTTATAAACAACATCTGCGAAAGAATCACACTTAGTAAAACGGCTAAGGTCAACTACCTGATTATCTACCTTAGGGAACATTCCTACAGGTGTGCAGTTAATAATAACCTCTGCGTCAGCGCAAACGTCATAAACATTTTCGTAGTTAATTTCCTCATAGAGATCACTGAACTTAATATCAGCAGCGCCCATCTTATTAAGACCATAACCTACAGCAGAAGCTGCACCACCATGACCTAATACAAGACACTTCTTGCCCTTAGGGTCGATACCAGCAGATGTAAGCATGAAGCAGAAACCAAAAATATCTGTGTTATATCCGTAAGTCTTGCCGTCCTTACCAAATACTACAGTATTTACGGAGTTACAATCCTCAGCATCCTTCTCGAGAACGTCGCATCTTGCTGCAGCTTCTCTCTTATAAGGGATAGTTACATTGAATCCACCATAAGCACCACTGTTAAAGAGAGCATCAAGCTCTTCTGGCTCCTTCTCGATAATTGTATATGTGTAATCGGAAGTAAAAATGTTATGGATAGCAGGAGAATATGTGTGTGGGAGATGCTGACCAAGAACAGCGAAAAGTGGCTTCTCCTGATGCTTACGAGAAACATCAAATACCGTATTATAGAACTCTTCTACGTAAGGCTTAATTTCATCAGCAGCCTGATTCTTAAGGCTTTCGAGCTTCTTCTCCTCACGTGCCTTGTCATATACAGGCTTACCCTCGAGCTTCTTTACTTCACCAATCTTACGTGCAACTGCTGTTCTCTTTGCAAGAGCTGCGAGAAGCTCTCTATCAGCAGCATCAATTTCAATTCTAAGTTCGTCAAGTGTCATATTACTTACCCTCCGTAGCTAAAATCATATCATAAAGTGCGATTGCCACTGCAGCCTCTGTAACTGGTACTGCTCTTGGTACAATGCATGGATCGTGTCTACCATGAATAGCTATAACAGCATTCTCCTGCTTAGAGATATCTACTGTCTTCTGCTCTCTTGAGATAGAAGGTGTAGGCTTAATAGCGCAGTCAACAACGATTGGTGCCACACTACCACCGACGGAAATGCCTCCGAGAATTCCACCACTATGGTTAGTCTCCATAGTTACCTTGCCATCACACATAACAAATGAGTCATTATTTTCAGAACCCTTAAGGTTAGCAACTTCGTAGCCGTTACCAAACTCCACACCCTTTACAGCAGGAATTGCATAAAGAAGTGTAGCAACCTTAGCTTCGATTCCTCCGAAAATTGGCCCGCCAATACCTGCTGGCATACCATAAACCACAGTCTCGATAATACCACCTACAGAATCGAGTTCTTCTCTAGCAGCAGCAATTTTCTCCTTCATTGCCTCGCCCTTAGCATCATCAACAACAGGGAATTCCTTTGTCTTAACTGTCTCGAGCTTGGACTTAAATTCATTAGAAAGTGGTGAGTTATCAAAATATGTCTCATCACTTACGCCAGCAATGGACTTAACGTGAGAATAAATCTCGATACCTCTCTTATTAAGCTCATTAAGAGCAATAGAACCTGCAATACAAAGTGGAGCTGTCATTCTGCCGGAGAAGATTCCACCACCAGACTTAGAAGCCTCATCACCGTACTTAATTCTTGCAGTGAAGTCAGCATGAGAAGGACGTGGCATGTTCATAATAGAAGCATAGTCCTTTGGCTTTGTGTTTGTATTTACGATGTAGCCGTGAAGCTTGTCACCTTCCTTCTCGAAGATAACCGCATCCTTTTCCTTACGAGGTGTGGACCAAGCATTCTGACCAGGTGCACGTCTTGCCATAAGGGCAGCAGTCTTTTCCTCATCTGGACTAACACCCTCAGGAAGGCCCTCAATATATACGCCGATAGTTGGGCTATGGGACTCACCATAAATCTCAAGGCTCAATACTTCGCCTCTATACAAACTACTCATGCTCATTAGCATAACTCCTTTATACATAACTCCCTAAGCTCAGGGAATGATTTGTTCATGCAATCAATCTCATCAATCTCCACACATGTCTTAAGGGCAGCTGCAATAAGAACTGCACACATTGCCATTCTGTGATCATGATAAGACTCTAAAATTATATCTGAAGGTGCAGTATTTTCGTAGGCATAAATTACAATAGAGTCTTCGTTCTCCTCGGTCTTTACGCCAATAGCGGCTAGCTGCTCACATACAGCCTTTGATCTGTCACTTTCCTTTATACGGAGACGACCTGTACTAGTAAGTGTTGTCTTGCTTGTTTTAAATGCTGCTAACACTGCCATGTAAGGCGCGATATCAGGGATATCTGCACAGTCGAAAGTAACTTCACCGCCCTTGCTATCTTCCACAGCCTTAAGAAAATCTACGATTGCCTTGTCGCCCTGAGCAGAATCTGGGTTAAGGTTAGTAACTTCTATGCCAGTAAACTCCTTAAGGCAAAGAAGGAATGCACCGTTACTCCAATCGCCCTCGACCTGAAAGTCATCAGTAGGCTTTGTCTTATAACCACCTGCTTCTGGGAGGTAAGTATCATCCACGCGCTTAATGCCACAACCATACTTACGAAGAACATTCTCTGTAAGCTCTATGTAGTGCACGGACTTAATGCCACCAGTGACGTCAATTTTGCTTTCATCACCAAAAAGAGGAAGCGCCATAATAAGACCAGAAATATACTGGGATGATACGCTTCCATCAATTGTATATGTACCGGAAGTCATTGTACCTTCTACGATTACAGTACGATCTTCCATATTTTTTGTTATAGAAATACCATGAGGAGCCATAGCATCAGCAAGCTCGCCGAGAGGTCTATCACAAAGACGACCCTTGGTAGTAAATACAAGCTTACTTGATACTTTCGCGCCATCACGCAAAAGGAAAGCAGATGCCACTGGAATCATAAATCTAATTGTGGAACCGCTCTCATTACAAGGGAGAATAACATCACCCTTATTTGTGCCATCAACAGCATCTTTAAGTGCCTTGAGGCAAGCCTTAGTAGCCTGGACGTCATCATTATCTCCAGGTAATACCTCTAAGTTATCGCGGTCACCACAAAGGAAACGCACTATCAACTCTCTATGGTAAATAGACTTAGAAGGTGGCGCCTGAATTGTGCCTTGAAGCTTATTATCAGCAAAATTTATCTTCATGCCTTATAACCACCCTTAAGGAATACGAGAAGCTCATCTGGAGTCATCTTAACGATATCTGCCTTACCAATGCTATTAACAACAATAAGAGAAATAGTATTACCACGCTTCTTCTTGTCATTAAGGGCACCACTCACAGCGTCCTCCGGAGTGATGGAATCACTTACTGGAAGACCATAAGCCATAATGAGGTTCTTCATCTTAACTGCGTCTTCTGCACCAAGTGTTCCATTAGCAAGTGCGCTATCAATAATGATGCCCATACCCTTAGCAACACTTACGCCATGAGCGAGAGTAAAGTTACTATTGCGCTCGATTACGTGACCGATTGTATGACCAAAATTAAGTGTCTGGCGAAGGCCGTTATCGTGCTCATCTACCTCGATTACATATGCCTTATCTGCTACGCACTTGGTAACGATTTTATCCATGAGCTCGCTGTCATCGCGGATAGCAATTCCTCTGCCGCTATTCTCATTAAGAATGTCATATAACTCAGTATCCATAATGCATGCATACTTAATAACTTCTGCCATACCCTCAGTAAATACTTCATCAGGAAGTGTAGCGAGACAGTCAGCATCCTCAATAACTGCAGAAGGCTGGTGGAAAGCACCTGCAAGGTTCTTTCCCTCCTTAAGATCAATTCCTGTCTTACCTCCGACACATGCATCAACCATAGCGAGAAGTGAAGTAGGAACCTGTACTACCTTAATTCCTCTAAGGAAAGTAGCTGCAGCAAAACCACTCATATCACCAGCAACACCGCCACCAACAGAAACGATAGCATCTGTTCTAGTGAAGCCTGCCTTTGCCATAACGCCCCACATTGCTGCGATAGTGTCAATATTTTTACTCTGCTCGCCTGCCTCGAAAGTATACTCACTAACCTCGATACCCTCTGCTTCAATAAGAGCCTTTACCTTATCCGCATAGAGAGCTTTAGTATTTGTATCACTTACAACAAGAGCCTTAGTAATACCAGGAGCAACTTCCTTAAGGATAGGTCCTACCTGATTAATTACACCTGAACCAATTGTTACTTTATAATCACGAGAAGCTTTAACATTAACTACACTCATTTTCCGCTACCATCCACTTCTTCTTTAATATTCTTACCCTCTTCCAAAAGCTTATAGAGAGTGTCTGCGTCATCATTTACCATAGCATCTCTATACTTCTGAAGTTCTGCCATAAGGAAATCCACCTCGAAAATAAGATTGTCCTTATTCTCCATAAAGAGCTGTGTCCACATGCCAGGGTTAAGCCATGCTACACGAGTCATATCCTTATAACTACCTGCGGAGAAACCCTTATGGCCTCTAGAGTTAGGACTCTTAATATAAGCATTACTTACAAGGTGAGCCATCTGAGATGTGAAACCAATCATGCGGTCATGCTCATCAGGATGTGACAACTGGAACTTACCAAAACCACAAGGTGCGAGAAGCTCCTTAACTCTATCGATAAGTGCCATGTCGTCGAATCTATTAGGACATACAACCATTGGCGCACCCTTGTACATATTTGGCTTGGAATAAGCAAGGCCAGAGAACTGTGTTCCTGCCATTGGGTGGCAACCTACAAACTCGAATCCAGCCTCTGCTGCGATTCTAAATCCCTCTTCGCAGATAGTTCTCTTAGTACCGCAAGCATCAATAACAAGACCATTCTTATTGAACTTGTCCTTACGCTCCTCCATCCACTTAATAGAAGCTGCTGGATAAAGGCTAAGAATTACAAGATCGCACTCACCAAGATTATCGTCTGTAAGATAATCATCAATTACTCCCTGCATCTTTGCCATCTCAGCAGTGCTCTGAGTTCTGTTCCATCCATATACAGTGGAGTCCTCTGCATATGTCTTGTATGCCTTACAAAAGGATGCTCCAATAAGTCCTAGACCAACTACGCCAACTGTAATACCCATATTCTTTCTCCTAATTACAAAATGCTTCTTGCTTTATTAGTTGCTTCCATTACCTCAGTAAACTGTACGCCAGTAAGAGACTGTGCTCCATCACTCTTAGCAGATTCTGGATTAGGATGTACATCCATCTCAAGTCCATCACTACCTGCCACTACTGAAGCCATAGCCATTCTCTTTACAAGGCTTGCCTTACCTGTTGCCTGTGAAGGATCTGCGATAACAGGAAGGTGTGTAAGTTCCTTAAGTGTAGGAATAGCTGAAATATCAAAAGTATTCTTTGTATATGTCTCGTATGTTCTGATACCGCGCTCACAAAGAATAATATTTTCATTACCCTCAGACATTATATATTCTGCGCTCATAAGAAGCTCTTTAACTGTAGCAGCCTGGCCACGCTTAAGGATAACAGGCTTACTAGACTTACCAAGTGCACGAAGAAGCTCATAGTTCTGCATGTTACGTGCGCCAATCTGAAGTGCATCCACCTCGTCAAAAAGAGGAAGCTGCTCAGCGGATAAAATCTCTGTTACTACAGGAAGACCAACTTCCTTACCAGCCTTTACAAGAAAGCTAATGCCTTCCTCGTGAAGCCCCTGGAAATCATAAGGAGATGTTCTAGACTTGAATGTGCCACCCTGAAGAATGTTAGCGCCACCTACCTTAGCAATCATGGCTGCGTTCATAATCTGCTCTTCACTCTCGATAGAAGATGGGCCAGCAATAACTGCGAAATTACCGCCACCAATCTTTACGCCACCAATATCTACTACTGTAGCTTCTGGCTGAAACTTTCTATTTACCTGCTTGAATGAATCTGAGATTCTCGTCACAGTCTCGATGATATCGAGACCTTGAAGAAGATCCACATCTATTCCCGCTGTATTTCCAATAAGACCAAGTACTGTGCAGAACTCGCCCTGAGATTCATTTACTCGAAGACCCTGCTTCTCGAACCAACCTGTAAGGTTATCAATCTGCTGTCTTGTCGCTGTCTTCTTTAATACTGCTATCATATACTCCTCGTTTCTAGGCGCCTACGAGCCGTGAACAAAAAAGCACCGCTCGAAATCGTGATTCGTGCGGCGCCTTGTGTTTATATTCTAATCTTTAACCTTTTCTAGTCGTGCACTATCACTATTACTTCATGTCGCTAAAGTAATAATAGTAATAATATGCATTTGCGTAAAACTTATTGTTCATCTCTTTACTCCGATAAAAAGGCTACGTGTATTAAATCACCTGTGTTTATGTGTGTCAAGCTAGAGCCACTTTATCTGTCAATATCCTTTACATAAAGGTAGAAGCTCTGATTATCATCAGCATAATCCTTGGCAGGAATCATCTCCATCATTACCTGCTTATAAACACCATCGTAATTGCGCCTGTAGAATATATGAAGAGATGTCTTACCTTCAGCAAAATACTTTTTAATATATTCAGAATCCGTATGTTTTAAATACTCATCAAGATCGTCCTTATGTACCTGACCTGATGTACCAAAATCATGAAGCCAAGTAGAAATCTTATCTGAGAAGCCCTTCTCTGCTATTTGCTCACCAAGGTCCATGTTAACAATCTGATAGCTGTCATCAGTAAGATTAATCTTAAGAATCTTGGTATAAAGTTCACACAAAGCAGAGTGCGCCTCTTTCTGTCCTCTTCTATTTACACCCTTCTGCTGATAGTGACGTGTCTTGTCTTCATACATCTTCGCTTCAGCAAGCTCAGCAATCTTACGGACAGAACGCTCATCTGTATCTTTAAGTGTTATATATCCAAATGCAATTGACACGCTGTCAACAAGCTTGCCAGACCAGTTAAGGATAGCCTCGCGAAAGTCATTCAGAATAAAATCGAGCTTTTCTTTACTGGCAAAAATAATAGCTGCAAACTCGTCACCACCAGTTCTGAAAAGACGGCCATAAGGACCAATGCATCTTCTCATGCATTCTGCTGCACCCTGCAAAAGTTCATCACCTGCTGCATGTCCCAATGTATCATTTACAACCTTAAGCTCATTAACATCCAGGGAGATATAAACAAAATCTTCTTCTGTAGCGGTATCGTTATATTCTTTAATATTATCTTCGTAAGCTCGTCTGTTGAAAAAACCTGTTAACTCATCTGTATTAGACTCACTAAGAAGTTTCTCTTCTTTCTGCTTCTCTTTCTCGATGCTTCTGGTTGTGCATATAACATGTACTGGCTTTCCATCTTCATCTGCATCTACAACAATAAAAGATGCAACAATCCAGCCAATATTACTCCCATGTAATTCCTTGGATATGATTTTCTTGCCCTGCATTCTATCAGCCAGTGTAGTCAAATCAGTAAAAGAAAGCGCTTCATCCAGTTGCTCTTCTCTTATAGTAACTGCCATAACCTGCGACATCATCTTGTCTGCGCCGTCTGCGTGGGTTACAACATCTTTAACCTGATTGCGCGCAGAATACACCTGTACAGTATTTTCTTTCAGATTAATAAGATGCATGCTGTAGAAAACATCTGCAATAGACTGAAGAACAGAAAGCTGTGTGATTTCGTCTGCCATATATGACCCTCGCCCACATATAATTTGCCCTTTATTCTACTAAACAAAATACCCCGAAAGCAATAAAGCTAACGGGGTATTGTATGAACCTATTGTTAATTATTTACTCAGTTCTAAGTGCTGCTACAGGATCCATCTTAGCTGCTTTTCTAGATGGGATAATACCACCAATAAGTGTGAGGCATGTGCTAAGGATAATAAGAACGATAGCTGCTCCTACACCAAGTACAGCATTCACATTGCTACTGCCAGCAACAAGATGGATAACAAGGTTAATTGGTATTAATAGAAGTTCTGTCACGCCAATTCCAATTACACCTGAAAGAAGTCCTACAATAAATGTCTCTGCATTAAATACCTGAGAAATATTCTTCTTAGAAGCACCGATAGCACGAAGGATACCAATCTCCTTTGTTCTCTCAAGTACAGAAATGAAAGTAATAATTCCAATCATAATTGAAGAAACGATAAGAGACACAGACACAAACGCAATAAGCACATAAGAAATTACATTAATGATTGTTGTTACAGAAGAAAGAAGGAGACCAATATAGTCTGTATATGTAATCTTATCCTCTTCCTTTACAGTCTTATTGTAATCCTCGATACATCTAGCTATCTGATCCTTATTCTCGAAGCTATCTGTATAGATGCTTATGGAAGAAGGCTTATTAACATCAACAAATCCAAATTCCTTCATGTTATTGTCGTAACTACCAGCTTCCATCTGAGAATCGTAAAGTTCAATAAGCTCTTCATCACTCATGTTATCAAACTGACTTTCGAGCATGCTCACAAGCTGTTCTTCTGTCATGCCTTCCAAATACTGTGAGTACTGTGGATTATTGCCAATCTGCTCCATAACCATGTCATAGACTTCAGAAGCATCTATATCTTCAAGGTAAGCACGTACTGCTTCAAGTTTCTCTTCATCAGAAGCGTTGCTAAATGGCAATCCTGTAATCACGTTAACATTAGGATTATTCTGCTGCGCCACAACTACATCACTATTAGCTGTATGGTCAATAATGTACTCAGTAAGTGCATGAGTATATCCTACAGGAGAATTAATTCCACCTTCAGAAGTAGCTCTAACAATACCTACTACCTCAAGCTCGATAGCATCATCACGCATGTTTTCAATCTTATATATATTGTCTCCCTGATACTCAAAATGACCATCTTCATTTTCTACATAGTAATCTGCTGCAGTAAAGAGATAGAACTTGTGACCAATAATCTCATCATAAGAAAACTCTACATCCTCAAAGTCAATCTCTTCCAAGTTAACAAACTCATCTGTCATCTCTATGTACTTCTCATGTGGAAGATAACCAAGTTCATATAAAACAGTAAGTTCAACTTCGTTACGATCATTAACAACAACTACTACCTCGTTATAAGCTGTTGGCCATCTACCACTTACTACATCATAGTTGTCAGTAATAGCTCCACTAACAAGCGCTTCGCTACCACCTGGAAGCATCTCAGAAAAGTCCTGGTTAGTACTAGTCTCCATAGTATAAGAAACCATAGAACTACTAATTGTCTGACCGCCTACATAAGGGTTAGTATTAAAGAACTCTCCTGTAGAATCGATAGAATAAATATCAAAAGAAGTATTATAAGAATAAACAATACCGTCATCACTTATATACTTTCTAATTTCACTATTCTCATCATCAAGGTATTCCTTAAATGCAGCGAGGTTATTAGTAGACACAGTAGATGCCATAGTTGTTGCCATCTGAAGTCTACTAGAATCGGAATAAACTCGATCGAGAGTTCTATCATCCTCCGCGCTAGCGTTTACCATATCATCCCTATGCTGTCCAAGGAATGCCGACAAATCCATTGACTGCTCCTGGATAGAAATAGGGTAAGAATTCATTGTATTCTTCTGAATATCATCAATGTAGTTATCTACACCTGTAGAAATAGCAAGAATAAGAGCGATACCAATAATACCGATAGAACCAGCAAATGCTGTAAGGAAAGTTCTTCCCTTCTTAGTTCTAAGGTTATTAAATGATAACTGCAAAGAAGTTGCTCGAGACATTTTGGCCTTGCCCATATTCTTATGAACATGTGCCTGCGCCTCATCTGCCTTTTCTTCTTTCTCAGACTCAAATGGACAACTATCGTCAATAATCTCTCCATCCTTGAGCTTAATAATACGAGATGCATACTCAGTAGCAAGCTCAGGGTTATGTGTAACCATAATTACGAGACGATCCTTGGCAACTTCTTTCAAAAGCTCCATAACCTGGATAGAAGTCTTAGTATCAAGAGCACCTGTAGGCTCATCTGCCAAAAGAATGCTTGGATTATTTATAAGAGCACGTGCGATAGCAACACGCTGCATCTGTCCACCAGACATCTGTGTTGGCTTTTTATGTGCGTGATCCTTAAGTCCAACCTTATCAAGAGCTTCCAAAGCACGCTCTCTGCGCTCTGCCTTAGACACACCAGAAAGTGTAAGTGCAAGCTCTACATTAGCAAGCACTGACTGATGCGGAATAAGATAATAACTCTGAAAAACAAAACCAATAGTATGGTTTCTATATGAATCCCAATCTCTATCCTTATACTTATCTGTAGCAATATTATCGATAATGAGATTGCCGCTGTCGTAGCGATCTAATCCTCCAATAATATTAAGCAGCGTTGTTTTACCCGAACCAGAAGGTCCAAGAATAGCCACAAACTCATTATCCCTAAAGCTAACAGATACGTCATTAAGTGCGTTCTGTACAAGATCACCTGTCTTGTACTGTTTACAAATATTCTTAATCTGAAGCATGACAATACTTTATCATCAATAGTTTTCGTGTAGAATTAAGTAAAATTAAAGACTTTATATAGAAATGGAAGAGGAATTATGAAGACAGGTCTTGTTTTGGAAGGCGGAGCTATGAGAGGACTGTTTACAGCGGGCGTGCTAGATGTCCTCATGGAAAGCGGAATCAAATTTGACATGGCGGTTGGCGTGTCTGCTGGTGCTGCCTTTGGATGTAACTATAAGTCTGGACAGATCGGTCGAGTTATCAGATATAACCTTAGATTTGCCAAGGATTGGCGTTACCGTAGTTTTCGCTCACTTTTGGTAACAGGCGACCTTTATGGCGGAGACTTTTGTTACCACAAACTTCCTGACGAGCTTGACCCTTTTGACTACGAAGCATATCGTCAAAACCCAATGGAGTTCTATGCTGTAGTTACTGACATGGAAACTGGTAAGCCTATGTATAAGAGTCTTCCTCAGTGTGACTTTGCTGAACTTGAATGGATGCGCGCGTCTGCTTCCATGCCTTTGGCTTCCAAGGTGGTTGAGGTAGATGGCCATAAACTTCTAGACGGTGGCATTAGTGATTCCATCCCCCTCGAGTTTGCAGAGAAACAGGGGTGTGACAAAAGTCTCGTTATCCTCACACAGCCTGCTGACTACGTAAAAAGCGCTTACAAAATCATGCCAATAATAAAGGCCTCCCTGCGTAAGTTCCCAAACACAGTAGAGGCCATTAGGAATCGCCACGAAATGTATAATGCCGAGACTGCTTATGTAAGAACACGCGAAGCAGAAGGCTCAGCATTTGTTATAAGACCTCCACAAAGTCTCGGTGTGAGTGCCCTCGAAAACGACCCGCAAAAACTTCAATCAGTTTACGATCTAGGACGCAAAGCAGGGGTCGATAACTTGGGTGCAATTAAGAAGTTCTTAGAAATCACATAATTAACTTGTTTTGCTATAAGTTAGGAGGTAGTGTCATCGATTTTGTCATCATTTTTTGTTTTTGATGACGGTTTTGATGACATTCGTATTCAATCAATAAAAATGCCTCCTGAATTTGAAATTCAGAAGGCATTTTGTTTATTACTTTTACTAAGTCTTAGTTAAGAGCAAACATCTCACTATAATCACCAGATACTGGTACGAAATATGCGTTATCATTTACCATAAAGTAAATTCTATTAAACTGCTCGAAAAGCAATGTAATTGTAGTATCTGCTGGCACCTCAACTACAGAGTAATCAAGTGCGTTAGCCACATTGATATCAGCAACAGTTGTAGCCTCTACTGGCTCATCACTACTTACCCAAATGCTATCAAGAGCAATCTGACCATCACGACTAATGTGATAATAAGCTGTAGCATTGTCCTTACCAAAGTAATTACTCTGTGACTTTAACATGCTAGGTGTATAACACATCAAACCAAATGGATTAGATTCAAAAGATGAAGTAGAAATATCGTATTCCTCAGCATCTGACTCAACTACCAAATCAACAGTGTAAACAATTACCTCAGAACCATCATTAGCTTCGCCAATAACATAAAGATAATTATGACCATTTACACCTGCGAGCATTACCTTAAGTGTATCAAGGTTAATATCTGCCATATCAAGTGTAAAACCATCAATCTCAGGAGTAATGTTTGTTCTTACTACAAGTGAACCTTCAACGATTTCAAAAGTTGCAAGGTTTGACTCACCACATTCATAAATGAATACACCGAAGTCAGTTACGTCAATAACATAATTATAAACGTCTGAAATAGCATCAAAGCTACCTATATATGGGAAATCATCGTCATTGAAAATCATCGCATAATGATCAACTGGGAGCATTACGAAACTTGTCATCACATCTTCGATACCAAGCATCTCAGCTGTGTACTCTTCACCAGTAATTGGGTTAAAGTTATAACCTGTATAAACATCATTAATGACAACAAAGCTGAAAGCCTCAATATCAGAACGAGTGATAACAATCTTTGCATCTTCATCGAGATCCATAATAGCCTCGTTTACAGAAGCCTGAAGTTCTGGATAACGCTCATTATCGAATACGATAGTATTACCATCTACATATGCTGCAGGATTATTGAATCTCTCATAAACATTTCCAATAGCAGCTGTATCTGCATAATCCATACTAATTGAAGAATATGCCATCTCAAGCTGATCATCTGAATCGATAGTCTCATAAGCAATCTGATCACAGAAGATAACATCTTCTACATCCATCTCAGGCTCTTCTTCAAATTCTCCAACTAAAACGCCATCAACTGTTGGTGTGTATGGTATCAAAGCTGAACCCTGCTCAACTACGATTGTGCCGTCCATGAAGTAAATAACTACTTCGCCATTACTCTTATCCATTGTCCAGAGGTCTGTGGAATCAGAAACAACTGCTTCATTATTCACAACATCAATTACAGCTGCTTCGAGAACTGCTGTAATCTCATTATCTACACTTTCAACATCTGTGTTATAGAAGAGTACGATTGCCTCGAGTTCATCATCAGCGTCAACATCATAAAGAACATAAGTAGCAACTCCACTCTTAGCTGCCTGAAGCTCGCTAAGTGCAGGAGGACAAATCTCACCACCAATATTCTCAAATGCTTCGCTACCAAACACCTTACCGATTACAGAATAACCACCAAAGTCATCTGCATAGTTAGTAAGATAAGAAATAATGATATCTTCTGTAGCTACATCATACTGTCCAGAAATAGTAATATCTTCTGGGATAGTAGTTTCTGTAGGCTCAGTCTCCACAGCAGGATCTGTCTCTGCTACTGGTTCAGTCTCTACTACTGGGTCAGTCTCTACTACTGGATCAGTCTCTACTACTGGGTCTGTCTCTACAATTGGCTCTGTTTCTACAACTGTTGTCTCTGTTGGAGCAGCTGTGGTCTCAGTTACATTGCTATTTCCACCAGTTGGCTCAGTTACAGCAGGTGCTACTGTTGCACTAGAAACAGCTTCAACTTCCTGAATTGCTTCCTGAATCTCTTCTTGCTGCTCCTCTGGAACATTCTCTACAGCCTGGTCAAGAACTTCAAATGCCTTATCAATATCACCAGTCTCCAAATAGAGATCAACAAGTCCAAGATAAGCATCTGGATCCTGTGGATTAAGTTCGATAGCTTCCTCATACATAGAAATAGCCTCGTCATAATCCTTCTTATCGAGCTCCTTCTCAGCTGTCTTAATCATATTGCTATATCTCTTGGAACGAGTATTCTGTGATACAGCGAATACTGTTGCTCCAATACCCACTACAAGAACGAGTGAAAGTGCGGAAGAAGCAATAATTACCTTTTTACGGTTAGCTTTATTTGTAAAAAAATTCTTTATACTCATATCCTTTACTCCTCATATGTACCATTCATGAGTCTGTCTTTCTTCTTGTGATATACAAGTGTCATTGCAATAAAGCCAATAATAGCTACTAAAACAACAGCCACTCCTATCGCCATAATTATATAACCCCTATAGATTTCCATTCAAGTATCCTCCGAATGATTAAACTACTTCTCTATAGATCTCAGCGAGTCTTACAAGTCTCTCATCACTAGTTCCATTTGTATCGGCAATGCTCTGAGCTCTTCGATAATAATTACAAAACTCTGTATAATCGCGCTGGTCTACAGGCTTATCAAGCTGAATCTGTCTTTCGAGGAATGCATGACTTTCAGCAGCCAAAAGACTTTCCTCAAATGCATTATCCATTCTGAGCTGAATTTCCATAGCCTTATCAAAATTCTTAGTCTTAATATATAGATCAATGTAGTTGTAATACTCTACTTCATTCATCCAACCAGTATTCTCGATCTGAGAATATGCAGATGTAGCGTCTAAGAGGAACTCATTTGCGTATACTTCATTGTCCTGATTCGCTAGATATGCGATTCTAGCAATATCAGCCGTTCTCTTAAGAAGGGAAAGTCTATACTGATCAGATACCTGAGATGCACCACGATTAAGAAGTGCTATATTCTGCTCATAGTAAGTATTAGCATTAGCTTCGCCTTCAGCAAGACCAGTAATAGCTTCACTATATCCTACATAGGCGAGGTACATAGTTCTATCATCTTCAGTTATATCGATACACTCTTCGAAGTCATCGATTGCGTCCTCGTATTCGCCTTCAGCATTATTAATCTCACCTCTAATGAGATAAATACCATCATCAGAAATGCCATACTTATCTGCTTTATCAAGGATATCCCTGGCATCATCAGCATTTCCACACAAAGTATAAGATACTGCGAGATTACGGTAGTATGCAGGAACCTCATCGTTATACTTGATAGCAGTTTCCCATGCATCGCAGGCATCTTCATAGTTCTGTTCCTCAAAGAAGCACTCTGCATAAATATCATTAATACCTGCAATATAGTCATCCTCAGTCAAATAAGAATCACTTGGAACTTCACCATGAATATAATCGATAGCCTTATAGTAATCACCAATATCGTAATAATAAGCTGCCACCTGATAATATGCCTGTGCATTTTCTGGCTGCATAGAAATAGCAAGTTTATAGTACTTTAGAAGAGCATCTTCATCTCCGTCTTCACGTGCATCTTCCATTTCGCCAATATAGTCGTAATAGCGCTCATTACGCTCACCATCAAGGGATGTGTAACCATAAATTATGAGCAAAATACCTACCATGGCTAGGAGTGCAAAAAGAAATCTAATTACACCAAAGGCAACGCTAATTCTCTTAATTTCATTATCTTTATTATTAATCTGACAAATTGCATCATAAAGCTCCCCAGCGTCCTGATAACGCTCATTTGGATTGCTTCTAAGGGCAGTATTTATAATATTTACGAGAGCATCACTTTGAACATCGGATACCTTAATGCCAGAACTTTTATCAAGACGCTCTCCTGCGTACATATGGTACATTGTCGCACCGATACTAAAAACGTCACTTCTCTTATCGATACGAACACCCTGAGAATTGCTTGGGTTACCACCAATAGCCTTAAGTCTTTCGTAAGCGCTAACCTGCTCAGGCGCACTATAACCACGTGTACAACCAAATGTCCACGCCACGCCACCAGTGGATACAGATGAAATATTAAAATCAATAAGACAAATATTATCCTCAGGTGTGATGATAATATTATCAGGCTTAATATCACCGTGAATAACTGGCAAAGCCTGAGAATGAAGATAACTTACAACTTCACTGAGCTGTCTAGAATACTTAATAATCTGCTGCTCAGAAAAACGCATATTCTGGTCAATTAGTTGCTTAATGGAGGAGCCTTTAATAAACTCCATTACCGTAAAACAACTTCCATTCATTGTGAAAAAGTCGTATACCTGAGGCAAATAAGGATGTCTCAAGTTCTTAAGGATATCAACCTCAGCTCTTTGCTGACCATCATCCTTAATAACATCATTGAGCTTTTTAATTACTACGTCCTTAAGGAGGCGGTTATGCTGCGCACGGAATACGACGCCGGCACCACCTTTACCGATTTGTTCCTTAACTGTATACGCTCTTTGAAACTCTTCTACAGAATATTGTGTAAATAAACTCATAGTTACTTCCGATTAAATACCAAGATTCTCTCTAATAGCTGCATTTACGTTAGGATCAGAGAGGAAAAGCTCGCCTGTAGCATGGATACCATTTGCGTCTGCGTAACCACCCCATGACTGAATTCCATCTGGATCACCTTCATGTCCCATAATTCCAAGATAGAGGCAATTAGAAGCAAAATCCTCTGTACTACGTGTAGTACCATCAAAGTTATCAATAAAGCCTAAGAAATATGCATTCATATCAAAGTTTTCGCTTCTGATATTTGCACAATCATTAACTACTTCAGAAGCAGTAGGATTACGATGATAGAACTGTGTATACAAGTTAATAACGTAGTTAACCATAGTAGCGTTATTTGGATCATCAGCGATATCACTACCATAGATAATCTTAAACTCACCACTAGCTGAACCCTTAATATCACCTGTACCAGTGATAGTAATTGTAGCTGTTCCACCAAAGATATTGTTTGTGCACTCAACAGTGTAATCTTCACCTTCCTTGAGCTCATCTTCACCAAGCTTCATGTTAAGTGCAGGAATTACCTCTGAACCTGTATAGTACTGATCTGGAATTGCTGGCAATTCGATATTGTCAAAAGACAATTCTTCCTCTTCGCCATCTTCCGATTCATCATCAGCATCCATACCAAGTTTTTCCTTTATAGTAGCGATAGGGCCATCAAGATACCCCTGAGAATAAGCGAAATATCCGCCGCCACCAAGAACTGCAAGAATAATAAGGATAACAATAATAACTACTGGTGCCTTGCTCTTCTTTTTCTTCTTGTTTTTCTTCTCGACAGGAATCTCTTCCTGATAATTCTGAGTAGGTACTGCTGCCTGAGCATAGCTATAGTCTTCACCATTATTTCCAATATCTACTGGTGGTACATAAGCAGGCTGATCATCTATAAGAAGTTCTGTCTTATCTTCGTTAATAGGTGTAGCAGTAGTATTCATAAAAGCAGCAAAAGGGTCTACCTGAGGTGCAGAATCTGCCTCTGTTAAAAGCTCAGTAGCCTCATAAGCTGGCTGAGAATTATCTGGTATATTCTCATATGCAGCAAATGGATCTACAACAGCGTCTGTAGTCTCCTGAACTGGAGTAGCTACAGCTTCAGCTTCTGTAAGAATCTCTGTAGCATCATCAACTGGAGTAGCTACAGGAGCTGTAACTTCTGGTGCTACCAAAAGTTCAGTAGCTTCATATTCTGGAGCAGCTTCTACAACTGGCTCCATGATTGGTTCTGGCTCAACTACCGGCTCTGCAACTGGCTCTGCTTCAACGATAGGCTCAGGCTCTACGATTGGCTCAGGCTCCACGATAGGTTCAGGCTCAACGATAGGCTCAGGCTCAACTACCGGAGCAGGATCTGGCTCAACCAACAATTCTGTAGCTTCATATGGCTCATTATTAGTAGCTTCCATAAATGCAGCAAATGGATCAACCACAGGCTCAGCTGGAGTCTCACTAACTGGAGTCTCATTAACTGGTTCTGAAGCAGGAGCTGCTCCCGCCTGAGGAGTAAATAACATATTCAAATTGCTACCCATTGCATTTCCGCACTTAGCACAGAAACGAGCATCTGCCTTTACACCATTACCACAATTAGGACATGGAATATAAGTTACAACTTCAATTTTATTTCCACATGTGCTGCAGAATAAAGAATCATCTGTATTCTGAGCACCACACTTACTACAAGTAATCATTTTTGCCTCCAAAACCTATAAGCAATTACTTCTGCTCAAAAGTTACAGTAAACTTCTGCTTACCGATGCCAAGAATGCTTCCATTCTCAATGAAAACAGGTACATCAATCTTATAATCATTAAGCTTTGTACCGTTTGTGGATTCCATGTCAGCAAGAACGTAGTTTGTCTCATACATATAAATCTGACAGTGCTTACCAGAAATAGAATTATCATCAGCAATGTTAATTGTGCAGTCACGCTTACCAATAGTTACCTGCTCATCCATAGGAGCCTCGTATGTAGCACCATTCTGTACATTAACAAGTTTTACATATGTCTTCTTAGGAGCTTCTTCAACTACTGGAGCAGCAGGTGTCTCTACTACTGGAGCAACTGGAGCAACTGGAGTTTCCACTACTGGTGTGTTTACTACAGGGGCCATTGGAATATCTACAATTGGAGCTACTGGTGTGTTAACCACTGGTTCTGCATATCCCTGATATTCAACAGGCTGAACTGCCTGCTTCTTCTTAGACTTCTTCTTGGAAGCTACGATTGCAACAATAACAATTACAACGATAACTGCTACAGCAATACCTGCAATGAGCATGATTGTATCTGAATCTATGCCACTACTTCTACGACGTCTTGCCAATATTCCTGCCAAATTAACTAACTGATACATACTCATAACTAACCTCTCCTTTATCATTAAGTTATTTCGCTTTTATACTTATAAGACAGTTTATCTTTCCATAAGGTTCAATCCCTACAGAAATATTAAACTCATTCATTATAAACTATTCCAACAATCTGTGTACCCATTGCCCATACACCAGAATTCATTTCCTCTTCCCCAACATTGTCATAATCCATACCAAGATGCTGGTTGCACATCTGATCTACTGGACTAAGTTCTGGGTTAGCACCTGGAATTGGGAACATTACCTGCATTGAACCACCAATATTTGTATACATATTGATTAAGTTATAACTTGTCTCCACACGTCCAATAACAGATACAATCTTGTTTCCATTAAGGCCAAGACCTGCATAGTATGCTACAAGAACATCTTTGCCATCATGATTAACAACAGTCATAAACAATGTAGTTCTTCCACCAATTGATGTGGACAACAAGCCAACAATATCGCTCTCACTATACTGAAGATTTACGATCTCCTTAAGTGGACGATTTGTACCGACAATATCCTCACCATTAGAATCCAAAAGTGTAAGAATTGGCTCCACACCAAAATCTGTCTGAGCAAAACTTACTTTGATTCCATCTGTTATACCATCACCATCAAAGTCACCAAAATACTTACAAGTAGACTCGAGAGCTGTAGCATTAACATCATCTGGATTACCAGTAATGATAAGTGGGATATTATCGTTGACTGTACTAAATGTCTCTACAGGTACAGTTGTCTCGATAGTAGCCTCTGTAGTCTCCTCTATAGCTTCTGTTGACTCTACTACATCAGTCTCTTCTATAGTTGGTTTTTTCTTCTTACTCTTATTTGCGATAACCGCACCGATAATTATTGCCATGATTACAAGTGCAGCAATAATCATAATAAGGATAGCGTTTTTCTGTTTAATTAATTCTAAGTAATTTGCTATCTTTGAGTCAGTTGGTTTCTTCTCTTCAGTTGCTACAGGAGTAGCGACTGGTGTAGAAACTGGCTTCTCCTCTGCTGGCTCTGACGCGGTCTCGGCTACTGGAGTCTCTACAGATTCTTCAGTAGATACATTTGTTAGCTTAGACTTAAAAATTTCAACCTTGTTATAAATCTCAGATGCAATTTTAATATCACAATTAGCCTCAGTAACCACCTCTGAATGATTAGCGGAAGGTACGTAACCAAGACCACTGGATTTCTTTGTGCGACAAATAGCTACTGTAAAATTATCACTTGCACCATTTGCCAAAACATACTGAGAAAGCATATCAGAAAGCTCCTTAGCAGAAGCATTGATAGCACCAGATGCGAATCCCTGTGACAACTCATCTGCACCGATATACTTGTAGATGCCGTCAGAACAAAGCATCAAGTATTCTTCTTCGCCCTGCTCAAAAATCTGGACATGAACATCTACACTCTCGACAGCACCAATAGCTGCAGTGAGCTTTCCTTTTCTAGAATCATTAGCGATTTCTTCATCTGTCATGGATTCACGAGTAGATGGTAAGTTCTCCCATACATCATCTACACTTAATGGAATCATGTTACCGCTACAAAGACGATAGATATGACTATCTCCCAAAGTAAGTGTGGCAAACTGTGTCTCGTTTACGATAACTACTACAACTGTACTACCACCTACAAGTCCAGCCTGCTTGAACTGGCTATGAATTTCATTACTTACTGTCTCGAGCTGCTGTTTACACTCAGAAGCAAGACCTTCAATATCTGAAACCTTTTTGTATGCTCCACCATCCCACCATGAAGCAAGAGTTCTGATTATAGTCTGGCTAGCATAATCACCGCCACTATGGCCACCCATTCCATCTGCTACTACAAATAATCCGTAGTTCTTCTCTGCACGAACAAGAACAGAATCTTGGTTAGTGCTTCTTACCAGACCGACATTTGTATATCCTGAAACATCAATAATCATGGCAAACATACCTTTCAAAACATAATAATATACCTTAAGTCTATCACTAATATTTTGCCAATATATGAACTACATTACTTTGAGATTGCAGTTTTGCCATATCCTCGTTTCAAATAGAAATAAAGGCCGTATTCAAAGACGGTTTGAGCCGCCCATCCGATGAAAGTACCATAAGCCTCAGCTACAATACCCATACTAGGAACCCACGCAAATACCACGATAGCTCTAATACCGATTTGAAGGATTGTAGACATCAAAACAATATTCATTTTTCCCATGCCACGGAAATGTCCCTGAATAGCATTAACAACTGTGGCAAGCGAGAACACCCACGCCTTAACTCCGAGGGCGGTTACCGCCATAGCGATCATCTCTACGCTATCATCTGGTGTAAGTGCTTTTACTATAGGTGTGCGGAAAAGAAGCGTTACTGAAAGAATAATTGGGAAATAAAACAAACCAACAATAAAACCATTTCGAAGCGTCTTATTAACTCTCTCATAATTACCCGCGCCGCGATTCTGCGCTGTGCCTGTCATGATGCCACTTCCTATACTTTGCGCAGGAATACAAGCAAAATCATCTACCCTACACACAGCATTAAAAGCACCCATGGCAGCAATACCTTGCGCATTAATCGCACCCTGAATAAACACCTTTCCAATAGGCTGCGCAGCCTGCTGAAGTGCTGTCAAAAAACCAAAAGAAACTGTCTCCTTAAGAAGGCGTCGATCTACCACAAAGTCTTTTCGAGATAAACTTAATAATGGCACCTTGTAGTAGATATATATAAGGCTAAGGATTACAGACACTGCCTCCGCGATAACGGTCGCGAGACCAGCACCCATTACCCCCATGCCAAGCTTTGCTACGAAAAGCAAATCAAGGCAAACATTAATCACACAGGAAATACCAAGGAAAACCACTGGCGTCCTAGAATCGCCTATACCTCTAAGGCAATTAGACATGATGTTATATTGGAAAGTAAAAAGGAAGCCTACAAACATTATTCTGAGGTATGTATTAGCTTCAGGAAAAACATCTCTAGGGGTATTTATAAGGTTAAGAATAAAGCCACTGAGGGCAAAACCTAAAAGAAAAACGGCAAGTGAGAAAAACAAACCAAAAATAGCTGTAGTAGAAAACTCTCTTTTAACCCTTTCCTTTTCACCCGCGCCATAAAGTCTGCTGATGATAATCGAAGCACCCATACCTACACCAGAAGCACCAAGAATCATGATTGTCATAATTGGATTAGATGTAGAAACTGCAGCCAATGCCGTCTCGCCTATGTATTTACTAATAATCATAGAATCTACGGCATTATATGTAAGTTGCAAAATGTTTCCCAAAATCATTGGGATGGCATAAGCAATAATGTGACGAGTAATATTACCCTTTGTCATGTCGTGGTCATTTCTCATATGGATAATAATACGCCTCTATCTACGAAATGCTACACAAAAATACCTATATAATACCCAGAATCTGTGAGTACACTGCACTTAATCCGTGTATAATACTTTGCGTAATTGATAATAATAAGAGATAAAAAGGTTAAGAAGGTTATTTTATGACAGAGATTTTAATTCCAGCGGCGCTGGTTATTGTCGGCTTTGTCCTTCTCATGAAGGGTGCTGACTGGTTCGTTGAAGGTGCAGCTAAGGCTGCTTTAAAATTTGGTATCCCACAGATCATTATCGGTCTTACGGTTGTTGCGCTAGGAACTTCTCTTCCTGAAGCGGCTGTAAGTATTAACTCAGCTATACAAGGTGCCTCCGACCTGTCCGTCGGTAACATTCTTGGATCAAATATCATCAATGTCCTTCTTATCTTAGGTCTTACATCTTTAATTTGTGTAATCCCTGTTTCCAAAAAAGCTATCAGATTCGATATTCCTTTCGTAATACTCGTAACTATTTTCTTAGTTTACCTTGGTCTTTACGACAACATGATTAGCCGAATTAACGGCGTTATGCTTGTAGGCATCATGATTGTTTACGTTTTATATCTTGGTCACAGAGTAAAGAAAGGTGATGAATTAGAGGAAATCCCTGGCGGAGATAAGCCAATGAAGGCACCTCTTATCATTTTGCTCATTATTCTTGGTGGTGCCATGATTGCCTTTGGTAGCCATATCACTGTTAAGGGCGCTGTATCTTTAGCTACTTATTTCGGATTAAGTCAGAGAATCATCGGACTGACAATGGTAGCCTTTGGCACTTCCCTTCCTGAGCTTGTTACTAGCGTGACTGCTGCTCGTAAGAAGGAAACAGATATCGCTATTGGTAACATCGTTGGTTCCAACTTCTTTAATATCGTATTTGTACTTGGTGTTACTTCAATTATTAGACCTATTCCTTGCTCAGATACGTTTGAGATTGATGCATACGTAGCTATCGCTACAATTATCCTTTTATTCTTATGCGCTCTCCCTAAGAAGAAGCTTGGTAAGAAATCTGGTATCATCATGCTCATTGGTTACGCAGCATACCTCGTATACACCATTTTGACTCACTAATTTGGATTTAAGGTTTGTTTAATAATTTGCGACTTATAATCTGCTTATAACAAACAACAAATAACAAGCAACAAGGAGAGAGATTATGAGAAAACATGACTTTATTGAAACATTAGCAGAGAAGGCAAACATCACTATTGATGAAGCTACAAAAGTAAACGAGATTATCGAGGCACATAGCCTTATCGGTAAGAAAAGCAAGTTAGCAGCTACAGAAGAAATGGGCGCTGCACTTGGCGTAGATTTCACAAGAGCTGATGAGATTTCAAACACAGCATACGACATCATTGCACAGGCAATGAAAGAAAAGATTAAGCATCCATTCGGCTCTAACTAATAGAGCCGATTTTTTATTTTGCGTTGAAGAAAGTTCCTACGTCTTCCTGGTCCATGATTCTCTCGAGAATCTGTGGCTCAGAACTGTCTGCGATAACACCATTAATACCATTACTTGTTACACGCTGCATAGCTGTAACCTTTGTGTACATACCACCTGTACCAAGCTTACTACCTGCACCTGAAGAGAATCCAAGCATCTCATCTGTAATATCCTCTACAAAGGAAATACGCTTAGCCTCTGGGTTAGTACGTGGGTTATCGTCATAAAGACCATCAATATCAGAAAGAATTACGAGAAGGTCTGCATTTATAAGACAAGCTACATGCGCAGACAAAGTATCGTTATCACCGAAAGTACCATTGTGCATAATCTCTCGTGTGGATACAGAGTCATTCTCGTTAATAATCGGAATAATATTACGCTCAAGAAGAGCTTCCATTGTATTCATAATGTTGGAACGTGTAAGTCTATCTGTAAGATCATCTCTTGTAAGGAGAATCTGACCACAGTTGTACTGATACTCGCTAAAGCTTCTAGAATAAATATTCATGAGCTCACACTGACCTACAGCAGCTACAGCCTGCTTGTCACGAGTTTCCTGAGGGCGCTCTGTAAGCTTAAGGCATCCGATACCTACACCGATAGCACCTGATGTAACAAGTACTACTTCCTTGCCACTATTCCAAAGATCAGCAATAGCTCGACAAAGCTTATCAATATTTCCAAAATTCATTCTGCCGTTCTCATAAGTAAGAGAAGAAGTACCTACCTTAACTACTACTCTCTTTGCCATGCTTATAGCAAAACGAGAACCACCTTTATTGAATTCCTCAGTAATATTTCCCATATATACACCTGTTCCGATATTTATAAATACCCATGAATAATACACTCAATGGGTGTGAATTGGAAGAGTATAAAAAACCGCGCCCATCCCAAAAGGACAAGCGCGGATAATAAATTTATTAGTAAATCTATTAATAATTCTTCTCTTCTACCTCGAAGTAAGCCTGTGGGTGAGCGCATACTGGGCAAACCTCTGGTGCCTTTGTACCAACACAAATATGACCACAGTTACGGCACTCCCATACCTTAACCTCGCTCTTCTCGAATACCTTCTGAGCTTCTACGTTAGAAAGAAGTGCACGATATCTCTCTTCGTGATTCTTCTCGATAGCAGCAACACCTCTGAACTTAGCTGCGAGAGCTGGGAAACCTTCCTCCTCAGCGTCCTTAGCGAACTGCTCATACATGTCTGTCCACTCGAAGTTCTCACCATCAGCTGCTGCATTCAAGTTCTCGATTGTATTACCAATACCGCCGAGCTCCTTGAACCACAACTTAGCGTGCTCCTTCTCGTTATCAGCTGTCTTAAGGAAAAGAGCTGCAATCTGCTCATAACCTTCCTTCTTAGCCTTAGATGCAAAATATGTATACTTATTACGAGCCTGAGACTCACCTGCAAATGCAGCCTCGAGGTTCTTTTCTGTCTTTGTACCAGCGTACTTATTAGCCATGGGACTATACCTCCGAATATAGAAATTTTACTTGGATATTATACCACACTATCACTTCATAGTCTTCTTCAAAAGCTCACATAGCTCATCAACGGCCTCTACTTTTCCCGCCTTGATATCATCTACAACGCAGGACTTAATATGTGTCGCCATGATTTCTTTTGTAAGTGAATTTAGACTGGACTGTACAGCACTTACTTGAGTGATAATGTCGGGACAATAACGGTTATCCTCCACCATCTTACGAATACCACCAATCTGGCCTTCGATTCGGTTAAGACGATTAATTATTGCCTTTATTTCTTCCTCATCACGAGGATCTTTTTTATGTCTACAGCAATCAGCCATTACTTAACCTCGATAGCCTTATATCCAGCACCATTAACTGTAGCCATGAGAGCCTCGTCTGTTACATCACCAGTAATTTCTACTACAGCCTTATTATCCTGGTGAGATACGGATTTAACTTCTACACCTGCCATATCAGACAAAGCCTCACGTGTGTGCTTCTCACACATTGGGCACATCATTCCTTCAATTACGATTGTCTTTTCCATTTTGATTTCCTCCGTTTTTATAATTTGTTTTTTATTTTCCTCTTCTATTTTCTCAAGCTTAATTAGGTTAAGTCTTAAGGCATTCATACACACGCAGAAACTAGACAACGCCATGGCTGCTGCACCCCACATAGGATTGATGTGAATTCCTGGGTATACACCTGCTGCCATTGGAATAAGAAGTACGTTATATCCAAATGCCCAGAACAAATTCTGATGAATATTGCGAAGTGTTGCCTTTGACAGACGAACTGCATTTACCACATCTGTAAGGTGTGAACCCATGAGCACCACATCGGCAGAATCAATAGCCACATCTGTGCCTGCACCAATTGCCATACCAGTATCAGCAGAAGTAAGAGCAGGGGCATCATTTATGCCGTCTCCCACCATGGCGACTTTACCGCTTTGCTTATATTTATCTACCGCCTCAGCCTTGGCGTCAGGTAATACTTCAGCAATCACTTCGCTAATACCCGCCTGAGCTGCGATAGCCTTTGCCACGCGCTCATTATCACCAGTAAGCATTACCGTCTTAATGCCCATACTATTTAGCTTAGTAATAGCGTCCTTAGAGTCACTCTTAATCACATCAGAGGCGGCAATAATTCCCAGAAGTTTACCCTCTTCCACAAAAAGCATTGGTGTCTTACCCTGCTCTGATAAAGCATTAACCTTATCTTTCTGCTCCTCAGAAAGTGTAATTACACTTTCGATAAACTTACTAGATCCTGCTACTACTTCCTTGCCATCAACCTTAGCGCGAAGACCGTTTCCTGGAAGTGCTTCATAATCAGTTACAGCACATGATGAACTACCCGCGTAAGCTACTACCGCCTTTGCTAAAGGATGCTCACTTCTACTTTCCACAGCACTTGCCACTTTAAGAAGATCTTCCTTAGATGCGCCAAATGCAATAACGTCTGTGACCTCAGGGCTACCCTCGGTAATTGTTCCTGTTTTATCAAAAACTACCGTCTTGATGCGACCAGCATTTTCCAAGGATTCTCCTGTCTTAAAAAGAATGCCATGACGTGCACCAACACCATTTCCCACCATAATGGCAACAGGTGTCGCAAGGCCAAGTGCGCAAGGACAAGAAATAACAAGAACTGCGATGGCATGCTCCAGAGCGACTGCTGTAGTAGCGTGACCAATAGTAAGCCAGCAAATCATTGTGCTAAAAGCAATAACTATTACTGCTGGTACAAAAACTCCTGACACCTTATCCGCGATTCTAGCAATAGGTGCCTTGGATGAAGATGCATCTGTAACCATCTGCACAATCTTTGAAAAAGCAGTATCTCCACCGACTTTGGTGGCGCGGATTTTAACGTAACCAGTAGTGTTAATTGTAGCTGCGCTTACACTGTCACCCACCGTCTTATCAACTGGCATTGACTCACCTGTAAGTGCAGACTCATCAGCGGAGGTTGTACCCTCTATAATGTCGCCGTCTACTGGGAAGGACTCTCCTGGCTTTACCACCACGATGTCACCCACTACCACTTCTTCAATAGATACCTCTGTTATAGTTCCTTCACGCTCTACATTTGCCTTGTTAGGGGCAAGCTTCATGAGTGCCTTAAGGGCATCTGTAGTGCGTCCCTTGGAATATGCCTCCAAGGTCTTACCTACAGTAATAAGAGCTGGAATTGTAGCTGCAGACTCGAAATAAAGTGAATTATGGTACAAGTCCATGAGTTCCATATTAGGAGCACCATTTGTTACCATAACTGTCATTTTAAAAAACACAAAAAGTGACCACAAAAAACTCACACCCGAACCCATAGCAACTAATGTGTCCATATTAGGTGCGCCATTAAGTACGGACTTGGTACCTGATACAAAAAACTTCTTGTTTATGTACATGATTATGATGCAAAGAAGCATCTGCAAAGTCGCAAGACCAATATGGTTATGCACAAGTGGTGATGGAACCCACCAACCAAGCATATTGTGTCCCATGGAAATATACATAAGAATCACAAGAAAAATCACCGACAAGACAAGACGGCGAATCATAATTTTAACTTCTGAATTTTCCTCCGAAAGGCTATCATCCTGTGGCTTATTCTTAGCCGCACCATAAAGGCTAGCGCCGTAACCAGCACTAACTACTGCTTTAATGATCTCCTCAGATGAAGCTGTTCCCTCTACTTGCATAGAATTAGTAAGAAGGGAAACCTCCACCTTCTCTACTCCAGGAACTTTATTTACTGCTTTCTCCACGTGAGCCTGGCACGCAGAGCAGGTCATGCCTGTAACATTGTACTTTTCCATGCCCTTGTTATATACCCCCTGGGGGTATTTGTCAATTATCTGAAAGTCTTAAGATAGGCCTTGTGCTCATCAGTTACACGGAAACTTTCTACTGCTTTCTGAATAGTCTTACGATGAACCCAGTCCGAGAGTTTGTGCTGCTCGATATATGGAATTGTAGCCTCGTATTGCTTGGCAAGTGCCGTGGCAAAATACCACGCAATCATCATGTTGATGTAATACTCTTCAGACTTAACGGCAGCAACCTTACTAAGATACTCCGGCTTAAATTTGTCATCCAGGAAATAACACATAAGGGCTCCTATACCAAATCGTATCGTATATGTTTTATCTGAAGCGAGCCATTTATCAATGTAAGGCAATAATCTGTCCGGATATTTGGCAAAAGCCCTGCTTCTAAGCTGGTCGCAAGTGGCCCAGTTATCAATAAATGGAAGAAATTTCTCCACCTCTTCTATTGCCACGTCAAAGTCTTTCTCGAGAGAAATAATAAATGCATGAAGCTGATTCTCTTCAAAATATTTATGTGGAAGAGTTTTAATATACTCGCTTCCTGTACCAGTCTTGACCATAGTTTTAGCTAAATTCTTTAAGTCAGGGGTACGAACACCAATAAAGTTTTCTCTACTCATAGTTGGAGAAAGATTTGCCGAGAAATCTGCATACTTCTTGTCCTGAAGAGTAAATAGTTCTTTTCTTACACTTTCTACCATACTATCCATAAATATTGTCCTTTCTCTCCTGTCTTGAATATATTAGAACACTAAATCACTACGAATATCTATTATTAAGCAAAAATAATATATAAAATTACATTAAATATTTATCGTTCACAGGGGGAGGAACAAAATGAGAACCAACACACAGATTAGCTTATCAACATGTATCGTATTTATCATCGTTGGAATCATAATGCTTGCCGCAAGCGTTTTATTTTTCACAACTACTAAAGCAAAAATTGAGAAATCCGTTGAAGTAACAGCTACAGTAACTAACATCGAAACTAAACACGAAATAAGAAAAGGAAAAAGCAGAACCAAACACGTCGCTTATGTAGACTTTGAATATGATGGCCATGAATATGAGAATTATAGACTTAACTTCTACTCAGCTTCAATGCACGAAGGCAAAGATATTACTTTAAATATCTACGAGAATCCTAACGGAAACACGGAGGTTATTTCTTCTTCCAATACAAATACACTTTGTGGCGTATTTGCACTTTTTGGCATAGTGTTCGTAATTGCTGGTGGAGTAACAACAAAGAATTATCTCTCTAATAAAAACAACGGTGGTTACTAATATTTCCACCAATTAAATTTACTAATAGTAATGCCCCAGGTAGAAGTTACCTGGGGCATTATTGTTGTTAACTAAGTTAGCTATTAATTACTGCTGACCGTTTCTGTTGTAGTTGATGAGGCAGCCTGCCTTAACAATCTTACGCTCATTCTCAGTCATTGGCTGGATGTAAAGCTCAATTCTTGTAGCCTTACCGTCCTTGATTACATAAGCTGGGATAGAATCGAGATTATTGTCATCGAGGAACTTACGGATGCCTGGAACATAGATGAGATCATCAACGTCGAATGCTGTTGGCTCACCCTTAAGATGGAATGGAACCATACCCCAGTTCATACAGTTGGATCTATATCTCTTAGTAGCGTACTCCTGAGTAATGTTAGCAAGAGCACCGAGAACTCTCTGGCAGGAAGCAGCCTGCTCACGAGCAGAACCGTCACCTGGCTTGTTAGCATATACTACAGAACCAATCTCTACGTCAGAAGCCTTAACATCAGCCTGACCTGGGATTGTGTTGATTACCTTAAATGCCTCAGCGATAGAAGCGTCTGTGTTACCAGCGAGACGAGCATCCTCTAAGCTACGTACTGCCTTTGCCTTTGCTACATAGTCAGGATCTCTTCTAGAGAGTGTGAACTCAGCAAGACCAAGTGGGTTGGAACGGAAGGAAGATGTCTCACCAGATGGGATAAGCTCATCAGTTGTTGTTACATCGTCCAAAATCTTAGAAGCAACCTTAAGGAGAATGTTATCTGCAAGTGCCTCCATCTCTGGCCAGTCCTTGATGTTAGGACCAAATCTCAAGTCTGCATCCTTATTAGCTGCTTTGTAACCGTTATATACACGAGACTTATAGGATCTATCGTCAAAGTTGTACTCTGGAACATCACCCCAGCAATCGAGCTCCTCAGCGGATGTAAGAACGCCGCCGTTAGCCGCTGTAGCTGCGATAGAACGAGCATCCATAAGAGCAACTGCTGCGAGCTGACCATTACCTGGCTTGGAACCTTCTCTGTTAGGGAAGTTACGTGTAGCATGACGAATGGAAAGTGCGTTGTTAGCAGGTGTATCACCAGCACCAAAGCAAGGTCCACAGAAAGCTGTTCTGATAATTGCACCAGCATCCATAAGGTCTGCGAGATAACCCTTACGATCAAGGTCTGTAAATACAGGCTGGGAAGCTGGGTAAATGGAGAGATAGAACTCACCGTTACCAATGGACTTACCCTTGATAGCGTTAGCTGCCTCTACGATAGAGGAGTAAGATCCACCGGAACATCCTCCGATAACACCCTGCTGTACCATAAGCTTACCATCAACAACCTTATCGAGGAGCTTAAACTCTGCACGACCACCAGCAACCTCATCAGCTGCCTTCTCTGTCTCACGGAGGATATCCTCGAGGTTCTCATAGAGCTCGCTAATTGTATAAGCATTAGATGGGTGGAATGGGAGAGCGATCATTGGCTTAATCTCACTAAGGTCAATCTCAAGACATCCATCATAGTAAGCGATAGTAGCTGGCTCGAGCTCCTTATAATCACCGATACGACCGTGCTTAGCAAGGTACTCCTGTGTATCGCTATCAGTTCTCCAGATAGAGGACAAACATGTTGTCTCTGTTGTCATTACGTCGATACCGATTCTGTAGTCAGTAGACATGGAAGAAACACCAGGACCTACAAACTCCATTACCTTATTCTTAACGTAACCGTTCTTAAATACTTCCTTGATGATAGCAAGTGCTACGTCGTGTGGTCCTACGCAAGCTGCTGGCTTACCCTTGAGGTAAATAGCAACTACACCTGGATAAGCTACATCGTAAGTCTGCTTGAGAAGCTGCTTAGAGAGCTCTCCACCACCCTCACCGATAGCCATAGTACCGAGGGCACCATAACGTGTGTGGGAGTCAGAACCAAGAATCATCTTGCCACAACCAGCAAACATTTCACGCATATACTGGTGAATAACTGCGATATGAGGTGGAACATAAATTCCGCCGTACTTCTTAGCAGCAGAAAGACCAAAGAGGTGATCATCATCATTGATTGTTCCACCAACAGCACAAAGTGAGTTGTGGCAACATGTAAGAACATAAGGAAGTGGGAACTCCTCCATACCAGATGCTCTAGATGTCTGGATGATACCTACATAAGTGATATCGTGGGATGCCATTGCATCGAACTTAATCTTAAGGGCATCCATGTTGTCATTAGTGTTGTGCGCTTCGAGGATACCATATGCGATTGTACCCTTCTTAGCCTCGTCCTTTACGGCAACTGTACCTGTCATGGACTGCACCTTAGCAGCCTCAGCCTCTGGTACGATTTCACAGCCGTTTACAAGATAAACTCCTGAGTCGTAAAGCTTCATGTCTTTTACCACCTTTACAAAAAATATTTCCCGATGGTCATAGTTTAGTTTATGACTCCATAATCATCAAGAGAAACCCAATTTGTTTCTCTTATTTTTATATAAAAGAGAGTAAAAAGATACCATTTTCCGTATAATTTAACCTATACACAATTTGGGGAGGTCAGTATGAATACACTTTTTCAGTATCTTTGTCCTAGTTGCGGAAGTCATCTTGCTACTAATGACGAGCGCAAAGTTATGGTTTGTAAATCATGTGGCAACATCTATGATTACGATTATTTCCGTGAAGATAAGTTGCTTGATATGGCTGACCTTTCCCGCAAACATGGTGAATATGAGTCCGCAGCTGAAATGTATTCCTTTATGTTAGATAAGGAGCCTCATAACTTCCGTGCACTTAATGGACTTATGCTTTGTGAAAACAAGATTAATGCCTTGTCTGACATAACGACCCTACTTAATAAGGGTACTTTCTCTACAGAAGAAAAGGATTTCGAGAGATTTAAGACAAATTGTCAGGAAGATAAAAAAGCTTATTTTGAAACAGCTGAAGACATTATAGTAAATGCTCGTAAGCACGCAGATTTAAGCAATAAAATCGCCAGCAAATCAGCAGAAGCACGTAAACTT
This sequence comes from Saccharofermentans sp., assembly GCA_024403675.1. Taxonomy (GTDB): domain Bacteria; phylum Bacillota; class Clostridia; order Saccharofermentanales; family Saccharofermentanaceae; genus Saccharofermentans. Next base: position 22,832 of record JAKSRH010000008.1, on the reverse strand, counting down.
CAAACCAAAATCCAAGGTAATAAAGACGCTTCTGAAAGACAATATCTTAGAAATAAGAGCGGTTACTACTACCATCCAAAATATCTGTTTTATATTACTCTTGTTGGCCTTGTTTTATTTATTGCATATTTCATCACCGTGTTTGCCAAGGCAGGTGGCGAAGGCATTGCATCAAGCATCGGCTTCATGATCCTCTTCCTGCTTCTTATTCTAGTTCCTATGGGTTACTCCATTGGAGCGATGAAATCAATAAAAGATCTCCTAAGTGTTAATCCAGCACTTAACGAAGAAGTTGACAAAATTCTCGAAGAAAAAAAGGTAATGGAAGCAGAGCGCGATAAGATATACGACAAGATAAAATACGCTATGCAGGATGCGCGCAAGCTTACCCCAGAAGACAACTAATTAATACAACTACAAAGCCAGTAATGCTACCGATAACGGAAAGCTTTGCTGGTTTTGTTTTTATGACATGAGGTGCGAGCTCCATAGCAACAAGATACACGATCATGCCAGCTGCTACACACACCAAAGCGGCGATAATTGTCTCTGTAAGAAGTCCGCTTAAAAGCATCATAAGAAGACCGCCGATAGGTGTAGAAAGAACTACAGCGGAAGTAAGAATGTACTTATCTTTTTTTGACTTATGAGCAAGAGTGGAAAAAATGAGCATACCCATAGGGATGTTATGAAGTCCGATTCCGATAGCAAGGATAAGTCCCTGCTTAGCATCATCCATGGACATGGTGTACACTGTCATACCCTCCACGATGTTATGAAGAATGACTGCTAATGCGGACATGATTCCGATATGAGCAGAGTTCTCTTCGTCGTGATTTTCCTCAGTGTCGTGATGGTCCTCATGGTCAGGTGCCAAAATATCAAGAAGGAAAAGTAAACCAAATCCGACTACCACAAATACAATAACTAAATACCACTTTATCTCGCCCTCAAACATATCAGGAATAAGGTCAAAAATCATAAGGGAAACAAGCGCACCAAGAGCCAAGGCGAAAGAGATAACCTCTACCTTATGAGTCTCCTTAAAAAATTTAATTGCAACTGCGCCAAGAAGAATAAAAAGACCAGCAATAAGTGTAATAATTAACGGCATAACTTCTTGCCCTCCTCTTCATCATCCATACATTCCTGGCACACACCATAAAATACAGTTCTCATTGGATCCACACGGAAACCATGCTCCTCCATAATATGGTTTGTGATAGAGGATAATTCCTCACACTGCATGTGGATAAGTCTTCCACAAATCTCACACCTTAAGTGAAAACAAACACCACCATGTACATGCTTTTCTGGAGACATGTACTCATAACATGCTGGACTTCCCGGTTCCAAAACATACTTTGATACAAGTCCCTCATCTACCATACGGTCAAGCTGTCTGTAGATAGTTGTAGTACCGATGTTTTTACCACTACTAAGGAAATGGTCATGAATATCACACACGTTAAAATGCTTACCTTCAATAGTAGAAAGGTATTCCAAAAGCTCATCGTACTGCTTTGTCTTGTAGTTACCGCGATTGTTCATGAATCCTCGTAATCATCACTGTAATATAAAAGTCACAAATTGAAAACGGTTTTCATTTTCAATTTGTGACCATACTTTACTCGTGCTAACTTACGTTGTCAATGCCTATTATCTAAATTCCCAGCTATTAAACCAACGCAAATTCTTTAAGTGATTAACCGAGACAGCTTGTCCAGAAATAACTGGATAGAAATAGATAAACAAAATCACCGCCAAAGCAGTTAATACTGCATACCCAATCCAGGCTTTCTTATTCTTGTCGCTGCGATATGAAAAACTGTTACCAAGCATCAAAACAAGAATTATTTCAGGAACAAAATACTGATAGATAAAAACAGTTCTGTGAACCATCAACCATGGCAAAAGGACTGAAAAATAAGCGATAACAAGCATACCTGCATTTTTATTACTACGGTTTCTCCATAAATAGATGTTATCTATCAATGCAATTATTCCTGCAAAACAAATAAGCGGATTTGCAAACGTACTCACAATACTTATCTTGTCTCCGAAATTTGTTCTAGAATCCAACAAAGGTCTATAGTCTATAATCCACTGATACCACTCGGATTCATAATTATGCTTATCTTTAACTCCACTATGATAGGTGAAAATATATTTATTGTTGTCGATTACTGATTGGATAAGACCTTTTTCAGGATATGACTGAACAAACTCATAGTACGACACGACATAAAAGAGTGCTGGAATAAGGACAAAAACGCCTACACAGAACAGGCCTAATTTAGTAAGTTCCTTAATCATATTCTTAGATGGATGTTCTTTGTAAAACCCATAAAGACTATAGAAGAACATAATTGCAATACCTACTGCCGCATAAACACCTGTCCACTTTGTAGCAATAGCTAGACCCATGGAAATACCACATAGTAACAAGCGAATAATCTGATTTTTGGTAAATACACCTTCTGATATGTTCTTCACATAAAGAATCATGAAAAAGAACATCAAAAGAATAAATATAGCTACTATGATATCAATCGTACCTATTCTACTAAGAGTGTAATTCATAAAGCCTACGCTCATAAGAATGGTAGTAATATAAGTTTCTTTTCTTTTGCCTGTGATTACATACGCCAAAGCGAATGTCATTGGAATAAGCATGATTCCAAATATCGCAGACATAAATCTCCATCCAAATGGATTCATTCCAAAAAGCTTAATACCACTTTCCATAATGATTTTTCCGAGAGGTGGATGAGTTGTCTCATAGATAGAATAATTGTTGATGAATTCATACGCTGTTCTAGCATGATAAACTTCATCAAACATCATTTGATCATAATAAGTAGGAACTCCTGGAAATGTATCCTGCTCATCAAACAAAGACATATATTCATACCTGTTATCAGGGAATATGCGATTTCCATCTGGACCAATTAATACTATCTCATCGATAATTGCTCCACTATCTGGAAATACCATACCAAGATAACGAAGTGAACCTGTTAAGGATATTTTGTGCCAATGGAAAACACCTTTAAATTCATGGTTATACTCTAGTTCTTTCCAAGTGGATTCATTCTCGCTATACCAAGAAAAAGAACATTTAGTGTTCTGATAATCAAGCCAAATCCATATCTGAGAAACCTCTTTTCTCTCCCCCAGGTCAAGAACAATCTCATTGGAATTAACATCCGAACTTAATACATAACCTGTTTCAGGTGCCACATGTGATCCAAGATTATAGAAAAGCAATACCGCATAAAGCGCTGTAAAAACCAAAAGTGCAAATGCATCTACTGGCTTTAATCTATCTGTAATTAACTTGGTTACTGTCTCTTTCTTTGCCTCAGGAGCTAACTTAGTAACTGTAGTTTTCCTAAAATATAGAATACATACAACAGGTACAATTAATGCTCCAGCGAATGCAACAACCATAAAGCGGATGTTTCCACTTAAGATTGCTAGGGACGTTATCGGCTGAACCAATGTATAAATTAAAACCTTGCCTGGTTTTGTAAACTTGAAATTATTTTCTATCAAATATACTGCAAATAAACTTACAACTTCGATTAAATATCCTGCGTAAAAAACATGAGACTTATCTTCCAAGATTAAGTAAGGAAAAAGTCGTCCAAATAAAAGCACTAATATATAAGCAGACGCGCCATAACTTATGTCCTCATCCTTGGACACAGCAATATAATATGCTAATACCGCAAATAAAATGCTATAAATCGTTACTGACAACATATAATTTCCCTGCCGAATTAATTCTTTACACTTAATTCTTTATTTAGGTTTTTATACAAATCAAACCCTACATAAAAAATCAGGCCACCAAGCATCAAAGCCATATATATCATTGGAATCGGATATACACCAATCAAGAAAATCATGAAAGTACATACTGTTATTACACTAAATCCAATAAACACCAGTATTTTCTTTGGGTTTAACATAACATAAACAATTGCTAATAGATCTAACAAGAATCCATATCTATCATGCATATGTGGCATAAAATAAACAACCACTCCAAGTGTCAAAATAGCTAGAGAAATGACAGCATTATCATCAAGTTCAGCCTTTTTCTGATAAATATAGTATGCGATAAATCCAACCATTATTATGGCAAAGTACATACCAGCATTAGAGATTAATTCTGGAATATGGTAATAAGGAAGATACTCATCAACAAACATATAAGCATTAGGATAATTAAGTGTTCCCCAAGGATATGTCTTGGACTGATCATAGTAAATAAGAAGCAAATCCTTCATGCTTCTACCGACAATCCATGCTGGAAGAATGCTTATAAAGTACATAACTGGAATCCACGCCAAATGATATAAATTAAAGCCTTTTTTCTTAAGCCACATGATTATAAAAAATGGCAAAATAAAAACAGTTTGAAGCTTAAAACAAAAAGCTATACCAAGAAAAATTCCTGATGTATTTCCCTTGTTTTTCAATAGATAATAAATAGCAAAAAGAACAAATGAAGAATATATACTATCGCACTGAGCCCATAAAGCGCTATCAAGTATCACGCCTGGTGCAACTAGTGCCATAGCTGCGCCAAAAATTGATTTATTGACTGATTTTGTTAACTCCAACACGATTAAGAAAATGGCAAAAGCTGTTACATAATCGAAAACAATTGACACCATCTTAATAGCAACTAAGTCATTAGAAGAAATGTATGAAAGGAACGTCAAAATATAAACATATGCTACAGGATAATTTGTAATTTCGTACTTAAGTGAAGCTATTCCACCTTTTTGCCTAATCTGATCCATCCAAGGCTGTAAAAAGCCTCTAAAATCACCAGATGGTATGGTAAAAAAACTCTTTCTGGCCAAAAATGCCAAAACAGCCACACATAACATAAAAAGCATATTAAGCATGGAGATTTCAACGCCAGCCAATTTGTACTTCTTCCCTAAAAATTCATCAATCCATCTTTCTTTTTCTCTCATATAACTCCCCCACAATTAATGAATTAATTAGTGATATTCGATAGTTGGCATAACAGAATCAACATCCATAAAGTAAAGCTTAGGATTATTTGGATCCACATAAATAGGAATCTCTTTGCCTTCAAGATAGGATGTAGGATCGTAATTAAGGTTTGAACTCTTGTACATGTGAATTGTACCCATCTGATCCTCATATCTAGCATACACAATAAAAGGGTGCGCATGGTTTATCTCAATATTGTAATTAAGATCGACTCTATCAAACTTGGCATAAATTCTTTGACCGCTTTCCTTAAGCTCTGCAATGAGCTTGCGCTTATTGGAACGGATTACAAGAAGTACTATTCCCACGATAACAAAAGGCAATCCGCAGGCACTAAATATAATTGCAAAAAACAATTCCCCTGTAAGTACTCCTGCAATTATTCCAGGAATCATAAGCATCAATCCCAATGGAATAAAAATAATCGCAATAATTGTTAGAACATCTGGACTTTTCTTACCCATAATATCCACCTTAAAAATAATTGATTACGCCTATTATACCCATGTTTATTTTCTTTATAAACTACAAATAGTTTGAAACGACCGTCAAAAAATGGTATATACTGTTCTGTGGTTAATAATTATTTATTTTAATAAAGAGGTATTTTTATGAAGTTTGATTTTGCAAATATCGAACCAAAGTGGCAGAAAGCTTGGGCCGATGCAAAGATTTTCGAAGCTGTTGACTTCGATTCTCGTCCTAAGTGGTACGGTCTCGTAGAGTTCCCTTACCCATCTGGAGCTGGTATGCACGTTGGTCATATTAAGGCTTATTCCTCAGTAGAGGTTCTCTCACGTAAGAGAAGAATGCAGGGCTATAACGTTCTCTTCCCTATCGGATTTGACTCCTTCGGTCTTCCTGCAGAGAACTATGCTATTAAGACAAATACACATCCACACATCATCACAGAGAAGAACATCGCTCATTTCTCTGATCAGCTTAAGCAGGCAGGTTTCTCCTTTGACTGGTCCCGTGAGTTCGCTACTTCCCGTGCAGATTACTATAAGTGGACACAGTGGATTTTCCTTAAGCTTTTCGAGAAGGGACTCGTTTTCCGTTCCAAGACTCTCGTTAACTACTGCCCACAGTGTAAGGTAGTTCTTTCCAACGAGGACTCCCAGGGTGGTAAGTGCGACGTTTGCCACAGCGACGTAGTTCAGCTCAGTAAGGACGTTTGGTTCCTTAGAATTACTGACTATGCTGACAGACTCCTCGATGGTCTTAACGATGTTGACTATCCTGATTCTGTTAAGCAGCAGGAAGTTTCCTGGATTGGTCGTTCCACAGGTGCTTTCGTTAACTTCAAGGTAGCTGGCACAGACGACAACCTCGAGATTTATACAACAAGATGCGACACACTTTATGGTGTTACTTTCATGGTAGTTGCTCCTGAGCACCCAATCCTCGACAAGTACAAGGCTCAGATTTCTAACTGGGACAAGGTAGAGGCTTACCGTGAGGAGTGCGCTAAGAAGTCCGAGTTCGAGAGAACACAGCTCGTTAAGGATAAGACTGGTGTTAAGATTGATGGCCTTACAGCTATTAACCCTATCACAGGTAAGGAAATTCCACTCTTTATCGCTGACTACGTAATGATGGGTTATGGTACAGGTGCTATCATGGCAGTTCCTGCACACGATCAGCGTGACTACGACTTCGCTAAAGCATTTGGCGTAGACATTATCGAAGTAATTAAGGGTGGTGATATCTCCAAGGAAGCTTACACAGGCGACGGTGAGATGATTAACTCCGGTTTCCTTGATGGCTTTACAAATAAGAAGGATTCCATTGCTAAGATGCTCGAGAAGCTCGAAGAGATGGGTATCGGTCATAAGGGTGTTCAGTACAAGATGAAGGACTGGGCATTTAACCGTCAGAGATATTGGGGTGAGCCAATCCCTCTCATTCACTGCCCATGCTGTGGTACAGTAGGCGTACCTGAATCTGAGCTCCCACTCACACTTCCAGATGTTGAGAACTTCGAGCCAGGTCAGGAAGGTAAGTCTCCTCTCGCTGAGATCGAGTCTTTTGTTAACTGCAAGTGCCCTAAGTGCGGCGGCGATGCAAAGCGCGAGACAGATACAATGCCACAGTGGGCTGGTTCCTCATGGTACTTCCTCCGATTCTGCGACGCTAACAACGCAGAGGCTTTTGCTGACAAGAAGAAGCTCGAGTACTGGATGCCAGTTGACCACTATAACGGTGGTATGGAGCACGTTACACGTCACCTTCTCTACTCCAGATTCTGGCATCAGTTCCTCTACGATATCGGAGAGGTTAACACACCAGAGCCATATGCTAAGAGAACATACCAGGGCCTCATCCTTGGACCAGATGGCGAGAAGATGAGTAAGTCTAAGGGTAACGTAGTAGACCCACTCGACATCGTAGAGAAGTACGGTGCTGATACACTTAGAACATACGTAATGTTCATGGGTGACTACACATCCGCTACTCCATGGTCTGACGAGGCTACACGTGGATGTAAGAGATTCCTCGAGAGAGTAGTTGGTCTCGTTGATATCGCTACAGCAACAGAAGAGAATGCTGACATCGAGAACAAGCTCCACAAGGCAATCAAGAAGGTATCCGAGGATATCGAGAACATGAAGTTCAACACAGCTATTGCTACATTGATGGCTCTCATTAATGACTTCTACAAGGCTGGTTCCATTACTAAGTTCGACCTCGAGAACTTCATCAAGCTCCTCTCACCATTTGCTCCTCATATCACTGAGGAAATCTGGGAGACACTTGGTAACAACCCAGACGGAAAGACATTCTGTACTATGGCAGCTTGGCCTACATACGACGAGAGCAAGCTCGTTGATGCTACACTCAAGATTGGTGTTCAGGTTAACGGTAAGGTACGTGGTACAGTAGAGTTCCCAGCTGACGCTACTAAGGAAGAGGTTATTGCTCTTGCTAAGGCAGACGAAAAGGTTGCTTCCTTCATGGAAGGTAAGGAACTCGTTAAGGAAATCTACGTTCCTGGTAAGATTTTGAACTTCGTAGTAAAAGGATAATAAAGGTAAAATTCTCCTCCGGTCCTCCGCGCTTCACTTGTGCGGAGGTCGGAGAATTTTCTTTATTATCCTCTTTTATTTTGTTGATTATTCTCCTCCGGTCCTCCGCGCTTCGCTTGTGCGGAGGTCGGAGAATTTTCTTTATTATCCCCTTTTATTATATTGATTATTTCTCCTCCGGTCCTCCGCGCTTCACTTGTGCGGAGGTCGGAGAATTTTCTTTATTATCCCCTTTTATTTTATTGATTATTTCTCCTCCGGTCCTCCGCGCTAACGCTTGTGCGGAGGTCGGAGAATTTTTATTGCCCATTTTTATTAAAATCTGAATCTGCGTCTGCCTGGGAAAATAATTGTCAAAACAATTGCTGCCTCAAGAATTATTATTCCTAGACCAGTACGATGAAGTGCTGGATGCTCAAATAATTTACTTCTTTCAAAGGCATATCTATCATCACTTTTAAAAACTGTTAATTTCTCACCAACATAATGCTTGCTACTTTGAGGTACAGGGTATTCTACCTGAATAGTATCCTTGCTACCGTCTTCATAAGTAACATCATATGTAGAAACATAAACTGTGGTTTCCCAGAAAAGTATATGTGCTTCCTGACTTTCTTCGTGAATACTGTCGATTTGTGTTCTGTAATGGGTCTCGACGTGATCTGCATTAATAACCTCAGACAGTGAGTCAAAAAAGCCCATAAAAAACACTGCTAAAAGAAAAAGAAAGCACCCGATTACTAAACCAATTCCCTTTACTGTTCCACTCATAATCAATCCTTTTTAAAAGCGAATTCCTCGACGTCTATTATCTTCATTAAGAACTGTTACGCCAAGATAATCATCGTCTCTAACTATATCAGTAATTCCAGACTTATCAATATATGTATAAGGATCTGGCATCTTATCCATTGATAGTCGCTCTTCGAGAGTGATTGTTTTCTTCTTTTTCTTCGAGCCTATACTCTCGCCTACCCTTTGTAGTGACCACGCTCGAACTCTCGGTTGCGTTGCAAAAAATACTGTGAGGCTTATGATAACAGGAAGTATCAATGTAACATAAACTCTTATTAAACCACCAACAGTATTATAAAAATAAACACCACCTGCTATGAATAATAACAAAAGACCAGCAATAATAAGACTAAGCCATGTTACACCATGTTTGAGGGAATGCATTGTTTTCACCCAACCACTCTTAGGAGCTTGTCCTGCGACCTCTCCAGTCTGTCCATTTAAAGCGATGTTATAAGTGGAGTCTTTATATTTACAACTAATAAACCATACCGGCAAAAGAGCATAATAGCACTTATAGTCAGAAACAGTAGAATAATTATTCTTAAGATTTCTAATTTTATAATCTTTTATTTCAGTCATTTCTACAGCGGCATCGTACATATAATCTCTGAATCTATTAGAGATTCTAGTTGCCATATCACTTGGTGACTGATCATATCTCTCAGCATAATAACCACTAAGATATGAATCATTAAAATCAACAAGATCACTATAATCAAATGGTTCGATGGCCTCCATCAATCTGTCGCTAATTTTCTTACTACCATCAAAAGGCACCAATCGCATTGGGAAATGACCTTTGCGCACCACCTGGAACTCGTCCAAATTGCCATCAGCTCTATCAAGGTAACACTGACCACTAACGTTCATATAACATTCTGCATCTACAAGCCAAAATGGAACATAAAGAGCTGTCATCTTGCCAAAAGTAGACTTGCTCATAAAATCTTTTGGTGCAACTGTCTGTGTCTTGGCCCAAGTACTAATCTTCTTCTCCGCCTCTTCACGAGATACTTTAAAAGGTATTATTACATCTGGCAAAAACTCCTTTTGAATGCGTCTCTCAACAATTGCAGGTGAACCACAAAACGCACAAAAGGTTGAGATTGTATTATGACCTGCAACAACTACAGAACCGCAGCTATTACAAATAATCTCATGTCTTTTCTCGAGAGAAAATCTAGCAACTTCGTCCAGTTTTGCCTTCTCAAAATCTATAGTATGCTCTACCCTATCTTCCAAAATCTGATTGATTTCAAATACGTCAGGGTAGTATTTGCTACCACAACAATTACAAATGAGTTTTTCCTCTTCAGCATCATATCTTAGGTTATCGCCACAAGACAAACACTTACGTGCGTCTGCAGATAATTCTGTTGTGCCAGGTTTTTTATCCCAAATCGCCATTTGTTACTCCATATCAAAAATATTAACTACATTTCTACCCTTGCCATTATCAGCAAACTGAGTTAAGCCAAGACAATCGTCTGTTCGCTCCACATCTTTTATATTAGATTTATCTATGTAGATAAAGGCCTCTGTCAAAATTTCAACTTCCTTTTCTGCCTTCTCAACGTTTGTAGGACGTAATGCCTTTTCCTTTTCTAATTTCTTAAGTCTTAGCTTCTCTCTTACTAGAATAGTACCAAAAACTATATTAGCTATTACAAGCACTGCAAAGACCACTATGGTTAATACAACGTTACTAGTGTAGAGGAGTAATAATAACGATAATAGTCCTTCAAAAAAGACCATGAGAAACACGCTAGTTATTATATTTCCTATGGATGTCGCATTGATATCCAAGGAATTATCCTTAATCTCAATTATCGGAACTTTTCCTGCCACCTTGCCAGTCTGTCCATTAACGGCAACCTTATAGATATCGCCCTTATATTCGTAGGTAATAAGCCACACTGGAAGAAGCGCATAGTAGCACTTATGGTTAGCAGAACTAGAATAGTTATTCTTCAAATTTTTTATGGAGTAGTTTTTGTTCTCAGTCATATCCACAGCGACCTCGTACATAAAGTCTCTGAATCTGTTAGATATTCTAAGCGCCAAATCACTTGGAGACTGGTCGTATCTCTCGGCATATACTCCATTAAGATATGAATCATTAAAATCCACAATCTCGCTGTAGTCAAAAGGCTCGATACCCTCCATAAGGTTATCGGCGATTCTCTTACTTCCATCAAAAGGAACTAATCTCATAGGGAACTTTCCCCTACGTCTTACAAAATACTCATCGTACTCGACGTCATTATGCTTAAGATAACACTGACCACTAACGTTCATCTCGCAGTCAGCATCTACGAGCCAGAACGGAACGTAAAGACTAGTCATCTTAGTAAACTTGGCCTTACTCCAAAAAGAACGAGGAGTGTTGTAGCTTCTCTCGGCCCAGTCAGTTACATTCTGTTCAGCCTCTTCACGACTAACCTTAAAGGGGATAAGTACGTCTGGTAAAAACGCCTTCTGAATTCGTCTTCCCACAATAGCTGGGGAACCACAGAAAGCACAATAAGTAGAGATTGTATTCTTACCTGTGACAACTACAGATCCACAGCTATTACAGATAATCTCCTGTCTTTTCTCCAAGGAGAATCTAGTAACTTCATCAAGCTGCTCCTTGTTAAAGTCAATCTCGTGCTCCACGCGGTCTTCAAGGATAGAGTTAATCTCAAAGGTATCTGGATAAAATACACTTCCACATGACACGCACTGGAGATAACCTTCATTCACAAAAAACTTCAGGTTATCACCGCAAGCAAAACACTTACGCGCATCTGCCAATAATGTAGACTTACCCTCTTTCTTATCCCAGATTGCCATTTATATGTTTCTATCCCCTCGTTATGATACCCATTAATATCTTCGAACAGAATTTACTGCTGACTCAAATATCGCTTGCTTTACAAGAGTTCCTGTATCCTGTGTAATACCATGTCCGATACCATGGCCTGCTATAGTATCTGTCTCCTCGATTTGTGTCTTCCATGTCTTGTCTAGATACTCATATACGTCTGGCATTTCGTCCATTTTATTAATCTGATTACCCTGCTCTTCCATTTTTACCTTGCTTTGAATTACCAGTTTCTCAAAAAGATTAACAACTGCATTATCAGACATAAATCTTATTCCCAGCGCATTACAAAGAACAAGTGCATAACAAAATACACAAGAGAAAATACAACAGAAAAGCCAGCTTGATGCGTAATTTCTAGTGCTTGCATTTAGATAGAGAAATGTTCCGATAAGAAACCCAACAATTGTCGCGATTAATAGAAGCAAACTATACGCCTTAAGGCCTTCTTTGAACTTCCATAGTCCACGCTTAATATCGCTTTCAGGAGTCTTGCCTGCTACCTCGCCTGTCTGACCATTTACTCCTACTCGGTAAATTGAGCCTTTGTAATTAAAGCTTAGAAGCCATACTGGAACTAACGCATAGTGACACTTGTAGTTTTCTGGCTTGGATAAATCATCCTCAAGATGGAATTCTCTATATCCACCACTTTTAACAAGGGTAGAGCCAACCTCATACATATAATCTCTGAAACGATCTGCGATACGGAAAACCATATCCTTAGGAGTCTGGTCATAGCGCTCCGCATAAAAGCCAGGTAAGTAACCGTCAACGAAAGGCACCATCTCCTTGTAATCAAATGGCTCCAATGCCTCCATCATTTTACTATTAATACGCTTAGTGCCATCAAATGGAACATTCTTCATCTTAAAGAGGCCCTTACGTCTTACGTTATAGTAAAGAAGTTCCTCTCCCATCATTGTAGGGTCCTTCTTAATACCAACACCGCCAACGTTCATGTTACAATCGGCATCCACAAGCCAGCAAGGCACATATAAACCAGTAATCTTGCTATAAGTCGCCTTTGTGTTAAAAGAACCTGGCAAGAAAGAGCGATCTTTTGCCCAAGCACGAATATTATCCTCTGCCTGCTGATGAGTTAACTTAAATGGAATAATATAGTCTGGTCTAAACTGCTTTTGAAGACGACGACCAACAATTGCTGGCGAACCACAGAAAGCACAGAAAGTTGACATTGTATTCTTGTCAGTAACTACTACGGCGCCGCATGCATTACAAACGATTTCCTGCTTCTCTTCACGCTCAACTTTAAACTTATCTACTTCATCTTTATTCTCAAAATCTTCAGGCTTTATATCAAGCTCCAAACGCTCAGAGAGCATCTCATTAATCTCAAAAGATTCTGGATAAAATCTGTTACCACAAGAAAGACACACAAGCATGCCTTCCTTGATACTAAATCTTAAATTACCACCACAAGATATACACTTATGTGAATCTGCTGATTCTGTAGTAATTAAATCTTCTTCCTTCTGATCCCAAATTGCCATGTTGCCCCCAAACAGACTTTTACGACTTAGCCTTCCACTATAATTGATGTCTTACTAGGATCAATTAAATCCGCCTCTAGAATCAATTCTCCTATACTAGGAGCTTTAATAACTCCTGATATTGGATTCTTAACACTATCGATTCTAGTAGTAGATTCAATGTCTACAGTAGAATATTCAAATGCCAAAGTCGTATTTATAATTTTGCAGTTTTTCATTACAAGATTCTCTATAAAGCACATGCCCTGAAGGCTCTCTACTGTACAGTCAATCAATATAATGTTCTTAGAATTCCAGCCGAAATATTCGCCTGAAATAAAGGAATTGCGAATGACAATATTATCTGCATTCCAGAAACAATCTTTGGACAAGAACTTGCAATTATCTGCTTCGACATTACGAGCACCATCAAATGAATAGTTTCCATAAAGCTCAAAATCTTTAAGCTTCACATCAGTGCAACCCATGGCAAAATAATCGCCCTTGGCAGTCACTTTATTGAGTGTAACATTGTTACAATTCCAGAAAGTCTCGGCTGCATTAGGAATTGATACGTTATCAAGTGTTACCCCATTACACTTGCGAAATTCCTTTGGAGCCTCGATCATAGTGTCTTTTACAACCACATTATCTGTGTACCAGATACCCGCTCTTGCCATTTCAAACAACACACTGTTTTTTATCTCAATGTTTTTGCTATACCAGAATGGGTACTTCCAACGGAAAAGACATCCATCTGCTACGATATTCTCGCTATGCTTTAATGGTGACTCCCCGTCATCAAATACTGTGTTTGTAATTAGGAGATCCTTCCCTCTGAAGAGAGCTCTTTCTCCAGTTAGAAACTGCTGATCAATATGTTCCATTTATAATCGGCCCACTTTCCAAAATTAATTATACTTTTAAAAAAGACATTATTCTCCCAGCTAGAGAGAATAATGTCATTATATTTTTACAAATTAGCTCCGTTACTCTCGATAACGTTCTTGTACCAGTATGCAGAGTCCTTTATGGTACGCTTCTGTGTCTGGTAATCAACATAAATGAGACCAAATCTCTCATCATAGCCGTCAGCCCACTCGTAGTTATCCATTACAGACCAATGCATATAACCAATAAGAGGGATCTCCTCAGATACCTTCTTAAGCTCTCTAAGGTAACGATGTGTGAAGTCGATTCTATATGTATCATGAACCTTGCCATCAAGAGATACCCAGTCGTGCTCACTCATACCATTTTCAGTAATCATAACAGGAAGACCATAACGCTTATAAAGCATCTTAGGAGCCCAGTACAAAGCCTCTGGAGTTACTGCCCAACCAATACCTGTATGAGGACGTCCCTGATACCAATCACGACCATATTCACCACGACTAGCATTGCCAGAACCTACGCGGTAGATATTAACACCATAGAAATCCAAAGGTGCAGAAATCATAGCCCACTCTTCATCAGTGAACTTAGGAACCATGTCACCATACTGCTCCATGAAGTCCTCTGGGTAATGTCCAAGGTAAATTGGATCAGACCAATAAGTCATGGAGAAAAGGAACTGACTGCCCTCACTTACAAATGACTCTTTATAAGCCTTCTCGAAAGCTTCCTCAGAATCGTTCTCAGGAGCATAGCAGTCAGCATAAGGTGCCATACTAATCTTTGACTCCTGCTTAGCGTGCTCACGAATATACTTAACAGCCTTGCCATGAGCAAGGAGCATGTTAGCACCCATTTCGAGGAGCTCTGGTGTGGAGCACTTCTGGAATGGCGCGAAAGCACCCACCAAGTAACCACAACCAAGTGAACACTGTGGCTCATTTAATGTCATCCAATACTTAACACGATCAGAAAGTGCGTCTACGATAACCTTTGTGTACTCGAGGAACCAATCAGAAGAGTCCTTATTACGCCATCCACCAATACGCTCAAGTGCATATGGATAATCCCAGTGATAGATAGTAACAAGCGGCTCGATACCGTTAGCGAGAAGCTCATCTACAAGGTCAGAATAGAACTTCAATCCCTTCTCATTTACCTTGCCAATACCATCTGGAAGGACACGTGTCCAGCTTATGGAGAAACGATAAGCCTTGAGACCAATCTCCTTCATAAGAGCCACATCTTCCTTCATGTGATGATAGTGATCAGCAGATACTTCACCTGTCTCACTATGCTTAATGTGCTCATTATATTTAGCAGTTACATCCCAGATATTAGGACCTTTACCGTCCTCATTCCAAGCGCCCTCTACCTGATAGGCTGCTGCCGCTGCTCCCCAAATAAAATCTTTTGAAAAAGACATAAATAACCCCCTAAGTACTTTTTACTCACCAATAGGCTTACAAGGATTACCTGAAACCACTGCACCGGCTGGTACATCATCAGTAACGATAGATCCTCCGAGAATCATTGCACCATCACCGATAGTAACGCCCTGGAATACATGAACATTTGCTCCAAAGCAAACGTTATTACCAACCTTGATAGGACGCGCAAACTCTACACCTTCATTACGACGCTCCACATCAAAAGGACGTGCCTTAGTATAAAAACCGCAGTTAGGACCAATATAAACATTGTCTCCAAATGTAACCCCACCTGCATCCTGAATAACAAGATTGCACTCAGAATTAAACTCATCACCTACTTCAATATTCCAACCATAATCGCAATAAAAAGGAGGCTCCACATTAATTTCTTTTCCTGTGCTACCAAGAATTCCACGAATACGCTGCTTACGCTCAGCACCATTTGCTGGACTTATCTGATTATACTCAAAGCAAAGCTCACGACACTTTCTTCTGTCATTAAGAAGATTATCATCCAAATTTACATTGAATGGCTCGCCATTTAACATTTGATCTCTCTGGTTCATTTGCTCTCTCCTTTATGCTTATTAAAATCATTAAGTACTTCAATCATGTCTCCACGAATACCTTCGCGATTGGACATGAGTCGTCCACCCTCAAGCTTGATAATAATTGGCACCACATATCTTGCACCGCTCATCATGGCATCAAGCGCAGCCTTCTTATTGTTAGTGGAATCATAGCAAACCACATATGCATCTGGGTTTACTTTCTTGATCATCTTTAATATCTGCATTTCCTTCATGCCAGGAAGTGCCAAATCGAGGAATGTGATATCTGGTGTGAACTGCTTATAACCATTAACAGCATCCACATTATCTGCTTCCGCTACTACGGCACAATCAAGACCAATAAGTCCATCACTTATCATCCCTCTCATACCCTCGGAATCACCAACGATATATATAGTAACCATAAAGTCCTTCCTACTCTATAAAATCTCTTATTATAATATCACCTTTTGGCCCTCACTCGTGAATGTGCAAAATAAATCTTCTGTAAATTGTGGGAAATAGCAAATGATATATATCATCTATCATTGCTATAATCAAAAAGGAATTACTTTTGGGGGGATGTGTTTATGAAAATTTGTGTTCTTTCTTGCAGTCCTAAGGGAGAAACTTCTCTCACTTTACAGACAATTAATTTTTTGAAAAAGTACTACCCAGATGATGAATTTATTGTTCACTTAACAACTAAAGTAACATGCGAAGAAAGTGTTATAGACTGCGCATGTGAATCAGATCTCATCATGATTTTGTCTAGTATTTTTCACCTTAACGTTCACTCACAAATGATGAGCATGTTAGACCAGCTCGCTGCCGGTATGAAGGCTAAGCTTGGTGATGATATTAACAAGAAGTTCTTCACTTATATCACTTCTAGTAATTTCCTTTATGATGTAGGCGCGCACAAATATGTTTCCCGTTGGATCGAGGGCGAGAAGCTTAATGGACTTCGTTTCCTTTCTCTTAAAGATGATTCTATGCTTACAGAGACAGGCCGCGAAGAGGTATACCGCTGGTTCCAGTACACTAAGGAAACTATCGATATCAGAAGAACAGGTAACGTTCCACAGGTTACTGAGAAGCGCCGTGTAGCTATTATTAATGCTGGCCTTGCAGCATCCACTGTAGATAAAGTAGCTAATCTATATAAGGCACGCGGATGCGACGTAGAGTGCTTCAATCTTGATGAATACAAAATCGCTCCATGTACCGCTTGTTTTGCCTGCTACAGTAACCGTATTTGCTGCATGAAGGATGACTTCGTAGATCTTGTTGATAAGATTGGTACAGGTACTGACTTGCTTGTTAATTTGGGTAACCTTAAGTACGGTATGCTAGGTCAGAAATACAAGACATATATCGACCGCCATGTTCAGTTCGGTCGTGCAGGAACTGGTGATGAGACTATTAATATCTCCTTCGTAGAAAGTGACGAGGATACAGAAGCTCGCATGAAGTCTATGTACGACTTCACACAGTGGGAAGAGGCAACTGTAGGTATCGGTCGCTGCTACGTGGCTGGTACTCACTATCTAAGAATTAAGGATCAAGAATTCGATATTACTTCTCAGGTAAATGACACTATTCTCATCATGAATAACGAGCTTATCGGACAAAGAAATTTCTTCTCAGAAACACTTAATACTCGATTCGCAGAGCTTGCAAATCACCTTCAGATTATGTGTCCAATTGATTATGCTCACTACAAGAAAGAAGGTTACTACAAGCCTCAGTTAATGAACACTAATGTGCGTTATATTGACGATCTCAAAGGCGGTCAGATGGCATGCAAAATGAGACTTATGCCATACAACATGACACTTAATGGGGAAGGCACTACACCAAAACTTACTAAGCGTCGTAAATACAGAGATATGTCTTATGTAGAACACCTTCGCAAGGGTGATGGAGACGAAGGTAAAGCAGAGAAAGGCGGTTTTCTTGGACTTTTTGGAAAGAAAAAATAAATAATATTTTTTATATAAGCAGGGAGGAAATTATATGAAAAAAATTGGAATGCAGATGAGCCTACTTATGGGCGCTACTATGAGCCTTGGTTTGTCTATCGTCGGTAACATCACAGGTGGCGGCCAAAGACCTGTGCCAGCAATCATTATTGGTATTGTTATTAGCTTTATTGCTAGTTTCATTATCTCTATCATTATTGGCCTTATTGTACCTATGAAGAAGGTTGGAGATTCAGTGTGCGCTAAGGCAAAAACATCAAGCAACACATTTAAGGGTAAAGCATTATCTGCTCTTGCTTCAGATGCAATTTACACACCAATCATTACTCTTGCTATGGTTGCTCTTGCACGTGTGCAGGCATCAAAAAATGATCCTGCAGCTTTGGAACACATGCCACCATTTATCATCATGTTCCTTAGCTCACTTGTAATTTGCTTTATTGTTGGTTGGATTCTTATCTTTATCTTCCAGCCACTTTACATGAAGATGATTCTTAAGAAGAACGGTATCGAGATGTAATCCTTTTTCAAAGCAAACTAAATGCCTCCGAAAATATCGGAGGCATTTTTAATGCGTAAAAATTAAAATTACTTATTCTTCTGGAAGTCTTCGAATGCCTTGGAAAATGTAGTATTTAACTCAAGATCCTTAACTGTATCAGAAGCTCTCTGTGAACTCTCCTTACGAGCTTCTTTTTTCTCATTTTCGAGATCTTTTTCAGCCTGCTCTGTCTTCTTATTAAGCTGGTAACGATTAAACTCAAATGCTCTATTCTGTGCATTCTCCTTAGCCTTGCAGTAATTGTATACACTAACAGCAATCCAAACCATAACCATATCAATAAGAATTCCGATAATGGATGGAACACCTGTATAAAAAAGATTATTTACAAAGAAAAATAAGTTACCAATTCCAAAAACAATTACAAACAAATCTGCTTTTTCTAGTTCGAAGAATGTTTTTAGAAATCCTCCATAACATGCAAAATATAAAAATCCTCTAAGTGTATAGCTCATTAAAGCATCTGGACTTTCAATTTTAATAACTGCAAGAATTATCAAATAAAGAATTGCTGGGACAATAGAAATAATTTTTGTCAAATTATTCCACACGAGTAACTGTGGATAATTTTTTAATTCGCTTTCAAATAGTTCATCAAAAGTAAGCTGATCACTCATACCTATCCATCCTTCGACACAATAAAAATTATTTTATATTATAGAGAGTACCCTTCAATTTGAAAAGGATTATTTATATACGACCATTCTGGCACGTCCAGCTTCTTTTGCTTCATATAGTGCCTGATCTGCTCGCTCATACAAGAAATTAAAGGACTTCTTTTCCTTAGAAGAAATAATAACTCCCATAGAAAGACTTGTTCCACCCTTTTCAGCAGTAAGAATAAGATTCAACTTATCACATATCTGCTGAGCTCGATCAATCATAATTGAATCAGAAACATCACTATTATAGAAAAGGGCTGCAGAGAACTCATCTCCACCCATACGACATGCCAAGTCATCCTTACGCAAAGTCTCTGTTAATGCATGTGACAACATGATAAGGAATTCATCTCCAGCCTTATGACCATAGGTGTCGTTATAACCCTTAAACTTATCCACATCCATCATGAGGAGCATAATCTTGGAGTTATCGTCCAACAGTCTTCCCTCGATATCATTCTTATATGCTTCGTGATTAAGAAGACCTGTTAAGGAGTCACATCTATACTTATCTTCCCACTTAGAAAGACGTACCTCAGCCTTACTCTTTTCCTCATTAAGCATGAGCCTCATAGCATATGTATCTGCACTATCAAATACGATTATCTCAGAACGCTCAGCCATCTCAGCAGAATCGTAATATACCTTTCCATAACAGAATACGAATACAATTGTGCCATCCTTACGTTTGATACGATGCTCAAAATATGCCAAACCCTTATGGCCTATCTGCTCATTTACAAGACGCAAATACTCTGTTCTATCTTCCTCAGGAAGAAGGTCTAACTGAAGGATATCATTATTCTTGATGTCTTCCTTAGTATAACCAGTGAGGGCCTCGAACTGATCATCAACACGAATAATCTTCATCTTCTCATCAAGAACATATCTACAATAAGTTACTTCATGAACATTAACATTGCTATTAACTATTTCGACAGTTTTATCATCAGAAGATACTTCCGCAGGTGCGCTATTAAATATCTCAAGATTCTCGTCGCTATCGATTTCACCAATCTCAGGAAGCATTCTAATAAACTCATTTACAATGCTTGGATCGAACTGAGTACCTGCGCATCGCTTAAGCTCTCTAATCGCATCCTCTACCGGCATTGCTGGTCTATATGCACGATCATTTACCATGGCATCATATGAATCTACAACTGCAATAATTCTAGACAAAAGAGGGATAGACTCCTTAGAAAGTCCGTCAGGATATCCACGACCATCCCAGCTCTCGTGATGGTGCAAAATCATATCTGCGACATGTGTTAACTCCTGGGAGCTTGTGGCAATCTGGTAACCCTTCTCAGTATGAGTTTTCATCATTCGCCACTCAGAATCATTAAGTCTACTTGGCTTATTAAGAATCTCAAGTGGGATACCAATCTTACCAATATCATGAAGAATACAAAGAAGTGCCAAATCAGACTGCTGAACATCAGTAAGGCCCAGACGCTTACCAAGCTCTTCACCCATCTTCTGAGTTCTTCTTACATGAGCCTCTGTATCGTTATCACACTCAGCCAAAGTCTTTACAAGGGAAGTAACAAGCTCTGACTTTCTAGACTTAACATCAAGAAGCTTCTTATTCTTCATGCTCTGGAATGCCTGCTTTACGATAGCGAGTACATCGTCTTTCTCATCATCAACAATTCCTATAGCACTCTGAATATTGATAATACAATCGAGCTCCTGGGAAGATAGTACCTCTTTTTGCACAAGTTCAAGTCTTTCCTTAGCTTGCTTTTCGTCAAGGTCAAAACTCAATACGATAAGACTAGCTTCTTGGCCACGAACATAATAAGACTGTCCTGTAAAATACTTCCTAATAGCATTTGCCAAGATTTTAATTGCCTGGTCACCAGCACTCTTACCATATCTGTTATTAATGTCACCAAGGCCATTAATATCACATACAGCAATAGTAATAGGTGGGTCAAATACATCTGGTGCGTCACGAAGAACCTGCTTAAACTTCTCCCATCCGTAGAAAGAAGTAAGAAGATCTGTCTCACCAATCTCATCAGTAAATACGAAAAGCTGTCCAAGAACTATACCTTGATCATTCTTAAGACATCTATGGTCAAATCTAACAGGGACTTCTCTGTCATCCTTTTTTACATAATGCTGGAAAGAATAGTCATCATAAAACTGCTCTTTACGCACTTCCAAATTCAACTGCTTCAAGAACTCTTCTATGTTCATTTCCTCAGCAATCTCAACATCTGGGAAGATAGTATGAACCTTATCATTATGAATAATCAAAGAGTTTTCAAAGTTAAATAAAACTACACCCTGATTTACATTCTCTACAATCCACTCATGATAATATCCTCTCATCTTTCTAAGTGGATATCTAAAGAAATTCATATAAAGAGAAAGTGTAGCTATGGAATAACCCCAAATAGAAAAATCAAGCGCATCACTGCCGAAGAAAGTAGGATTAATTAAGAATAACGCATTAAGCAAAACTATGGCAATAATACTAATGATAGTGGTATTGTACTGCCTACGATATTCCTTTGGCATATTCGCTGCTCTAACAACAAGATGGAAAATAATGACAATAACCATCAAGTAAACATAGATTAAATGTAACCAAAATAATGGTTTTTGAACATATGCATACTTTGCAAGTCCGCCACCAACATAAGCATAGTGAACTGCAATTTCTTTAAATGGATTTGTCATCATAATAATGACATCCACTACAAACCATATAGTAATTAAATACTTAAAGAAACCATGGGCATGAATCTTTTTCCTCTGCGCATCAGCTCTAATGAACGTCAATGTTACGAGAACGGCAAAATCTATGCTCAAGAAATACAAACTCGAGAAGAATGATACGTAAAAATATCTCTCAGCAAATATTGATATGAGATAAATAATCTGAACCATACTTGATGCGAGACACGTAAGACCCAATACATGCGAATAATTTTTCTTTTCAGAAAAAACAAAACAAGCCGTAATAATATCTATTATTACAACTAAGACTGATATTGTTATGTAAATAATTGAAAGCGTCGTATTTCCCATGATTAAATATTATCACAGGTATTAATACAATAATGTTACTAATCCATGAAAAAACAGGGGCTCAAGCGTCTAGCGAACAATAGATATTAGTAAGGTATTAGCGCTCTATCTCAAGAATAAATCCAAGCTTGCCACTATAAGATGGTGCAGCATCGAGTGTATCATCAGGCACATCCATAAGGACATATCTCACACCATACTGAGTGTTATATGGCGCAACTACAATGCAATATTCGTCGACAGTTCTACCATCTTCTGTAGAGCCAGTATATGTAGGCTCACCGTCACGCCAATCATAAGTATTAATTGGAACCCCTGATCCATCAGATGTCCACACATAAGCACCAGTATCTCTAAGCTGCTCACCACCAAGATAGAAAACACCATCTGTGTGGTCACTATTTCTACTCACAGACTGGCTATAACCAAACTCCATTGAGTCATTACATGTAGCAAGATGTCCTCCCATTGAGA
>JAKSRH010000070.1 GCA_024403675.1 Saccharofermentans sp. | reverse complement strand
TTCTTAGGAATCATTGTATTATCCAAAAATGATTTACATCTTACATTCATCTTTTACTCTCTCCTGTTTCACATTTCAATTCGACACAGTTGAACGATGCAACATTTTTGGTGGGTCATTCAACACAAAGAACATGCTTATGTGCATTAAGCGCCTTAATTACCCATTCCTTATGAAGATCATTAGGAAGTGGAACATAAATCGCCTGAACATCAGGGTCATTAAGAAGATTCTCATAACCTACATAACCCTTACTGAAACCAAACTTGCTAACATAGGCATCAACCTTCTCCTGACGTCTGCCAGCGATAGCATAAAGCTCACAATTGTCTGCCAGTAACATTCCAGGAATCACTCCGCAGTCCGCAATGTTAGCTGTTCCAAGCACACCCCCACTTAATACTCATATATAAGCCCTCCAATTCATAAGCTTAATTACATAATATCAAAGACCGGCAAACCATCCAGTCATTCCTTCAGGAAGTTCTGATAAATATGGAGTACCATCATCGTACATAAGATCTGCCTGAATCTGTGTAATCATGCAGTGCTGACCCATCTCAATACCAAAATAAAGTGATGCTACTCCCTTGTCACCGTTACGAAGAAACTCTGGAAAAAAGCAAATCGCATTAGTTGCGTTCTTCATTGCATCAAGTGCTTCTGGTGTAACTCTTTCAAAGGAACCAAATTCATCATATTTCGCACATGAAATAAACAATTTTGTATTTGTGTTAAGAGCCTCAAGATAGCTGTCATCTTCCGTAAATCCAGATGCAGGAAATGCACCTGCGAAGAAATCAGGATATTCGAGAAGCATCTTCCATGTTGTGTATCCACCAGATGAACCGCCTCCGATAATAACCTTATCGATATCACCACACTCTTCTATAGTTCTGTCGATAATAGCCTTTAAGTGCTTAAGATAAGCCTCAGACCAAGAATCAGTCAGCTCACCATTCTCATCAGTCTTCTCATTAGCAAGTGGCACCAGAATATACGCACCCTCCATCTTTGCCTGACGCTTTGCATCCGCGAACATTTCGCCGCCACTGTGGGACACACACACCTTGCCCGCGAGAGCATTTGTCGCACCGTGAATAAACACGAGAAGCTTAAACTTCTTGCCGCTTTCGTAAGCACTCTTATCTGGAGTAAAAAGGTAATAAGTAATGTCACCCACGTCAGAAGCAGGCTGTGTGTGCTCCTCGAACTTATCAAGGAATGCACCACCCACATAAGAAGGGTTATAACTTACAAAATCACCTGGAGCCATGTATTTCTCCCATGGTGCAACCACGTGATCAACCTTTGTCTCATTACTAAATTCAATAACTTCCATATCAATCTCCCTAATTAAAATAAATTCAAACTGTTATCGTTGAACGATGCACCATTTTTGGTGGGTCATTCAGGTTAATCCTCTTCATTCGATTCTTTTTTTGTAATCAATATTATTAATTTAATAGCACCTACCAAAATAAGAATTGCTGCATTAACATATACTACCAAACACAAATCCTTTACAAATAACCACAAAACTCGGATTGGGGTTTTTGAAATCAAAGGAATGCACAATAATACACCAGGAAGTACTATATGCCTTACACTATCGAATAAGTATGTCTTTACAGTCTTCTTCTTTTTGTACCACTTTTTTAAATCAAAAGCAGAACTAATACTGACAAAAAACAAAAGCAGATAGACCACATCAAATATAATATGCTGGATGATATACCAATTAGGTGTATTTTGATGTTCTTCTCCTATGAGAGGTGCCACAATATTACTTAACAAATTATTTCCAATCAAATAATCATTCATATTAACCAAAACGACTACTGCGATACCTTCATTCGGTAAAATAAACATATTCGAAGTATAGTTTTCAACTAACCCAGAATGCCATAATACTGGTTGACTGAACAACTCCGTAGTATAATGCCACCCCATACCATAATTATATGTTCCATCGTCCGAAGGAACATTATCATAAAACATAGTGTTGATACTCTCTTCGCTTATTATTCCTTTACCGCCATTAAGATACATTTGCATATATCTCCCCATATCATCAACACTAGCAGAAAGATACCCTGCTGGAACATTTGTCCAAGAACCCTCTGATATATCGCCCGGATAATCAGGTTCTCCAACTACTGGTATACCAAAATAATTTCTATAGCCATCTATCATTCCATTCTTTTTACTTTGCTCAAGTGAAGCCGCTGAATGATTCATTCCAAGTGGTTCAAAAATATTATCATTAACATATTTCTCATATGAAACTCCACTCACCGATTCGATTATTAATCCAAGTAGTCCATAATTAGCATTGGCATAAACAAATTTTCCAAATGAATCAGTAATCTTCAAATCTCCAAAAGTCTGATATGTTGTTATTCCACTTGTATGATTAAGCAGATCCCTAACTGTAATCTTGTCGCAATCACTAGCATCTACAAACCATCTGCTGGCATCTATATACTCTGAGATTGGTGCATCTAGATTTATCCTCCCTGCTTCTACTAATTGCATTATCGAAAGAGCAGTAAAAGATTTACTCATTGAGCCAATAATAAATGATTCATCAGCACTTTCACAATTACCATAAGTTTCTCTAAATAGTATTTCATCCTTATTTACAACGATTACAGCCATACCTGGAATATGAAACCGCTCAACATCGTTTTCTATTTGCTCACTTACTTCATCATAATTCACTTCATCTTTCGCTTCGGCATATACTGCTGTATTATTAAACATCACACATATAGCAATAAAAAGACTAATACAAATATACAATTGTTTATATTTTTTCATATAGCAACACCCTTAGCCCTAAAAATTTGAATTTTCCATCCATAGAAATTCAAATTTGATTAACTCCGTTAAACAAGTCGTTATTGAAGTTGGATAGCGCGATAAAATTCCAACTCACTAAAGAAAGTTCGGAAAATTTCAATTTATCTCTCTGTTAATACGTCAACAATGTTTTTTTCAATATATTCCACTCTGTCAAAAACCATAGGCTTAAAAT
>JAKSRH010000007.1 GCA_024403675.1 Saccharofermentans sp. | reverse complement strand
CTTCCACAAAATCGGCCTCGTTCCCATAACCTCCACAAACATAAAGTTCACATGGAAAATCATTTTGAGCAAAGACATCCAGAAGTAAATCTAATCCTTTATGAACCGAACCTGCACTACCGAAATAAAGGAATTTTTTAGGATCTTTATGACTAGTATTTCTAGAGAATGCGAAATCATAACCAGTATTTGGAACCATATACTTATTCTTTAAATCGTAATTATCATAAGTAGATAGGTTATATTCATTACCTATAATAATAGTTCCATCAAATGATTCTATCTCTCTTCCCAAACAAGGAGACTGTCGTCTTGGTAATAGTCTTACTCCTTTTCTATTAAAAACACTTTCTATCCTTTCAAGTTCAGCATTATTCGCAAAGGAAGCATTACTACCTGTAAGATAGAGTATTTTACGCGCGTTCGGAGATAAACAGTGCTGATAAACAGGTCTTTCAGCAGGACAAATATCAAATATTAAATCATATGTATTGCGTAATTTAATTGTGTAATTATCATAATCAATCACATCAACGTTATAGCCTTGTTCAGATATAATCTTGGCTATTTCTATTACTTGCACTTCATTTTGATGAGAATCACCTAATTTTTTCTTGAAAGGAAGCATCCTATATAAGATTAAACAGTTCTTAGAATATGATGTGCCAAATGTATTTCTACTAATATTTAATCCTAGTATGTTTCTGATTTCTTTTTTATTAAAAAATCTCAAGCTATCAATCTCCATTTCTGTTCTTTATAAGCTTTTCAAATCCACTAGAATATATCAGTGCGTTCTTTTGCATATTTGAAATTCCTATTTCAATATTATCATTTGGAACTTTAGAATTATATTCATGCATAAGCAGCATCAACTCTTCACTGTTATGTGGGTCAAACAAAACACATTTGTCATTTTTCTGTTCAACATGAACAGGAATATTAGACAATAAAATAGTTTTATCCAATACTTTTGCATCTTCAACAACAGTGCCCCATCCCTCAAATAGTGATGGCTGAATTACATATCTACTATTTTTCATTAAAACAATCTGATCTTCTCTACTGATTAACCCTAAAATTTTAATGTGATTTCCTAGAGAATCCGCTAAAGTTTTCAAATTATCAATGTATTCAGGATTACGATAATCCTCAAGTAAGCCTGTAAAAACAACGGTGAATTCTTCATCTGGATATGTTTTTTCATACTTTTTTAGAGCTTCAAAAACGACTTTGTGATTCTTGTGCTGCCAGAATTGATTCATAACACAAGCATATCCATGTTTCTTCAAAGAATACTTATTAAGTATATCCTCTTCTAAGTTAGGTGTAATACTTCTTACTTGAGATTCAATATAAGAAACAAATGGAACTACATATACATTCTTCTTATCAGAAGAATAGAATTTTTGAAAATCTTTTAGGCAGTCTTCGCTGCTTAATACTAAACTATTATTTGATTTACCATACTCAGAAAATTTATAATTTCGAAAATCAAGTTCGTCTTGACTGAAAAACTCAGGATAGTAATTATGCTGAAAATCAGGAATCCAATTGATACTTTCAGCTTTACCAAATTCTTCATGAATTTGTTCTGTAGAATATACAAATTTGATGCTATAAATCTTACATAAAAACTTTATAAACAACTGACGTTTTTTATAACTAACAGAAGGTATACTTATCACCTTTGCATCTTTTTTTAATGATGCAAATTCCTTAGCGTTACTATTTTCTGTAATAATAATCAAACGAAAATTGTCCATGATATATTTATTTTGAATAAGCTGGTATGCAATATTTCTCTTATAGTACACGCCACCTATCCACTTGGCGCATCCACTAGCATTAATCAAAAATCCATCTTTCATGTTATTTCTCCACTTTTAATTCTATTTTCAAACCTTACATGCTAATCCAATCATCACATGAAAAATTGTTTGCACATCCATCATATGCCTTTGCAGATGATACAACAATTTTCTCTGGATTATTATTGAGATATGCTCCCCAAAAACTAAACGAACTATTGGCTACAATATTATGTTTACACATACTCATTAACTGCATATCTCTAAAACTGGTCTCACCACTATTACCTGTAACTACATGATAATTAATGCGCTCACCGTACTTTTCTTCAGCCCACTTAGGATCATCTGTAAAAATAAACACTTCACATTTTTTCTGTGTTTTTTCTTCAATATATGCAACTGCCTTATCGTAATAATCATCACCTAGCAAAGTGAGTCCCCACTCTATATAGTCACCACGACGTATATGAAGACTAACAGACTCGCTACTATTAATGGCTTCCGCCCATTTAATATTCGATTCTTCTGTTATTTCAGGAAAAGTATAAATATCCTTAATTTTATCTTCAATATCCTGAAAATACTTATAATTAGCAAATACACCCTGAATGAAATAAGATTCAGAAGTATCAAACTTCAACAATTCAGGATAATACTCAGAATAATCCTTCTGTCTAATGAATGACTTTTTCTGACCTAATAATATTTTTCTAATTTTCTTGCTGTAGTGATAATAAAACTTTTTAATCTTATTATTACAGTTACGAGGATAATCATCAGTCAACTTGTTAAAATCAGCAAAAGTACACTTGGTTTCTTTTACACCAAATATTCTTTCAAGTTCATAACCATTATGAGCCCACTCGAATGAATAATCTGTATCAATTTTTAGTTCTACATCAGGGTATATTGTTTTCAACTTAGTGTAATACGCATATTCGAACATCTGATTACCCAGACCAAATCCTACACTAACAATAATCATAGTTTATTATCCTTTCAATTAATTTTCACTGATTTCATATAACTCAAACTCTCCAGTATGAGCTACCCACTCAGCTACTTCATCAATTTCCTCTATTTCATCTTCATAGTTCTCACTATTATGACTTACCAACACATATCCACAATCTGTATCAGATAATTTGTCTATAGTTATTATTTTGCTTTTACCGATATACAATTGCATATACATCACATCTAATACATTTTTATCCTTATTATAAAAATAAACTTGAGTATTAGAATCTTGCCAACTAGAACCCATAATATCAGTTAATACCGCAGGCGCAGCATATGAGCCGCTAGTAAAATTGATTATTTTATTCACAGTATATTGACTCACACTAATCCAATTAATAATTAATACCAGTGCTGCAATCAATGTAATAAAAGCTGTTTTTATTTCGCTGAATTTATTGTTATTAAAGGATAAAATACAATATCCAGCAATTGTGACAATCACCAGCAAAGCTAACACCATTAGAGAATTAATAAATGCGGCTTTAGGAATATTACTCTGTCCATTTTCAAACAAAAACTTTGAAAATCCGGACATACAAGGAAATATAGCACCACTTGTGTATCCTGATTCAATTATCTTTTTATTAGAGGATTCAGCAAAATAAAAAGAGACACGATACAAGATCAAAAACAGAGAAAAATTTGATATAACCCATTTCTTAGTCAATGTCTTATCAAACAAAGCAATAAAACCCAAAGCGACAAGAAGTCCTATGTTTGGTTCAAAGTATCTACCATAGTAAATAACATCATATCTCATTGGAATAACCATGTTATATGAGGTCCATAAGAGATTTACAATAAACACAGATAAAGCAAATATTGTAACTGGATTACGTTTTTTGGTAAGTACATAAGCAGAGCCAATAACCACCAATCCATATGTAGTTGAAATAACATAAAATATTTTAGTAAAAATGCTTTCTAGGACAAAACGAACTGTGATGTATTTGGCAATATTAGAAGCATTATCTGAATAACTCGAAACATCATTAACAATACCTTCTTTTTCGTTCGCTCTCCATAGTAAATTCTGCATTATCTTCTTACTTACAAAGAATACAATAACCATAGCAAATACAGTTGAAGCGAATACTATCAAATTCTTTAATTTTATTTTTTTCTCTTTGATTAGCCAATATCCTAATAAAGCAGCACCTAATCCGGCAATACTTACATTACGCATGTGAATAATTACAGAAAATGATAAAAAGAAGCCATACAAAATATATGAACGTATTTTATTTGTTTCGATTACATCAAAAAAACAATTAATACAGCACCAATAAATCAAAAGATTTAAGCTTTCACTCCAGCCCATCTGTACTTGAACAGTATTATTCACATATAAAGTTGTTACTATACTAGCTATGAGAACTAAATAAAAAGATTTACCATTAGTGAGCTTATTAACAACTCTTAAACACAGTAAAAACGAAACAATAACCATTGCTATATTCAATACTACTGTGTAGCACATCATAGCGTGATAAGATTGACAAAATAAAAAACCAGGTATCAAAAAGAATCCATAACCCAGACCGAAATAACCTAATTCAGATGCAACAGTTGACCAATCAAATCCACAATAATATGCAGCAGAAGAAAAGTATCCAACCTCATCTCCAAACCATAATCCTGGCTTTTCAAAAGCGCGATAAGAACACACTAGTGCAATAATTATGCAACTAGCAATTACAAATAATATCTTATTGTACTTTTGAACCTTCAGTCTCATATCTTCAATTGCCTTTTATCAAATCCACAAAGTAATTCATAGAATCATCAAAAATATCATTATTATCGTGCGCATGAAATTCTTCCATGCTGCGTACATCATTTGAATCAGTTTTATCAGCTTTTCCTATAGAACGACGAATTTTCCATTCCTCTTCAGACTTAGTAAAATAATGATTGATTCTAATAGTATGTGGTTCCCCACATTCATTAAACCAACCTTTCGTCTTTTTTAAATCTTCATTAATAGAGTACTTTCCCCATTTATAAATTGGATAATGAGGTTGATTGTACACAACTATCTCTCTAGGGTTAGCAATGGTTTTTACACATGCATTACCAGGTCTACCAGGCTTACCATAATATACAAAATTCTTTAGAACTCCATCCTTTGGCATTTCCTTGAGACCAGATGACGCAAATACTCTCCAGTTAACAGCAACACCTGCAGCATGAGAATCTTTTGATAGCAAGTCATCAATTACATCTCCAATGGAACGATGATCTTTAATACTATATATGAACTCATCAGCATCTACGAATGCCATATATTTTGTATCATTTTTAAATCTAGTAATTGCATCATTATACGCAGGCAACTGCTTTCCTATACCAGGGAATAATGTATATGTACAAACACCTTTTTCAACATACTTTTTAATAATCTCCGGAGTAGAGTCTGTACTACCATTATCATACATGTAAAAATGATCAACACCTGCAAGCAAGTGATATTCAAACCACTCCTGAAGATACTTCTCTTCATTCTTTACTATGGCTACAATAGATAACGTATTATCAAACGTTCTTTTTTCATCAGAACGTTTAACGGAAGCTAGACATCTTTGAGCTTCTAACTTTATCTTTCTAGTAATCTTAGTAACAATACTCATTTACCAGTTATTCCTTAACAAAAACTTTCTTACAAATTTCAAGATACTTATATTCATTATGCGTATCTGGTTCAAGATATGCTCCCTCGGCCCATTCATTCCATGCATTTACAAAAATGAAATCACCGATGTCATCTCTATTTACGAGAGCATTTAAATTCTCTTCAAACAGCTTTGGAGAATTGTGAGTCATAACTGTACCTTTACGACCCTTACGAGGTGTATTATCCCAATCTGTAAATGTTCCTGCATATGCTGTTTTCTTGCTCTTATAAGAACGAGTAGCAATATACTTAAATGCCACTCTAGCATCAAATTTAAGCACATTTCCAATTCCCGATTTTGCAAGAATAAAACGTCTCATCTTTGCAAAAATATTCTGCTTTTTAAGATCATATGCAATCGTATATGCAGGCTCAAAATAAATTTCTGCAGATGAATTCTCTAATACAGGTTCTTTCTGATAAGCATTAAGTGTCTCAACAATATAGATTCCCTTAAAGCCATACTCCTTTATTCTTTCATTCCAATATTTAACCATCTCATCACAGTCTTTAATACGTGATGTAGTATATAAAAGCATCAATGGTTTACCATCAATTTGAATATATCTCTCATCCTGGAAAAATGGCAATAAATACTGTAAGTGTGCCTCCCAGTCTTCTTGACCACCATAAACCTGCTTAATTAAATATTGTTTTTCCTGACCATCCCATGTCCTAGCCCAACTCTCGTTTGCCCAAGACACACAAAAGCGATTCTTAATATTAGGATTTTTAAGCATTATTTCCATTGGTTTTTGAAGAAGCATCTTTCCATTGAACCAATAGTGATAATAGCAAAAACCATATATTCCATTTTCAACAGCAAGCTTTGACTGCCATTCCTGAGTTTCCTCATCCAAAAGGCAGTAAAAATTATCGTTCAGTGGAGTTCTAGGCTGATTGTGGCCCTTGAACAATGGAACAGATTTCTTAGTATTAGTCCACTCTGTAAAACCTTTTCCCCACCACTCATCATTTTCTGGAAATGTATGAAACTGGGGAAGGAAAAATGCAATTAATTTCTTCATTTATAACCTCAATAATAACCTTTAATTTTATACTCAAGTGTTTTTAGAAATATCTTAGGATTTGTAATTAAGATCTTAATTACATCTGCTTTACTACCACTAGTTCGAGCCTTCTTGATAATAAGTCTTTTGTCTAATACCTGAAGATACTTTATAGGAAGTATTTTATCCTGACGTAATAACATAATCATTTCTTCAAAAGACAAATTCATCTTTTCTTTTGACGCTGAAAAATTGGCTCCATCATCAATGTGATGGTACAACATCTGATTACACCACTTTATGACTCTATTTTCTCCAAACATTAATAGCCATAAATAGAAGTCATCACTACCACTTTTGTGCATAATATTACTTATCCATTTTACTGGTATTGAGGACTTCTTAATAATACTCTGTCCAGGAGAAAAAATAACATCTGTACCATATATATACATAGCCTCATCAGAAACAAGCTTTATAGCACTTTCCTTCTTGTAAATAGGCATAGAATGATCTGGGTAATCACGATAACCATTACTTACTACTACATCGGCATTTGTGGCCTGAGCTACACCATATAATTCCACAAAAAAATTAGCTTCTACGTAATCATCCTGATCAATAAAATGAATATACTCTCCCTTGGCAACTTGAAGTCCTGTAACTCTTGCCTGTTGTATTCCACTATTTTGCTCATGATTTAAAAAAACAATATCAATTGAATCAGAACTAGGAACATCGATTACTTCATCAGGATAATCATTTACAAGGATTAACTCTAATTTCTGACCACAACTACTATAGAGAAGGCTACTTTGCTCCTCTACTCGTTCTACAATCTGTGGTACAAACTTATTTCCTTTGTACAATGGTACGATTACACTTATCATACTTCTTGGTTACCTATTAACTATTAAACAAATCCCAATACTGGGCACTAATATTGCGATAATTATAACATTCCTCTATCTTATGGGCTTTTACTAGCATTTCCTCAGGATTACACTTAGTCACAAGTTGTTTTTTTATAGCATCTGCTAGTGCTTGAGGGTCCTCTGCAGGCTCATAATAAGAGCAAAGACCCTGTGTAACTTCGTAGTTAGTAGGAATCTTAGATACAAGTGTTGGCACACCTGATGTAATAGCTTCTACTGCTACCATTCCAAAGCCTTCAAATAAAGTAGGTGTAACATACAATTTGCAATTCTGTAAAAGATGATTGCGTTCATCATCTGATACAAATCCTGTAAATCTAACACGATCTTCAAGACTATGTTCTTTTACATAATCCTTCAAATACATTACTCGATCAGGAACATTACCAACAAGAACAAGATTTTCTTCAATCTCATCCTTAATCAATTCAAAAGCTTTAATCAAAGTAATAATATTCTTGTGATGAAACTGAAGATTAATAGCAACAATATTATTCTCGCGCTCCTCTATATATCTCTCACAAACAGGAATATCAATAGGATCATAAACTCTAACTACCTTATCCTGATACTTTGGGTAATACTCTTGTATTTCTCCTTTATCTACATCACTAATACCAACAATCACATCTGCATGGCAAAAATCCATAGCATACATAATCTTGTACATGATGTATTTAACAAAAGGAATGCGTAGACCTGGAAGATCTCTATGAGCAATAGCTTTTATATCATGAGGAATTACTATAGATTTAGCCTTGAATTTAAAAACACCATTATTACAATCGAGGTGATAAATAACGTCCACACCATGTTCTTTTATTAGCTTTGGAATAACAAAAGTATTTGTGCACATATTACCAATCATTCTCTTTAATTCAGAACCTTGATCAGGTGCATCAATTGGAATAATTGTAATATCAGGAGATATGCTTTTAAGAAAATCCACAGAATAATCATAGCAGAACAAAACCATATCTTTAGCAACTCCATTTTCTTGAAGTCCCTTCAATAGATTAAGACCAACTTGATCCTTTCCGCCCGCGTGTTTCTTAGAGAGGTATATATAATTTAACGCTATTTTCTTCATATATTTTCTTCAATAACCTCGTAATATCTTCTACCAACTTCACTATAGCTGTTATATTCAGCAGTCTTCAAACCGTTCTCGATAAACATCTGTCGTGTAGCACTATCTGTAAGAACTTTATTAATAGCATTAGCTAAGCCTGCCACATCCTTTTCTTCACAAAGAAGACCGTTATATCCATCAGTGATAATGTCTGGTATACCACCAGAATTACTAGCAACTACAGGAACACCAGAAGAAAGAGCCTCCAAGATTACAAGACCAAATCCTTCCTTATCTCCATCTTTAGCTGTAATAGAAGGAGCGACAAAAACATCAGCTGATGCATAAACCTGCTTAAGCTCTTCATGTGTCTTTGGTCCCATAAAGCAAACCTTATCTCCAAGCTCTTCAGCCTGTTTACGAAGGTCATCCTCTAAATTACCCTTACCTACAATATAAAGAACTGCATTATCGACACTCTTCATTGCATCAATCAAATAGGTAACACCCTTCTTTTCAGCAAGGCGACCCACAAATAAC
Source organism: Saccharofermentans sp. (assembly GCA_024403675.1). Classification (GTDB taxonomy): domain Bacteria; phylum Bacillota; class Clostridia; order Saccharofermentanales; family Saccharofermentanaceae; genus Saccharofermentans. The sequence continues at coordinate 72,838 of JAKSRH010000007.1, read as the reverse complement.
ACAGCCTTTTTATCACCCTGACCAAAGTAATTATCTAATTTGTACTCAGGACGAAAAGCAGAAGTATCACATCCCATAGGAATAACTTTAGTCTTGTCATTTGGGTAAACAGACTGAACATAATCATTTAATGCACCTGATACAACAGTAATATACTTCGCATTTTTTAATGTCTTAAGTTTGAGATTTTTAACTGGCCAAAAATTAAGACTAGTAATATCTGCTCCATGACCAGTAATTATGTATGGTGTGCCTTTAATTCCAGACTGAATGATACCTTGTGGAATAACCCAGTGAGCATGTACTGCATCATACTGCTTTGAAAGCTTTCTAAGTTTGAACCAAAGTGAAGCAAAAAGAAAAGGAATCAAAAGACCTCTTACCTTTTTCTCCTTTACACGTGGCACTATTGCACCTGGATAACAAAGAGTTTCACACTTATGAATTGGGAAATAATGATATCTAATTACTTCTACACCTTCGAGAACTTCCTTATCAGCCGCACCTATTGCAGCTGGAGCAAGAACTGTAACATCGTAATACGCCTGCATTGATTTAGCATAATCGAGGATAAATCTTGGTTCAGTATCCCCTTCCCATCTAGGAAAAGTAGAAGCTGTAATCAATATTTTCTTACGCATGTAATTTCATCTCCCAAATTTATTCATCATATTATTATAACAGATTATTCTTGATTACTAGTAATCCCTTCTCCCATTCCCTCTTCGCCATAAGTAACACCAGCACCCATGTTAGGATGGAACGCAGACCATCCAAGGTCGATGGCAAAAAGGATAAGAAGCACTGTACAAATTGGCTTGCGCCATTCGCGCTTAAGTTTACTATAAAGGTTGTCCAAAAGAGGGGCAAAAACGTAAGTAAATGCCACACCAGCAAGACCGAATACAAAAAGACCCTCAAGGCAAACACGGCCATTAATATTAAGGAAATATCCCTTATAGTCCCACCATTTAGAGTCAAATAGCACCTCTAGTATCCATGAGGCAAAATACTCTAAGACGCCACACGCCACAAAGGAGCCAATAAACATCACTAGAGGGTTCTTACGAAGTGGTTTAAGGAAAACAATAATTATCATGCCACCCACACCGTAGATTGGAAGCCAAGGTCCAGTCATAGTGCCACGATTAGCAAGTACACCTTCATTAAGAAGTGTGTAAAAAACTTCCCACGCCCAACCCACAAAGGCAAAGGTAAAGAAGAAAAGTACGATAGTAGAAAAAGTATATTTACGGTCATAATCAATTTTAATCCAACTTCTTGCATCAAGTGGCTTAAGCGCAAAAGCTGACTCAGGATACACACCTGCAGACACATTTGCCACACCAAGCATACGATCATTCATAAGTAGTCTATACTCACTCACATTACCCTCACCTGCGAGCTTATACTCACGAAGCGTCATGTAAATCTCAGCAATAGTACACTCACGCATTGGACTTAAAAAAAACACTGCCAAGAAGTTATAAGTAAAAGATGACAAGATATAAAAGAAACCATAAATGAGGTCTAATCCAAACATACGCTTCTTGTTATTCATTGAAAGCTCTTTACTAAGCTTAAAACACTCACGAGCACCAATAGTAGGATTCTCTGCGAGAATGTACGGTATCATGGCATACTCATAAGCTTTAATAACACCACCCACGATGGTAAAGTTCCATAAAAGCTGGTAAACATAACGCAAAAACATAACGCGCGCTACATTAAGTGTGCAGCCATAGCGGTAAATAAAAAGAAGTCTATCAGGACGTGTGTCATCAAACTTCCGGTGCTCTAGAAAATACCTAGCACGACCAACAATAAAAATATTACGTACAAAAATATTAACCAGCAAAAGAACTATAACAAAAGCAAAAACTACTATAGATCTTGCCACGCCACCCTTAAAAAGAAGCACGTTTATTCCATTAAGAATACCAAAACCAACTGATCCAGAAGAGGACGCCTGATTTGCAAAAACAGAAATAACACCATGGGTATACTTCTGTGCAGTAGAGTTAGGATCGACATTAATGTGAATAAGTTCAGTACCATCAATAAGATCTTCAATAATTTGCGCGTTGGACTTACCAGTAATACGCCCAACAGCTACCCTAGTACTAACGTCTCCAGCCGAAAGTGTAGAATCTGAACCAATAATGGCATTATTAGTGGAAAAGGTATAACCACCAACAATTACGCCAACAATAAAAACAACAAGTACATTTATAAAATACTTGCGTCTTAAACTGTTCCAACTATCGCGAAATAATTTCTTTATTTTAAGTTTCTTATCCATCACTCTGCCCTGCAATTAAGAAAAGTATTTCTTCATGGCCTCGCTAGTTGGCATCTTGGTTTCATCGGTCTTCTTGGCTTCATTCTCATAAACAAGATGAAATCCATTCACCATGGAAACTTCGATTTTGCCAACAATGTCTACTATATCTTGATCAGAATAATTCTGGAAATTACTTATGATTGAGTTACACAAACCAGACAAAACAAGAGTCAAAGTATGCACTAGAGAAACTGCATCCACGACAGTAATCTTATATGTCTTACTTACCTTCTCTACAAGTGGCTCAAGCATCTTTGAAAACGACACCTGATTAGTATTTACCAAATCCTTTGTCATACCATGATGAAGAAAAATAAACTCATAGAAATTAGGGTTTTCCCTGGCATATTTAATCCATCTAACACCAAACTCCGTAAGTGTATGGAAACAATCAAGGGCTTCCATAAGATATATACCACAGTCATGCGAAACGGATTCATACACCGCTTTTACTACTTCCTCCATGGAACCAAAATAAGTAAAAATTGGTGCTGTTGTAGATCCAAGTGTAGCTGAGATTTCTCTAGCAGTAAGCGCACCAATGCCTTGTTCAGCAATGATTTTTCTAGAAGCTTCAATAACTGATTCTGCAGAATATTTTGCTTTTGGTGGCATTACTCTAATCTCCCTTTTCCAATTACATTTAAGATTATACACGCCCTATATTATTTTTAATATAAAAAACTGTTAGACAACCAGTTCCATTAATCGCTAGGCATTGCTGCCTATGAGAGGGTAAGTGAATTGGAAGGGGTGCGATTAATATCGAACACGTGTTATCTAACAGTCGTTTGAAATTTTATAATAATGGAAACCAATAATCAATCAATTTGTTTTGAATTTCTTGCAAAAGCTAAAGTTTGTTTCAGAGCTTGCTTCTTAGGTATACCTGCAAGTCTTAATTTATGTGCATAATCAAGATAACTTTTAAAGTTTTTATCTGGCTTTAGCCCAGCTGCCATAAGGTCACGACCCATCACATAAGGTCTTGCCATGTACTCTCTATACACCTTAAGGCGTTCATCCAGAAATGGCTTATTTGCACCCGCTTCAGACAGACCAGAATTCTCCCCAAGAATCTGACCATAAGTATCTGCCAAAGAAATACAAATTAATCCCTCTGGATCCACTGACTCATCATACATTTGGTTTGTCTTTTTAATAGAAGACTTGGCATTAGCCATGGCGTTAGGCTTCATGTGAAGTGTGGTCATATTTACCACGTAAGTGTAAATATCCTTCTCATTTGTAAGCCTTTTAATAAAAGCCTTTACCATAGGTATACCTTTCACCTCATGGCCATAGGCGTGAATAGCACCGTTAACAAATTCTGTCGCTACCACCTTGCCAAAATCATGACAAAGCGCGGACAACATAAAAGCAAGTTCATTTGATGTCTTGCCCCCACGAGCATAAGGCACAGCACTATCAAGCACCATCATGGTGTGATTCCACACGTCGCCTTCTGCATGATACTTAGGATTTTGTTCTACTCCAATTAGCTTCTTTACTTCAGGAAACCAAGTGTCAAGCTGCTCCATTTCGCGTAGCACCTCGAAAAAAATCGACGGTTTATTTGCTTTTAAAATGGCCTTGGAAAGCTCACCCATAATGCGTTCCTGAGCAAGCTCACTTAAATCCATAGTTTTACAAAGCTCTATGGTCTCTGGCGCCACTTTAAATTCAAATCTTGCTGCGAATTGCGCCGCTCTAAGCACTCGTAATGGGTCCTCAACAAATGTAACATTGTTAATATGCCTTATAACATGGGCTTTTAGGTCTTCTTGACCATTCCAGTGATCAATAACTTCGCCTGTAAGCACATCCTGCATAAGAGCATTAATTGTAAAATCTCTTCGCTCACTTGCCCTCTTAGCACCTATGTTAGGATCCACAAAAACATCAAAATCCTTGTGTCCTTTGCCACGATTTTTCTCCTGACGAGGCATAGCGATATCAATGTCGTACCCCTTTATGCCATAGATACCAAAGCTCTCACCTATAGTGATTCGTTCACCTATATTATCGAGGATTTTTTCTAATACTGCTGGCTTTATTCCATGAACTTCGACGTCTATATCCTTGTTATGGATACCCATGAGCATATCTCTCACATAGCCGCCCACATAGTAAACTCGGCCACCTTCCTTAGCGACCTCGTTTGCAATTTGAATAGCAATTTGTGTACCAACGTTTTTCATATATGCATAATTATATTATTTTGACGAGTAATATCAAAATACAAGCATCTAATTCGTAGCATATGAGAAGTAAAGTGTGACTACTGACTGTAGTATACTTTCTGTTAATTAAATCTATTTGCATTTTTCACATGGAGGTTATTGATCATGAAGAATAGACTCGCTAGTACTATCCTTGCCGCATCTCTCGTAGCTTCTGTAGCAATCGCAGGAACAGGTTGTTCCAAGGATGATGATTCAGATAAGAAGTCCAATGAGAGGGATGAAACAAAAGTAGAAGAAACCGAGGAAACTGAGGAATCTGAAGAGACTACAGCAGTGGAAGAGACACATAATTCTTCTAACGTAGAACTTACAGGTATTACAAACGATTTGCTCCTCAGCGCTGTTTGGAAAGATACAGATGACGGTGATGTAGATGCTGCTACTACAATTCCTACTTATACAAACGTAGATGAGATTGAGCTCTCCCTCGATTGGAATCCAGACGAAGCATTATCCATGGCATATACAATTGATCTTGACGATCAAGAAGCTGTAATGAGCAGCCAGGGCTGGTTCGGATTTATCAAAGTAGACGATTTTAACCACGCACCTCTTAACGAGTTTGGTTACCTCCCTACAGGTACATACAAGATTAATCTTAAAGTAAATGATGAGCAGGCTATCGTAGCTGTTGCTAATGTAATTTTTGATGAATCCACAGCTGAAATCAGCACAATCCTCACAGAGAAAATTTCTGACTCCAGCTTTACTGAATTTTATTATACAGACAGCTCATTCTCCAACATGCTCTTTTTCATTAAGGATGGTTACGAGGCTGGCGATGAGGGCATATTCCTTATGCTCGGCGCTCCAATGATGGAAGAAAATGGTACATATAAAGCAGTGTTATCTCTTGATGGTGAAGTTATAGCCACTGATACAGTTAGTTACGAGGGATTCACAAATTCTATTGTAAATATCTCCTTGACTCCAGATGGTGGCCTCAAGAGTGGCGAATACAAGGTTGACTATATATACAACGATGCTTTATACGCTATCGCTACTATTACTGTTAAGTAATTCCCTTTTTGTAAAATAGTTTTTCTCCGCGGTCCTTCTTTTGAATGACCGCGGAGTTTTTATTGTTTAATATTTTAATTCTGGACAGCAAATCCCTTAAGATAATCAAGCATCTCTGTCCAATTGTCTGGATAACAAAGCGCTCCATCCCATCTCTGATGATTTACAGAATAGCGAAAGAGCACAAACATATCAGGGTACTCATCCGAATGTGGCCAGTAATCATCGTCCTTAGCCTTAACAGCAATGGAGAAATCTGTCATATATGTCAATATCTCTTCATTTTGCTCATCTGTAAGTTCATAGTTCTCATCGTTAATTGTTAGAGTCTTTTCCTCAAAATCAATTCTAATGCTGTCATTAGTCTCATTATCACTTAATGAAATACTGTAGATACCCTCCTCTTCAAAAGACTTCTCTGTATATCCTTCATCGATAGACTTGCTTGTAGAAACAAGTTCTGTAACTGCAGTCTTTTCCCTGTCCTTATGATTTTTCTTATGAGATTTTCTGGATGTAGATTTTTCACTACAACCAACCATTGCCAAACACATAACAGCAACTAAAATTACTACTAACTTTTTCAAATTAACTCCACTCCTCTACAATCTTTGCAATGTCATTATCATCAAGATAAACCTTACCACATGGTTCATAATCTTCACCCTCAATATAAGCTTCATCACCCCAGAACTCGAGTTCTGCCACCAATACAATATTCTTATCAACAAGAATCATGTCCAAGATAGAAGCATCGCACACGCCATACTCCCAACCAATGGAATATTTGTCATCAGAATAAGAAGTACTAGTCAAATATTCATCAACTGCGTCCTCATAAAACTCTCTAGCTTCCTTATTTGAATCAAAAACCATGAATCTCACATTATTGTATTTATTTGAGCTCTGAACCATATAACAATCGCTAGAATAATAACAAGTCTCTACTAAGTCACTGGCATTCGTCTTCTCTTCAATATCTTCAAGTGAATATTCATCAACAATTAAAGTTGGCTTTGATGTCTTCTTATCCTTGCGTTTGCTGTGCTTCTTAGTTTCCTTCTCACTACAAGCTGATAAAAGAATAGTACATACAAGTAATACAGAAACAATTGCTTTCTTATTAATTTTCATCTTCCTTTTCTCCTGTGTTTTGTTCTTATGTCTATATACACGAAAAAAATTCATGTTGGTTGCACGCAAGTGTGAAAATTATGCTTGCGTATGTCTCTTGCGTGAGAGTGTCATCGATTTGGTCATCATTTTTAGGAAGTGATGACACGAATTCAAGCAACAAAAAAGCCGCTTCATCACTGAAACGGCCCTATATAACATTTAATTTAGTAAAAGCTGTAATCAATAATTTGCGGACTTCCGCACAAGCGAAGCGCGGAGGACTGTAGCAAATTATTGCATTACAGCGTCCTTCATACTCTTTACATACTCACCCACAGGACCAGCGGAATCCTTACCGTACTTATCAATAATCTTAATGATTGCTGAACCTACGATAGCACCGTCAGCAATGCCAGCCATCTTCTTAGCCTGCTCTGGATTAGAAATACCAAATCCGATAGCGCAAGGTACATCAGTTACCTCACGAATCTTTGCAACAATGGAACCGAGATCTGTAGTAATTTCAGAACGTGTACCTGTAACACCAAGTGAAGAAACTACATAGATGAATCCATCTGCATCAGCTGCAATCATAGCGATTCTAGACTCAGATGTTGGAGCAATCAAACTAATAAGTGCTACATCATACTGATCACAAACTGCATCGAACTCACCCTTCTCTTCATAAGGAAGGTCAGGAAGAATAATTCCGTCGATACCGATTTCAGCACACTTGCTCATAAATTTCTCAGCGCCGTAGCTATAAACAACGTTAGCGTATGTCATGAATACGAGAGGAATCTTGATACCCTTCTCTTCACGAAGAACACGTACGCAGTCAAATACCTTGTCTGTTGTGATGCCACCCTGTAAAGCTACAAGGTTAGCGCCCTGGATTACTGGACCCTCGGCTGTAGGATCTGAGAAAGGAATACCAATCTCGATAAGGTCAGCGCCATTAGCCACTGCTGCCTCTACTACAGCGATAGTTGTCTCCACATCAGGGAAACCACATGTAATAAATGGGATAAATGCCTTGGAAGAAGCGAAAGCCTCCTTTATTCTTGCCTTACTCATTCTGTGATGTCCTCCCCTCTATAGCGTGCAATGGCAGCGCAGTCCTTGTCACCGCGGCCAGAAATAGTAATTACGATAATCTTATCCTTAGAAAGTGTTGGAGCATACTTTCGAGCATATGCCACAGCGTGTGCGGACTCGATAGCTGGGATAATACCCTCTGTGCGTGAAAGATACTCGAAAGCATCAACTGCTTCGTCATCAGTGATAGCAACATACTGCGCACGGCCGGAGTCGTGAAGGTTAGCATGCTCAGGTCCAATACCTGGGTAATCAAGACCAGCAGAAATGGAATATACAGGAGCAATCTGTCCGTATTCATCCTGGCAGAAGTAGGACTTCATACCGTGGAAGATTCCAAGACGACCTGTGTTAATTGTTGCAGCTGTCTCAAAAGTATCGATACCACGACCAGCAGCCTCACAACCGATAAGAGCAACATCCTTATCTTCAATAAAGTTATAGAATGTTCCGATAGCGTTGGAACCACCACCTACACATGCGATAACTGCATCTGGAAGACGTCCTTCCTTCTCGAGCATCTGCTCCTTAATTTCCTTGGAGATGACAGACTGAAAGTCACGTACGATTGTTGGGAATGGATGTGGACCCATTACAGAACCAAGACAGTAATGTGTGTCATCAATACGATTTGTCCACTCTCTCATAGCCTCAGATACGGCATCTTTAAGTGTTGCTGTACCAGACTTAACTGGAATAACCTCTGAGCCAAGAAGACGCATACGATACACGTTAAGTGCCTGACGCTTTGTGTCTTCCTCACCCATAAACACTACGCACTCCATACCGAGAAGTGCAGCTGCAGTTGCAGTAGCAACACCATGCTGTCCAGCACCTGTCTCTGCAATAAGACGAGTCTTACCCATCTTCTTAGCAAGAAGTGCCTGACCGAGTACGTTATTAATCTTATGGGAACCTGTATGGTTAAGATCCTCTCTCTTAAGATAAATCTTTGCACCACCCAAGTCCTTTGTCATCTTCTCTGCATAATAGAGACGACTTGGTCTTCCTGCATATTCATTGAAAAGCTCCTGAAGCTCACGGTTGAACTCAGGATCATTCTTATAGTGGTTATAAGCCTCTTCGAGCTCGATAACCGCATTCATCAGAGTCTCAGGGATGTACTGTCCACCGTGTACTCCGAATCTACCTTTAGACTGTGTCATATTTTCCTCCTCTTACGGCCTGTGCGAATTTTTGCATTTTCGCGAAGTCTTTTAATTTATCTGTCTCCACACCAGAGCTGACATCTACTGCCATTGGGTGAAACTTGGTAACTGCATCAGCGACATTGTCTGGATTAAGTCCTCCAGCTAAGAAATACTCACGGCCAATATCGCGAATCAAGGTCCAGTCAAATGTCTGACCAGTACCTCCGACACCTGAATCAAGTAGCACATAATCTGCTGAAGATTTGCGTGCCGCATCGATGTCTTCCTCTGACTTTATAAGAAATACCTTTGTGATAACTGCTTTGCCAGAAGTCATCTCACGAAGTTCTTTAATGTAGTCCTCGGTTTCATTGCCGTGAAGCTGCGCGATATCTATCACGCCGTCGTTAATGCACTCCGCCACATAGGATACATCTTCATCCACAAATACGCCAATAACTTTTGTGGTCTTAGGTAAACCTTGACGAAGTGTAGCCACATCTTCTAGTGCTACATATCGCCAAAATTTTGGTGACATAATAAAGCCCGCATACTCCGCTCCAAGTGAAGCAACAAACTCTATATCTTCGCTACGGCGAAGTCCACAAAACTTTATTGCTGTACTCATATAAGTTTCTTAAGCTCCGCGAGGAACGCCACCTTATCAGGAGATCTCATAAATGACTCACCGATAAGCACTGCGTCTACCTTATTGTCGTAAAGTGTCTTGATATCTTCTGCTGTCTTCACACCACTTTCGCCCACAAACAAAATGTTATCTGGGATAAGCGCGCGAAGTCTGAGGCAATTAGTAGGATCTACTGTAAATGTCTTGAGGTCACGGTTATTAACGCCGATCACACGTGCGCCAGAACGAATTGCCATGTTAGCTTCGTCCTCATCGTGCGCCTCCACGAGGGCAGACAAACCGAGTTCATCACAAATAGTAATGTACTCTTTCAAAGTCGCCTCGTCCAAGATGGAACAGATAAGAAGCACTGCAGAAGCTCCTGCAAGCTTGGCCTCGTAAATCATATACTCATCTACAGTGAAGTCCTTTCGAAGGCAAGGTGTCTTTACTTCTGCTGCGATTTCACGAAGATACTCAAGGGATCCTTTAAACCACTGTGGCTCAGTGAGGACAGAAATGGCAGATGCGCCAGCTGCCTCATACTCACGTGCAATATCCACATAAGGAAAATCCTCGGCGATTATGCCCTTGCTAGGGGAAGCCTTTTTGCACTCACAGATAAAGGACATGCCATCAGCTGCGAGGGCATTCTCGAAAGCAAAATCGCCTTTAGGTGCAGCATAAGCAGCAGCCTTAATATCTCCTAGTGGAAATGCCTTCTTAGCTTCTGCCACACGAACGCGTGTAGCTTCAGCAATTGTCTCTAAGATATTACTCATACGTTCTTAGACTCCGCTACGAACTGCTTCATCTTCTCAAGAGCTGCACCACTGTCGATGATCTCAGCAGCCTTCTTAACACCAGCTGCAATGGAATCAACCTTACCTGCTGCATAAAGAGCTGCACCTGCATTCATGAGAACTACATTTCTCTTAGGTCCCTGCTCCTTACCAGCGAGGATGTCGATAGTAATCTGAGCATTCTCCTCTGGTGTACCACCAACGAGGTCTTCCTTGGAGCAACGCTCGAAGCCAAAGTCCTCTGGCTTAATTACATATGTCTTGCTCATGTCGCCAACAAACTCACAAACAGTTGTTGGAGCGCTCATGGAAATCTCATCAAGCTTATCCTGGCCATAAACAACGAGACCACGCTTAGCACCGAGGGATGGAAGAACCTGTGCTACTACGTTTACGAGATACTCATCGTATACACCGAGGAGGTAGTAAGCTGGCTTAGCTGGGTTTGTGAGAGGTCCAAGAATGTTAAACACTGTACGGAAACCAAGTTCCTTACGGATAGCACCAACATATTTCATGGAAGAGTGATACTTCTGTGCGAAGAAGAAACAGAATCCAACCTTCTTAAGAAGGTCAACGCACTTCTCTGGCTCAATACCGATGTTAGCACCGAGTGCCTCGAGGCAGTCGGCTGTACCAGACTTGGAAGAAGCTGCACGGTTACCATGCTTAGCTACCTTTACGTCAGCTGCAGCGATAACGAAAGCAGATGTTGTAGAGATATTAAAGCTGTGTGCTCCGTCTCCACCTGTACCTACGATCTCGAGCACGTCCATATCATGATTTACTGTGAGCGCGTGCTCTCTCATTGCTGTAGCACAACCAGAAATCTCATCGATTGTCTCTGCCTTAGCTGACTTTGTAGAAAGTGCAGCAAGAAATGCGGCGTTCTGAGTAGGTGTTGTCTCACCATTCATGATCTCATTCATTACTGTGTAAGCCTCATCGTATGTGAGGTCCTGCTTGGATACGATTTTAGCGATTGCTTCTTTAATCATTTGTTTTGCCCTCCAATTATTATTTCAAAAAATTTCTTAACATCTGCTTACCATCTGGAGTAAGAATTGACTCTGGATGGAACTGTACACCATAGATTGGGTACTCTGTGTGCTGTACTGCCATGATCTGACCATCAAGTGTAACTGCTGTTACCTTAAGGCAATCTGGAAGTGTATCAGGGTCTGCAGCAAGTGAATGGTAACGAGCTACTGGAACCTGCTCAGGAAGTCCTTCGTAAAGCTTACAGGATGAATCAAGCTTAACTACACTCTGCTTACCGTGCATAAGCTCACCTGCGTAAGTAACAACGCCTCCGAAAGCGGCACAAATAGCCTGATGGCCAAGACAAACACCAAGTGTAGGAATTGTCTTACCAAGTTCCTGTGCTGCCTCAATAATGATGCCTGCGTCCTCTGGTCTACCTGGACCTGGACTAAGGATAATGCGCTCAGGATTTAAGGCTTTTATCTCTTCTACAGTCATCTCATCGTTACGGATAACCTTAATATCTGGATTAATCTCACCTACGAACTGATAGAGGTTGTAGGAAAAGCTGTCGTAATTATCAATAAGTAAAATCATAATGCGTCCTCCCCTGCAATCTCGAGTGCTCTTACTACGGCCTTAGCCTTATTAATGCACTCCTGGAACTCCTTCTCAGGTACGGAGTCTGCTACGATACCAGCGCCACTTCTAACGAATACTTTGCCGTTCTTCTTATATGCAATTCTAATAGCGATACATGTGTCCATATTGCCTGTAAAATCGATATAACCGATAGCACCACCATAGATACCACGCTTGTTATTCTCGAGTTCACCAATAAGCTGACATGCTCTAATCTTAGGTGCACCAGAAAGTGTGCCTGCTGGAAGCACCGCCTCGATAGCATCAAGTGCATCCTTGTCATCACGGATTTCGCCTCTTACTGTGGAACCGATATGCATAACATGTGAATAACGCTCGATTGCTCTAAGCTTCTCTACTTCTACTGTACCGAACTTAGAAATCTTACCGAGATCGTTACGACCGAGGTCAACGAGCATGTTGTGCTCAGCAAGTTCCTTCTCATCTGCGAGGAGATCTGCCTCGAGAGCCTTATCCTCTTCGTCTGTCTTTCCTCTTGGACGTGTGCCTGCGAGAGGGAATGTGTGGAGAACTCCGTTCTCGAGCTTAACAAGTGTCTCTGGAGAAGCACCTGCTACCTCTACATCAGTACCTGCAAAATAGAACATGTAAGGTGATGGGTTAATTGTTCTTAATACTCTATATGCATTAAGAAGACTGCCCTCATAAGGTGCGCTAAGTCTATTAGAAAGCACAATCTGGAAGATATCTCCCTCCTTAATGTGGTGCTTAGCCTTCTCTACAATGCCACAGTACTCTTCCTTGTTCATGATAGGTGTAACTTCACCAAGAAGCTTACCTGGCTTTTCTACTACTTTCTCACCATACTTTAGAAGACTTGCAAGGCTAGCAAGTTCTGCCTTGGCACGTGTGTACTCTGCCTCAAGATTAGCACCCTCATCCACGTGGATGTTAACCATAAGGATAATCTTCTGCTTAACATTATCAAAAGCGATAACAGTGTCGAAAAGCATGATGTCCACATCCTTAAAGATTTCTGGATCCTCTACGTCACGCTTAACTGTTGGCTCACTATATGCAAGGTAGTCGTAAGAAAAATAGCCTACGAAACCACCTGTAAAAGAAGGAAGATAATCAAAGCTTGGGCTCTTATAACCTGCAAGGATTTCTCTAATCTTCTGGGATGGATTTGTTGTCTCGAAAGTCTCAGTTGCCTGACCCTTTGTGATGGACATGCTTCCGTTGTGACATGTAACTTCCATCTTTGGCTCATAACCGAGGAATGTGTAGCGTCCCCACTTCTCATTTGCCTGAGCAGACTCGAGCATATAGCAGTGAGTGGATGCTTTCTTAAGTGTCTTAACGACTTCGATTGGAGTTGTAAAGTCTGAAAGGATCTCAGCACTTACTGGAAGCACCTTGTACTCCTTTGTGTTTGCAATCTCCTTTACTGTCTCAAGTGACGGTAAAATGTTCATGTTGGCCTCCTAATTGTTTGCCGGTGCCTTTAATTCTGGTAGAAATAAAAAAAGCCCCGACAGAAACTATTTTCTGTCAAGGACGAATACTAATCCGCGGTGCCACCTTGATTCATGAGCTATTACTCATGCGCTTGCGGGTACTACCATACCCCGGCCTCCTAACGTGTGCCTTACGTCGCAGAATACTCTGTATTAATACATTTGACTGCGCCCTCAGCGGTCCATTTGATAATCCGTGTCTTACCTGATTCTCATCATCGCAGGCTCTCTGTGAAGTCGTAACTACCTTTATCTCCGCATCAACGGTTTAACTAGGTAATATAAAACCACTTTTGCGCGCTAAAGTCAAGATTTTGTTATCATTCTAGAGTAAGAAAAAGGGGGTAATCCCCCTTAATCTACAGCCTGTTTCTTTTTTACAGCCAAATCATGTCTTACCCAAATTACGCTAAAGACAATAATCAAAGTCGCCCCCACTGCAAGCATGTAATAACCAGGACCAGTTTATTTATCTATTGGTTAGCTATCTTAGCCTTTACACCAAGAAGACAGGCGGAGTTTTATGTTAGGTTTTATTTTTCGAAAAATTTTTTAAAAAATTTTTTTCTGTTATTATTACTACATAATTAAAGCAAGAGGGAGAGAACCTTATGCACAAGAAATTGATTGCACTTTTTATAACAATTACAATGCTCCTTGGCACTTGTCTCATGTTCACAGGCTGCGACGAGCTATTAGATGTATTGCTCGACGAGGTTGAAGCTGAAGAAACTGCTGACGCCTCCGAAGAGACTACAGTTACAGTAGAAGCCACAGTAGCACCTGCTGAAACTTCTGAGGGAACTTCTGCTGAAACTTCTAAAGAGACTTCAAAAGAAACAGAGGCCACAGAAGCCACAACAAAGGCAACTGAAACAGAAGCTGTCCCAGTAGAAACTTTAAATGACGAGCATGCCATCGACATCGACGGCACTTACACAAGCAAAGATGACGTTGCTCTTTACATCTACACTTACGGTGAGTTGCCACACAACTTCATGACAAAGAATGAAGCTCGTGAACTCGGCTGGGAAGGTGGATCACTTGAAGATTACGCACCAGGCATGTGTATCGGCGGAGACTATTTTGGCAACTACGAGGGCTTGCTCCCTACTAAATCTGGCCGTGACTATCACGAGTGCGATATCGATACACTTGGTGCAAAAAGCCGAGGACCTAAGAGAATCATCTACTCCAACGACGGTCTCATCTACTATACTTCTGACCACTACGAGTCATTCACTTTACTTTACGGGGAGGAATAATTATGGAAAGAATTACAATTAACTTTGCTGGCGCCACGTCAAAAGAAGGCATCCAGGATATTCTCGTCAGCTCCCTTCCACTTCCCGATTATTATGGTCGCAACCTCGATGCTTTATACGATTGCGTTTCTACAGTCTTCATTAAGAAAAGAACAGAGATAACAATCATTGGAATTGATACTCTTCCTGAAGAACTTGTCGGATATGGTAATTCTATTATTAATATTTTCAAACGAGTTGCTCATGAGTTTTATCAAGTATCTGATAGTTCACTGCTGATTGTTAAGTAACAATGTAAAGACCCTATCACAAAGTTTTCTGACTGAGTGATAGGGTTATTTTTTGTCGGAGCGCTGGGTGTGGGAGAGCTACTCGAATACAAGCAAACGCGCGAAAAGCTACAAGCAAAAAAGGCCTCCTGCAAAAAGGAGGCCTCGAACAAAACAGGATGCAATAAACAATAAATTACAACTTAATATTCTTAAATCTATCAACCGCTTCAACTGTGTTCTCATAAGAACCAAAAGCTGTCAAACGGAAATATCCTTCACCAGAAGGACCAAATCCAGATCCTGGTGTACCTACGATATTCACCTCATTCAAGAGATAATCGAAGAAGTCCCAAGATGTCATCTTGTCTGGAGTCTTGAGCCAAATGTAAGGAGCATTAACACCACCAGAAACGGAGAAACCTGCGTCCTTCAATCCGTTCAAAATATAAGATGCATTACGCATATAGTAATCAACCAATCCGCGAATCTCAGCCTGTCCCTCTGGTGTATAAACAGCAGCTCCAGCCTTCTGGATGATGTATGGAGCTCCGTTGTACTTTGTACCGTGGCGGCGAGCCCAGAGGCCGTGAAGTGCAACGCCATCACGAACGAGATCCTTAGGAATTACTGTATAGCCGAGACGAACACCAGTAAAGCCAGCATTCTTAGAGAAAGAATGAAGCTCGATAGCACATGTGCGTGCACCTTCACACTCATAGATGGAGTGTGGTACATCAGCCTCAGAGATATATGCTTCATAAGCTGCGTCGTAAATGATTACTGACTCATGTTCATTAGCATAGTCAACCCACTTCTGGAGTTCTGCCTTTGTGATAGTAGCGCCAGTTGGGTTATTAGGGAAACAAAGATAAATGATGTCAGGTACTTCAGTTGGGAGCTGTGGAGCAAATCCATTCTCCTCGAGGCACTGCATGTAAATAATGTCAGAGAACATACCTGTCTCTGGGTTATATGTGCCGCCGCGACCAGCCATAACATTGGAGTCAACATATACTGGATAAACTGGATCACAAACTGCGATCTTATTATCGAGACCGAAGATTTCCTGGATATTACCAGAATCACACTTTGCACCGTCACTTACGAAAATCTCGTCGTCACTGATGTCGCATCCGCGGGACTTATAATCACCCTCACAAATAGCGTGACGAAGGAAGTCATAACCAAGGTCAGGAGCATAGCCCTTAAATGTAGCCGCGTCAGCCATTTCGTCTACTGCGCCATGAAGAGAACCGATAATAGATGGTGTAAGAGGACGTGTTACGTCACCGATACCAAGTCGAATTACCTTCTTATCTGGATTAGCTGCCTGATATGCACTTACCTTCTTTCCGATTGTGGAGAAAAGGTAACTTCCTGGAAGCTTACCGTAATTGCTGTTTACCTTTACCATTTTATATTTCCGCCTTTCAATTCAAATTAATATTCAATATTACCTTCAAAAACTGTAGTCGCAGGACCAGTCATAATAACGTGGTTAGTCTCCTCGTCCCATCGAACATTGACGATACCTCCGAGAAGGTGCACATCAATTGCACGAGAAGTCTTACCATTAAGCACACATGCTACCACTGTAGCACAACATCCTGTGCCGCACGCCAGTGTCTCACCAGCACCTCTCTCCCACACACGCATACGCACATTGCATTCGTCGATTACTCGCACAAACTCTGTGTTAGTACGCTTAGGAAAGCACTCGTGGTTCTCGAATTTCGGGCCTACCTCATGTAGACCAACTGTGTCAGGATCCTCGAAAACAACCGCGTGAGGATTACCCATGGATACGCAGGTCATATGATACTCTTTGCCATCTACAATAATAGGCGCATCTACCACAGGACCAGAGGCTGCTGTAACAGGAATAAGTTCAGGCTCGAGGATTGGCTCACCCATATCAACTTCTGCAAGTTCTACCTCACCTGTTTCCTCATTACAGAAAACCTTAATATGCTTAATTTTGCCCATGCTCTCGATATCTACCTCATGAGACTTGGCACATGCGTCAGATACCATTTTATGATCAAATACAAATTTTGCTACACAGCGGATGCCGTTACCGCACATCTCAGCACGAGTACCATCGCTATTCCACATCTCCATCTCGAAGTCAGCAATCTCAGATGGAATAATAAAAATAACTCCGTCAGATCCAATTCCAAAATGTCTGTCACTTGCCTTACGTACAAAGTCAGGCTTCATTGAAGGCTCCAGTTCACACTGGCTGCCGTCTATATATATATAGTCGTTTCCACAACCTTCCATTTTGTCGAATTTTATCTTCATATACTCTCCTAACGTGCACCAGACTTTATTAGCCATCTGTAACAAGTATCATCTGAGCCGACTCCAGCATGGTTCTTCTTGTATCCATGCTAGCTTTCTGAATAAATCTGAAAGCTTCTGGCTCAGTCATGCCATTACGCTCCATAAGAAGTTTCTTGGCATCATCAATAATTTTCTGGTCTGCTTCCGACCTTTTAGCCGGTTTACGTTTACGCATCCCTGCTACGGATGGAAGCATCATTCTAAGGGTACTTATAAGGTCAAGACTACTAAATGGCATCATGACCTTAACTACCAGGTCTGTGAATGGAACCAGAGAAGCATCCTTGGTAAGAAGCAGCATTTTGACACCGGCTGGCAAGTAACCTACCATTTCTTCATATCCCATGTCTTTATACTTCTTTGTGCCGATTACAACACTTATGTCCTGTTCGACTGCTACTCGAAGTACATCAGCGCCTGTAGAGCAAACAATTACTTCTTCCCAAATATCACTTCGTTTGATGATATCTCCTACTCGATTGGCGTCATCCTGTCTGGGCATTACTACAACGATATTGCCCATGGTGCCTCCCTCGTTAGATCTTTGTCAAATATCTTCTAAGTTCCCATTCAGAAACTTCCATCATGTAATCATTCCACTCATTTGTTTTAATCTCAGAGAAGATTGATGTAAACTCAGCACCAAGTGTCTCCTTAACAAATGAATCTGCATTAAGGCAACAAATTGCATCCTTGAGATTTTCTGGAAGCTTATCGTACTTATCAATAGAATCATTACGCTCAAACTTATCACCTGGCATAAGGCCCTTCTCGATACCATCAATACCTGCTTCGATACATGTAGCAAGCATGAGGTATGGGTTACATGAACCATCTGGGAATCTAAGTTCAATCTTAGTATCGTGAAGTTTCTTATTAACTTTTACGAGTGTCTTCTCACCCTTATCGCCCCATGCAATAATGCTTGGTGCGTTATAACCATTAATAAGTCTCTTATAGGAATTAACTATTGGATTAGCAAGTGCTACAAGAGCTTTGCTGTGAGCTAAGATTCCACCAATAAAGTTAAGTCCTTCCTGAGTTGTAAGTTCATCATCACTTCTGAAAATATTCTTACCATTTTTCTTGATTCTGATATTTGTGTGCATACCAGAACCTGCCACACCATTTACTGGCTTTGGCATAAATGTCGCATAAAGACCAAATCTCTTGGCGATGGATCTTACTGCAAATCTAAATGTCTGAATGTTATCAGCAGCCTTAAGAGCCTCAGCCTCCTTAAAGTTAATCTCATGCTGAGCAGGCGCATGCTCATGGTGAGAAGACTCAATATCAAATCCCATCTCCTCTAACATAAGCACAATATCTCTTCTGGCATTCTCACCGAAATCTACAGGACCTACATCCATATAGCCTGCCATCTCGTGAGTTGTTGTTGTTGGAAGTCCATTCTCATCTGTGTGGAAGAGGAAGAACTCGCACTCAGGGTCAACACATACTTCATATCCCTTAGAAGCAGCCTTCTTAAGTGCCTTCTGAAGAATATAACGTGAATCGCACTCGAAAGGCATTCCGTCCTCGTAGCAGATATCGCAAACAATCTTTGCTACCTTACCCTGCTGTGGTCTCCATGGAAGAATCATGAAAGTATTTAAATCTGGGAAGAGATATAACTTTTCCTCTGAGTAATATCTCTCACCAAATACAGCAGAACCCTCGAAAGAGTATCTGTTAAGAAACACCTTTTCCATCTGTGAAGGAGTTACAGCGATGTTCTTAAGTCTTCCAAAAACATCTGTAAACTGAAGCCGTATAAACTCCACTCCCTCTGCGTCAATCAAATCAAAAATCTCATCTTGTGTCATCGTTTTTCCTCCGGATTCCATATATTCACATATTCACACTAATCAAAGGTTAGAGTAACCCATGAGAGACTCATCAACTGCCTTAGCTACCTGACGGCCCTCCGCGATGGCCCATACTACAAGAGACTGTCCTCTGTGCATATCACCTGCTGTAAATACTCTGTCCTTTGTTGTCTCGTAAGAACCATCAGCTGTTGCTACATTAGTTCTTGCATTACATTCTACACCGAAAGTATCACGAACATAACTTTCAGAACCCAAAAATCCTGCAGCAATAAGAACCATGTCTGCCTTAAGTTCCTTTTCAGTACCCTCTACAGGAACCATATTCATACGACCTGTCTTAGGATCCTTCTTAGGCTCGAGGGATACAATCTTAACTGCCTTAAGATGGCCCTTCTTGTCCTTAATGAACTCAGTAATTGTTGTCTGATAGATACGTGGATCAGAACCAGAAAGCACGATAGCCTCTTCCTGACCGTAGTCAGTCTTAAGGATACGTGGCCATTCTGGCCATGGGTTAGATGGAAGTCTTGTCTCAGATGGCTTTGGCATCATCTCGAGCTGTGTTACAGAAGAAGCACCAAGACGGATTGATGTACCAACACAGTCATTACCTGTATCACCACCACCTACTACGATTACCTTCTTACCCTTTAAGGACTTGAAGCTGAAGTCTGTGGACTCCATAAGCTCTTCTGCATCGTATCCGAGATCCATAAGCTTCTTGGATACTTCCTTAAGATAATCTACTGCGAAATAAATACCCTTAGCATCACGACCAGGTGCGTTAAGATCACGTGGATTAGAAGCACCACAGCAAAGGATAACGCGGTCGTATTTAGCGAGGAGTTCCTCACCTGTAATATCTACACCAACATTGCAGTTAACTACGAACTGAATGCCAGCCTTCTTCATGAGGTTAACACGACGGTCGATAACTCTCTTATCAAGCTTCATGTTAGGGATACCGTATCTGAGAAGTCCACCTACACGGTCGTTACGCTCATATACTGTTACACTGTGTCCTCTTCTGTTAAGAAGCTGTGCAGCAGAAAGTCCGGAAGGACCAGAACCGATAATAGCAATCTTCTTGCCTGTTCTAACTGCTGGCTCTTCTTCCTTTACAAGGCCGTGATCATAAGCGTACTCGATAATAGCGCGCTCATTCTCTTTTGTTGAAACTGGCTCTGTATTAAGTCCGCAAGTACATGCGTTCTCACAAAGTGCAGGACATACTCTTGAAGTAAACTCAGGAAGTCCGTGTGTGATACTAAGTCTGTAGTAAGCCTGCTCCCAGTTACCTCTGTAAACAAGCTCGTTTGTCTCAGGTACGAGGTTATGGAGAGGACAGCCAGAAGCCATACCTCCAATCATTGTACCTGCCTGACAAAATGGAACACCGCATGCCATGCAGCGTGCACCCTGCTTCTGCTGTTCCTCAAGAGTAAGGCTCTTGTGGAACTCATCAAAATTCTTCATACGCTCACTAGGAGGTACTACTGCGCCATCACGACGCTCATATTCAATAAAACCTGTTGCTTTTCCCATGGTTAGTTACCTCCTTAGTTCTTGCTTCCTGTACATGCATAGAATGCTTCAATCTGAGCATCCTCGCGGCTCATACCCTGCTCTTCAAACTGACCTGTATATGCGATCAGTCTCTTGTAATCCTCAGGGATAATCTTCTTGAACTTGGAAAGGTTCTCTGTATAGTTCTCGAGAATCTTGGAAGCCTTCTGGGAACCTGTGTACTGAACATGCTTTTCGAGCATTGTCTTAAGTTCCTCGATGTCTGTCTTGTTCTCTACCTTCTCCATAAGAACCATTTCCTTATTGAGGTTTCTGTAAAGGAGGTTGTGCTCATCGTAAACGTAAGCGATACCACCACTCATACCAGCAGCGAAGTTCTTACCTGTAGGTCCGAGTACTACTGCACGACCACCAGTCATGTACTCACAACCGTGCTCACCAACACCCTCTACTACAGCATATGCACCAGAGTTTCTTACACAGAATCTCTCACCTGCCATACCAGCGATATAAGCTTCACCAGATGTAGCACCGTAGAGTGCAACGTTACCAGCGATGATATTATCCTCTGCATCGTAACCTGCGTTATCTGGAGCCTTAACAACAATCTTACCACCTGACAAGCCCTTACCGAGGTAGTCGTTAGCATCACCTGTAATTGTCATTGTAAGACCAGATGGGATAAATGCACCGAAGCTCTGTCCACCTGCACCTACGCAGTTAATTGTGATTGTATCCTCAGGGAGACCCTCGTGATGATTACGTGTAATCTCAGCACCGAGAAGTGTACCGAATGTTCTGTCGATATTAACGATCTCAACATTAGCTGTAGCCTTTGTACCCTCAGCGATAGCCTTAAGAATCTTCTTATCCTTAAGAAGAACTGCCTCGTCCTTAGTTGTCTCGAGCTGGAAATCGTAGATGTGCTCAGCGGAGAATGTGCAGTCTGTATCAGGTGTCTTTGCAAGGATGTTAGAAAGATCAACCTTGGAAGCATTACCTGTAAGTCCGTCCTTCTTCTTAAGGAGGTCTGTTCTACCAACGAGCTCATCGATTGTTCTTACACCGAGCTTAGCCATGTACTCACGGAGCTCTCTAGCTACGAAGATCATGAAGTTCTCAACATACTCAGGCTTACCGATGAACTTCTTTCTAAGCTCAGGGTTCTGAGTAGCAACACCCATTGGACATGTATCAAGGTTACATACTCTCATCATTACGCATCCGAGAGTTACGAGTGGTGCTGTAGCGAAGCCGAACTCCTCTGCACCGAGGATAGCTGCGATAGCTACGTCACGTCCGCTCATGAGCTTACCGTCTGTCTCGATTACTACTCTCTGACGAAGTCCGTTAGAAATGAGTGTCTGATGTGTCTCAGCAAGACCTAACTCCCATGGGAGACCTGCGTTGTGGATGGAGCTTAATGGAGCAGCACCTGTACCTCCGTCGTAACCAGAGATAAGTACTACCTGAGCACCAGCCTTGGCAACACCTGCAGCGACTGTACCTACACCTGCCTCAGATACGAGCTTAACAGAGATACGTGCGTTCTTGTTAGCGTTCTTAAGGTCATAGATAAGCTGTGCAAGGTCCTCGATGGAATAGATATCGTGATGAGGTGGAGGAGAGATAAGAGATACACCTGGTGTGGAGTGTCTTGTCTTAGCAATCCATGGGTAAACCTTCTTAGCTGGGAGATGTCCACCCTCACCTGGCTTAGCACCCTGTGCCATCTTAATCTGAATCTCTTTCGCAGATCCGAGGTAACGGCTTGTTACACCAAATCTACCAGAAGCAACCTGCTTGATTGCAGAACTTCTGTCGTGGTCTGTACCTGCAGACTCGAGACGCTCATCACTTTCGCCACCCTCACCGGAGTTTGACTTACCCTGGAGGTGGTTCATAGCAATTGCAAGTGCCTCATGTGCCTCACCGGAAATAGAACCGTAAGACATAGCACCTGTCTTAAATCTCTTAACGATATCCATCTCGTTCTCTACTTCATCGAGTGGGATACCAGCCTCTGGATAGTTGAAGTCCATAAGGCTTCTGAGGTAACCTGTCTCTTCTGCGTCAACCATGGATGTGTACTGCTTGAACTCATCGTAGTTACCATCACGTGTTGACTTCTGGAGCATATGGATTGTACGTGGGTTGTATCTGTGGAGCTCACCCTGGGATCTCATCTTGTGACGACCTGCAGATGGGATTGCCATCTCTGTAGCAAGTCCAAGTGGATCAAATGCCTTGGAGTGCTGCTTGTCAGAAGCCTCAGCGATATCCTCAAGTGTGATACCGTCAACTGGGCTTACAACGCCTGTGAAATACTTATCAATTACACTCTTTGAAATACCGATTGCCTCGAACATCTTACTACCCTGGTAAGACTGGATTGTGGAAATACCCATCTTGGAAGCAATCTTAACGATACCGCTGATAACTGCCTTATCGTAGTCATTAACAGCAGCATAGTAATCCTTATCGAGAATGTCGTTCTTAATAAGCTTTGCAATAGATGCATGTGCGAGGTATGGGTTAATAGCAGAAGCACCAAAACCAAGAAGTGTAGCGAAATGGTGTACTGCTCTAGGCTCACCAGACTCAAGGATAAGAGACATTGCTGTACATCTCTTTGTCTGAACGAGGTGCTTATGTACTGCAGCAACTGCGAGAAGTGATGGGATAGCAACGTGGTTCTCATCTACGCCTCTGTCGGAGAGGATAAGAATTGTAGCGCCATCAGAGTAAGCCTTATCAACCTCTACGAAAAGGTGCTCAAGTACTGTATCGATTGGTGTGCTCTTATAGTAAAGGATTGAAACCTTTGCAACCTTAAAGCCAGGCTTATTAAGAGAAGCAATCTTCATAAGGTCTGTATCAGTAAGGATTGGGTTCTCAATCTTTATTACGTGACAGTTCTCAGCCTTCTCATCAAGGAGGTTACCGTTCTTACCTACATAAACTGTTGTAGATGTAACGATCTTCTCTCTTACAGCATCGATAGGTGGGTTTGTTACCTGCGCAAAAAGCTGCTTGAAGTAGTTGAAAAGTGGCTGATGTTCCTTGGAAAGAACTGCAAGTGGAGTATCAATACCCATAGCACCAATAAGCTCACTACCTGTGAGAGCCATGTGCTCGATTTCCTCCATGTACTCCTCGTAAGAGTAACCGAAGCTCTTAAGAAGTCTCATGAGTTCAGGTGTCTCATATGTTGGTGTCTTATGGTTAGGAATCTTAACATCCTTAAGTGTCATGAGGTTAGAATCAAGCCACTCACCATAAGGCTCCTTATTAGCATATCTTGCCTTAAGCTCATCATCAGAAATGATGCGTCCTTCCTTAGTATCAACGAGGAGCATCTTACCAGGGTGTAGTCTCTCCTTCTTAAGGATATGAGCCTCATCAATATCAAGCACACCAACCTCAGAAGAGAGGATGAGTCTGTTGTCATCTGTTACATAATATCTTGATGGTCTTAATCCGTTACGGTCAAGGATAGCACCCATTACATCACCATCGGAGTAGAGAATGGAAGCAGGACCGTCCCATGGTTCCATCATTGTAGCGTAGTACTGATAGAAGTCTCTTCCTTCCTGGGAAATTGTATCATTGTGTGCCCATGGCTCAGGAATAAGGATGGAAGCAGCAAGTGGAAGTTCCATACCAGACATGAGAAGGAACTCGAGTGTATTATCGAGCATAGCGGAGTCAGATCCGGAAGATGAGATAACAGGGAGAATCTTTGTCATATCCTCTGCTGAGAATGCATCTGTGTGCATTGTCTCTTCACGAGCAAGCATCTTATCTGCATTACCCTTAATTGTGTTAATCTCACCGTTATGAACGAGCATTCTGTTAGGATGTGCACGCTCCCAGGATGGGTTTGTGTTAGTAGAGAATCTGGAGTGAACCATAGCGATGGCAGACTCATAATTCTTATCCTGAAGGTCAGCAAAGAATGTACGGAGCTGATCTACAAGGAACATACCCTTATATACGATTGTTCTGCAGCTAAGTGATGGAACATAAGTCTTATTAGAACTCTGCTCGAATACACGTCGAATGATATAAAGTTTACGATCAAAGTCGAGATCCTTTTCTGCCCAGTTAGGTCTCTCTACGAAGCCCTGCCAGATAGATGGCATATTGTCGATCGCCTTCTGACCAAGAACATTTGGATATGTTGTAACCTGTCTCCAGCCAAGGAACTTAAGTCCTTCCTTTGCTACGATTACCTCAAACATCTTCTTAGCCTGAGCTCTCTTAAGCTCATTCTGTGGGAAGAAGAACATACCTACAGCGTACTGTCTCTCGCCGCCGATTGCGATGCCCTCTTTCTTACAAACGCTCTTAAAGAACTTGTGAGGAATCTGTGTAAGAATACCAACACCGTCACCGGTCTTTCCCTCAGCATCCTTACCTGCTCTGTGCTCCAAGTTCTCTACAATCTTGAGCGCGTCATCAACAATCTGGTGGCTCTTTTTGCCCTTGATGTTAACCACTGCACCGATACCGCAGTTATCGTGCTCAAATTGTGGGCTGTAAAGGCCCTGGTTCTTACTCATTTCAAACTGATTTTCCATATTCTCCTCCTTCATACTGCGTAGAAGTTTGTTTACTTAATTTATTTTTGTACCGCTTTTATTTGCTGTACTGCTGAACGTGATGCTTGAGTGCGGAACTTACTAAGCCCTTGAACAGCGGATGTGGAACGTCTGGTCTAGACTTGAACTCTGGATGTGCCTGGGTGGCAATGAAAAAAGGATGATCCTTAAGCTCTACCATCTCAACGATTCTTCCATCTGGTGACAGGCCTGACTGAATAAGACCATTCTCGGTAAGTGCCTGACGGTAATCGTTATTTACCTCATATCTATGTCTATGTCTCTCTGAAATATTCTTAGTACCATAGAGACTGTACGCGAGTGAGTTGTCTAACAATTCACATGGATATGCGCCAAGTCTCAATGTACCTCCGATATCTGTGATGCCTTCCTGATCTGGCATAAGATGAATCACAGGATTCTTTGTATCCGGATCAAACTCGATACTGGAAGCATCTTCTAATTTAAGAACATTACGTGCGAACTCTACGATACTAAGCTGCATTCCAAGGCAGAGACCAAGGAAAGGAATCTTATGTGTTCTCGCATATTCGATAGCAAGAATCTTTCCTTCTGTTCCTCTATGTCCAAATCCACCTGGAACAAGAATTCCGTTAGCGCTTGATAGAATATCGTCAACATTTTCTGCAGTAATCTCTTCTGAATCAATCCAGTTGATATTAACGTTTGCCTTATTAGCAATACCAGCATGCTTCAGAGCCTCTGCTACTGAAAGATATGCATCGTGAAGTGCAATATACTTTCCTACCAGTGCGATGGTTACATTATGCTCAGGATTATAAAGACCATTAAGCATTTCCTTCCACTCTGTGAGGTTAGGTTCTGGACATGGAAGCTTGAGACACTCGCAAACCGCACCTGCAAGGTTCTCCTCCTCCATCATGAGAGGTACCTCATAAAGTGACTTCGCGTCCAAGTTCTGAAGCACATGCTCTTTCTTTACATTACAGAACTGTGCAATCTTTGCCTTCATGTGATCATCAACTGGATAGTCAGAACGGCACACAAGAATATCCGGCCAAATACCCATAGACTGAAGTGCTTTTACAGACATCTGTGTTGGCTTTGTTTTCATTTCGCCACTAGCCTTAAGGTAAGGAATAAGTGTTACCTGGATGATAATGGCATTTTCGCGTCCAACCTCAGACTGGAACTGTCGAATAGCCTCAAGGAATGGCTGGGACTCAATATCACCTACCGTACCACCAATCTCGATGATTGAGATAGTATCAGGATCACCCTCCTTAGCCTTATGGAAACGGTCCTTAATCTCATTAGTGATGTGAGGAATTACCTGAACTGTACCTCCACCGTAGTCACCGTGACGCTCCTTATTAAGAACAGACCAATAAATCTTACCTGTTGTCACATTGGAGTTGTAGTTCATGCTTTCGTTAATAAAGCGCTCGTAGTGACCGAGGTCGAGGTCTGTCTCAGTGCCGTCATCAGTAACGAAAACCTCACCATGTTGGATAGGGTTCATCGTACCTGGATCCATATTGATGTATGGATCGAACTTCTGCATTGTTACGTGATAGCCTCTTGCCTTAAGTAGACGGCCAAGAGATGCGGCAGTGATACCTTTACCAAGTCCCGAAACAACACCACCTGTTACAAATACATACTTAACCATATAATTCACACTTTCCCGTTTTTGGCCAAAAAGAAAGGTGCCGAGGGGCTCAAAATAAGCCACTCGACACCTTTGTCGTTTGCTTTATTTATATTATATAAAGGAATTTGGTTTGTCAATCAAATTTCCTTTATTGATTATGCTTACTCAACTTCAAAGATAATATATGCAAAAGGCTCCTCATTAAAGCCAGTAATAATTATCTCGAAAGCACCTTTCTGAAGAGGACCAGCGAGGCTAATGTCACCCCAGTCACTTCCATTAGGATCACGCATTGCTCCTTCAAGATGATTTACAACGCAAGAACCATCAATATAAACATCAACATAGAAACAAGCATCTGCATCATAGTAATCCAAAGTCTTGAACTTGATGTATACACCCTCGTCGCCAACCTTGTAGGACTCAACCTGCTCTGTGAAACTAGAGTCACTATAGAACTCTACATAATCAAAATCAGACAAAGGAACAACTTGAATCTCGCCACCAAGATCAATTGAATATCCGTTATCAATCACGTCACCACTACCACTTGATTCAACTGGAACAGTCTCATCAACAATAACTTCACTCTTAATATCTGCCTTATATGCCTCATCAACATAAATATCAGAGATTGACTCAGGATTAGCGATAAGATATCTCTCTTCGTCATCATCGTACTCGAGTTCAATAGTAACTTCTTCTTCGATAGTATCTACGCTTGACTTAGCAAGCTCTGTGAGATAACTGCTCTCGTCGATAGCATCCTCGACAGAAGTTACATCTGGAATTGTAAGTGTAACTGTAACTGTTTCCTTCTTCTCATTAGTATCTGTAATCTCGTACTCTGTGTTCTTAACAATAACACTAAACGCACCAATCTGAAGGTCATTAAAATCAGCATCATCAATAGCATCTGTAAATGGATCTTCTCCATCAACTGCGAGCTTAGCTGCCTTACTGTACTTAGTAGCACAAATATAGTCCATGTACTCAGTAACTACCTCTTCAAGCACATCACCATCATCTAACTTCTTGTCCTTCTTCTTATCCTTAGTTTCCAAGAGAGAACAAGCTGTTGCTGTACTCAAAAGCATAGTGGAAGCGATAGTCACCGCCATAATTTTCTTTGCTATCTTCATATCTATCTCCTTTGTTGTTCCATTTCTTTATACTGCCGTTTTATTGTATGTGTTTACGCCAAGACACATTTTGCGGCATTTTCAAAAAACGGCATATATTATAGCGGTTTTGGCGTCTAAAATAAACATTATTTGTCTAATTGTCGTGTTTTGTCGGTGTTTTGTCGGAAATTGTAGAAATTTCGCACCCCCATTTGGCACCCCCGCATGCTAGGCTGTTTTCATAATTATTTCGGAGGTTTCTTAATGGCTCATGTAAGGACAAACTTAACAACTCGCTTAGTATCTTCCACGCCCGCTGAATACAGCCGCGAATACATAATTGTAAAAATGAAATACCTCGAGAACATGCTCACCCGCCTCCCCAATGTGACCCTCGGCAAACACGGCAAGTGCGAGGTGGTTTATGTATCAGAAAAAATTAATAACCAAACTATTCGACACCAACACATTATCTCATCACCACAAGGTAAAAAATATGCTGACGTAGCTAGATGTAGAAAACAACTAAAAAGAGAGTATTCACGATTAAGACGTCTTTATAATCATAACTACTCTCAATATCAAGTTAAGCTTCGCCCACCTCGATGCTTTCCAATACAAATTAAAGATCGTCTAGTGCCAGATAATAATCCACACGAAAAAGAAGGTGATTATTGGCATAACGGCATTCAAATGCGTTCAAGATTCGAAAAATCCGTAGCCACCATACTGGATTCTTTGGGACTAGAGTACATGTACGAAGTCTCAATAACAATCAATGGAGAAATATACAATCCAGACTTCGTGGTATTTTTACCTGAACTTGGTTGTTGTTTTATAATCGAATGTCTAGGAAAAGTGGACGATATTAGGTATTTACACCGCAACAAATCTAAATTCATAGATTATATGAATTTTGGCCTCTACCCTAATCAAAACCTTCTTTTACTCTGTGGAACCAAATCTTATATTCCAACAGACGAAGATATAAAAAACGATATAATTAACCTAATCAATAATGCTACACGAAATTTGGCAACAATCATTTATTGTGATGATTGTTGTGGTAGTGGTTCTAATTTCGTGTTCTAATTTCGCGAAAATAAGAATACAAAGTTAGAAAAAACAGGTGATATTCTATCTTTGACTCCTAATTCCGCGAAATTTAGAATATAAAATTAGAATTCAAATAAAAAACGCCCCTCAATCAAGTGAGAAGCGCCAGTCAAAAAAACACCCTAACATCAATGAGTAGAAATATAAATCTCCATGGACTTTAAAATTTCAGACAAGTCCTTTTCGCCGGGCTTTTGGATAGCCGTGCGCCAGACGTTGGCGATATAACGCATGTTACCGCTTCGACTAAGGATAGACCAGAAACTACCGAGGGTAAGGCAAGCCGCAAAAGTAAAACATACACCCAAAAACCACGCACTGGTCAAAAGAGTAAAAGTCACGGCGCCGATTATGCCTGCAACACCCAAAATGACACCGTAGATGGCCCACATTTTGAGATCATAATCTGACTTTCCGCCAGAAGACACACATGACATAAAGCGCTCGTTGACATAACTCTCAGGATTAGCGATGCCTTTAGAGGAGGCAAAACCGACAATGGCATCGCGTTCAAAATCGCCAATAGAAGATGGCGTATTTTTATAACTTTCGTTCACTGCACAGTATATGACTTTCTCGAAGTTTTTCATTTATTCCTCTACTGTCTCGGTAATATTGTGGCCACGAGCAATCTTAAGTGCTACACGTTTCTTTTTAGCCTCAGCATCAAGAAAGCTTCCAAAGCACATACCTGCACCGATACCTATTGCTAAGTAAATCATGCTACTATTAAGGCCAAATATAACACCAAGTGATGTACCAATGGACATCCAAATGGCGAGGTTGCCACCCACCTTCTGCTCATACTCGATAACGTCATCTTCCTGGGCAAAACCCACCTCTCGAAGGGCAGCCACAAGAACCTCATTATTACCCATCTCAGAAACAGAACCACGGAAGAAAACTATCTCTTCATCAGAAACAAGGTTGTCAATTCTTTCAATAAACTCCTTGATAAGCGCTTCATCAAATGTGCCACCAACAGTCACGCTAAAGTACGAGCACTTAAACTCATCTGGCTTGTCGAGCTTAAAAGTAATAACTGGAGTCTTGTCGTCAACAGCGATTCCCGCCTTTTTATCCTTACGTGTGAGGCGACGGTAGCAAGTAAAAATATACGCGCCACTCTCGTCCTGTGAGTAATTAATCTTACCTGTATTTGTATTAACAACAACTGGTTTCTTAACAGCCATGTAGCACCCCCTGCAATTTACAACGAATTTGTTTTATAGGTTTATCTTAAGGGGCGAAAGTTAATAAAGTTTAAAGATAAAGTTTGGATTTGCTACAAATGTTTTTGGGCGAAAGTTAAGTGCTACCAGAAACTTAAAAAGAAAGTAAAGAAAATAAACACAAATAAAAGCGACCCCTCACGAAGAGGAGTCGCCTTAAACCAAATGCAAATCAATATTGATTATTAATTAGTTAGCATCCTGCAAAGCTGCGAAACCTGTCTCACCAGTTCTTACCTTTACAACGTCGAGACAGTTGTAAACGAAGATCTTACCGTCACCAATATGACCTGTGTAGAGAGCCTTCTTAGCTGCATCAATAACTGTGCTTACTGGTACTGCGGATACTACGATATCAACCTGAATCTTAGGAAGGAGTGAAGCCTCGACAGCAACACCTCTGTAGTACTCCTGTCTACCCTTCTGAACACCACATCCAAGAACGTGGGATACTGTCATACCAGTAATACCAATGTTCATAAGAGAATTCTTAAGAGCATCGAGTCTAGCCTCTTTACAGATGATCTCAATCTTTGTAAATGTATGACCTTCAGCATCTGTAGTAACTGCATCAAATGTAGGAACTGCCTTAACTTCAACTGCCTCAGCAACTGGTGTATCACCTGTTACCATAACTGGAGCGTTCTCACCCTCGATAATAGCCTGTGGCTTAAGAGCAAAACCAGCATATGCTGTTGGGAGACCATGCTCTGTAATGTCAAGACCTTCAATCTCATCTTCTCTGCTAGCTCTAAGACCAATTGTCTTCTTAATAGCCATAAATACAATAAGCATTGTTACTGCTGTCCAAGCAATGATACATGCGATACCAAGGCACTGAACACCGAATACCTTCCAACCAGCAGCGATATCACCACCGTGAATTGCTGCATAGATAGGACCATCAATACCAGCAGAAGCCTTGCTTGTAGAGAAAAGACCAGCAGCAAGTGTACCCCAGATACCGTTAGCAAGGTGAACTCCACAAGCACCAACTGGATCATCGATATGAAGCTTAAGATCGAGGAACTCAACTACCCATACAACAAGGAGACCAGCAACTGCACCGATTACGATTGAACCAACGACGTCAACTGTGTGACAACCAGCTGTGATACCTACAAGACCAGCAAGAGAAGCGTTCAAACACATAGATACATCAGGCTTACCGTTCTTTACCCATGTGTAAATAAGTGTAACAACTGTAGCAACAGCAGGAGCAACTGTAGTTGTCATGAAGATTGCTGCGAGCTGAGGACCATCTGTAGCAGCTGCACCGTTAAATCCATACCATCCAAACCAGAGGATGAAGCATCCGAGAGCACCAATTACGATATTGTGACCAAGGATAGCGTTTACCTTAACAACCTTACCATTCTCATCTCTAACATACTTACCAACACGAGGTCCAAGGATACAAGCACCGATGAGAGCGGCTACACCACCAACAGTGTGGATTGCTGCAGAACCAGCGAAATCAATGAATCCCATCTTTGCAAGCCATCCCTGTGAATTCCAAACCCAACCAGCTTCGATTGGATATACGAAAAGGGAAATACAAGCTGAATAGATACAGTAAGAAATGAACTTTGTTCTCTCTGCCATAGCACCAGAAACGATTGTAGCTGCTGTAGCACAGAATACAAGGTTGAACACGAATGCAGAAGCATTACCACTGTTCATGAATCCTGAAAAATCAGTAAGGATCTGAAGATTAGGCTTACCAAAGAGACCCATTACATAATCCTCAGATAACATAAGGCCGAAGCCCAAAAGGATGAAACAAACTGTACCAATACAGAAGTCCATCAAGTTTTTCATAATAATGTTTCCGGCATTCTTTGCTCTTGTGAAACCAGCCTCAACCATAGCGAAACCAGCCTGCATAAAGAATACCAACGCAGCTCCGATAAGGAACCATACTCCGAATACTTCGGAATTAATTGCGTCTAATAATTCCTGTGTCATTTTTTCTTTTCCTCCTTTTTTTGTTTTTCACTCTTATGTAAAGATCTTCCATAAATTACAAAGGCGCATAGCTCCGGGAAAAGCTACGCGCCTTTGCGTATGAATATATGGAAAATGAAAAACGGTTAATTTAGCTGCCCACCGCTGGGCCAAGTGTTATCAAGCGCTCAGGCTATCAAACGTAGAAGAGCATCTTGCTGTATGTTGGATAAGGGATGCAATCTTCTGGGAGATACTCTTCGATTGTATCTGCGATTTTACGAGCATCGTTCATATCACCCATAACTGTCTCATGGTAGAAGTTTGCAGTAGCGAGCAAGTCATCCATGCCCTCAGCTGTAGCAATATCTGCCTCGAGCTTCTCTGTAACAACTGAGAGTTCCTCATAGAGGTCAACAATCTTAGCAAGCATCTTCTCATCTGCTGTTGTCTTGATTGCCTCAGAAATACTCTTCTTAGAGATGATAGAGTTTGTAAGAGAATCAACATAGAGAGATACAGCTGGCATGAAGTCATGATAGAGCATATCCTTCATTGTCTTTGCCTCGATGTGGAGAATCTTGCAGTAGTTCTCAAGCATAATCTCATATCTAGAATGAATCTCAGACTCTGTGTAGATACCGTGGCTTGTGAAGAGATCAACATTCTTCTTTGCAAGGAATGTAGGAAGTACTTCTGGTGTAGAACGGAGGTTATAAAGGCCTCTCTTAGCAGCTTCCTCAACCCACTCAGCAGAGTAACCGTTACCGTTGAAGATAACTCTCTTGTGCTCGATGATTGTCTTCTTAATGAGTGCGTGAACTGCAGCGTCCATCTCATCAGCAGCTACATCCTTGAGTTCAGCGGAGAACTGAGAGAGAACCTCAGCAACTGCTGTGTTAAGGATTACGTTAGGATCTGCAACAGAAGCAGAAGAACCAAGGGATCTGAACTCGAACTTGTTACCTGTAAATGCGAATGGTGAAGTTCTGTTACGATCTGTTGTATCTCTTGTGAAGTGTGGGATAACCTTAGCACCCATCTCCATTGTTACGTTATCAGCCTTGCTGAAGAATGTATCATTCTCGATAGACTCGATTACTGCTGTAAGCTCATCACCAAGGAAGATGGAGATGATTGCTGGAGGAGCCTCGTTAGCACCAAGTCTGTGGTCGTTACCAGCAGAAGCTACAGAAAGTCTCATCATATCTGCGTAATCATCAACAGCCTTGATAACTGCTGCGAGGAATACGAGGAACTTTACGTTATCTGCAGGTGTCTTACCTGGATCAAGGAGGTTAACACCCGTATTTGTGCTCATGGACCAGTTGTTGTGCTTACCAGAACCATTAATACCTGCGAAAGGCTTCTCATGGAGGAGACAAACATAACCGTGCTTGTCAGCTACCTTCTTCATAACTTCCATTGTGAGCTGGTTGTGATCAACAGCTACATTAGTTGTATCAAATACTGGAGCAAGCTCGTGCTGGCAAGGAGCAACCTCATTGTGCTTTGTCTTAGCTGGAATACCAAGCTTCCAGAGCTCTAAGTCGAGGTCGTGCATGAAAGCACTTACACGTGGCTTAATTGTACCGAAGTAATGGTCCTCCATCTCCTGACCCTTAGGAGGCATAGAACCAAGAAGTGTTCTACCTGTAAAGAGGAGGTCACGACGAGCTGCGTAATCTTCCTTATTAATGAGGAAGTACTCCTGCTCAGGACCTACTGTTGTTGTAACAGACTCTACATCTGTTGCGCCAATGATATTAAGAACCTTTGTTGCTTCCTTAGAAAGAGCATCCATAGAACGAAGAAGTGGAGTCTTCTTATCAAGAGCCTCACCTGTGTAAGAGCAGAATGCTGTAGGAATGCAAAGTGTGCCATCCTTAATGAATGCATAGCTTGATGGATCCCAAGCTGTATAACCTCTAGCCTCAGATGTATCACGAAGACCACCAGATGGGAAGGAAGAAGCATCAGGCTCACCCTTAACGAGTTCCTTACCAGAGAACTCCATGATGATTTCGCCGTTACCTACTGGATTAATAAAGGAATCGTGCTTCTCAGCTGTAGTACCTGTAAGTGGCTGGAACCAGTGAGTAAAGTGTGTAGCACCATTCTCTACTGCCCACTCCTTCATAGCGATTGCAACTGCGTTAGCTACATCAAGCTCAAGGTGTGTATTCTTCTCAATTGTCTTCTTAAGCGCCTTGTAAATATCCTTTGGGAGCTTATCTCTCATTACCTTGTCATTAAATACAAGACTTCCATAAAGTTCTGGGATCTTTTCCATGTTATTCATTCTCCTTTCAACTTGCTCGAGAAATAAAAAAGCCTCGAGAGGTACTGCCTCCCGAAGCGCCATTGCTTCTCGAAAGTAATCAAATAATAAAAAATAAAAAGCGCCTTGGAATTACTTCCAAAGCGCCTTTGCTTCTTACGCAGTTAATATATCGCTACGAGACGAAGGTGTCAAGAATAAATTTTCTTGATAATTTACGTCAAGAATTAAGCACTTCCTGGTAAACATTAGCGGCATTCTGACTAAAGCAACAAAATATAACATCTATCTCATAATCAGGGTTTGCCTCAAGCCAAGAACGAACTGCCTTTACCGCTACAATAGTCGCAGCCTTAATTGGATAACCATACACTCCTGTGGAAATAGCCGAAAAGGCAATGCTATGTAAATCATTCTCCTTCGCCACCTCAAGAGATCTCGTGTAACAAGAGGCGAGCTTGATTGGATCTGTATTATCTCCACTATATACAGGGCCTACTGTATGGATAACATGCTTCGCAGGCAAATTGTATCCAAGCGTAATCTTTGCATCACCAGTCTGACATCCATGAAGAGTACGACACTCCTCCACCAGCTTTGGTCCTGCAGCTCTATGAATAGCACCATCTACACCACCTCCTCCAAGAAGTGACTGATTAGCAGCATTAACAATTGCGTCGCACTTTAAAGTTGTAATATCACCGACAAAAATCTTCATATATTCTCCTTAGTTAGTTTACGAAACATTCTTTTTTAAGTTTGCACTATATGTGTGAAAATCAGGTTGTTTCATAATAAATTCCACTACGTCAGATGTCATAACATCTTTTTTACTATCCATAAATTCATTCAAAACAACAACATGATCTGGATTCATCTTGGCATAATTAACTACCCCTAAAACGAAATCATCATAAACATCTGGAATTTTCATTATTTTTTCTATCAATACTTTCATAGCAACTCCTAGTCGTAAAACTTTTCTACTATATTGTAGTCTGAAAAACCATGTATTTCTAAATAGTATATACAGTAATTGTTATTCAAATCCAATGATCTATGAATAATATACTTTTTTCCAACATATTTCTTAAAGTAAACCTCATTTACCTCATGAATAATTTTAGACACCTCACGCTTATCTAATTCAACGCTAGGAAAAGAAAATGGATTACCATCTATATCATACCTTTTTTCATTCATACTTCACTTCCAATATACATATCTCACCCGCATAAAAAGAGCCTCTTTATTTTTTCAAAAACGACGTTTACTAATCTCATCGAAAAAAGCAATAGGAATACAAATAATCATGACAAGAATCAATAAAAGATCTGCGCCTACTCTATCCAAATGATCTCTAGTTTCTCTCCTCATAATGTTCTCCTCCTTCACTTGGTATGACTTAATTCTATACCCATGGCTGTCCCTTTAAACGGACACACAAAAAAAGGAGAGCCCATCAGGCTCTCCTACCGCATATTATAATTAATCAACCAAAATCAAAGATCCACCACATTATCAATATAATCATTACACAAACTTGTTACCTTACGTATAAACTCAATCTCCGAGAATACATACAAATAAGGACCGTTGTTGTCAAAGTTCTTGCCACGCTTGGCAATACTAATCTTCACATCACTGAACCGAGTCTTGGCCCTAAGATATGAATAAAGGGATTTACCAGTAGGACCATAAAAGGTCTTCACAACATAGCTTCCAGGACATCCTTCTTTATGGGCAATAATATAACAATAATTACATCTCATATTACCTCCTACATCGCGACCTTGGGCATCTCAAGATTCTTCACCCTGCAAATTACGCTTCCATCACTAAGAATAAAGGAAATCTCAGCCTCCGCTTCATCCTGAAACTTATCGTAAATTCTTCCGGCACTATAAAAACTGTCACTGCAAAGATCCGCTACATAACCAATACTACCAAGGGGCTTATACACAGCAAGAATCGCCTCAGGAAATGGATTATCCTTTTCCTTTATAAGAGTAAGCTTATCGCCTCTTCTAAGCATGTCAGTTCCCCAAAAGCAGTCACAATCAACAATAGATACAAAAATATCCATACTAATAATCCCCCGTCAAAATCCAATTTTATTTCCATACACGGAACGGATGTTACCAACAATAAATTCAACAATATCCTTGGATACTATCGGCTTACCATTACTCTCAAAATAACGTCTTTCCACTTCACGGAAAAGTTCATCAAGGAAGTGCTCATAAGCCCTGAAAGACCTACACTCTCTTTCCCAAAGAACATCAATGCCATCAGTCACAATACTCTCATCAAAGTCCACATATTTAAGAACTGAGTCCTTGTTTTTTCTCGTGTAAAACTTGTTGAGAATAATCACTTTAATACGATCGAGAGTTGGTTCCGGAAAATGAATAATCTCACAACGATCACGAAGATAAGGTGAGATATCACGTTCATCATTAGCTGTAAGAAAAATCATGCAGCGACTGGTGTTAACATCAATACCCATAAACTTGTCGTGAATGAGCGAAGTACCATCACACACAGAAAGCAACTCATATTCAAGATTAACTCCACTACCTCCAGACTGACACTTATCAATCTCATCAACAAGAAAGGCCACATTAAGCGCGCTATTATCAATCATATGTCTAGTAAGCACGCCACAATCCGCCGAGGTGTAATGAGGTGCACAGCCCCCGAGACCAAAACTAGTCGCCATGTTAGTAGCCGATACCTGTTTAAAAGGAAGACCAACAATATCTGCGATAATCTGAGCTGTCTTAGTCTTACCTACACCGCCTTTTCCAACCAGAATCACAGGCTTCCATTCACCGGTTTCACAATACTTCCTAAGAGCTGGACACAAAAGCTTGATAATAACAGATGGCACATTTGCTTCTTCAAGTGCTTTACGAATCGAGTTATACACCTCCACCGCCGACATACTGTCGAATCTAGTCGGTGCGATTCCGATATTACAAAAATCCGAAACACACTTAACTCTACGAGCACCATTCTTTTCTGCGTCATAATTACCCGAAAGAATCTTACGAATCGACTCATAGTCCTTCCTGCTAAGAAGAGGGTTCATAAATTCCGTTCTCTCAGCAAAGCCCACCGTACTCACCTCAGCCTGATTTTCCATCTCGTCCATACCCAAAATCGCCTCAATATCATAGTCCCATGGATATTCTTCACCAGCAAATACAGGATTATATTCATCACGGCTATAAAGCAAATTATCACAGACCTTAAGATCCACAGAACGGAAGTCTCCAAAATCCTCTTTAGTCATCTCACCATCAAATCGATACTCTACATCGATACTAAACTCAATCTTGTATCCAATAAGAGCAGCAACATAAGCGATATTACTAGCAATCTGCTGAAGCTTCATATATTCGAGATAGCTAACCTCATCACTCAATAAAGATACTTCTATATTCTTAGCCTCATTAATCAAGTCGTCATACTCAAAACAAATTCCATTATTAATGGCATAGGCCGTCAAATAACGAAGTCTTCTTCTATCATATTTAAGACCTTCGCCCTCCTCACGAATCTGAGAACAACTCATGGTCAAACTATCAATGTGCGCATATTTACACATTTAAACCTCCTATTATTAAACCAACTTTTTACGTTTAAAATCCGCCACGATACCGTATGGTTTGAGAAAATCATTCATCCTTCTCTCAATAAGAGTAAGGGTGGCATTAATACTATTTTTTGTAGTACCAAAGTGACTCGCCAACTTAGTAAGAGGCATCTTCTTTTCACCATTTACGCCATACGCCATTGAGTAAATCTTAAACTCTCGAGGGGTAAGCGTATCGTAGAAGTCATCCATGTTAACGGCACCATAAAAAATCTCATCAATGAGATCCTTTCTCGGAGCAGCAACTTCAGGCAAAAGCTCCCCTGACTGGCGAGATTCATACTGAATTCTGTGTTCTTTGACGCTTTTAATTGTCTTTCCACTATACTTCGCAAACTCTTCGTCAGAAGGCATATGACCAAGCTGTTCTGCCAATACCTTACGTGCCTTCGCCTGACGATTAGATTCAGCATTATAAGACTCCTTTACAGTCGGACCATTGTTATTTTCAATATAAAAAGTCTTCATGCTGTCACTAAAAACAGTAGGGACATAATTGTAAAAATTATTCTTAGTGAAATCACAATTAAGTGCCGCTTTAAAAGCATCTGCAAGGTGAATATTGATAATATCCTCCCTGTGAATTTCCTCAACCTTGGTGCTATTAACCTGTTTAATCAAAAGTCTGGTATCATGCATTACCACATTCCAAGCATCAGTCTTCATGGACTCGGGCAAGTCCTTCACGGATGTGTTACTCACCTTACGTTCTTCATAAGAAGACGCAAGACGTTTTACCGAATCTACATATACTTCATCTGACACAGCGTTGTTTACGAGGTCACTACAGTAACCCCTGTAATCATCATTACAGTTGCACATAACTAAAAGTCTCCTTAAAAATAATAATTTCTAAGACAACAATATCTGCCAAAGGAAAAAAGGAGTCCGAAAGAGACACCTACCCCTAGTAGGCAAATGGCTAAATTGTATATGTGTGTAAGTCAGACTTAATAAATATGGTTTTCTAAATTTTGGTTTACAAAAAAGTGGTTTTCTAAATTTTGGTTTTCAATGTAGTCTGACATTGTTAATATCCTAATTCGTCAGCATCTGAATCTATCTTCTAGTGACTTATATACCTCCAATTTTATTAAAGAAGATTAAGCTACTATCGAATCGGAATTTCTCCAAAGTAATTGTCTTATTGCATTAACTATAACTCCACTCCAAACAAAATGCAAACATATTTTCGGCAAAAATTAGGCATTTTAAAACAATTAACCAAGATTAGGCACATAACCCTTCATAAGAATAAATCTGTACATATATGCATGCTCCACGAGACGCTTTATTCCATCCCCCTGTGGAAGAGATGCGAGGAAATTACGCTCCAAAAACAAGTCTGCAATATAAGATAATACCCCTATAAATATATTACCCATTTCAAAATTAGTAAGCTTGTCTTTATTGAATTTAATAATGGAATAGATATGCTCATAATACTTAAGAGCACATCTTTCAGCGACTATTCTCAAGTAATCAGGGATATCGTCACTATCCTCTTCATCAAGAAGCTTTAAGGACACCTTAAGACATGAACACAAATCTCTGAACTGCTCACACGATGGAATATCAAGTCTATAGTTATCTACCGTATCCTCGAACGCATTAGCCTCAGGCTCAATTTCACAGTCCTTAGCCACTGCACAAATGGCAAAGTTTCTCTCTATCATGTCTTTCATAGTCAAACCACTACAAAGTCCTGTACTAAGCACATCAAGCACCATACGTTCAATAACATTCATCAGAAGCACATACTTCTTATCATCCCCAAGATCAGGGCACTTCTCATTGATATACTTCCAAATATCTTCGAACCAACGGAAAACTATATTGTAGGCAGCCGCCTTAGAGACCCCATCACAAAGTGAATCAATCTCTGCCAAATCATCCCCAATATATTCGTTTTCGAATAATAAAAAATTCACGCTGTTATTGTAGGCTTCATTACTTGGAATCCTAAGTCTCTGATACTCGACAAGATCCTCAGGAGTAACCCCAAGTTCGTTAAAAATAACATAATTACTAACCTCACCCCTGTGTTCCATGGAATCAACAATAATCGACACATTTTCATAGTCCTCACCCGTCTCACAGGAAAGTTCTTCTATGTCGAACCGATCACGTATACCATTCATATACTTCCAATACTGATCAATAATATATTCCACTGTATCCATAGTCATAAAATAAATCCTCCTATAAATTAAGAACTAAAACCAATAGTATTTCCGTAAGAACTACGTACTTTATCCACAATTCCATCTACCATCTGATCAGAGATCACAACATCATTACCTGTCTCGAAGTAAGTCTTCTCCACCACATGATATAAAGCGTCAATATAATTAAGATAAGGTCTGAAAGAACGGATACCCTTATCCCAAAGCTTCTGAATTCCTCTAGTAAGAACATCCTCGTCATAATCAAGATGTTCATTAATCACATCATCCGTAGCCATGTAAAAAAACTTTCTAAGAACAATAGTCTCCAAGCGATCCAGAGTAGGCTTAGGGAAATACACCTTTACACATCTATCACGAAGATAAGGCGAGATAGCACTCTCATCATTAGCAGTAAGAAAAATGAGGGTCTTAGACAAGTTAACCTCAATTCCCATGAACTTATCCATGATGCAGCGAGAACCATCACACACACTAAGAAGTTCATTCTCGAGATTGACACCACTTCCACCTGCCTGACACTTATCAATCTCATCGATGAGCATCGATACATTACACTGTCCGTTATCAAGCATCAATCGAGTAAGTTCTCCTACATCAGCGCAAGTATAGTGAGCAGCGGTACCAGCAAACCCCATACTAGTCGCCATATTCGTCGCACTAATCTGTTTAAATGGGATACCAAGAATATTACTAATTATCTGAGCTGTCATAGTCTTGCCGATACCGCCCTCACCAATCATGAGGATAGGGCTTATCTCACCCTTAGCAATATAGCGACGAATCGCTGGGCAAAGCTGATCAATAACCTCCGGAGGAAGATTATTCTGAGCCATGAGTGAATAAACCTCGGAATACTGAACTTCAGGCGTCATATCATTAAACTTAGTTGGGGCCACCACAAGATTACAATAATCTGCGACCGCCTTTGACTTTCTATATCCATTCTTTTCAGCATTATCCTTGCCAGAAAGAATCTCTTTGATTACAGGCAAATCACTTTTGCGAATAAGAGGGTTCTTATAATTCCTTCTAGAACCACCAACCCTAACAGCATTCATTCCCCTAGTCATAGTCTGTCCAATGGCAGAGAACACACCACTACAGACATTAAGATTTACACATCTAGAATCAGCCATACTGACCTCAATAAACTCCCCCTCATTAAATGAAAACTCCACTTCAGCCTTGGCCATGAACCTAAACCCAAGAAATCCGAGCATATATTCAAGATTGGAAAAATGCTGTATTAATGCAATAAAATCAACAAAATCACAAACATCTTTAATCAAAATGATTTCTTTATTTTTAACAAGATTTAACACGTCGCTTGCATGAATCGCAATACCATTACTATAAGCATAATTCACTACGCAAAACACCTTTTCTCTGACATCACGATTCTCCTCCGAATTCAAGTTGAAATCCGAGTTAGAACCTACTTTGGAATCTGCACTAGAATCCGCTTCAGAACCCACGTCAGAATTAGTTGGACTAATGCGGCTTACACATATTTTTGCACTCTTAATATTCGCGAAATTACGCATATATAAAAATCTCCTTAAGAATCACATGAAATACCCGTCAGAAAAGTAAACACGTACATCATGCGGATCCATGTCGGGCAAAAATGAATCCGCATGCGTGGCAACTGCGATACTTAATTGCCACAATTTACGCGCCTTGTCCCAAACCTTAGCGTTATTAGCCGCCAAGATTTAGTAAAAAATGGTGAGTAGTACACCGAATATCAGACACTCAAAGTGTAAGATAAGCTTCTATCTATTTAATAAGTTGTTG
Source organism: Saccharofermentans sp. (assembly GCA_024403675.1). GTDB lineage: Bacteria > Bacillota > Clostridia > Saccharofermentanales > Saccharofermentanaceae > Saccharofermentans. The sequence continues at coordinate 30,496 of JAKSRH010000007.1, read as the reverse complement.
ACTTGAAATTCTTTCTTCTGATGTAATAAAAAAATAGTAAAAAGCGAATGTCTGATAAATATCTGAATACAAATTCATTTACCAATAAGCTACCTCCAGAATCGACTTATATACCTCCAATATTTATTAGAAGACTTACACAGTAATGAATCTATTCATTATCACTTGAACTTAGGAATCTCACCTTTAATCTTGATGTATTCCTCTGTATATGCGTGTTCAATAAGCTGTTCAATAACAGCCTCTGTAAACCGAGAATTAATGAAACTCTCACTCAGGAATCTATCAGAAATATAACTGACGATACTACCAAACACTTCTCCCATTTGAGCCAAAGTCAGCTCACCCTGATGAGTGGATACATAACCATAGATATATCTATAGTAACGAAGAGCGCACACCTCAGCGATAGGGAGCAAATACTCTGGCAAGTCCATCTTGTCTGTGATAAAAAGATGAGACAAAGATACTCTAATACACGTAAGTGCATCCTCGTACATCTTCAAAGTTGGAATCTCATTACGATACATATTTACCCAAGACTCAAATGCATTCACTTCCTTCTCGATGGGTCTGTCTTTCTCGACTTCAAGAAGTTCAAAACTAGTTCCAATGAGATCATGAATATTTACATTAGGGACACCAGAATTAATAAGTTCTAACACCATTCTGAAGATGATATTCTTAACGAGTACATATTTCTTGTGAGAATCCAAATAGCCAACGCGTGCATCCACATAATCAATAATCTCATCATATTCGTGAAGTACAATATCTCTCGCACTCTTAATGAGTTTGTGGCTTGCTGATGCCATGATATCGAGAAAGTTCTTGCCTTCGAAGGAGTTATTAGCCACCAGGTAGAGAAAACTATCTCTATAATCCTCCTCTGTAGGAATACCATTACGAAAATTATTAAATGCTTCCTCGACAGTAATACCAAGCTCATAGAAAAGGACATACTCTGAGATGGTGCCATCCTTTTTAAGCGAATAGAATGTCTTCAGCACATCATTAACTTCCATGCCAAGGTCATCCGCGATGTCACTCGCGATAAAACGCTCACGCTCACCCCTCTGGAACTTCATCCATTCACTGGTAATATAATTTACTGCTTCGATTGTAATCTTATTTTCACTCATCTGATCCGCCAACCTTTCGTGTTTTGTCTTTCACTTATTAGATTGTGTGGTTTTCAAAAAATGAGCAAAAAAATTTCAAGAATTTTTAGAGCGTACCTACGTCGCCGTCTTTACGTCTATCTGCCTCATTCAATTTACCGAAGGCTACAAGATTATGGTGCACTTTCGCGAGGTCATTACGCGTACTACTATCAAGGGAACCGCTATAAACATACCCTTCTGTACGCATATAAGCATTCCAGCGACGGTGCTCGAGTATCTCCAAGCTATCGCGCTCACTAGGAGTCAAATCCTCTGTCTTTTTGTTTGCACCAGGAACACCACAAGCGATACGCGCATGCAAATGAATAGCGGACGCCATGGAAGATCTATAGTTATACTCATACTTCCAGAACTCCTGCTCACTACCCCATTTCATATGGCGTGCCAAAGCCAAGTTCTCGAGCTTACTACTCATGATGACTTCTTCACTATAACAAGTCTCGCGGTCGCCCATAGTATCGATATTGAATGGCTGGCCGTGGTAGTTAGTAAGGCCAGATAGAACATTTGTCTTCTCTGTACCATAAACAACAAGCTTAATTAATGGGTTACTACCATAACGTTCACAAAGCATTCTAATATTAGCACCCTGCTTAATATTCTCGCTATCAGATCCAAGGCACACGAACACGAATGTCACTGCACCAATCTTCTCGATTTCAGACGCAAAATCACCACTACGAACATCAACACCAGAATGAATCTTAATGTTATAGCGACTCTCGCCCTCTACATCTATTCCGTTATACTTCTCGGACACCACATCTGGACATAAACCTGCGAAGCGAGACCCCGCCTCTAGATCCTTATCAAAGGCGTGGATATTAGCCTCATACCCGTCCATCTGACAATACCAAGTAAGAGCCTTAAGCATCTCTGTGCCATAACGACCAAGACCTAGGATTATTGCGTTAATTGTCTTCTTACCATCAAGGCCGACGCCACTTTCGAACACCTGATGTCCGTCGTTATATAGGAAGTTGTAAATTAAAGATCTAATCTCATTAATACGACGAATCTTAAGCTTAGAAGGAGTGCAATTAGAGAATACAATCTCGCCCTCAATAGAAGTACTAAACACAAAAAGCGAAGTATTATCTCTATCCGCGTATATATTAATAAGTTTCAAAGAATTAGTGATGTTCTCACTCTCATCTTCGTCGATAGCAAAGAAAGTCATATTAGCCTTAGAGCTATGGCGACGAAGGTTAACAGTCGCGATATCCTTTTGAAAAAGGATAGCATGAATCTCTCGAGCCATATCCACATACTCGGCGATAACGGTACCCTCGTCCTTATCTACGTTAGTGAACACGATAGTTGCCTTAGGGTGGTTTTTCTTGATGCTTTTCGCGAGGCAAAGTGACTTCTCACTAAGTTCAGAGAAAACATAAACATCACTCCAATACTGTGTGATGTATCTAACAAAGGAAAAGATATTACGGAAAAGTGATAAAACAAATCCGAAAGTCATAATTGGTGCTACAAAGAAAAGAACCGCCAAATATGCGGAGTAACCCTCAGCTAGAGGTGTAGCAGCGCCAACAACGTTGTCAAAAATAAACTCACTAGAGGAGTCAACGGTAAACACCTGCAAAGTCTGGATAAGCACCGTCATGACAAGTTTAAGACCAAATGCGGAGTGTCCCTGAAGGTTAAGGTAAAAGATAGGCGTGATAGCAACTGCTAAGCTTAAAAACACACCAATAAAAATTATATAAAATGCGTTAAGGTTCTGACCAGATTTATAATTACGTGAAATAACCACAGCGTTCTGGATAGAAACCAAGAGTGTCAATATAGATAAAACAAAACAAACGTACCAAACCATTAAACTAATAACCCTATTCGATTTAATGCTTTATTATAGCACGGTACGAGTTAGATGGTTATCATGCCATCCTTTGTAGACTTAATTTTCTTTGGATCTACATTAAAAGCTTCTTTTACAAAATATGCTGGAGAATTATTCTTATTCTCATCTCCAATTACGTTGTCATATATAGATGATAGATATAACTCACAAGCATCTTTATAGAAATGGGTATTTGTAACACCTTGAGCTACATCTGCAATCCAAGAGGATCCACCATGATGCGGAAGTACTATATGTTTTATTTCCATATCATTTTTATAGGCATCATACCAAAAGTGGTAAGACATATCGCCTGTAAAAAGAACGCTATCATTATCTCTTTTTATTTTTACAACAACACCGACATCATTTATGTATCTTTCTGTAGACATCTTATCAGGCTCACCGTACTTTTGATTGAGGTCGTTAATTACTTCATTACCATACACAATAACATTATTTAAGATTGTTGTGTCCATACCGTTATAGCCGGAAACACCTGGGATATCTTCAAGTACATTTTCCATTTTATCCGGTATTTCAATAGTTAATACATTTAGCTTTTTTCCGTTGTTATACGTGATTTTTTTAAGACTGTTAATTTCAGTTTTTACTCTTAAGTCATAATCATTACGCCTAACTGTATCTTGAGCTGAGTATGTTTTATTACTTGGGATTTTAAATACTATGGCCATAGCTGATTTAGGTTTGATTATTTCTACAACATCTTTAAATGTTGTATAATGATCTTTATGAGGATGAGTAACCACCAAAAACAATTGTTCAATTTGAGCTTTATGATTTTTCAACAGTTCATTTATTCTTGGTTCATAATTTTCCAACGCAAGGAAACGTGCTTTTCCACAGTCAATAAAAACCATGCTGTTATCATAATAATATACACAAGTATTTCCCGTTTTATCATGATTTGCTTTACTCGATGCATTTAATATATATACTTCATTATCCTTCATAAATTCACCAACTAACCTTCACTAACTTACTACCATGAACATGATTACCCACTTCACCGTCGTTATATTTAATATAATCGTATATAAGCAAAGCATCCAAGCCATTATCGTCCAACTTATATTTATTATCGGTTGTTATTACATCAATTAATGTTTCTTTAGGCACAAGAACTACTTCTAATTCTTCGTCTTCAGAAATACTAATATTTTCTATATGTGATTCCCAAGTAGACTCATAACCATCACAATACTCATCAAATGTAAATGTCGAATTCATAATTTCTAACAAGATGTCACGCTCGTATTTTTGTTTAAAAACATCACAACAGTATTTATTAGCTTCATTTACATCAAAGTAATAAAAAGACTTCTCTGTATCAACACATTTAGGAAAAGGAAATGTAGGTATATAACTCCATCTAGAAGGCAAATTAAAATCAATATCGAAAAGAGTCTTTAAATAAGACGCAATTCTATAACGCTCTCTAATGCTTTGTCCCTCTGTATTAAACAATCTAAATAGCGACTCGACAGACCAATCATCTTCTATTTTCTTATCAGAATTAATATGCACCAAGTAAGTATTTATCATGTCAGCAATTTTAACATCTCCAGCTTTATCCTTAGAGATTATTGCCAAACTTCGATAAAAGAAACGCCAATCAGTGCACTCACTAATGTTATCCTCAAGCCAGGTATCGTAGCAGTATTCTTCCTTTTCAGCTTCACATGATCCATCTTCAGGTTCATTTGTCTTCTCTTCAGATTCACATACTCTCTTTCCACCATACATTAAGTAATCCAAGAGGTAATGTTTCTCACTTAATGAATACTTCGGATTAGACCAAAGTAATAGCGCAATCAAGCTAGATTCTGTAGTATCACAAGACTTTACGCTATCCTTTAAAAATTTTCTTTTATCTAGAGCATCAGAAAATTCATTAATAAATTTACCAAGCTTATCAAAAAGCTTTGCATTATAATTAATATTACCATTAGTAGAATCAATGGCATTTCCAGCAATCCTAGCAGTAATCGTTTCACGAGAATAGTAATAATTATAATCATCACTATTATTTTTATAAATGTTATCTCCTAGGGCCTTTTTAATCGCATTAATAACCTGAGTATAAAGCACATAATTAGTATTTGTACTTTTATGAATTCTATGATTTTGGGTGTAATAACAAAATTCAAGAACTCTATTTACAAAATCAGTATCAGCCATATTTTCTCCCAATCAAAGCAACTAGCATTTTTTATAAAAATAGTATCACAACAATAAGCAATCCAACCACATCAAAAAAATCTTCTGTATCTATTATATATTTGCTACACTAAACCTAAAGGAGGGGCACCACTATGAGTTACGACGAATACGATGACGTCTTCACTAGCGAAGATGCTGAGTATGAGGACTACGAAGAAGACGAGGAAGAACTACGTCGTAATGGCGAAGAGGAAGGCTGCTACATCGCGACCTCTGTCTACGGATCCTACGACTGCCCTCAAGTCTGGGTGCTACGCCACTTTCGTGACGACTACTTAAAGCGCTACAAAACAGGAAGAGCCTTTATCCACGCATACTACTTCATAAGCCCCAAACTAGTTAAATTATGGGGCAAAACATCCTGGTTCAATAAAACCTTCAAGGGAGTGCTAGACCCTATGGTTAACGGTCTAAAGCGAAAAGGCTATCGAGATTCTAAGTGAGGCGGTTAAGTTTGTCCTGAATCTCACGAAGGTCACTAGAAGTGATAGAGTCAGGATCTACATTACATGCCACACACGCACTACGAAATTCATCGTCACCAATCTCGTCGCTACCATTCTTATCCTATCACTAGTTTTCTTACATTACACGACGAATTGTAAGAAGCGGGGATCTATCAAGTTCACAATATACCACGCCCCACTGGCGACCTCGCGCCTCGATGCACTGTCCATCACCTATGTAGAGACCCACATGGCCACACACACCTGTGCCGTTATTGTCCCAGCACACAATGTCACCTGGCTGAATATCTTCCTCAGCTATCTCTTCACCCACATCACACAAACGTGCGGAATTATGTGGTAACTCGATGCCAACAAGGTTATAGCAATACACTACTAGGCCGGAGCAGTCTACACCATCACGAGTATCACCGCAGGATACATATGGCTGTCCTAACATAGAAATTGCCGCGTTAACCACATCATCTTTCCTGTGCAGTGACGTTGCCTTTATCTGCGTTGTCTCCCAGTATTTCGCCGTTTTCTCTACTGATTTATTGGGCATGTTTTCTCTTATTTGATTTCCCATAGCGCTAAATGTGAATGCCGTTGAAGCGCATAACATAATTGATAATACTGTCTTATTTTGTGTAATAAATTCTCTCAAATTTCTGACCTCCAAACGTGTTCTAGTCTACCAACGTGATGTCAGTTTCTTTTCACAAAGACGTGTCAGAGTTGTCACCAAAGTGGGGTTATTATGTGGCATCAAAAGCGAGAATCAAAAAAACTAAATTATAGGATACTCATAACTCTAATGACATTCATTCAGCAAAGACCTATAATCTAGCCATCAAATATTTCATCAAAGGAATCAACACTAATGAAGAAACTACCTGCACTTTTACTTATATCAGCTATGACACTTTCCATGACAGCATGTAATAACAAATCCGACTCCAAATCCGACGAGACCAAGAAGAAGGATAAGAAAAACATAGAAATCGAGTTTGATGAAGATGACGACGATTCTAGTGAAACAAGCAAAGCAACCGAGTCAGGAGTTCCTCTGATGGCACCACCAATTGACCAAGAGCACTTCATATATGCTATGGAATATCTTGGCTTTGAAGAGGTTCAAATTTCTTCAGAGGAGGATTGGTACAATTGTAACTACGAAACACAACCTCATGGTTGGTTTGCAGTAATAAACGACGCATCTATTAGTAATCCTATCGTTTCCTTCAAATACAAAGTAGACATGGGAGCTCCAACTACAACTATTTTAGGAAGTGGTCCAGATGGAAACTCAGAGGCTTTTATATTTGCAGAATATAACACACCAGAAGAAGCTCAGGCTTTCTTCGACGCATACACAGTATTCTTATGCGATTTCCTTGAAGAAGGTAGCATGTCTCGTGAATTCACAGATGAAGAGTACATAGTAGAAGACGGCCGCACCACGATTCTTATCAACACAAAGTGCGACCTCACGACATCCACTTCTACCAAGTCATGGTCAGTAATCCTCGAAGGAAACAAAGTCATGATCGTCCGCTACAACACTCTCGCCGTAAATATACAAGAAAAATTCCAAATGTTCTTCGACTACTACCAGTTACCTATCCCAACTGATGTCACAGTCAGAATACGAATCTATAATGAATAAGACTTCTATAAAACAAAGGTGTCAGGTTATGTTTTTAAACCTGACACCTTTTATATGCTTTACTGTTAATAAATGCTTATCAATATCCCAACTCAGATAGTATTCCCTCCATCTCGGAAGCAAGTTCTGAATTACCTGCCATTGTATTTGCTACAATTACCAAATCACCATCATAAACAACAACAATATAATTAAACTCTGTTGTCCACTGTATTCTGCTATCAGTAATCTGAACGTTACTACCAGAAGCTACATTTGAAGCAGTTGTTTGGGACTCTTCAAAAAAAGCTGATGCATCAGACTCACTATTAAACAAATGATATTCAAAAACTGTCATATAAGAAGAAGTAGATGCTAATAAAACCGTCTTCTCACCATGCTTGGCATCTCCACTACCAACGCTACAATTATGGTTTCCCATAACTGTTCTAAATGTACTCGAATCTATAGCGCCAAGCTGTGTTGGCACCTCGCCCGTAGGTTCTGTGCTACTTTCGACAATGCTTTCCTCAGTCTCTTCCACCCTACTTTCTCGTGAAGATTCTGTATCCTTCTTAGTTGAATCATTCTTATCACATGCCGCAAAAGCAAACACCATACAACCTGTTAACAATACACTTATAAACTTTTTCATTTTGCTGCTCCTTTATTACCTTTGAAGTGGAATCGCAGGAACCCTAGCGAAATGAAGTGACACGGACTTGCTACTATCACTAGTAAGTTCCTCCACCTCTTTCTGAGTCATGATCATACTAACACTAGAAGCGTCAAGACCATTAGCCTCAAAGAAAGTATCCATATCAAGACCAATCCACTTGCCACCCTCATCAAGCATAATCATACGGGCACCCATTGCTCTAGCCGTCTCGAAAATATACAGGAATCCATGTGACTCCTTACTAATTGCGCCAATTAAACCATACTGCATATCAGGAGATACATTCTTATATGCATTCATCCAGCCACCTGCAAGGTTAACGTCAGTAAAAACATAAAGTGCAGGCTGTCCTCCGAAATCCTTAGTGGACATCAAAGGCACACTAGTGTGAGTCTCCTCATCATAACTACCACGCGAAAGCGCAAAGAACAAAACATCCTGTTTATACACTTCCTGCATCAACTGAGTATAAGCAGGCTTCCAATCGCCCTTCTGCGCCACTGCCGCATCAATATCTCTTTTAAGTGTCTCAATTATATCTACCATTATCTATCCTCCTGTGCAGGCTTATGTCTGCCTAACAGAATTAATTCTATCAAGTATCGAGGTCAATGGAAAATATATTAACGACAAAATATTTATTTTATTTTCTTACTATGCAATTCATCCATAAATCCTGAGGTAATAATACCTGCAGGCAGCGCAATAACCGCTATTCCCATAAATGAAGAAGCCATTGTTACCATTCTTCCTGCCATCGTTACCGGATAGATATCACCATAACCCATCGTTGTAAGTGATACTGTTGCCCAATATACAGCATCAAAGAATGAAGTAAAACTATCTGGTTCAACATTAAAAATAACAAGTGCTGATACAAACACATATCCTACAGCAAGCATAAACACTACCAGCAATATTTCTTTCTGCTTCTTAAAAACCGAAAGAACTAATTGTATGTTTTTGGAATATCTAAACGTCTTAAACACACGTAAAGCTCTAAGTGTTCTCAACAATCGAACTAACTTAAGAAGTCTAAACCCATTATTAAGTATCGTCACTGACGGAAGAATCGTTACAAGATCCAATATAGCCATGGGTGTAAGAGGATAAACAAAGAAAGATTTAGCGCCTTTTCCAAGTTTTAAATCTGCAGTAAACAAACGAAGTATGTAATCAATAATAAACATCGTAACTGTTACTTTATCAATTATCTCAAATACTCTGTTAGTCTCTTTAAATGCTAATGGAATAATACTAACGATGATAGCAATCATCATCACTATGTCATACGCATCAAACTTATCATTCTCATCATTGTCTTCATCTGGCGACTCAACAAGATAAAAAAGCTTCTTTCTCCAACTCATTAATATTCCCTCTCAAACTAATAGCTAATTTGGTTATTCTCTCCCTAAATATCTTATTATTTAAAACATCTCTGACATCTATCACTGTTAGCAAGTTCCTCATCCGTCAGATAGACTGTTATACGATTCTGTTCTTGTGGGCCAAAGCTACAACTAGTTCTATGAATCTTATTGTTATTTGCATTTTGTATATATTCATGTCTCTCTGAGCTTGTATCTGCAATAGTGGTTGCAACCGGTTCTATAGGAACCACAACGGGATCAACTGCTACTGTCTCGACTATAGTCGCTACAGTATCTTCTGTTTGCATCGTTTCTGCCTCTGTACTAGTTGCAGTAACTTCTTCTATTGATGGTGAAGTTTCATTTTCAACATTAACTGTTTGCTCTGTACTTGCCACAGTCGTGTTTACACTTGAAGATTCCATTACAGAAGTCTCTGTTGTTTCGGGAACGTTCTCTGTTTCTTCCACTAATACTTCTTGTGTTTCTTCATTTACATCTGTTATTACTGTACTTTCCACAATTAATGTTTCATTAACGTTGGGGTCTTCATTTGCTTTTTTTCCGCTGTCCATAACACCCGCACAAAAAGCTGTAAAAACAAACATCCATAAAACATATAAAATAGCAACTGGCACCATTAACAGCTTTGTTAAACAGCCATTATTACCTTTTTTCTTACTCAAAAAATACAATTTAAATGGAAATCCAAAAACCCACGTAATTACATTAATAAACTTTTTCATGCCATCCCCCTCTGATGACTTTCGACTTTTCTTTCTCCGAAACACATCACGTATGCCAAATGTAGTTTTGTGATATATCTTATTTCGTATTGCACGCCTTGGATTTTTAATAAACCCCATTCCTTTCTTGCCATAAAAAGGGTTTACGGCTCTCTTCATTCGTCTTTTCCATTTGCCAGTTGTTCTGGCTCTGATGGATTTCTTTAATGAAGGTTTTCTTAACCCAACCTTAACGCCCAACTTGCGTCTACGTGCACTCATATATTTATGTCACCTCAATATAGGAATTATAGGTTTTCACTATGAACCATTTATTAACTAACCATGTACATTAAGATAAAAATCACGGCGCGCCATTATTTATGCCATGGTCATGCCATGACATAATTCTATTTTTATTAACACAATTGACATAGAGTATTTATCCCAATATTGCAGACTAGTCATGTAACAAACTCAACTTATATGGTCAATTCATGCATAACAACACTACTATGAGAAAAACAATGAGAAAATCCTATAAATTACAAAGCATTCTTCTATCTATTATTTTATCTATTTCTTTTATTCTATCCGGATGTGTAAGTTCCGACGATATGGATGCTGCAGAACAAGTTGTTATAAAATATTTCACTGAATTAATTAATCTCGACTACCGTTCCGCTGCTTCTTGCACAATCGACGGTGTAAACACCTTCAATTTTGATGATTTATCACCAGAGCAAATAACAGTCCTTGAATGGCTTTTAGCAGAAACAGATGTCACATTAACAGATTCCAATGCAGTATCATCTACCGAAATTTCATATACAGTTGAATTGGGAATGTCCAAAACATCTACTCTCGATTCTGAATGTCCACTAGAAATTTATATGGAATCCTTAAAGAAGGCAGACAATGAGAACTATGAAATCGAAATACACGTTATAAAAAACAACAACAAATGGAGAATTACTAACCCTGAAGAAACTTCTGACTTGTATCATGAGATTGTATCTAACCTTAGCTTAAAGGCACCACTTCCACCACTACCTTCATATATGGATAACCCATCAGAATTCATTCCATATGTAGAAAATTTAGGATATCCAAATTTTGAAAATTTACCTATTTCATCCGATTTTGGGGGAGATAATTTCAAATATTATTTTTCACCTTCAGAAGAGCGTATCTTTGTGATGGTCATAATAAATAATATCAATGGATCAGATGACTTTATAGGAATTACATTTTATGATTCTGCCCCTGAAGAATATGAAATATCAGATATATTATCTCAATTTGACGAACTTAACAAAGATTCAAAAGCATGTGTAATTAACTATGATAACGATACAACAATGATTATCATGCTTTCTGAAAAAGAATATAAAATAAGAATCATTGGCAACACCTGTTCTATAAAAATGGAAATATTACGCATAGACACATCTACCCTAGAACAGTATTCTATTAGCTCAATGTCTGTTTCGTATGCTAATGACACGATTGAAGAATTCGGCTTTGTAAATCCTAATGATTATGTTGATGAAATGGTGCCAATTTCTGACCTTTTATAATTGTTACTAACTATCACGGAGGATATAACTATGAACAATTTACTTCTTTTACTTTTAGACTCAGGTTTTTACAACCCAAACACAGCTGATCCAACACCTGTTGTTCAAACAATAGAATTTCCAACTCTATATTTCATTGTATTGCTTTTTTCTGGAATACTATCAATATTCCTATTATTATTAATGGTAAAAACCATGCAAGCAATTATAAATATTGAACAAGAATTAAAAACGATGAACAACCGCGAAAACCAACGTTTTATATATGATTATCCTGAACAAGTAAAGAAGCACATATTAAATAAATAACCAAATGCCACAAGGATAAATTTTTTATCCTTGTGGCTATTTTTTGAAATTAGGAATGTTCATATTTTTATTATTAACACTATCACTAATATGATATCCCCTATATAACTCCACATTTAATTAATCACAATTCTTACCGTCAAAAATACACTATTCCTATTCCCCACACTATCCCCACTTCTACTAATACTTCCATCTTTACGAATACAATTTGCTCTGAACTGATAGAACCCAGGGTCTCGTAACCATGTAAATTGGCCATTAGCTCGTTCTTCGTTAGTTGGGAAATACTTTTCTATTTCTTCACTACTCGGAATCCACACCTTATCCTTTGTCGGATTACCACCTAGTCTGTTATAGATTTTATTATCTGGTGTATGGATTACGCACTCAACTAACATAGTTTTTTCTTCATCTGTAAAATTCTCACTAATAAAATTACTATTAAGCCATTTCCTTAATGAGCACTTCTCCCACGTAATCGCTTCACAAAACTCATGATATGGATGCGGTTCAGAAAGAGGCTTATCTGTAATCAGTAGTGCTGTGTGATCTGCCTCATTTACCTCAAGCACTTTCCACTCCATGTTTGCAAATGTGATTACTGTACCAACTTTTAAATCTTTCATATATTTTCCTCCAATTAATAAAATAGAGAGGCAAGGTCCACTTACCTCTCTATTACCTTTGTATTTTGCGCGAAATTTCTATTCGGTTTTAACCCATAATTAATCTGTTCTTTTCTCGTTAATGTAACTCTCTCAACTCTGTCTCGACCATATTTTACTCGGAGCTTTATATAGCTTATATATGAAGCTATTTCATCTTTGTAAATATAGTCGACAAACTGACCATTACATGATTCAAACCTCACCAAATACTTGTACCTAGTCCACTTGATACTTTCTGGCAACCAGTCAAATTTACAAATTACAAACACTTTTGCTAACACAAAAGCTTCTACACCTGCAACAATTATCGCAATCGCTATTACTAACCATTCTTTTACCGAAAACATGTAACACCTCCTTAATACAATTAAGGCCACCAACACTGGTGGCCTCTTGTTATACGAATTGTATTTCACACGAATATAATTAGCAGTCAATTAATTTCATTACCAAATCACATACATATCATCATAATTTTATTCCCATCTATTTGTATCCGTCCAGCGGCGATTTGATTTTGGAGAATCATCTGATGATATATCCTTTTTCACAGAACGACGAGTTATTTCATCATTTATTTTCTCCATTTTCTTACTGCGTTTACCATATATATAGAAGTATTCAATTCGTTCCTTATCATATACTGCCATTAATTCTTCATCAGAAGCGGTTTTTAACCATTTATCAAACTTACCAAACATACAACCTCCTTTAATAAACACCCTGAGAATACAATTATTCTCAGGGTGCAATTTAGAAACACATCGTAAAAACACTAACTTTTAAGTTACGAATCAGTTATTCTGCTTTTTTTAAACTTGCAATTATGCTTGGAATATAGGGTGCAATTACACGTACAACTGTCACAACAAACATACTCAGTAAACCCCAAAAAGTTATTTTCATTTTCTTTCGGTTTGCATCTAGTTGTAATTGATATAAATGCTCCTCTTTGCGATCTATTGCTTCTATAGCTGCGAGACGTACATTGGGTTCGGAATCTTCAACTGCATGTTTATAAACATCTATAATCTCCGGACTACCATCAGTATAAATCTCAGCCTTAGAAAAACCATCTATTCCTGCTTTTGTATTTTGTACTATGCCGTTAGAACTATTATTACCTAAATCATTTATTTCTTTTAAACTGTTCTTGGCAATTTTCTTTGGTGTCTTTTCGCTCATAGTACCTCCATAATTTTGAATTTACGATGTGCTCCTTTCTGAATCATTTTAGATTCGTATTATTGTTAATATACATTCTATAAATTAATTAGTTTTCACATTCTTGGATAAATTACATTAATCAAATTCTCAAATACAAATAAATAATCGATATAACAATAGACCACCAACACTGGTGGCCTCTTGTTATACGAATTGTATTTCACACGAATTAGAACAAAGACGGAGTCACTATATGTACCTTACTCTTTATCTCCTGAACATCTGAATATAACAGTGTCTCTTTCTCATAAAGAGCGTTACTTATTGCATCCAAGAACGAGCGGTTATCAATAAGTATTTTTCTGGCAATAGTTAGATACCTTTCAAGTTCACTTGCAATAACAACTTTACTTTCGCGGTCAATATTCATTTTGTATGGATCTGGATCATAGTGAGCAAATCCATTTGTAGCATTATTTAGAATCATATTCTTGATTATCTTGTGTGCTGATTCCAAATCGCCTGACACTCCATAATTAACCATATCGCTATAGTAAAGGTCCATGACAGCCCTACTCGCTAGACTAATTAGAACATCATAGCGAATGTCATCTTTTAGCTCACACAAATGAACGAATCCACCATGCGATTTGTCCCCCGTCTTCTTTATTGCTACCATGCCAACACTTTCCGGAACAAGCACTTCACTTACCACAAGATGAGCTGCTTCATGGAGTGCCACCTTTCTAGCATCATAATCAGCATTCTTATTAGTATTATGAAATTCAAAATACTCCTCTCTAATCACACGAACTAGATCATCCATATCAGCATAACGCTTGCGTTCCATACCTGCATATAATGTCGCCTTATTGATTATTGACTCAAGATCTGCACAAGATTTATCACTTACCATCCTATATAGATTCTCATAATCCAGCTCCTTATCCACTTTTCTATCAGATAAGAAATACTGAATTATCTCCTTAGCTTCACTGCGTGATGGCTTATCAAGAACAAACTTGAAATCAAATCTACCAGATCTTACAAGTGACTCTGGAAGCTTTTCCAAATTATTCACAGTAGCAAACACAATTACATCACTACCACTTACATTATCGATACCTGTCTGAACTGCTATGTATTCAGGAGCATTTCTATACTTAACATCCACATTAGCAAACTTATCCATATCATCTAATATTACGATAGATGGAGTATTTGCTTTTGCTTCCTCAAAGGTATTTATCACCTTCTTGATAAAATCATCATTACCATTATCTCTTCTGATGATAAACGCAGGCAGTCCCGTATCTTCCACAAAACAGCTAGCAATCAATGTTTTTCCCATGCCTGGGTTACCCGTAAGAAGAATACCGCGTGGAAGTTTAGTTCCCATCTCCTGATACACATCTCTATTTTTCACCATATCTACAATCTTAAGAAGTTCTTCTTTAATGCTCTTATAACCGATTACCTTATCAAATGCACTCATAATTTCTTCCTTTCATAAATAAGGAGGCTCACCATCAGGTAAGTCCCCTTTTCTTCTATACAATTTGTTTTACGCGCGAATTTTTGTTACCTACTTACCAACACCTTAAGCCAGCTGGGCAAAGTATCATCACTGTCATTTCAGGCATTGAGTAAATCAGTAGTTGTTTTGTAGTGTGCACCTTTATTGTCATGCACTTTGTAGTGTGTGATTTTGTACATAGCTATTACTCTTCCCTCTCTGCGATACTCGATGTAGTAAAAGCAATTAGGGTCTCCAGCTTCAGCACACCTTTCAATCCTATAGATGAGCACTGTAGCCACCTCCTTTCTTATAATATTGAGAGACTTTTAGTTATGGTTAAATCTCTCTGCTATAAGAATGGTTTTTGACGCGAATATAACTGGACTATCGTGAAGTGGCATTTCAAGACTATTCAGAATCTCCTTAACACTGTCGATACCTGCTTGTGGCAAGGAATTATCACTTTCTTCCATAGCACTTGCCGATATGAAGAACACCTTATTACCTGACTGATAACACGCAGTATAACTTCTATCTGTTTCCACAAAGAAACACTTGGCCATCTGATAATATGGAAATTCACATATATCTATTTCATCTTGATGATTCAGTCTTCGTGATTCCAAGAGAATATCATCAAAGAGAATTCCTGCCTCTTCTACATCGTCACACACTTCATAGCGTCCACTTATGTGATAGTTATTTTTGGGGTCACCATCAAAATAGTATTGTTCAAAGATGATCAATCCATCTTCATTAACTAGAGGACTATTTATCCCTTGTTCATCTAGTGCCTTAATCACACTAGCACCCGTTACCGGAAGATTTGACAGTGTCTTTGTGCACATATAATAGGTAATCCTATTAATTACTACTAATAGCACAGCCAAGACAATCAGGACCATCAAAAATACTTTTGCAACTTTTCTCATTTTTGTTTACCTCTTTTCATTAAAAATAGTGAGACAGCACACCTGCCTTACTATAGGAATTGTTTTTTACGCGAATTTTTCTCTCACAAAAGAGGCAGCCTCGCGGCCGCCCCAAATATATTAACCTTTTAATTTTGTGTTTAGCTTAATTTGCCCGTCTGACTTACGTCTTACTTAACGCCGAGCTCGTCCATTGCATGTACTGCCTCATCCTCTGTGAACTTTCCGCCCCAGTCAGATGTGAGGTATTCCAAAGTCTCATCATATGTCATCTCAATATCGTAGGAAAGCAATTCCTTCAATGCTTCCACTGCCTCGCGGTCCCAATGAGCAATGCCATTTTCCTCCACGTACTGGATAGCAACATCTGCCTGCTCTAGTGTAAATCCATCACCGTAGTCGCCGCAAAGATAATCATAAACAGCCTGTCTCGAAACAGAAAGATATGTAACATAACCCTCCGCACACTCGATAGCCTCATCATCCCAATTTACAAGGTTGTTATCCTCCAAGAAATCAACAGCAGCCACTGCCAACTCCTCATCCAAATCCTCACCATAAGGTGAAGTTAATTGCTTAATAAGTCCCTCTCTGGAAAAGCCTGTATATGTGATATATGACAAAGCACTATCTACAGCAGATGCTGTCTCATTATCAAGACCAGATCTATCGTAATCTACTGGCACTGTATTCACAAACACACCGTCTGGAGCCATTGGCAACAATCCGTCATCCCCAGTCTCTTCTGGCTTCTCTGTTTTCTCTGTTTCCTCTGGCTTCTCATCCTTTGTCTCATCTGGCTCGTCGTCATCATCATCTTCGTCTTCATCATCGTCATTGCGACGCTCGTGCTTCTTGCTATCTTTCTCTTTACTATCATCCTTACTGCACGCTGTAAGTGAGAACATTCCCACTGCCATAGATGCCGCCAACAAAACCGCCATAATCTTTCTGCTCTTCATATATCTATCTCCTTCAAATATGTAATTTATTTTCAACATGTATAAGTATAGGTATCATTGTTCATCCTTTTTCCTCGCAGTCGAGGAGTTGAGACGAAGTTTTTCTCCGGATGTGGTGCTTGGGTGGTGGTTTGTTGTAGATTCATGATGGCTTTATAGCATCTCTGCGACGTTTCTACACCGTCGCTACAAATCTCTACGGTGCCTCGTAGCCAAAATGGTATCCATTTCATAAAATTTGGCTACGACCGTGGCTACAAACAGGCAAAAATGCGCATTTGTAGACCGTTTTGTAGCCAAAAGTCGTGATTTGGCTACAAAGTTGGATACAAGGTTGGCTACAAGGTTATCTACAAAGCTAGCTGTGCCCCCGACACTCAATCAACTACAATGCCTATAATCTCTATCTGTACAGAATCGAGCAAAGACCAATCCCAGAGGCAATGCTACAACGACAAGAATCGCCTTCGTGAGCCAATCCGCGCCTGTCGACAAATCATAAAGACCGAAGTAATAAATCGCCTTATACATAAACATACCTGGCACCATAATTACGATAGATGGGATAGTCAATGAGATTCGTGGATAACCCACGTTGCGCTTGATAATAGATGCCAAGATTCCTGCAAGGAATGCGCCGATAAATGCAGATACGCCAAGTGGCAATGCGAACGCCTCGATAAGTGCGAGCCTTAACACATTGGTGATAGTTCCAATAAAGCCTGCTGTCACCGCCATCTTCACAGGACTATTAAACATCATAGAGAACCCGAATACACCGATAAAACTCATGATCACCTGAAGCGCAATCTTAACAGGCATACTAATATTCATAGCCGCAAAATCCTCAGGATTAAACTGAACTGTCATAGCGGTCACCCAGCCAACCAGTGTCGCCGTACCTATAATAAGCACCGCATAAGTAATCCTCTCGATTCCAGACCTGAGGTCCAACTTCGCCAGGTCGATACCACCAGTAATCAAAGGGAATCCCGGAATAATAAAAAGCATCGCACAAATATATCCCGCATGATGAGTCGCTGGCATATTAAACGCCAACTCCATTATTCTAATTGCCAGCACATAAGATAGACATGATGCGAGTACACTAATCGCCACATTAACAAGAAGTGACAGCTTACGCTCAAGCATAAGTTTACGAATAAAATTACCGATTCCCGCGCCAATAAAAGCGCAGATCATCTCGATAGGACCGCCACCCAAAAGAAAAGTAAATGCACAACATGCCACGCCAGCTGCGAGACCAAGCTGCCATGCTTTACGAGTAGGTTTATGAGAATCGATTTCGTCCAAAATCCCATGGATTTTCTCCACGCTAATCTCACTCGCCCTCTCATCAAAGGAGTCAATAAACATCTCCATATCCATAAGTTTATCTGTATTTACACCAGTGGTAGGAAGCGCGATAGTCTGACTATAGTGTTTGCCATCTTCGATACATGTATAGTGAATTGTGGTGAGGCCCACATCAATATTAGTGGAAATTCCAAGTGTGCCAGAAATCTTATTCATGGCCGCACGAACTCTCCACGCACTAGTTCCGCACGCAAGCATCATACTGCCGACTCTGCCAACGAGAGATGTCTTTTCTTTAAGTGGTGCCGCCTTTGCCGGGATGTCCGAATCGCTCTTAACGATATCATGCCACTTAATCTGCATGTGCTGTCTTTTGGTTGGTTTCTTCTGGCCCATGGGTCCCCCTCCGAAGTTTAATCAACTAATTATAGCCCACGTTGCCACAAATAAAAAACCACATAAAAAGGAGCCACCGTAGCAGCTCCTCCAATAAACTACAAACTCAATAAATATTACTTAAAAGTATCTCTTTAGCATTCCTTCGAGAGCCTTGCCGAAGCGGGCATCATCACGAGCCATCTCATGAATTGAGTCATGAAGTGCATCAAGGTCATATTTCTTACAGCAGTGAGCAAGATTAAATTTAGACTCTGTAGTGCCGTACTCGCAGTCAACTCTCCACTGAAGGTTGTCCTTTGTTGTCACCATCAACTTTGGCTCAAGGTCCTTACCAAGAAGCTCAGCAAATCTAGCTGCATGGTTAGCCTTTTCCAAAGCAACCTTCTCTAGATATAATCCCACCTCTGGGTAACCCTCACGGTGCGCGATACGTGACATGCAAAGATACATGCCAACCTCATAACACTCACTGTTATAGTTTCCCAAGAGTTGTTCGAGGATGTACTTCTTGTCCTCTTCTGATACGTTTGAATTGTTTCTAACCGTCTTATCATAAATACCTAGTTCATGGGTGGCAGCAAGATTCATGTTACCGTCCATTTTCGTCCATGTTGCACCTTTTGTGTGACACACCGGGCACTCCTCTGGGGCTTCCATACCTTCATGTACATAACCACATACTGGGCAAATCCATTTCGACATAATTTTTACCTCCGATTTATATATATTTTTGCTTATTGAGTCTTTAACATCATGGAACACTACAGCAACTGCTGCGCCTGTTCTCTTGGCAATACTTGTCATCTCATTTACAAGAGGTGTGACCTGCTCGAAGTAATCCGCCGTATGCTGGCAAACAGGACAGATATAGTCATCTGGCATCTCATCGCCTACATACTCGTGACCACAAACACTGCAGCGCCAGACTGTTTTACCATCCTGAGACTTACCAACAGTTTCTGGCTTAGGCTTTATGTGATTTTGATAATAGTCATAAGTAATTGACTCCTGGTCAGAAAGTACCTCCATATCTGTAACCTCTCCCACAAACATGGTATGTGTACCGAGGTCCACGGTCTTCAAGACCTTCACAGAAATATATGAGTTTGTGCCTTTAGTAATGTAATAGATGCCGTTAGAGCCACGCTTGCAGTCAGTAAAATCAGCGAACTTATCCACGTCCTTTCCTGACTGATAACCAAAGCGAGTAAAGATATCAAGGTTGGCATCTCGTGAAAGTGTAGACACAGTAAACACTCCGGTCTTCATAACAATATCGTGTGTAAGATTTCTCTTATTAATGCAGACGCTAAGTTGATTTGGCTGAGAAGTGACTTGGATTGCAGTATTGGTGAGAAATCCATTGTCCTTATCACCATCTTTGGCGGTCAAGACAAATAAGCCATAACTTAATTTATACATAGCTTTTGTATCCATGTTTTTACCTCCTGGATTCGGATTAACTTTTTGTTATCCCCAAGCTACACCCACCTTACCGCTCAATATCGTGCCAATTTTGCACACAAAAATAAGACCTCCGCACCTAAATGGTGCGAAGGCCCATATTAATAATCTAATCTATTATCGATTTATTTCTTCTTTTTCTTATCCTTACCCTTAGCCTTCTGCTTGTCGTAGGATGAAGGCTTTTTCTTCATCTTACCATTAACAGGAGACACCTTTACTACAAAGCCATTCTCCATTGTAAAGTAGTACTCTCTACCAAACTCAAGGATATTAGGATTGATAGCAAGTGGGATTGGATAAATCATGTCACTGCTCTTCTCAATTCTTCTACCACGCTGAAAGTTCTTGTTAGTAAGCTTAACCTTAGCAAAGTTAACTCTCATAATAGTAGCAAGTACTTTTCCACGGAGCTTCTCCTGAGCAAAAGCTTCCTTGCCGTACATCTTCTTCATTGTAGATTTTTCTTTTTTGAGATAAATACCAGTTACGACTGTACGTTCTGGCTGTGGTTTCTCTTTTTTCTTAAAACGATCAAAAAGTCCTATGGTCTTGTCCTCACTTATCAAATTTAATTACCCGTATAGTATACAATAAAAAACCGAAGCCCGCACTGGACTTCGGTCCTTATTTAATCATATTTTGTAGATTAATTTATGCATCAATTGTTGATACTGTGATAGTAAGCTCCTCGAGCACATCAAGAAGCATACGTGTTGTATCAAGTGATGTGAAAATAGTTACGTTATTCTCAGTAGCACACTGACGGATAGCCACACCATCCTCATAGTGAATACCAGACTTAATAGCACGTGTATTAATTACGTAACTTACATAACCTGCGCGGATGGAACGGAGAATCTCGTCGGATCCCTCAGAAAGCTTACGACGGATACGTGTTCTGATGCCGTGCTCCTTAAGGAACTCTGCAGTACCGATAGTAGCCTCGATATTAAATCCAAGCTCATAGAAACGACGTACGAGTGGGAGTGCTTCCTCCTTATCCTCGTCAGCGAGAGTTACCATTACAGTACCGTAGTTCTGGAGTTTAATACCAGAAGCAATAAGAGCCTTATAAACTGCACGGTGGAGCTTCTCATCATAACCGATAGCCTCACCAGTAGACTTCATCTCAGGTGAGAGATAAGAGTCCATACCCTTAAGCTTTGAGAAAGAGAACGCAGGCGCCTTAACGTAATAGCGATCCTTCTCTTCTGGATAGAGACCAAAGATACCCTGCTCCTTCAAAGACTCACCGAGGATTACCTTTGTGGCGATATCAGCGAGCTGATAACCAGTTGCCTTACTAAGGAAAGGAACTGTACGTGAAGAACGCGGGTTAACCTCAATGATATAAACATTGTCGTCATCATCTACGATAAACTGGATGTTAAAAAGACCAACGATACCGATACCAAGTCCGAGCTTCTTAGCATAAGTAAGGATTGTACCCTTTACCTTGTCGGAGATAGAGAATGGTGGGTATACGGAGATGGAGTCACCAGAGTGAACACCAGTACGCTCTACAAGCTCCATGATGCCTGGAACAAATACGTCAACGCCGTCGCAAACACCGTCAACCTCTACCTCACGTCCGCGGATGTACTTATCAACAAGAACTGGCTTATCAACATCAATCTCAACAGCTGTCTTAAGATAGTTACGAAGGTCGGCTTCCTTAGATACGATCTGCATAGCACGACCACCAAGTACGAAGGAAGGTCTTACAAGAACTGGATAACCAATCTCCTCTGCCGCCTTAACACCGTCTTCAATGTTAGTTACGGCCTGACCCTTTGGCTGTGGGATATTGAGGTCCTTAAGAACCTTCTCGAAAGCGTCTCTATTCTCAGCACGCTCGATAGCGTCACAGTCAGTACCAACAATAGTTACACCATACTCACGAAGTGGCTCAGCAAGGTTAACTGCTGTCTGACCACCGAGTGTAGCAATAACGCCCTTTGGCTTCTCGAGCTCAATGATGTTCATTACATCCTCTACACAAAGTGGCTCAAAATAAAGCTTATCGGAAGTTGTGTAGTCAGTAGATACTGTCTCTGGATTGTTGTTAATGATAATAGCCTGATAACCAGAAGACTGGATTGTCTTTACGGCATGTACTGTAGAGTAGTCAAACTCTACACCCTGACCGATTCTGATAGGACCAGAACCAAGAACGATAATCTTCTCCTTAGCGTCAATCTGAGACTCATTCTCACCCTCATAAGTAGAGTAGAAATAAGGAATATAACTCTCGAACTCGGATGCGCAGGAATCAATCATCTTATAGGATGGGAAGATACCGTGCTCCTTACGTACATCAAATACCTGATGTGCTGTCATGCCCCATAGCTTGGCAACCTCGAGATCACTAAAGCCCATCTTCTTTGCTTCCTTAAGAGCCTCAATATCGCCCTTCTTAGCACCAAGTTCTGCTTCCATCTTAACGATATTGTCGAACACACGGATAAAGAGCATATCGATTTTAGTCTTGAGGTGAATTTCCTTACGGCTAACACCACGACGGAGAAGCTCAGCGATAGCATAAATACGGTCATCTGTACCGTCCTTAATATACTCGAGCATTTCCTCAGTTGTCTTGTCGTCGAACTGCTTGGAGTGGAGATGGAACACACCAATTTCAAGGGAACGAATACCCTTAAGAAGTGACTCCTCCATTGTACGTCCAACACTCATGACCTCACCTGTTGCCTTCATCTGAGTACCGAGCTTGTTATTTGCATCAGTAAACTTATCAAATGGGAAACGTGGAAGCTTAGAAACTACATAGTCAAGTGATGGCTCGAAACTTGCAAGTGTATTAGCAAGGTGAATCTCATCGAGTCTATAACCAACAGCAATCTTCGCAGATACACGAGCAATTGGATAACCAGAAGCCTTGGATGCAAGTGCAGAAGAACGAGAAACTCGTGGGTTAACCTCGATGAGGTAATAGTCAAAAGAAACTGGGTCGAGGGCGAACTGTACGTTACAACCACCTTCAATCTTGAGCGCGCGGATAATCTTAAGCGCACTGTCACGAAGCATGTGATACTCCTTGTTAGTAAGTGTCTGTGAAGGACAAACTACTACAGAGTCACCTGTGTGTACGCCAACTGGGTCGATGTTTTCCATATTACAGATTGTAATAGCTGTATCGTTAGCGTCACGGATTACCTCGTACTCAATTTCCTTATAACCCTTAACAGACTTCTCGATAAGTGCCTGATGCACTGGAGAGAGAACGAGAGCGTTCTTCAAAATTTCGCGAAGCTCCTCCTCGTTGTCAGCAAATCCACCACCTGTACCACCAAGTGTAAACGCAGGTCTAATTACAACTGGGTAACCAATCTTTTTGGCAGCATCAACACCCTCCTCCATGGACTCTGCAATGAGAGATGGGAGAATTGGCTCGCCAAGGTCAATACAAAGCTGTTTAAAAAGCTCTCTGTCCTCAGCCTGATCGATAGAATCAAAGCTTGTACCAAGAAGCTCTACACCACACTCGGCGAGGACACCCTTAGTAGAAAGCTGCATTGCAAGGTTAAGACCTGTCTGTCCACCGATACCTGGAAGGATAGCGTCTGGTCTCTCCTTACGGATGATTTTCGCGATGTACTCAAGAGTAAGTGGCTCCATATAAACCTTATCTGCGATAGCAGGGTCAGTCATGATTGTCGCTGGGTTAGAATTACAAAGGATAACCTCATAACCTTCTTCCTTGAGCGCGAGGCAGGCCTGTGTGCCCGCATAGTCAAACTCAGCCGCCTGTCCAATAACGATAGGACCGGAACCGATTACAAGAATTCTCTTAAGGTCTGTTCTCTTAGGCATACAAAGATCCTCCCTTCATGATATTAATGAACTGCGCGAAGAGATATTTACTATCCTGTGGTCCTGGCGCAGACTCTGGGTGATACTGAATAGAGAAAGCGTTGTCGCCCTTATGGCAAACACCCTCGATAGTGTTATCGAGCATGTTGATGTGTGTTGTAGTTAATCCTGTACCAGCCATAGACTCATCTTTAACTGCGAAGGAGTGATTCTGAGAAGTAATCTCAATCTTATCTGTGATTACATTCTTAACTGGGTGGTTACCACCTCTGTGTCCGAACTTAAGTTTATAAGTCTGAGCACCGTATGAAAGTGACAAAATCTGATGACCAAGACAAATACCAAAAATTGGATACTTGCCATGAAGTGCTTTAACGAGCTCGATTGTTGGAACTACATCAGTTGGGTCTCCAGGACCATTGCTGAGGAATACTCCATCTGGATTAAGCTCCTGCACCTTCTCTACTGGAGTGTTCCAAGGAACTACTGTCACCTTGATACCAAGTTCATTCATGCAGCGAACGATATTGAGCTTCATGCCGCAGTCAACTGCAACTACGTGGAATACCTTACCGTCGTTACTCTCTGGGATTGCAGTTGGCTCGTAAGTAACGATTTCTTTTGTACTTACTCTTGATACCTGATCGTGTGCAAAATCCCACTCTTTAAGAATAGCTACACCTTGCTCCACTGTCACGTCAGGACTTGTGATGAGCACTTTGCAGCTACCATAGTTTCTTATCTTTCTTGTAATTTCTCTTGTGTCGACGCCCTGAACACCAACGATGTCATACTGTGCCATGTAATCTGAAAGCGTCTGAGTACATCTAAAATTAGATGGCTCTGGTGCGTAATCTCTAACAATAAGAGCACCAATACTTGGAACCTTTGTCTCATTATCTTCGTCATTGATTCCGTAATTACCGATGATTGGGTAAGTCATTACTACCGCCTGATCAGTGTAAGAAGGATCAGAGAGAATCTCCTGATAACCTACCATAGAAGTGTTGAATACTAATTCCAACTTCTTTTCCGAGAGGCTTCCGAACCCGTATCCGAGGTACTCGGTTCCGTCCTCAAGGATTATTTTTCTGGGATTTAACTTTTCCATAAAATACTCCTTATTTCTGCATCATTTTCCAAAATTCGTCGTATAAACCCTCAAAAAGGCGCTCTGACCCCAACGTGTCAAAGCGCCCTTGCTTATTGGGTAAAAATATATTCCTTTATTAATAAAAAGTCAATGTGAAATTGAGCCATATTTGTCACGCCACACTCACCCTACTTGCCGTCATTTTGTTCACTAGATTAACAATATCCGTCTTCATCTCATCAATAGATGGCATCATAGTATCCGTGCCGCAGAAAGTTAAAATGTTTTTGCTTGGAATAATCCCCGCCAAAATATAATTCGCCATCTTATTCATATTGTTATACACATACTCTGTACTATTCACCATCCCAAGGCACTCAATAATAAAGCAACACCCCAACTCTGGCAAAAACACCACAAAATCCGGATAGTAAGTCTTCCCATTTATTTCCAGCGCAGGCTCATAGTAAAACTCTAGTCCCAGTGAATCCAGCGCAGCCGCCGTCTGAAGCTCGAGCCTGGACCTCATCTGTATTTTCCTATGCCAGTAATCGTTTTTCTTAGGGTACATCGTGTTACTATCGGGAATCATGGTTTCCTTAAGACTTATTGGAAGAACGTGCGGAGGTTCGAGGTCAATTTCTATTTTCCTCACAATTGTTTCCTTATCAAGATAAACGCTGTACTGATTAATTTTGTTTTTTAACGATTTGCGTCGCTCTACGACAGCCAATGCCTTCTCCAACTCTTTTCCCTTAAGAAGATGCACAGATTTAGTATTTTTACCATTTTTCTTTTCCCGAGAACATACAACTAATTTACCTCGATGCATATTCAATCTTAAATTAGGTAGTTTATCCAATTCGTCTTTCAGATGACTGACTTTTATACTTAAATACTCCTGCGAAAAGTGCCTATTCATTCAACAACCCTCTCTTCATATCTGATACCTCTAAAGTAGCATCAAAAACACAAGAAAAGGGGTACAAATTTCTACAATTTCCGACATTCATTCAACTATGCAAGTGACTGCGTAGCCAAACCTGTAGCCAAATTCAAATTTTGGGCTACCAAATAGTCTACAAACATGCATTTTTGCCTATTTGTAGCCACACTTGTAGCCAATTTTTTCAAAATGGCTACCATCATAGCTACAAGCCACAAAAAAACAAACAATGCCACCCCGACAAAACATCCCAACAACAAAAACCGCCACTCCCCAAACGGAAGCGGCGGCCACCATACCAAAATCATTCAACCAAATCAAACAATATGCAAAATATTAATCAAAAGAAGCCAGGACAATCCATAATATGTCACCACTGCCACCAAGTCGTTCACAGTCGTGATGAGCGGACCTGATGCCACTGCTGGATCCACATGAATACGGTGGAAGAACATTGGCACCAATGTACCCACAAGACTACTAATAATCATAGTCACCATGAGCGCCACGCCAACGCATCCTGCAATAAGCAAAGTATTCTCCAAAGGCACATCCTTAAATATATAGATGTATAAAGATACAAACACAAAAGCCACTGTACCAAGGAACAAGCCATTACTAAGGCCAACTTTCATTTCCTTAAACACAAGCTTTACCTTCTGAACGCCAGTAAGATTTTCGTCCATAAGTACGCGAATTGTCACAGCAAGTGATTGTGTGCCAACATTACCTGCCATGTCCAAGATTAAAGACTGGAAGCAAATAATAAGTGGAAGTACTGCTACCACTGTCTCGAACACACCAACCACACTCGATACACCAAGGCCAAGAACAAGCAAAATAATAAGCCAAGGCAAACGCTTACGCATACTTTCAGTAGTTGTCTCGTTAAGGTCCTCCTCTGCGGTCAAACCAGCGAGCTTAGCGTAGTCATCACCCATCTCATCATCAACTACCTCTACGATATCCTGTGATGTGAATACACCTACAATCTTGCGGGCGCTATCTAAGACAGGAATAGAATCCTCGGCGTAATCCTTGATTCGCTCAAGACACTCGCCAATCTTATCGCGGTCACTAATGTAAGGGTATGTTGTCGAGATAATATCCTCTAGGTCATCAGTCTTACGGGCACGAATCAAATCCTTGAGATCGATAGCTCCAAAAAAAGTCTCGTCCTCATTAACAACATACAAGGTCAAAATGTTGTCATTCTCACCAGCCTGAGACACGAGCTCACTCATTGCGCCACGCACGGACAAACCACGCTTAATTACCACGAAGTCAGTGGACATCTCTGAACCAATCTCGTCATCCTCATATGACAAGATTTTCTCGATGTCACGGGATGTCTCTTCGTCCAAGAGATCAACAAGAATCTGCTTGGATTCTTCGTCCATTTCGTCAAGGACATCGGCAGCATCTTCAGAATCCATGTTCTCGATAATCTCCGCAGCATCCTCCGCAGAGATTTCCTGCAAATACTCATCAGCATCTTCAATGTATGCGAAGATTTCCGCCAAACGCTCAGCGCCAATAAGAGGGTAAACGCGAGCACGTTCCTCCTCCGACAACTGCTCGAGAGCATCAGCGATATCGCTGTCATGGTATTCGTTTAAAAGTTCCTGGAAGTCCTGGCCCAAGTTTGAGCCGCGGAAAAGCTCCAGTAACTGTGCTACATAATTCGTCTGTGTATTCTCGTTCATTTTAAGTTCTCCTCATCTAAGTGTTTTTTACGCACAGAACACACCACCCGCGCTAGCTACGCAAAAAAGCGCGCACTAACACAGTTAGCAATATTCAATTGTCATGAGTTGTGTAGTAATTCGAAATAAAATGACGACAACTAATCAATCATCCAATAATAACAAGAGATGAAAACCATTGGTCACCGTCATTGCTACTTCGGCCTTTACTATCGCAACCGTCCATAGTGGTCCACCTCCGTTAAAAATATTTAAGCTTTTTAAGCCTTTTCCATAGTACCCCTCACCCCCCATGAGGGTCAACCCAAAATATTTTTTCAATCAAATATCCCAATTCCTATTGACAAGGTAGGAATACTCCTGTATCATTCACACATAACTCCTACAGGAATTGTAGGAATTAACATAACACAAATGAATTGGAAGACAAAACAAGGAGACGCAAACCATGTTTACAATACAAAAGGAAACAAGACACAATTACAGACAGGGACGAATGTGAAGCCAAACTCCCGCGGTATAACCGCAACACAATCACATAATTTTTAACACAAACAAAAAAATTACATTTATTTAAGGAGATTACTACCATGGCTTACACATACGACAATAATTATCATTTTGAAACAATCCAGCTTCACGCAGGACAGGAAAATCCAGATCCAACAACAGACGCAAGAGCAGTACCTATTTACCTTACATCCTCTTACGTTTTCCATAACTCACAGCACGCTGCTGACCGCTTCGGTCTTAGAGATGCAGGAAACATTTACGGCAGACTTACAAACCCAACACAGGGCGTTTTTGAAGAGAGAATCGCAGCACTCGAGGGTGGTGTCGCAGCACTTGCAGTAGGTTCCGGTGCAGCAGCTATCACATACGCTATCCAGGCTGCAGCTCACGCAGGCGATCACGTAATCGCAGCTTCTAACATTTACGGAGGCACATTTAACCTTCTTAAGCACACACTTCCTGATTACGGTATCGAGACAACTTTCGTAGATCCTTTTGATTACGACGCACTCGAGGCAGCATTCCAGGAAAACACAAAGGCAGTTGAGATTGAGACACTTGGTAACCCTAATTCCGAGGTTGTAGATATAGCAAAGATCGCAGAAATCGCACACAAGCACAACGTACCAGTAATCGTAGATAACACTTTCGCAACTCCTTACCTCGTACGTCCAATCGAGTATGGTGCTGACATCGTTGTTCACTCCGCTACAAAGTTTATTGGTGGTCACGGAACATCTATCGGTGGTGTCATCATTGACTCTGGTAAATTCGACTGGATTGCTGCTGGAAAATACCCATGGCTCGTTGATCCAAACCCAAGCTACCATGGTGTAAGCTTCGCCAAAGACGTCGGAGCAGCAGCATTCGTTACATACATCAGAGCAATTCTCTTAAGAGACACAGGTGCTACTTTATCCCCTGTTCATGCTTTCGTATTCCTTCAGGGCTTAGAGACACTTTCTCTTAGAGTTGAGCGTCACGTAGAAAACGCACTCAAGGTTGCTAAGTTCCTTTCTGAGCAGCCACAGGTTGCAAGCGTATCTCACCCATCACTTACAACAGATCCTAACCAGCAGGCCCTTTATAAGAAGTACTTCCCTAACGGTGGTGGATCCATCTTCACATTTGAAATTAAGGGTGGCGCTGATGCGGCTAAGAAGTTCATCGACAACTTGAACCTCTTCTCACTCCTCGCTAACGTAGCAGATGTTAAGTCACTTGCTATCCACCCAGCATCCACAACTCACTCCGAGGACAACAATGAGGAGCTCGCACTCCAGGGCATCACACAGTCCACAATCCGTCTCTCCATCGGTACTGAGCATATTGATGATATTCTCGCTGACCTCAAGCAGGCTTTTGAGAATCTTTAATTAACCAAGGCGTTCCTTGTTCCGCCATCTCGCTTCCTTTCATTAGGGACTGCGGGGTGGCGGATATTTATTGTCGTGGTAAAATACTCCCCATGAACAACAAAAAGTCATCGCCAAAAGGAATAATAATGCTTCTCATGACCGCCATAATATGGGGGTCTTCCTTCGTTGCCCAAAGCGTGGGAATGGAGTCAATTGAAGCATTTACTTTTAACGGTATCCGCACCCTCATAGGCGCGGCAGTGCTTGGTACATTTATCCTTATCAAGTGTCCAAAAACTAGCATGCACACCATAAAAAAAGGCGTAATCCTTGGCGTGATTTTCTTCTTTGCCAGCAACTTGCAGCAGTACGCATTTTATTATTCCACCGCAGGCAAAATTGCATTCATCACTGCCTTTTACATGTTCTTCGTACCAATCATAGGCACATTCCTTGGCAAAAGACACCGCTTAATTATATGGCTTTGCGTTGCGATGGGACTGGTGGGACTTTTCCTTCTTTGCATCAATCCCGCAGATATGACAGCCATAAACAAACGCGACCTTTTTGCA
>JAKSRH010000069.1 GCA_024403675.1 Saccharofermentans sp. | reverse complement strand
ACATCGAGGCACAGAAGTCTACGGATTATTCGAAGCTAGGCTATCATATCGATAACCGGATTGTGTATTATCTTGGCAGGATGATTTCAGCACAAAAGAGTGTGGAGTTTGATAACTCTGATTATGATAATATAAAGCCAGTACGAAGTATCTGGATATGTATGGATGCGAGGGATGATGAAGATTCTGTAAATCGTATTGAATTTAAACAGAATACATTGTATGGTAAGGATGTAGACGTACCTGGTATAGATAAGGTACAGGCTACAATCATACGACTACGAAAGAATCCAGATGCGAGGGAATCAAGGAATAAGCTGATAGCGATGCTAGAGACACTTCTTGGTAACCAGGATGCAAAGTCGAAGTGTGAACAATTAGAGAAACAATACGGATTTATAATAAATGATGAAACAGCAAGGAGGGTAAATACTATGTGTAACCTGAGTGATGTAGTAGAGGAACGTGGAGAGGAACGCGCTATAGAGCGAACAGTGCGTCGTCTTCTTATGAGAAATTATCCAGATGGAGAGATAATAGATATCACAGAGTGTACTCCTGAATTACTCGAGAGAGTAAAAGCAGAGATAATAGATAATGATTATTACGAAGGGAAATAAAGCTATGGAAATGTGGGATATATATGATGCTAACAAGCAGTTAACTGGTCGTACTATGAAGAAGAACGACTGGATTCTTAAGGATGGTGAGTATCACCTTACAGTGCTTGGAGTAATTAAGCATACAGATGGAAGATTTCTTATTACTAAGAGAGTTATGACTAAGTCATGGGCCCCTGGTTGGTGGGAAGTATCAGGCGGTGGCGTTCAGGCTGGTGAGACATCTCACGAGGCAGTATGTCGTGAAGTTTTTGAGGAAACTGGCATAGATGTATCTGGTTGCAAGGATGCATATCAGTTCTCTTATAAGAGAGAGAATCCTGGCGAGGGTGATAATTACTTTGTAGATATCTATAGATTTGAAATGGATTTTGATGAAAGTGATGTTAAGCCACAGGAATCAGAGACAGATGGATTTATGCTTGCTACTGTTGATGAAATCAAAGCTTTTGCAGAGCAGGGAATATTCCTTCATTACGATAGTATTAAGAAGGTATTTGAATAAATAGATTACTTAAGAGAACAATGAGGTTAGCTCGTTGTTCTTTTTTTATATTTGTAACTAAATAAATGATTTGATAGTATTATATAAATATTTATTAGCACATTAAGATAAAGGATAACTTAGTAAATGAAAAAAATAATTGGTATAGATTTAGGAACAACTAACAGTTTGGTATGTGTGTGGAAAGATGATAAGTCCACATTAATACCTAATGCTTTTGGTGAGTTTTTAACACCAAGTATTGTTAGCTTTGATAAAGATGGAACAGTGTATGTTGGTAAAACAGCCAAAGAAAGATTAATTACTCATCCTGATTCAACTTACGAATGTTTCAAGAGAGGCATGGGTAAGAAGACAATGTATGGTGATTATTCGCCTGTAGAATTATCTTCATTTGTGCTTCGTAGTTTAAAAGAGGATGCAGAGAATTTTCTTGGAGAGCCCATAGATGAGGCTGTTATTAGTGTGCCTGCTTATTTTGATGATAAGGCAAGAAAAGCAACTAAGATGGCAGGTCAGTTAGCAGGACTTACTGTTAATAGAATACTTAATGAGCCTTCTGCAGCAGCTTTAGGCTATCTACGTGGCGTAAAAGAATGTTCAGAAGATGAATTTGAAGAAAAGGTAATTCTTGTTTTTGACTTTGGAGGTGGAACACTTGATATATCACTTCTAGAGACTTTTTCCAATGTAATAGAGATTATTTCAGTAAGTGGTAACAATATGCTTGGTGGTCTTGATTTTGACAAGGCCATAGCCAGTTACTTTATGTTGAAACATGATATTAGGCAAGAAAAAATATCACAGTCAGAGTACAATTCTATTCTTAAGGCCGCTGAAAATGTGAAAAAAGAATTAACTTTAAACAGTAAAGCCAAGATGATGGTAAGAACACCTAATATCAATAAGGATTTGGAGATAACTAGTTCAGAATTAATTAAGATTTCAGCTAATGTTCTTAAGAAAATAAGTGCGCCTATTCAAGAGGTACTTCGTCAGTCAGAAATGAGTATGGATGATATAACAGATGTTGTATTAGTTGGTGGAACAAGTAGAATGCCAATTGTTCAACATGGTATAAGTAGAATTCTTGAAAGAGATGATATAGAAGTGGTATCCCCTGATTTACTTGTGGGTATAGGTATGGGTGTATACGCAGGCATTAAAGAGAGAAATGAGAAAATAAAGGATTTAATACTTACTGATGTATGTCCTTACTCTTTAGGAACTAGCGTTTATAATCATTATGGAAAAAGAGCATTATCATCGTTTATAATTCCAAGAAATACAGCGTTACCAGTAAGTTCAACTCATATATATACAACAGTAAACGATGATCAAAAGGCTGTTGTGGTAGATGTTTTCCAGGGCGAAGAGATGTATGCAGATCAAAACATTAAGATGGGTGAAATACAGGTTGATTTCCCTTCACCTGCACCAAAAGGTACTCCGGTATTTGTTTCATTTACGTATGATCTAAATGGTATCCTGGTTGTAGATATAGAAGTACCATATTTCGGAATAGAAAAAAATGAAGTCTTAATCGACAATGAACTTAATCAGACGGAAGAAGAAATCAAAGCGCGTATTGAAATATTAAATTCATTTAGGTTATCGTCAAGATCTAATGCGGAAGATATTCAGATAATGGAATGGGCAGAGAGAATCTTTCCTCTATGTAGTAATAGGGATAGAGCAGAGCTTAGTAGACGTCTGGATTTTTATCAGAATGATTTACAGCAAGAAGGCGACCCTATTAAAAGAAAGAAAATACGTGAATATATAAGAAATTATCTTTTAGCTTTGGAATTAATGATTAATCATAATAATCAGGAAGTATCTCCATTTGATAGTAGTTGGATGGAAGGCGAGGACAAAGAAATAGAAAAATTATTCAGTGACTGGGATGAGGATAATAACAAATAGGTATGCTGGAGGAAAATAAATGAATAACTATATTATTGGAAAATTTGCCGTATTAGATATAGCACCTACTGATAATGTTCATGAAGTTAAGAAGGCATACGCTAGAAAGATAAAAGGGTATCATCCTGAGGAAAACCCAGAAGAGTGGGAGAGAATCCATAGTGCGTATACTATTATTGTTGATTATTTAAAACATGAAAATCCTTCTCTTTCAAAAGAAAAAACAAAAGAAATTTTTATAGAGAAAATTTTAGAGAGTTCCGAGT
>JAKSRH010000068.1 GCA_024403675.1 Saccharofermentans sp. | reverse complement strand
GCAAGTCTCTCAGCATTAGGTGCTTCCATCTCAGTAAGTGGCATTCTAAGAACACCTGTATCTCTTCCCTGAAGTTCCATTGCCTTCTTAACTGGAATAGGATTAACCTCACAGAAAAGTGCGCTAATAAGCTCAATAGCATCAAGCTGAATCTTTCTAGCGCCTTCCACATCTCCGTCAAAGAACTTCTGGCACATATCATGTGTTTCGCGAGGAGCAACGTTAGATAATACTGAAATAACGCCCTTTGCACCAAGTGAAAGAAGTGGTAATACCTGATCATCATTACCAGAGTACACATCAAGCTCTATCTCACCCATAGCCTTTGAAATCATGGTAGCTGCCTGTGATAAGTTACCTGTAGCATCCTTAACTCCTACTATATTCTTATTCTCCTTAACAATAGAAATAAGTGTATCTGGAAGAATATTAACTCCACCTGTTCTGCCAGGAATATTGTAAAGAATGATTGGAATATTAACTGCTGCTGCAATCATACCAAAATGCTTCTTAAGTCCATTCTGAGTAGCCTTATTATAATATGGTGTAACTATGAGTAATCCATCAACACCACGCTTCTCTGCTTCTGTTGAAAGATATATTGCTGTCTCTGTACTGTTAGAACCTGTACCAGCAATAACTGGTATTCTCTTATTAACAGTCTTTACACAATACTCGATAACATCAAGATGCTCCTCATGACTAAGTGTTGAAGCCTCACCTGTTGTACCACATACGATAATAGCATCTGTGCCATTTGCAATCTGATACTCAATCTGCTCCGCAAATCTTTCATAATTAACAGAACCGTCTTCATTAAATGGTGTTGTAATCGCAACACCTGCACCTGTAAAAATAGCCATTTCATTTTCCTCCTTTTGGCTAGGGGCATAAAAAAACACCGCTGTATGCGGCGTTAAAATTTTCTTGTAGATATTTTCTGCAAAAAATTGATAGCGCCCCATCTTAATAAAAAGATGACAGTTATGCAGATATTCTCTGCATCCCCAAGATTAGAACTGCAAGTAATTCTCCTCTTTCGGCGATAGTTCCTTTCACTTATCATCATCTGAATCTTGCTTCATCTGATAAGTTACTGATAAATATCGCAACCTCTACCTGTATAATATACTAGTATGACCTAGTGAGTTGATGATAGCATTGAATAGCAATCATGTCAACATTTTGTAGATATTGCAAGACTAAAGACTTATATAGTTCGCATAAATCATATCACACAATATCAGCAATATACATCATTTGCTCAATTTTCTTATTTTATAAACCATTCCCACACTAAAAAGCATTATAAAAAAACCTAAGAACACTGGATAATCTAGTCCAAAATGTTCATCAATAACAAAGCAACTTGGATCAGATTTTTTATAACGAATTTTTACACTTTGCCCGATTTGGTACTTATCAATATTATTATGAGTTCCATACTCATTTTCATATTTCACATCATCTACTTGATATACCACTTTAGGCAATCTTACAACATAATCAAATTTCGTATCAATATCCCTCACAATATCTTCATCCACATCAACTATTTTCGCTATTACCGTTTCTCTGCAACTTAATGACCTAATGGTTCCTGGTAAAGATAAACAGAGGCCTATTAAAAAAAACAATGCAACAACAGCATATCCTATATATGTTTCTTCTTTTGATATTCTTTTCATCATCCTACTCCATTTATATTTCACAATATTAATAGGCAACCAGATTCTCGTCACAAGAATATTATATCTCAAAAAAGGTGCCTATATGTTAGACACCTTTTTCAATCAAATATAAATTCAAATATATGACTGCAGTATTTAGTTAATCTCAACAACCCATCCGAACTTGTCTTCAATCTTGCCCTGCTGGATACCTGTAAGAGTCTCATAAAGCTTCTTAGTAATTGGTCCCATCTCTGCCATACCGCTTGGGAAGCAGATTTCTTCGCCGTGGTTAACAATCTTACCAACTGGTGAGATAACTGCAGCTGTACCACAAAGACCACACTCTGCAAAATCCTTAACTTCATCGAAGTATACTTCTCTCTCCTCAACCTCAAGACCAAGGTACTCCTTGGCTACGATCATAAGTGAACGACGTGTGATTGATGGAAGAATAGAGTTTGACTTAGGTGTTACAACCTTACCATCCTTTGTTACGAAAAGGAAGTTAGCTCCACCTGTCTCCTCAACCTTTGTTCTAGTACCTGCATCAAGATACATATTCTCATCGAAGCCATTCTTGTGAGCCTCTACGATTGGATGTAAGCTCATT
This sequence comes from Saccharofermentans sp., assembly GCA_024403675.1. Taxonomy (GTDB): domain Bacteria; phylum Bacillota; class Clostridia; order Saccharofermentanales; family Saccharofermentanaceae; genus Saccharofermentans. The sequence goes on along the minus strand of JAKSRH010000068.1, from coordinate 1,352 downwards.
GCATAGTTAAGACCAGCCTTGATATGACCTGTACCATTAGGAGCTGCTCTATCAAAATCACTTACGCAAAGTGTAAGTGGCTTAGCACCACCCTTGAAGTATGGTCCTACTGGAGTAGCAAAAATTCTGAACTGATACTCTGTTGCTGGCTTAACACCAATAACAGGGTTTGAACCAAACATATATGGACGAAGGTAAAGAGAAGCACCTGAACCAAATGGTGGTACATAAGCTTCATTAGCCTTTACTACCTTCTTAACTGCATCTATAAATCTATCCTTAGGAAATACTGGCATCTCGAGACGCTTTGCTGTATCAATCATACGATCAGCATTGAGGTCAGGTCTGAAACATACTGTCTTTCCAGCCTCTGTTGTATATGCCTTAAGTCCTTCAAAACATGTCTGTGCATACTGAAGTACACCTGCACACTCATTTAACACGATATTAGCATCTGGTGTAAGGACTCCATCATCCCATGCTCCATCCTTGAAATTAGACACATAACGCATATCTGTCTCAATATAACCAAATCCAAGGTTTGCCCAATCAATGTTTTTCTTTTCCATTTCATTATCCTCTTTTCACATAGATTTTAATGGCAAGGGCTTACGATGCCACCTGGAGCACATAATACGTACTACCATTTACTAATTTTATTACCACGTATTTTTAATGTCAAATATTTGTTAATGATTTATATTACGAATCTATAATATATGTTACGACAGACTCTATTAACTATTCTTAGCAGCCGCACTAATTGCTGCACGCTTTCTTAGTGTACTATCGAGAATCTTCTTTCTAATACGAAGGTTCTTTGGAGTAATCTCAAGGAGCTCATCTGTTCCAATAAACTCAAGACTCTGCTCAAGGCTCATTACCTTAGGTGGTACAAGATGAAGCGCATCATCTGAACCCGAAGATCTTGTGTTTGTAAGGTGTTTTGTCTTACATACATTAAGCTCGATATCTTCCTGCTTTGGATTCTCGCCGATAATCATACCAGCATAAACCTTCTGACCTGCACCAATAAAGAGTGTTCCTCTCTCCTGTGCATTAAATAAACCATATGTAACTGACTCACCTGACTCAAATGCAATAAGAGAACCCTGCTTACGATATGATATCTCACCCTTAAATGGTGCATATCCATCGAAAATAGTATTCATAATACCATTACCCTTGGTAGCAGTCATAAAGTCTCCTCTATAACCGATAAGTCCACGAGATGGTATAGAGAACTCAAGTCTTGTATAGCCGCCCTGAGCCACACCCATGTTAAGAAGTTCTCCCTTTCTCATGCTAAGTGTCTCGATGATAGAACCTGAGAATTCTTCTGGCACATCAAT
>JAKSRH010000067.1 GCA_024403675.1 Saccharofermentans sp. | reverse complement strand
CAAGCCAGATACCCTTCTTGCAGAAGTGTATACTCATTTGACAATGGATGAACTTGCCGAGGGAATTACTAAGATTAAATGGTAGTGTTACCAATTTGCTACCAATTTGCTACCAATTTGTTACCAATTGTGACTTTTTTATTTAATCTGTAACAAGTTATCAAACATAGAAAAAGCCCATGAACGCTAGGTTTTCTAGCATTCATGGGCTTTTCAATTATAGCCTAAACATCTTTCATTGAGAATTGCAAACCCTTTATTTATGGGCATTTGAGGGCATTTTGCTACCAATATGTTACCAAATTCGAGCATCCAAAAAATTTTGCGTTTTGGAGCAAAAATCCCTAATAGAGAATTGCATTAAATATCAAAAGTTATTCTGCTTCCAAAATAGACTTAACCTTATCTGCCCTTGCCACATATTCCATGTGAGCTTCTCTCCATTTGTTCATCATTTCCATTGGTGGATTATAAACCTTGCTCACCTGGTCGATTTTATTCTCAGCTATCTTATGTAGGATCATTGCGTGTCTCAGCTCATCTTCTGCCATGCCCTTATAATCATTGTACAATTCTATCATACCATCCATTTTGTACTCAAGATATTTTTGAGCATACTCTTCGGCTGACTTTAATTCCTCGTCAATTTCACTGACATATTCCTTAATCATCTTCATATCAAATATACCTCTTGAGATTTTCTACATCAGTCGAGGAAAAAGATAGCCTACCAACAAGTGGAATATCTACTGTTATTTTTCCATATTTATCAGCTGACTTCTTCATGGCATCAGTGAGTGCTTCAACATCTACCATTCCATCTTCATCGATAATGCCTAGCATTTGCACTATAGTATTTCCCTTTAATGCATCTAAAGCACTACCAACTTTATTGGAAGCTAGACCTAATGCTGTACCCATAACCCATTGACCTGTGGTAGGCAATTTGCCCATTATTTCAGAATCAGCATAAGCTATCAATCCATTAATAACCTGGTCTGTACTATACTTCATTTCTTCTTCCTCACTTTCTTAACTACATTGCTACGCAGTGGGTGCAGTCCATGAATTCTTGGCTGGCATTGGTTCTGGACATACATTTGTGATAGGGATAATAGTCTTTGTAAGCTTGCCACAAAGATCCTGTAATGCTGAAATACTATTTGCATTGACTGCGATAGCACTTGAAATCTGTGCATTATTAACCATCTGCTGAGTATTCCAATCTGACTGTGCTCTCTGATCAGCATTAATTCTTGTGATAAGTCTCTCATATACATCAGCTATCTTAACCTCTGTATTCTGTTCACTCTTAAGAAGAGCTATTTCAGAATCCTTAGCAGAGATAGTCTGTACATAGTTTAACTCATCTTTAGTCACATACTGCTGACCATCAGCACTTCCTCTTCCCCAATTGAAGAGTCCTAATCCACCATTGTTAGCCACACCAAGTGCAGTGCCAATAATACCTGTTGTAAGAGCTGCGTTAGCCTTACCATTAATTCCTGTATATTCCATAGTATTCTCCTTTCTAATATTCATGCATGAATTATTCTATGTAATTTAATAATAGCCCTGTATGGGCAAATAAAAGGTACAAAAAAAGACCCTAAATTGTTAGGATCTTTCCATGTGTTGATTTATACATTCAAATACTGCGATTAATAATTTGGCTCGTACACTCTCCTCTATTCTCTCGTATGACTTACGAGATAAACCCATCACGTCCTGGATGTACTGCTCAGTCTTCTGGTCATGAATCAATTGGAAGACTTGTTTTTCTTCTGCATTCATTCCACCTGTCGCAGCCATGAAATCTATTTGTCGTTGAGTGCCTTTGCCATATACTACATCTTTTATTATTTGATTCATTCTATGTATATTTTCTCCTCATTACGAGCACATACCCATCCACTAGGTATACGCATCCATGTAGAATTGTCTAGCTCTTTTATACTTAAACAGGTGACTTTTGTTTTCCCCTTGAGTATTGCATAACCTTCTGAATCAAAGTATGCATGAGCTTTAGCATTTTCTGTAAGAGCATCCATCTTTAATTTATTTCCCTGTGGTTCGTCTCTTACATATAAATCCGTATTGATAACATATGTTTTCGAAATGACATACTTACTCTTTTCGATTATCTCATCTGATAAAAACAATTGTCTTTCAAATTTTCTTCTATTAGTAAGTCCATCAAGTACTATGCCCTTTGACTTGTTGTAAAGAAGCATTTTATTTGCAATTGTATTCTTATCTCTGTTTCCATTATCTACAAGCTGGTCTATACTTCCAACATTGTATGCAAAACAAACTAATGCATCAAACTCATTCTGTGTCCAATGGTATACATCATCATATCTATTGACATTCTTTTCGAACCTCGCAAGATCCATCTTCAAATACATATCAGCCTGTTCTTGCGATATTCTAGCTCCAACAGGCAGTGCATTGACATCTGCCCCTGTATGTCCAAAACCTATTGTCTTTGTTCCTGTAACATCTAGGTATACCTTAAGTACACAACCTTCCCATTTTTTTATAAGGTTTATTCCTTTTTGGCTAGTAACCATATCACTCACCTTCTATATAGACTTTGACATTTGCATTTGTCTCTAACTGCTTCTTAAACCATCTAAGAGCTATATCTACCCAATAACTAAAAAGTGTGAATGGTACAACTGTGCTAAAAGCTGGAAACTTATCAATAAACATATCGTATACTATTCTGAGTTTAAGCTGTCCTGTTCCACTTCCTAGCTCTCGCTCTGAAAAAACTACAGCTCCTTTTAACCATTCAATAGCTCTCCCTGTAGTGAATCCATATGCCAACACAACCACTACAAATATCGTGATTAAAATATAATAATAAATGTTATTATTCATCGTCTCTACCTCTCTTGTTATAAATATCATCCCATTTTTCTGTAAAATCTTTTGTATAGGCAATTACTACTGCGACAAGAATTATCGCAAAAGCCAAAAAGATTCCAAGTACATCAAGGAATATTCTCATCTTCTTCATCACCTTTCTTCTCGCCATCCTTTGATATTCTGTATACTCTTACGCAAAACCCAGCTTCAAAACCAAACGCAGTAAAGAATGAGACTACCAATGCTTCTGGAATAGCCCCTGTGATATACCACATAACTTCCATAGAGATAGTAAAAATAACAAGTGATATCGCAGAGAATATTAATGCTTTATCTGTCTTACTCATGTTCTCACCTGTGAAGGGAAACTCTCCAATTCTTTCTTACGAGCATCAAGTACACCGTTCTCTCCTACCAATTCGTGATAGCATTTATATTGATTTACCCAATCATCCAGCTCATCAGACCATACATATCCTCTAGCTTTGATATGATAATACTGTTCTAATAGCTGGCTTCTCATCTGAGCTTTCTGTGCTGAGTGGAGTATTTCGAGCTTGCGTGTAAATTTCTTGCAAGCTCTAACACACCATGATGTCAAACCAAAGATTGTAGGTATTCCTAATATACTTAACCATGTTGATATCTCTTTGATCTGTTCCATACTATACCTCTGGTTCTTTAGCTGGCTTCTTTACTTCTTCAATCTTTATAATGTTACCATCAGGATTGAAAAGCATTCCTTTGATTGAATGTACTGACGGATTACCGCCTATTGTTGAAACATCTTTTAATGTTCTTCTGTCATAGGAACAAGCTGACCATCTTTTTCTTTCTAGAGATGTTCTGCTGTTTCACTTTCTCCGCCATTGATGTTTACCATGAATATTACTAACTTATAACTCTTGTACATAATTTATTCTCCTTATCTGTAATAAACTTCAATTGTGCTTGTATTTACTAAATTATTACTACCTTCGTATACTGCTTGTAGAGATATGTTGGATAAACTTGCATAGATACCTACTTGTGTATTATTTGTAGAATAGGCTCCACCAGCTACATAAATCTCATTTGATACTGTTAGTTCTTCTTTACATAAATGAAATGATACTTTAACACCACTCGTTCCTCGTGATACTTTTACTAACAACTCCTCGAAATCTATGTTAGTTAGCGGAATTACAGATATTCCAGTTAATTTTTGCAATAATTTCCATTTTAAATTATTCTTTATTCCCGTTGTTTCTTCCGTCAACTCCCTATTGGACTTACCATTTGATTTTGTATATATTCCGTTTTGCGAATCTGATTCATTGATACAAGCATCATAATGATATGTTGTTCCGTATGAAGGATTGAATACAAACATTATATATTTCGCATTTGACGGAATTGTTATTGTTGTGTTTGTTGCTACCCAACTTCCCGAAATAAATCTTTTATTTGAATCGTAATAGCACAAACCTATATTTCCACTATTAACAAATTTCAAATAATATTCAGCGGATGGTTTTACTTCAATAAAATTAGCGGTTCTTATTCTATCTCCACTTCCTGCACCCTTTGCACCACTTGCAGTATCGATTGTTCCAGCTTCCCAAATCTCGTCCCAAACATTACGACTCTGCAAAAATCCACTATCTATCTGCTCATCAAACTTCGAATCGACATCCGCTTTAGTGTACACACTGCTGATATCTGCCTTGTCACCCAACACACTTGCCACATCAGATGCTGAAACAAGTTTGCTTCCATCCCAAAGATTGTCTGCTGCATTTACTCTTTTTGTTGCATTAGAACCGACAAACTCACTTGCAAGCATATCACCAAGACCGCTGCCCTGTGGCTCAACAATATCAAACTGAGTAAGCACTGCTTCTGTTACAGCATCTTTCATTGTTACAGTGTGAACACCATTATCATATTCATGCTCAACATCAATCTGTGTACCATCTTTGATGTAGGTGTCAGCCGAATTTCCAAGAGAAGTAACGTTGATATGGATGATTCCTGTAGTAGGATCTTTAGATGCACTTACTGTAGGAATGATGCTATCTATCTGCTCGTAATATCCCTTAGCATTCTCTTTCCACTGCTCTGTCTGATTAGCTAAGTCTCTTACTTCATCCAGAGCATCTTTTGCATCTGCTGCACTCTGTGCTGCTTCTGC
>JAKSRH010000066.1 GCA_024403675.1 Saccharofermentans sp. | reverse complement strand
ACCTTCTCCTGACTTAAGTCAAGGAAACAAGCAGGCTGATAAGAAGAAGTAGGGTTATTCATAAGCTCTTCGGCAAGATTTACACCAATCTTACCAGCGCCGATAATGCCGACTTTAGTCTTCTTAATATTATCTTCTCTTCTTTTAAAATTCTTATTACCAGAGAATACTCTAAAGAGGAAAAGCATTACCCTACCACGTAATGTCTCTTCAGAAGCACACTTATACGCGTATCTATAACACATACGCATGCCAAGAGCTACGATGGTATTAAGACCAGCCAAGGCCAAAAGCCACTCGAAAGCAACCTTATTAATGTCCAAGGACATAACAACGACAGTATTAATAATAAAGGAAGCAACATCTGCAACCAAAAGTCTTAAATAAGACTGAACTCCACCATAACGCCATACCTGATAGTAAACGCCAAACAAAAGACGTACACCAAGTGTAATTAAAATGGTAACCAAAAAGTGATGAATCGCATCATATGAACTAAGCTGTTCGTAAATAATATAATGTAAATCTATGAGTGTCCAAACAAGCAAATCATAGATAATTAACTGCCAACGTAACCTCTTTACAAAACCCATGTAAATACTCCCGCCCCTAGTATTTATCAATATATTTTATCATACTAAAACATGATGAAATATTCATTCACATTGGGCGGGATTTAAGGTTTTGAAGTGACAGAATTGTTAATTGTTTATGAATTAAAGCAACTCTGACAATAATGGTGCGTTAGAATCACGTTCATTCACTATATACTCATCTGGATTACCTGGCCAATTGACATTACAGCTATTCCAGCGAACACATTTCATACTACCCTTCTTGAAGTGGTTATCTACGCACCACTGCATAAGAGTATTAGGTTCAAGAGTTACATAACCATGTGCAAATCCACGAGGTACATACATTGCCTTGTGATTCTCTCCTGATAGAATAGCTGATACGCAGCTACCAAATGTTGGAGACTCCTGACGAAGATCAAGAGCTACGCTGAAGATTGAACCAGAAAGACAATATACAATCTTTGCCTGAGCATATGGCTCTGGCTGATAATGTAAACCTCTTAATGTATATGGCTTAATAGAGAATCCTGAATTTACCTGAGCGAGCTTAAAATCAAACTTCTCACTTACACCTAAGTCAAAATTGATTACATTCTCACCACGGTCATCAGAATAATTTTCTAATTCAAATATTCTATAGATATCCATAATTATCTCTCAGCTCTCATAGGATTATTAAGGAAGTCCTCATACGCAAGCTTAACGCCATCTTCAAGCTCTGTCATATATGTCCAGCCAAGTGCCTTAGCCTTAGATACGTCAAGAAGCTTTCTAGGAGTACCATTAGGTCTTGTAGTATCCCACTTAATTTCGCCATCAAAACCAACTGTCTTAGCAACAATTTCTGTAAGTTCCTTGATAGTAACTTCCTTACCAGAACCAGCATTTACAGTCTCTTCACCACTGTAGTTATTCATAAGGAATACACAGAGATTAGCAAGATCATCTACATAAAGGAACTCACGAAGTGGAGATCCATCACCCCAGCATGTAACCTCCTTAAGACCAGCTTCCTTTGCCTCATGGAAACGACGAATAAGCGCTGGAAGCACGTGGCTATGCTCTGGATGGTAGTTATCGTTAGGACCATAAAGATTTGTAGGCATAAGAGAAATAAAATCTGCACCATACTGTCTACAAAGATAAGTACAGTAACGAAGACCTGAAATCTTCGCGAGAGCATAACCCTCATTAGTCTGCTCGAGACTAGATGTCAAAAGACAATCCTCCTTCATAGGCTGAGGTGCCATACGAGGATAAATACAAGATGATCCAAGGAATTCAAGCTTCTTACAGCCATTCTCATAAGCAGAGTGAATAACATTCATCTCCATCATCATGTTCTGATAAAGGAAGTCAGCAGGAACCTTGTTGTTTGCTACAATACCACCAACTTTACCAGCTGGCATGAATACATACTCTGGCTTCTCTTCTGCAAAGAATGCTTCTACCTCTGCCTGACGAGTTAAGTCAAGTTCAGCATGAGTTCTCTTAACGATATTTGTATATCCCTGCTTCTCAAGCTCACGAACGATAGCAGAACCTACCATTCCTTTATGACCGGCAACGTATATCCTAGCGTCTTTCTCCTTCATAGTCGTATCCTCCAATACATAGATGATTCCCGCTTCCTTCTTAGCAAGGTTCAAGTCGTGCTCAGCCATAATAGCGCAGAGCTGCTCATAACTTGTCTTCTGTGGGTTCCAGCCAAGCTTTGTCTTAGCCTTAGTAGGATCACCCCAGAGGTTTACTACATCAGTTGGACGATACCACTTCTCATTTACACATACAAGCATCTTACCTGTAGCCTTATCGTAACCCTTCTCGTCAATGCCTTCGCCTCTCCACTCGAGCTCAATACCATCATTCTTAAATGCAAGCTCTGTGAACTCACGTACAGTGTGCTGTACACCTGTAGCAATTACATAATCATCTGGCTCGTCCTGCTGGAGAATAAGCCACATACACTCTACATAATCCTTTGCATAACCCCAGTCACGAAGTGAATCAAGGTTACCAAGTTCCAAATGATCCTGAAGACCACAAGCAATACGACCAGCTGCGAGAGTAATCTTACGTGTTACGAAATTATCACCACGACGCTCTGATTCGTGGTTAAAAAGAATACCATTACATGCAAAGATGCCATATGCATCTCTATACTGCTTCATCATCCAGAAACCATACTGCTTAGCTACAGCATATGGACTATATGGGTGGAAAGGTGTTTTCTCATTCTGTGGAACTTCCTCTACTTTACCGTAAAGCTCAGATGTAGAAGCCTGATATACACGACAAGTCTTATCAAGACCACATGTATGTACTGCCTCAAGAATACGAAGTACACCAATAGCATCTACATCACCAGTATACTCAGCTGCATCAAATGAAACCTGTACATGTGACTGTGCTGCTAAGTTATAAATCTCATCAGGCTTAACCTGAAGAACAATTCTCATAATGCTAGAAGAATCAGAAAGATCTCCCTCATGAATAATAAGCTTATCTAAGATGTGGTCAATTCTAGATGTTGTAGCTACAGAAGCTCTACGAATAATACCGTGTACCTCATATCCCTTCTCGAGCAAGAACTCTGCCAAATAAGATCCATCCTGACCTGTAATACCTGTGATTAATGCCTTTTTCATACAAACCTCCATGTGGGATTATTTATTATGTTATCTGTCCAAATTATAGTCATAGGCATACACCTACATAAATTCATAATATTGACTAAGATTTGCATTATATTGACATTAAGTTTTTGCACATGTCATAATTAACACAAAAACTTACTAAAACTAAGGAAACCCATATGCCAGAAGCACTTTTTCACAGTGAAATAGTTAATACAAACCGTATAATTTACACTCCAACCAACTTTGCCAAAGAGTCACTTTTGCACATTCAAGAAGTTGGTTCTCTCAAGGCTAACAAACCTCATACTAGTAAACGAGACAATTTGGATTCATTTCTTTTCTTTATTGTCGAATCCGGAGATGGAAAACTTAATTACGAAGAAAAAGAATATCAACTAACACAGGGAGACTGCGTATTTATTGACTGTAATACTAATTACTATCACCAAACTACGGATAATCTCTGGGCATTGTCTTGGATTCACTTTAATGGACCAACTATTAAATCAATTTACAACAAACATATAAGTCACCTTAACTCACCTGTATTTACACCAAAAGAATTCTACGAATATAAACATATTATTGATAACGTGAAATCCATAGCAATCAGTGAATCTAGAATTAGAGATATTGAGATAAACAGTCAGCTGTCTCAATTACTCGTACTAATCTTTAACGAATCTTATATGCAAGTTACTCAGAGTAAAAAGACTGAACTGGCTCTTATTAAAGACTATATAGATAACAATTACAAAGAAAAAATCACCCTGGATTATCTCTCAGAGCGATTTTTCATTAACAAGTTTTACCTTACAAGAGTTTTCAAAGAACAATTTGGTACTAGTATTAACAACTATATTATTAACCTCAGAATAAACTACGCCAAATCCGAACTACGATTCACAGACAAAAGTATTAATACAATCGCCAACGAATCCGGTATAGGGCCTCTCTACTACTTTTCTCGCGTGTTTACAAAAACAGAGGGACAAAGTCCCTCTGAGTATAGGAAAAAGTGGAAGACGTAAATGATATTCTACAAATTTCTCGGACAGGGGTTCAATTCCCCTCACTTTTAATACACAAATTGTCACTCATCCCAGTCCTTTAGGTTTCCTGTTATTTATCAGTTCAAAACCTATATATTCAGCCACTTTAAATGCATCAGCAGGAACAGAGAATTTATTTCCATTCATTGAATAACAAGACTTACCGTTATACATAATGCCGTAGTATCCAGACTTTGCATGAAACACAGTAAACCAAACATCACCAATCTTACTACAATAATTACCATTCTTATTTTGAGGCCAAGTTACCTCAAAATTTCTAGATCTTAAAATAGCAAATCCAGGTAACCCATATTTCATATATTTTTGAGTTAACTGCTCTACACGTCTGTCGTATCCAGATGAAGTGATATTGTCATAAAACAAACAGTCATCAGATATACGGTACTCATAAAGTGCAAGATTCTCTATCATAAAATCTTCAGCCTGCTTTTGGTCAACAGGACACTTGTGAAATACTTCTAGCCACAACTCACCGTGAAACATATCCAAGTATTTTGAGGGTTCTGTTTTTTCTAACGAAAAAAACACATCAACTTTGTACTTATGGCCGTTACATAAAACATTCTTCTCTATCTCTACATCTTTTACATATAGTCGTACTTTTTCGCCACAACAAAAAATACTAAAACTCTTTAACTGTGAGATTGCTTCTTTATTACCAAGGTGAGAAAACGATTCATTTTCACCTCGATATGTATATTCATTATAATTTCCACCACCACTATAGTGTCTAAAACCTTTACATGGACCTCTTTTTACTGCAATTAACCTTATTTTCCCAAACGGATCGAGAGAAAAACTATCTTTTATTAGTACGAACTTAGGATCTTTCTTCTTAAATAACATAAATGCGTCACGAAATGAAATTCTAATTTGCAAATTCCGGAAAAACGGCATGCTGATTCCAGTAGAACTGCATGCCGTTCCGGTTTAATCTGCACGTAGTGCAGCTATCTAATGAAATTAATCGGATTTACGCATATCTCTGCTGTTACATTCAAGGCGATACGCCTTGCTAGTCATCCTGCTTAAGCAGGCATCTGCATAGGTGCTATCCTTAA
>JAKSRH010000065.1 GCA_024403675.1 Saccharofermentans sp. | reverse complement strand
TAATTGTCTTAAAGAGAATCTTTACATCAAGTCCTACACTCCAGTTATTAATATACTGTGTGTCAAGTTTAACTACTTCTTCGAAGTCTAAGATATTACTTCTACCGCTTACCTGCCATAAGCCTGTGATACCAGGCATAGTACCAAGTCTTGCCTTATGGTGAGCATCGTACTTCTCTACTTCTGACATAAGTGGAGGTCTAGTTCCTACTAAGCTCATCTCACCTTTAAGTACATTTATAAACTGTGGGAATTCATCAAGTGACCAGTCTCTTATCTTCTGGCCAATGCCTGTTTTCTTGTTACCATTCTCATCGATTTTATTACCAATGATTCTAGGATCGAAGTCCATCTTGAACATTAATCCACCATCAATCTTATTTTGCTCCATGAGTTCTTTCTTACGTTCTTCTGCATCCATATACATACTTCTGAACTTATAGATTTTAAATGGCTTACCATTTCTTCCAAGTCTTTCTTGCTTGAAGAATACTGGACCAGGTGACTCTCTTTTAATCATTGGTGCTAGTATCAGATACAATATACCTGTGATTACTGTACCTATAAGACCACCAATAATATCCATAATTCTCTTTATAATTGCCTGTCTAGGAGATACATAGTTCATAGCAGAAGTTAATACAAGAAGGCCACCTATGTTATTTACAGTCTGCTTAACAGCTACATGCTTACCTGCTTTATTAAGTCTAAGATGAACCGTTACACCCATTGAAGTAAGTGCTTCAATTGTTTCACTAGGATACTCATTATCGTCATCTGGACAAATAAGCACCTCATCTACCCAGTTAGTGAGTACATAGTCAATTATTATCTTGTATAGCCACTACAGGCACATCATCAATAGATGTACCTACAATAGACTCATCACGGACCACAAGACCTACTATCTTATGCTGACCATAGTTATTGGTTTTAACCTCTTTGATAAGATTACTAGCAGTATATTTATTTGCAATTATAAGAAGTGCATTATTTGTTCTGTTACGAAGAAATCTCTTAAGGAATCTTTTCCAAAGTAATCTAATCGCATAGCTAAGTAAAATATAATTAGCTATACCAACGTAAATAACTATACGTGAATAATCAGAACCTGTCTTAGTAGAAAACAAGAAAGTAGATGTAACTAAGAAAAGAAGAAGACTCTGCCATACTGTCGCTACGAATTCACGATAGTACCCCCTCTTAAGTACATTCTTCATAGTATCGAGAAATAGCATTACAACTATATCGATAAAGAATAAAACAATAAATAACTCTCTATATGAATCATTAGCAAATGGATTATATAATCCATGTCTAATTATGTAAGCAATTACCAAAGAAATCTCAAGTGATAATCCATCAAGTAAATAAAAGTCTAGATGTTTAAAAAAGCTAGACGTATATTTCTTGTACATACATATTCCCCCCGTGCTAATACCCTCATATTATCGCACTTAATACTATATACCTCTATAGCCTAATGGGTGTACACAAAATGTAAACTTTTCTTATATATATATAATGAAAATATGCAATTTGCTTTAAGCAGCAAACTCCGCATCAGAATTCTGTATCTCGAATGCGTACCAGCTACCATTATCAATCTGGAATGTAACTACATATGCAGACACATACTTATACTCTTTGTTATTTTCTCCCTCGAAGCACACATCGAGTTTTACAATTTCCATATCAGTAATAACCGCTTCATCCACATGAAGTCCAAGGTTGATACTTGTCTTCATGAAGGCAGGATCATAACCATTTTCTTCAGTAATTTTATTGAAGTTAACATACTTCACACCGATATATTTCATATCAGCATCTTTACTCATATCGTATATAGCAAATGCATCTAAGTCCTCTCCGAAGCTATTCTCTGGGAAACACGCATAGAATAACTCTTCATCACCTGTAAATACTGAATGAATAAAACCTTCAGCAGCATTTACAGAAGATGAATTAACCTTCTCCTTTGTCATTGGTTCATCTACATTTACATTCTTACAAGCTGAGAAAACAAATGAACAAATAAATGCCATCAATATAAGAACTACCGCCGCCTTTTTTCTATTACTTGTTGTCATCTTGTTCCTCCATCTTCTTTACGAAGTCTAAGTATTCACCAATCTTCTTTTCATAGCCAATATTAGTTGGCTCATAGTAAGTAGTATCCTTCATTACATCAGTCATATACTGCTGCTTTGTTATGTGATTAGGATAGTCGTGTGGATACTTGTATCCTACAGAATATCCCAGATCCTTCATGCCCTCAGCAGGAGCATTTCTAAGATGCATAGGTATAGTTCCAGTATCTTTAGTCTTAGCGTCGTTTAAGGCCTGATTAATAGCCAGATAAGCCGCATTAGACTTAGGAGAACTAGCAACCATGATACAAGCCTCAGCAAGCGGTATACGTGCTTCTGGCATACCTACAGCCATTGCCTCCTGGTATGCGGCTACAGCGACGAGTAAGGCATTAGGATTAGCTAGCCCCACATCCTCTGCTGCACAGATCATTATTCTTCTTGCTAAGAACTCGAAGTCCTCTCCTGCAGCTAATGCTCTAGCTAGATATAGTACAGCCGCATCAGGATTAGAACCTCTCATGGATTTAATCATGGCGGATATATTGTCGTAGTGACTCTCGCCATCCTTATCAAATAGGACGATTCTATTTTGCATACAGTCTGATACTACTTCATTAGTAATCTCGATAGTACCTTCTGCGTTTGGCGGAGTAGTAATAACAGCGAGCTCCAATGCTTTTAGAGCATTTCTCGCATCGCCTCCCGCCATCATGGCAATCTTACCTAGTGTTTCATCTGTAACACTTACATCCACAAGTCCATAGCCACGCTCTTTGTCATCAACTGCATTTCTAAGAATAGTCTTAATGTTATCCTCAGTTAGTGGCTGAAGCTGAAGGACCGTAGATCTAGATACCAACGCCTTATTTACCTCAAAGAATGGATTCTCAGTAGTAGCACCAATAAGAATAACCGTTCCATCCTCCACATATGGAAGAAGCGCATCCTGCTGAAGCTTATTAAATCTATGAATCTCATCAATAAAGAGCACAGTCCTCTTACCCTCTGATATGAGAGGGTTAGTCGCATCAGCGATGACGTTCTTAATATCTGACACACCTGCTGTTACAGCATTGAGCTTACTGAACTTGGAAGATGTCTTATTAGCAATGAGCTTCGCGAGCGCAGTCTTGCCTGTGCCTGGAGGTCCAAAAAGGATGACTGAGGACAGTCTATCCGCCTCAATCATCCTTCTTAACATCTTACCTTTGCCAATAATATGCTCCTGTCCGATATATTCGTCCAAATCTCTTGGCGCCATTCTATAGGCGAGGGGCTGTTGGCTATCTAACATTATTAGTTTCCTTTATTGGAATTACTTCATGTCTGGATAGAGTGGGTACTTTGCTGTGAGCTTAGCTACTCTATCGATTACTTCCTGCTTCTTATTGTCGAAGTCGAAGATGCAGAGGCTGATGAGGTCAGCGAGCTCTACCATATCCTCTTCCTTCATACCACGAGCTGTTACAGCAGGTGTACCAATTCTTACACCAGATGTGATAAATGGCTTCTCTGGGTCGAATGGGATTGTATTCTTATTAGCTGTGATGTTGCAGTCATCAAGTCTGAGCTGGAGCTCCTTACCTGTGATGCCTGTACCTCTAAGGTCGATAAGCATGAGGTGATTATCAGTACCACCAGAAACGAGGTTAACATTTCTCTTCATGAGCTCCTCAGAGAGAACCTTAGCGTTCTTGACAATCTGCTCTGCATAGTCACGGAATGCTGGGCTGAGAGCCTCCTTGAATGCTACTGCCTTAGCAGCAATGATGTGCATGAGAGGACCACCCTGCTGTCCTGGGAATACTGCAGAATTAATCTTCTTAGCGAGCTCCTCATCGTTTGTCATGATAACACCACCACGTGGTCCACGAAGTGTCTTATGTGTTGTTGTTGTAACGATGTGTGCATATGGAACTGGATTTGGGTGAAGACCAGCAGCTACAAGACCAGCGATATGAGCCATATCTACGAAGAGGTATGCGCCTACTTCATCAGCAATCTCACGGAACTTCTTAAAGTCAATGATACGTGGGTAAGCAGAAGCACCAGCAACGATAACATTTGGCTTGAACTCAAGTGCCTTAGCTCTTACCTTCTCATAATCGAGGATTCCATCCTCACCTACCTGATAGAAATCAGACTCATAGTTCTTACCAGAAACATTGAGCTTCATACCATGTGTGAGGTGACCACCGTGGCTAAGATCCATACCAAGAATCTTATCGCCTGGCTTAAGGATTGCAAAGTAAACAGCTGTGTTAGCCTGTGCACCAGAGTGTGGCTGAACGTTAGCATACTTAGCACCAAAGAGCTTGCAAAGTCTGTCGATAGCGAGCTGCTCAACTACGTCAACGTGCTCACATCCACCGTAATATCTCTTTCCTGGGTAACCCTCAGCATACTTATTTGTAAGTACAGAACCAGCAGCCTCAAGTACTGCCTCAGATACGATATTCTCAGAAGCGATAAGCTCGATCTTATCTCTCTGTCTACCAAGTTCTGCTGTAATTGCCTCAAAAACCTCAGAATCCTGAGCCTTAATGTGGTCGTACATATTTATATCCTCTTTTCTTATTAATAGTTTTTACCAGTACGTAGTTTAATATAATTATATATATTAGTAAACCACCACTTATGGCTTCTTATAACCAAAAGCGTCGATAACTTCCTTTACATCCTTAAATGCATCCTTGTCATCTTCGTCAGTAAATACCATGATAATCATGTCGTCATTCCAATAATAACCACCGTAATAAACCTCATCATCAACATCACCATTCATAACAAGATAACCGTGATCACTTACATTGACAAAAGCACTAGAACCCTTGAAGTCATGGTCATCCTTCATGTCTTCAAAATCATCAAGAATTTCCTCAAACTCCTTCTTAGCAGTCTTCTTAGAATCATACTGGAAATAAGCAACATAAGCGTCGCCATACTCAAAGTAGTATCCTGTCTCGACATTACGACCGCCCATATCAAGCATATCATCTTCCTCTACATCGAGTTCATCCTCGCAGATATCAAGGAAGTCATCCTCATCGTAGTACTCAACCTTAGCACAAGATGTAAATGACAATGCCATAGCGCCCAACAAAACACCTGTAATCAAAGTCTTTCTAGCTTTCATATTAAGCCCCCTTATTAAATAATAATTTGATTATAACTTAACCTACTTTACAAATCAGCTTTTTCTTTATGGTTTCTCTTAAGGCTTCTTGTAGCCAAATGCTTCTATAACTTCATCAACAGCCTTCCTTGACCCATCATCATCCTGAGTAGTAACGACCATAATTATCGTATCCTCACTCCAATAGTAACCACCATAAAAGTACTCTTCATCAATTTCGCCCTTAATCACAAGGTATCCGTGATCCTTAAGATTAACACTCACATCACTTAATTTATGATTACTACTATCCTGTTTAGCATCTTCAAAATCATCAAGAATACTATTAAATTCCTTCTTAGCGTCCTTTTCCTAATCATACTCGACGTAATAAACAACCGCGCTACCATATCTAAAATAGTAGCCACCGTCGGCCATCTCCGTCACACGATACATCTCGTCCTCATCAGTATTAAGCTCTTCCTCACATATCTCCAGGAAGTCGTCCTCATCATAATGCTTGACCTTCGCACACGCCGTCACAGAAAACACCATGGACACCAGAAGCACCCCTGCCATCAAACTCTTTCTTAATTTCATATCAAATACCCCTTATTCGCATAGTAATTTGATTATATCTTAATATCCTTCCAGCACAAACTCTCCTAACTCCTCTTACTTGCCTAACGCACCACACCCTATTGTTGGTCGCTTATAAATCGGTGAGTTCACTCACCAATTTATAAGTGACGCGCGCAGGCGGTAGCCGAAGCTTCCACCTCTGGACATCTTCCCATAGCACCACCCACAGCGATGCACCTTCTCCGCTCAAACAAAAAAGAGTTAGATTGATATGAACCCCTAAAGTTGAACAAACTTTAGGGGTTTTAATATGAAACTAAC
>JAKSRH010000064.1 GCA_024403675.1 Saccharofermentans sp. | reverse complement strand
CAAAAAGCCTTGAAACTCAATGATTTCAAGGCTTTTCGTTGGCGGAGACGCAGGGGAGCATTGGAGCATTTTTTCATAAGTCTCAATATCCCTGCAAATCCAGTTATTTTAACGGTTTACAGATTTTCAGTAAAATCGCAATTCTCTATAAATCTGCATAAATATGTCGCAAAAAGTGGTAAGTATAGTGGTAAATTAAAACGCATTGTCGAAGTATTCATCAAGAACATTGATCTCCCTGCGTTTAAATTCACTTGAAGCATTCGTATAGGTCTTAAGAGTTATCAGATAACCTTCATGTCCAAGTATATCGGATGTGGCTTTTATGTCGGCTCCAGCTTCTCTCATTCTGGTAGCAAACGTATGCCTTAGCATGTGATTATGAACATGAGGGAATTCGGTTAATATTGACTCTTCGTCAGCCTGTACCTCTTGGTTAATCAGCTCGCATATTCTGCTCAGCTTGCTGTTCAGTTTTTTGTGATGGAATACATGACCTTCGCTATTGAGAAATACGAAATTCGTATAGCCATCAATCACCGAGTTGCAACTTATATCCAAAAACTCCTGGTATCTCTTTTCCTTTAAAAACGCTTCCTTTACTTTTGGTAACATCGGTATGGTTCGATAACTGCTTTTTGTCTTAGGTGGATTGATTTTGTAACCACTGCCTTTTCCTTTACCTATGTCGTACTGAAGAAGTGTATGATTAACCTCAATCTCGTTATTCTCAAAATCGATGTCATCCCACCTTAGTCCAAGCACTTCGCCAACTCGCATTCCAGTCCATAACATCACTGTGAAAACAGTACAGTATCTGTGGTATGTGCCTGGTCTGGCAAGGTATTCTTCAAAGACTTTCTGTTCTTCGACAGTCAGAGCACGAACCTCTTTAACACTATCTCCATACTCTCTTCGCAAATCTTTCAGAACACCACTACAAGGATTATTCTTCAATACATTATCTTTTACAGCGATATCAAGAACTTCCGATAACACAATCTTAATGTTCTTCAAACTTCCAATTCCTAAGTTACGATTTTCAGCCATATCCTTGAGGAACAAAACAACGCTACTGTAAGTTACATTCCTGATTTTTGTTTTACCGAAATCAGGTTCTACATATCGTTCATAATACCTAACATACGAGGCAAATGTTGTTTCTCTCAAACCGGTCTTAATCTTTTTCCATAAATCGAAATAGTAATTGATTGTGGCATCCTGCTTACTGTAATCAATTCCATCCATTATGTTTTTAAGAATCTCTTCCTCTTTCTTACGCAATTCAGGAAGAGTCTTAGCATACACATAATGGCGTTTTCCTAAAGAATCGTACCATCTGTACTCAAAAGTATTATTGCTTCTCTGATATTCTCCTTTTCTTAGTTTTGCTTTTTTATCTGTGTAACGCTTTGTCATCTTCAAAAATCTCCTTTACGAAAAAAATGAAGATGTGCCTAAGGTCATTATAACCCCAGACACATCTTCCCAAAATCCCTTTATATATCAAATCGAAAACAAACTATTCAGATATTTTTCGAAAAGGGTTTTCTTAATAAGTCTCTTACTCCCATTCCATAAAACATAAGGACAATGATCGTCACTGGTAAGCTCTCGTATTTTAGCCATGCCGATATTGAAGTAAGAAGCTGCTTCTTCTAGTGTAAGTAATGCCTTATCTGCTACAGGCACTTCATTCTTCAAATTCATTTGCTAACCTCCTTAGTATAAATTTTCCCTTTGCTAGGGAATGTAAAAGCGCCACACGAGGTGACGCCGGAGGTCTCGGTTAATATATTATCTAATCCGATTATTCCTTTTCTTGATAATCATTTAGTCTTATCTTTCTTTTTCTTGATGTTCTTCTTAGCCTTAATCTCTTCCCATACAGATTCTGGGACTTTCTCGATAATTGTCATAAGCTTTTCCTGCTGTGCCTGAAGATCCAAAATTTTCTGTTTCTGATTACTGATAACGGTCTTTGCCTTAATCAATTCATCACTCGCCATTTCTTCTCTCGCTTCTGAATAACTTAAATTACTCTCAAGTTTGGCGACACGAGCATTAACCGTCTTAAGCTGATCTGTAAGTCTAGCCATAGCTGGTGCATATCGTCTGATAATACGCATAGCTTCTTCCTTTTTCTTCTTGTTATTAACAAGTCCTATGGAGTTGATGGCCTCTTCCAGTTCTTCATAATGCGCATAAAGTTCAGCTGCATTTTTAAACAAATATACTGGCAGATGATCTCTCTGCGTTACTCGCTTAGGTATTCCTCGAGTGATATCAGGGTATTTGTTATGAAGATGCTCGTAATAGGCATCCTGCAGCTTTATAAGCCCTTGTGGACCGCCTATGAGTTTCTTCGAAGACAATCTTCCATCTTCCGTAATTGGGACAAAAATGAGGTGCATATGAGGAGTTGTCTCATCCATATGAACCACTGCCGAAATTATATTGTCTTCTCCGAAATTATCTGCAAAAAACTTATACGCATGTCGGAAAAATTCTTTCTGCTGTTCTAATGTCAATTTGTTAATCCAATCAGGAGAAGCCAGTGCTAGACAATCCTGCATTACGACACTGTCTTTACGCACCTTACAGCCTACTTCTTGGATTCTCTTAGTAATCAGTTCTCTATAACTGCCACTACATTCCTTAATGTGGTAGTCCTCGTGAACCTTACTTAAATCAATATCAGGATTACTCTTGTATTCCTGCTTTAATCTCTCATGGTGACGGTTAATTCTGCTTACCGTTCCCATCTTATGTTTGTTTATTCGCATAATAGCGTAACTATTCATTTCACCTCCGTTTCCGTACTCAACAAATCAATAAATCAATAAGCGTTGAGTACGATAATTACTTCATTGGTTCTTTCTTCAATAAATCCTGTCGTGAATAAAACATAACGATTGGCGCCCTGCGCTATACACTCAAATCTAATGACCGAATCGCTTCTCAATTAGTTACTGCGAATAGTACAGATCTGGCAGTACCAAATATCGAAGCTGTCATTGTTCGTGTTTTTATCTTGGCTGGCGCTAATACTCTCAATGACCAAGTTCCCAACGAACATCCACCGGATGTTTGTTGTAGGAACTTGCTGGTCAATATATTTGAGTGTAACCCACTACACCTTGCAAGCAAGGAGTGGGCAAGAGGCACGCCTCTTAACACCAATTATGACGCTCCACACTTATTGATTTATTGAACACTTAGGATTAATCCAAGACCAATGACCATCCATTCTCTTGGATGTTATCCCAAGTTTCTTTCTCGCAGAAGTTATTGTTCCGTCAGATATACCTGCCTCTTCTAAAGCAGTTCGGAATAATACAGCTGGCTTTCTCGGTGCATCGCCCATAATTTCAGTAATGATTTCTACTGCATCCTGTACTCTTTCGTCAGGCCTGCCAGGAACAAAAACATGACTGGCACAAAATGCTTCCAAAGAAATATCTGTCTCGCCAACAAATATGATTTTTCCATCCTCAATCTTGAACTCCAAAGTATCACCTCGTTTTGCAAGATTGTTCTTCTGCTGGAAAAAATAATACTTCTCAAGATTGTCTGGATCCTGTGCAATAACAAGTGCACTTCGTACAGCACCAATAATATCCCCTGAGCCTGAACTGTTTTCCATTGGATTAGCAGATCTACTCTTATTAAGATGAGCAATGATTACAATTGCACAGCCAGTCTCGTTTGCTACATTGATTAGTGGTCGGAACTGCATTCTGACTTTATTAGAGACATTCATATTCACATCTCCGATATATGCTGACAAAGGATCCAGCACAAGCAACTTACAATTAGTTGCTTTAATAGTCTCTGCAATTCTTACATCATCAAAGGTAACAAATCGCTCTTTCTCGTTGATGGTAAATAACTTATGAGTATCACCCTGTGCTAACAAAAATCTAGGTAGAACAGTATCCTCAAGACCATCTTCTGTATTCTGATATACGATATTGCACGGATCGTGCTTTATCTCGCTAAGTGGCAAATTCAAACCCTTAGACAATGCTGCCGCAAGGGACAATATAAAGGTCGATTTACCACAGCCAGGATATCCCTGAAGGATAGTAACTTTTCCAAAAGGGATATAGGGAAACCAAAGCCATTCTACTTTGGTTGGTTCAAGTTCATCAAAACAGATGAGCTCATTCTTCTTTTCATTTTTTTCTTTCATTTTTTACGCTCCTTAAAAATATAGTTTTATAGTTTGGGGTTGTTTCTTCGCTCTACATTTGTCCACGACACCCCTAGAGCACGGGCATTTATCAGGCGACTTTTTGCTAGAAAGTCTCATAGGAATTTCACCTCTGGGAATCCCACCCAGCTACGCCCATGGGGTGCGACGGCTCACGGTATTTCCGCTTCAACGCTCAGCCTATGGCTACATAGAAGTATCATTATCCCGAATACCATCATGGCCGTTGTGGTCGCTTCCACATTCGTAGAACTGAATTCTCGCTCTCTCATCTGAGGTCTTCGCGTACAATCTACAGGGCTCAAATATCCGTTAATGTACCTGATAAAAGGTATATGCAATTGTCAAAGTTCACACCGAAAACAAACAATTGTTCTTTTCGATAAATGAATTCTATCAGCCTTATTTCTTGCTGTAAATAGATAATTGTTGTAAAATGGTGCATACTCTATTTTTGAAGGAAAAATTCTCTACCATGAAAAATTTTTTAAATTTAGCAATGAGAACATTCAATGCAAACTTCTCGCAAAGTACTGTATTTATTGAGGGAAAGAACAAATTTGAAAGCAATGAAATACTTGTAGATTATTTGAATAAAATTGATTATCACGGATTTCTGGAAGAAATTAGGAAAATAAATACTCTACTTTCACAGCTTCAACTAACTACAGATATGTCATATGACATAGTGAAAAATTACCCTGCATTATGTAATGAGCTTGAAAATAGATGTAACAAGATAGATGGATTTATGCGTTCATATCCACCATATAATTTCAAAGAATATGATGAAGATATTTCTTTAATAGAAACACTTCATAAGATTGATTGTGTACTAATTAGAGACGGTGATGATCAGGGATATTATCTCGATGAATATAACGTTATAAATCGTGATTATGATCCAGATATTCATGAAGGTATTTTTGAAATAAATAAATACCTTAAAACCTATGTTGGTGTTTATGTAGGTTTTTTACAGTCAGTCTATGACGCACTAACTTTTATTGAATCGTTTATAGAAGATGTTATTTCTGTAAGAACATCTTTCCCAGAAGATTCTTATATTGCTAAGAAATTAGACGAGCATAGAAAGGATAAACCACTAAAGCATTCAGGTGCTAATTGTCATATTGAATCTTTCAACTATGAAACAGTTACTGATGATGCAGGTGTGTCTATGCTCTGCGAGAACGTAGAATTCAGCGATATAGGTTCGTTCTTATATTATGATTTCTTTAATGGTCTTAAGCATAAAAACTATCCTGTAAAGTGCAACAACTGTGGAAGAGTATTTCTACTCACTGGCGGAAAATTCACCCAGTATTGTGATAGTAGAATCAAAGGCAAAAGTGGGCAGACCTGTAGAAGCCTTGGAGCTCGCCAGAGATACGATGACAAGTGCAAGAGTGATCCAATATGGAATACTTATAACAAGGCCTATAAAGCTCATTATGCGCGTATGATGAAGAAGAAAATGACTAAGCAAGAATTCATGGAGTGGGGCGAATATGCTCTCGAATTAAAGCGTCAGGTTATTGCTGAAGAGATTAGTTATGATGAGTATTACATGTTAATTCGAAAATAGTGATGATGGCTGATACGACTGTCGTTATTGTATAATGATTTCAAATATAATTTCGATTCTATTAACTACGGAAAAGAAGAATTTACACGAGTTAAATTTAGCTATAGTTATACGTGTGCCGAATAGATAAAAGGTAATTTGGGAATAAAGAGATGGGTATTATAAATTGGTTTGACAAGAGTAAGAATATCGATGTTAAAGTTATAAAGAAATTAAATGTGGATAATGTCGATTGGTGTGACGAAGCTATTTTGTTCTGTGTGAAAAATGGCAAAGGAACGCTGACAACTCGTTCTACCAAGTCAGATGACCATAATGATTGTTATCATCAACTGTTGTTTAATAACAAACCTATTTTTCAGGGAAAATATCCTTATTGTCCTACCTGTTCAGGGATGCTTGCCACTGGTTATGGAATTGAGAATATTAATTCTCCAGAGCTTGTTAAGGTGAGCGAAAGCTTGAACTCTGAATTTACTGGTTTGGAAAATTCATTCGAGTCTATAAAGCCTTTATTGGGACTGCTTGATGATGGTTATTACTTGCTAGCTGACACCAGTTTGTTTCCAAGTGATGGAAATGGTAATTTCTTTTATTCAGTTCCTAATGAGTTGACCTATAATGAATCGGCTACAGAGTATTTTTATGACTCTAATTTCATGGGTGCAGCAAAGGGGTTTCCAACCTTTATATATCCGACTCAGTCTGCTGAACTGATTAATGAAAGAAGAGTAGATGAATACGCAGAGATTATTTCTAAAACATCTAATCCGCCTAGAGGACTAGCATATTATGACTCGGGTTTTATCTGTGCATTACTAGATGGTCATCATAAAGCCTGTGCGTCATCAATGTTGGGAAAAAGATTTAATTGTTTGACAATAATTCCAGCGAAGTATTTCTATCGTCTTGGTAGTACCTATCCAGATAAAATCGAATTTGCTGATATTCAAATTGATGAGAAACTTGATGTTGGTAAGAAAAAAATAGCAAGGATTGGAGAACGCCTATATCATTCGCTGCCTGTATATGAGTTAACAGGGAGAGTATTTTCTGATAAATACTTTAATTCCTTCCCAACTGTAAGGTCTATTGCTGGTGCCAAAGTAGCTGATATTGATTTGAAGGGAGACTTAGTCGAACAAGCTAAAGTATGTATTGAAAACTATAGTGATGAGAATCGATATAAATTGGAATATATCATTGAATACTTTCATGATACTGAAGTAGCTTTTACCATATCAAAAATGGTAATTAAGAATGAAATGACGCCTAAAGGATTAGTGATTTGTGCTATAAAAGAATTACTAAGACATCCATGTGATGAGACAGAGGAGTTAATGGTTAATTACTATCTGAATCATGATCCACAGGATGAAGGTGTAAAGTTGGTAAACACTTATTGGGGAAAATACAGTAATTAGGGATATGTGGTTTTTGCATGTATAAGAACCCACCAAAAGAATAATTTAAATGAGTTACAAAATTCAAAATCCAGGTGCGATATG
>JAKSRH010000063.1 GCA_024403675.1 Saccharofermentans sp. | reverse complement strand
GTAGCACAGGCACAGCCAGCTCAGCCAATGGTTCAGGGAATGGTTCAGGGAATGGGTCAGGCTCCACAGATGCCAATGGACCAGATTCCAATGAATCAGATGCCTGTTCAGGATCCTAATATGTATGGTGTAGATCCAATGCAGCAGTATCAGCAGCAGTACATGCCACAGAATGATTTGTATGCAAATGTGCCTAATGTTGATCTTGATGCTCTTTTAAGTGAACCTGTTCCTGGTGAGGATGCTTACTATGGACAGTATCAGGCAGATCCATATGCGCAGCAGGGTTATGCGCAGCCTGACCCATATGCGCAGCAGGGTTATGCACAACCTGATCCATATGCACAGCAGGGTTATGCGCAGCCAATGCCATATCCACAGGATCAGTATGGCTATGGATATGACCCAAATAATAATCCGGGAGGCTATCAGTAATGGAACTTTGGAATGAGAAGCTAACCAGAGAAAATATCGCAGATTTTTATCAGAGTACAGTAGAGATGGTTTACTCTTCTGTATTTGAGATTGCTAAGGAGACAACAAGAGCTGAACAGGCGATTGTTAAGGCATATCTCGATACATATCAGCAGAGAGGCACTTTAAAGCCAGAAGAGGTTATTTATACTTTCGGCGATATTCTCCTTAAGAACGCAAATGAGATTGTAGAGAAGTATCCACTTCCTGAAAATGTATCTTTTGCTCCAAGAACACTCGATGAATATACTCGTAACTTTATGCTTGAGAAAATCATTGCTCGAATTGATTCCACAGGTTATAAAGTAGCAGAGTTTATCTCATCTGATGCAAAGAAGAATCGTAATCCTAAGACAGTATCTAAGATTATGGATTTGTTCCCAGTGACACCACTTCTTTTTATTCAGTTGGTTGTATTGGCACTCATTATCTGGGGCGTAAGTACACTTGCAATTACTTTCCCTTATAAGAATGATAAGCTTGTAAATGAGGAAAAGATTTTTAGTACAGCTCCACTTCAGGAGAAATATGTAACAATTCTTGGTTACTATCCACTTAATCCTCAGTTCCCAGTAAGTGATGAGGTAGCTCCACCAGAGGGTACAGACCTTGTACCAGAAGAGACAGCTCCTCAGGGATTTGCTCCAGTAGTTGGTACAACAACTGAGCCTGAGATTTCTGCTACACGCGGATAATGGTCGCTCACGACTAATTTTACTTTAGTCCTTAGCACTACGCTTGATTAAAAAATTAAATGTCCTGGATTTTTCCAGGACATTTTTGTTATTTGTAAAGTTGCTGTCATTCTTTTTGCACTAATTTATGGGAAAAGGAATGACGCAGGTTTGTCTCGCACTTCAGAATGGATAAGTAAACAAATTACAAACCAAAAAGTTTCTTTGTTTTGTTTCTAACTACAAAGTAGCAGGTAAGCTGCATACAAATAGTAAAAATCCAAGATCCAGGGTAAGAAATAAAAAGGAATGTAAGTGTTCTATGGTTAGGGAACAAACCGTAAATCCATAAAATACGTGTTCCTACAGTACCTATTATAGAGAAAAGCATAGGAAGTGCAGAGTATCCCATACCTCTTAAAACACCAGGGAATAGGTCCATAATTCCACATAAAAGATATGGAATAGTGGTAACTGATAATATCTGCATACCAAAGGTTATTACGCTATCACTTTTGGTATAGATTCCGAGAATATTTGGTCCGAATACATAGAATATGATTCCGAGGAAAAGAGGAAGAGTGCACTGGATAATAAGACAGTCAATAAGTACACGGTCCATACGCTTAAGTTTACGAACGGCGTAGTTTTGACTAGTAAATGTGAGACAACCTTGAGTTATAGAATTGACGGAAACATATAAGAATCCCAGGATATTATTAGCTGCTGTGTAACCAGCCATGGCATCAGAACCAAATGAGTTAACAGAAGACTGTAAAAGGGCGTTGGAAAAGTTGATAATTGCACTTTGTACACCTGCAGGTAAGCCAATCTTAAATACTTCTCTTAAGTATCGCCACTTAATTCTTAGTTTTCTAAAACTAAGTTTGTATATACCGTCTGTAATGACAAGAAGTCTTACTACAAGGACACATGAAATGAACTGTGCTGTAACAGTAGCTATAGCAACACCAGCTACACCTAAGTGAAGGTTAATAACCATATAAAGGTTAAGAAGTGCATTTATAGCACCTGAAAAGATTAGGTAATAAAGAGGGTGTTTGGTATCTCCAGTAGCTCTTAATATAGCCGCGGCAAAGTTATATACCATAAAAAATGGCATACCCATAAAGTATATACGCATGTAGAGGATGGACTGCTCGATTACATCACTAGGAGTATCCATTAAGTTTAAAAGTGGACGAGCAAGGGTAACGCCCATAATGAGCATTAAGATTCCGCAAAGGATAGCAAATGAAATACAAGTATGAACTGTGTCATTCATCTCTTTTTTCATGTCTGAAGCATAGAATCTAGCGGCAATAACATTGGCACCAATTGATACACCAATAAAAAGATTGATCATGGTGTTTATGAGGGCGGTAGTCGAGCCGACAGCGGCAAGGGCAGTGGAGCCAGCAAATTTACCCACGACAATGATGTCTACAGCGTTAAATAATAGCTGCAAAACATTAGTTAACATCAGTGGAATACAAAAAGATATTAACTTGCCCATAATAGGGCCATTTGTCATGTCAATTTCGTACTTGCGTGCCAATTCTTTACCTCTCATTAAGAATGTTAAAATACATTATAGTCGTTTCATTTCGATATGCTATAATCACATATCGGTGAATATTACTAATATTTAGAAGGTTTAAAAATGATTTATTTTGATAATAGTGCAACAACAAAGACTTCTGACAAAGTAGCTCAGCAGATTTTAAGTGATCTTACAAGTAATGAGCTTTTTGGTAATCCTGGTTCACTTCACAAATTAGGTATTACTTCTGGTAATGCATATGATGAAGCTACTAAGGCAATTGCTTCTAAGCTTGGCTGCAAAAAGGAAGATATTATCTATACTTCCTGCGGTACTGAGGGTGCGAACACTGCTATCGAAGGTTATCTCTCTAGAAATGCTAGAGCAGGTAAGACAATCATTTCTACTAAAACTGAGCATAAGGCTACACTTGAGACTTTGGAGAAGATGCTAAAGCTTGGTTACAACGTGGTTTATTTACCAGTTGGTATGGATGGCAAGCCAGATTTAAGTGTCCTCGAAAGTGAGCTCGCTAAAGGTGACACAGCAATCCTTTGCTTTACTCATGTTAATAACGAGACTGGTGCGATTTTGCCTATCGAGGAGATAGTTAAAATTAAGAATAAAGTATCACCTAAGACAGTGATTTATCTTGATTGCGTGCAGTCTCTTGGTAAGCTTGATATTAATCTCATGAAGCTTGGTGTGGATATGGCGTCTTTTTCTGGCCATAAGATTCATGGCGTTAAGGGCGTTGGCGTGCTCTATATTAAAACTGGCATTAGAATTGACCCATTTATTAGAGGTGGCGGACAGCAGGGTGGTTTAAGATCTGGTACACAAAGTCTTATGCTTGCTGATTCCTTTAGATATGCCTTGGAAGAGGCAGTTGATGCACGTGCTAATGCGTATGAGGAGGTAAGTGAAATTAATGCTTATCTTAGAAGAGAACTTCTTTCTAGAGGTGCGACAATTAACTCTCCTGATGACGCACTTCCTTTCGTGCTTAATGTAGCGTTTAAGGGCTTTCAGAGTGAGACTATGCTTCACGCACTCGAAAGCTTTGAGGTGTATGTCTCCACTGTATCTGCTTGCTCAAGTAAGACAAAGAAGCCAAGTTATGTGCTTCTCGAGATGGGTGTAGATCGTAAAATTGCTGCCAACAGTGTTAGACTTAGTTTTTCAAGGTATAATACTATGGATGAAGCAATGGAATTCATTAAGATTGTTGATAAAGTATACGATATGTATTTGATTGGATAAGAGGTAATTATGGCACATAATGTTATTTTGGCTAGAATGGGTGAGGTTACTTTGAAGGGCCTTAACAGAGGTAAGTTCGAAGCACAGCTCATTACAAATCTTAGATATAGACTTAGACATTTTGGTAAGCTTTCCATCACTCAGAGCCAGAGTCGTATCTGGATTGAGGCTAAGGAGGACGAGAATCCTGCATTTGCTGGAGAAGAGGCATCAAAGGAAATTTTGACTGCTGTTACTCAGGTGTTTGGTATAGTTTCTGCGAGCCTTGCACTTAAGTTTGAGGGTGATTTCGAGGTTATTATCAAGGAGTCTCTTAGCTTTGTAGAGAAGCTTCTTGCTGAGCACCCTAATTACAAGACATTTAAGGTAGAAGCTAAGCGTGGTGATAAGTCTTTCCCACTTAATTCTCCGGCAATTTGTATGGAAGTTGGTGGTCAGATTCTTGACCATTTCCCAGCACTTTCCGTAGATGTACATAACCCTGATTTTATTCTTAATGTGGAGGTTAGAGATTATAATTACCTATATTCTGGTAAGGTTATGGGACACCGTGGTCTTCCAGTAGGTACTGCAGGTAAGGGAATGCTCCTTTTGTCTGGTGGTATTGACTCCCCAGTTGCAGGTTACATGATGGCATCTCGTGGTATGCAGATTGATGCTGTTTATTTCCATTCTTTCCCTTATACAAGTGAGCAGGCTAAGCAGAAAGTAATAGACCTCGCGAAGATTGTTAGTCGCTACTCAGGTAAGATGAATCTTTATATTGTTAACTTTACTCAGATTCAGCTCGACATGGTAAAGAATAGCCCACAAGACATGATTACTATTACTATGCGTCGTGTAATGCTTCAGATTGCAGAGGAGCTTGCTAAGAAGGCTAATTGTAAGGCGCTAATTACAGGTGAGAGCTTGGGTCAGGTAGCAAGCCAGACTTTGGAGGCTATTAATATCACTAATGAAGTAGTAGATATGCCAGTATTCCGTCCTCTTATTGGTCTTGATAAGGAAGCAACTTGCGACCTTTCACGTAAGATTGGTGCCTTTGAGACATCTATTCTTCCTTATGAGGATTGCTGTACAGTATTCGTAGCTAAGCACCCTAAGACACATCCAAAGCACAAGGATATCGAGGAAGCTGAGAGCAAGCTCGACATCAAGGCTATGGTAGAGCAGGGCGTAAATACAGGATTGGAGATTATCGAGATTTAATGGCAAAACAGAGAAAGCATAAGAAGAGACCTCATCTTAATAGTGCAGGTATTACTTTTATAGTTTTAAGCCTTGGCGTTTTACTTATTGTGGGCGTTGGTCTTTTTGCTATTGTTCACTTGTTTACTAAGGATATGGGTAAAGATGTGACGGAGTCTTCTGTAGTAGCAGATATTACACCTACGCCATCTCCTACACCAACTCCAGCTTATGATTTCTTTGAAGAAATGCATAGTACAGAGGCTATCTTAGTTGATGCCCAGACGGGTTATGTAATTCAAGAGACGGGCGCTGATGTCCAGGCTTATCCTGCATCTGTAACTAAGATGATGACTGTGCTTGTAGCTCTTGACCATCTGGATAATCTTGATATGACTTACACTATGCCGCAGTCAATTTATGATGAACTCGCGACTACTTATCACTATGATTTGTCCACGGCAGGCTTCGAAAACGGTGAGACTGTAACTTATAGAGACCTGCTTTACGGTGTAATGCTTAGATCAGGAGCAGAGTGTTGTCTTGCTATTGCTAATATCGTAGCAGGAAGTGAGCCTGCATTCGTTGACATGATGAATGAGAAGGCTGCTGAACTTGGTCTTACTAATACACACTTTATGAACTGTACTGGTTACGATGATCCTAGTCATTTCTCCACAGCTCGTGATATGAGTGTTGTTCTTCTTGAAGGCCTTAAGGATGATGACTTTAGAACATTTATTACTACATCACAGCATACAAGTAATCCTACTAACTATCACTCTGAAGGACTTGAAATGGTAAATACTCTTGCCTTTGCTATGTCTGATGTAGCTGAAAATGGTTATAAGATTATGGGTGGTAAGACAGGGTACACATCTGATGCTGGTCAGTGTCTTGCGTCATTCGCTGAAATTGATGGTAAGGAATATGTTCTTGTTACTTTTGGAGCATATGTTACTGAGGAACAGCAGGCTACTACTAAGCTTCATGTGGCTGATGCACAGCTGATTTTTGGGCGACTTGCTGTATATATTGACCGTACAACATAATTTTTTCACATTCTTTTGGGCTATTTGTCAGTTTTTCTGAAGGTTGTTTAGTTGTTATCTCAATTGCATTAAAAGCAATTTTTGAATACAATCTTAGTATATTTTATTATGAAGAGGTACGTACTCATGAAGATTGTTCTTATGGCTGACAACAGAAAAATAGAACTTCTTGTCAATTTATGTATTGCGTACAAGACTCTTCTAACAAAGCATCAGCTTATTTCCGTATACAATACAGCTAAGCATATTAAGGCTACAGTTGATATTGAGGTTTCTGGTTTATCTGTTGATTACAGTAGTGGTATTGAGCAGCTTGCAGCACGTGCTCAGTTCAATGAGGTTGACTGCGTTATCTATCTTAAGGATGGTAGAGACGAGCTTAATACATATTCTAGAGACCTTCTTAATGTATGCGATCAGAATAATATTCCTTATGCTACTAATCTCGCTACTGCTGAGATTCTTATCCGTGCTATCGATAGTGGTGATCTCGATTATCGTGAGTGGCTTAAGGAGTCATCTAGTTTCTAATTTATGGTTATTAAAGCACTTCCTAGAGGACCTTTGGGGGCCAACATGTATTTGTTGTGGTCGGAAGGGTCCTATTTTATTGTTGATCCATGTTGTAAACCTGAGTTGGTTAAAGGTGTAGACGATATTGAAGGCTTCGATTTTAATTGTTTAAAGGCAATTTTTATTACTCACGGACATTTTGATCACATTGCATATGTAGACGCTTGGAAGTCTGAGTTCCCAGATGTACCTGTTTATATGGACAGGGAAGATGGTGAGTGCCTTGATGATTCTCTTCTTAATGGGTCTATTATTTTCCGTGATAACTGTACTTATGCTGCTGTGCCTCGATTTTTTGATGAGTATGACTACAAGTATGTCATGAACGACGAAGTGGATATGGAGATTATTAAGACTCCTGGTCACTCCAAGGGTTCTTGCTGTCTTATTGTAAATGGGGAGTATATGTTTTCTGGTGATATGCTCTTTGCAGGTTCTGTTGGTAGAACTGATTTACCTGGTGGTGATAATTCACAGATGATGGCGTCAATTAAGCTTTTGAAGGCTTTACCTGATGGCGTTGTTGTGTTTCCTGGTCATGGCCCAGCTTCTTCTATGGGTGAGGAGAAGGTTGGTAATCCTTATTTTTTGTGAGTTCAATTGGTCAAGTCCATATTTGTGTGTAAATTCAAAACACCTGTATAAGGCATTACTATT
>JAKSRH010000062.1 GCA_024403675.1 Saccharofermentans sp. | reverse complement strand
TTCCTTAGCCATTGTAATTTCCTCCTGAAATTAATTTTATTTGTTTTTGTTTTTATATCTGTCCGCTTGGGTCGCGCGATAAATCATATTTTACAATATTTGCGCCTACCTTTTCAAGTAGGGCGGATTTATGCGGCAACCTTTGCGGTAACTGTTGATATATAAGTAAATCTACAAGAATTACTTCTTGAGGATTTCCTCCATAATGCTCTTTGGTGTCTCAGCGAAGTGTGAGATCTGCATTACGAATGTACCACGACCCTGTGTAGAAGAACGGAGAGCTGTAGCATAACCGAACATCTGTGCAAGAGGTACATCTGCGTGAACCATCTGAGTTCCGTTGAGTGGCTCGATTTCCTTGATCTGTCCACGACGAGCGTTAAGACCGCCGATAACATCTCCGAGATAATCGTCTGGAACTTCAACGTCAACCTTCATGATAGGCTCGAGGAGACAAGGGTTACCCTTAGCCATACCAGCCTTGAATCCCATTGATCCGGCAATCTTAAATGCCATTTCAGATGAGTCTACATCGTGGTAAGAACCGTCGAATACTGTAACCTTAACGTCTACTACTGGGTAGCCACCGAGTACACCAGCCTGCATAGCTTCCTGTACACCAGCGTCGATAGGAGCGATAAACTCCTTAGGGATAGAACCACCAACTGTAGCGTTAACGAACTCATAACCCTTACCAGGCTCCTGAGGCTCAAGCTTAAGCCAGCAGTGACCATACTGACCGTGACCACCAGACTGACGTACGAACTTACCTTCGCACTCAACTGTGTTACGGATTGTTTCCTTATAAGAAACCTGAGGTGCACCTACGTTAGCCTCAACCTTAAACTCACGGAAGAGACGGTCAACGATGATATCGAGGTGAAGCTCACCCATACCAGCGATGATTGTCTGACCTGTTTCCTGGTTTGTATATGTCTTGAAAGTAGGATCTTCTTCAGCAAGCTTCTGAAGAGCTACGATCATCTTTTCCTGAGAAGCACGGCTCTTAGGCTCGATAGCTACCTCAATAACAGGCTCTGGGAACTCCATGGACTCGAGGATAATTGGATGATCCTCATCACAGAGTGTGTCACCTGTAGTTGTAAACTTAAGACCGATTGCTGCAGCGATATCACCAGAGAATACCTCTGTGATTTCCTTACGATCGTTAGCGTGCATCTGTACGATACGTCCGATACGCTCATTCTTGCCCTTAGTAGCATTAAGTACATAAGAACCAGCTGTGATTACACCGGAATAAACTCTGAAGAAGCAGAGCTTACCTACGAATGGGTCAGTAGCAATCTTAAATGCGAGAGCGGAGAATGGCTCGCTATCAGATGATGGACGCTCCTCCTCTTCCTCTGTATCTGGGTTAACACCCTTGATAGCCTTGATATCTACTGGTGCTGGCATGTAATCGATGATAGCATCCAAGAGCATCTGTACACCCTTATTTCTGAGGGATGTACCACATGTTACTGGGATAAGCTGGCAATCGATTGTTGCCTTACGAAGAGCTGTCTTAAGTTCATCAATTGTGAGTTCCTCGCCGTCGAGATACTTCATCATGAGTTCCTCATCTGTCTCGGCAATAGCCTCAACCATGATTTCTCTCTTCTCGTTTACGAAGTCAACCATGTCAGCTGGAACCTCACGGTCCTCATACTGCATACCGTCTTCGGATGTATAAACCTCAGCACGAAGTGTCATGAGGTCGATGATACCCTCGAAGGAATCTTCCTTACCGATAGGTACCTGAATAGCAACAGCGTTGTTCTTGAGACGATCCTTGATCATATCAATAACGTGGAAGAAGTCTGCACCCAAGATATCCATCTTGTTTACGAATACCATTCTTGGTACGCCGTAGTGCTCAGCCTGTCTCCAAACTGTCTCTGTCTGTGGCTCAACACCACCACGAGCTGACATTACTGTTACAGCACCGTCAAGTACACGGAGTGAACGCTCAACCTCTACTGTGAAGTCAACGTGGCCTGGAGTATCAATGATATTGATTCTGTGGCCCTTCCATGGAGCTGTTGTAGCAGCGGATGTGATTGTGATACCACGCTCCTGCTCCTGAACCATCCAGTCCATAGTAGCTGCACCATCGTGTACCTCACCGATCTTACGGTTGATACCTGTGTAGTAAAGGATACGCTCTGTTGTTGTAGTCTTACCTGCATCAATGTGAGCCATGATACCGATATTTCTAGTTTTCTCGAGTGGATACTCTCTATTCATCGTCATATGCTCCTTTACGAATTACCACTTATAATGTGCGAATGCTCTGTTAGCATCTGCCATCTTGTGCATTTCTTCCTTCTTCTTGAATGCGCCACCTGTACCGTTAGCTGCATCCATAAGCTCAGCTGCGAGACGCTCCTTCATTGTGCGCTCACTTCTCTTTCTAGCGTAGAGAACGAGCCAACGAAGACCCAATGTCTGTCTTCTCTCTGGACGAACCTCGAGAGGTACCTGGTAGTTTGCACCACCAACACGTCTAGCCTTACACTCAAGCTGAGGCATTACATTCTCAAGAGCCTTATTAAATACTTCGATTGGCTCTTCGCCTGTACGATCCTTAACAATATCAAAAGCATCGTAGCAGATCTTCTGTGCGATACCCTTCTTACCATCGAGCATAACGTTGTTAATGAGCTTTGTAACTCTTGTATCGTTATACAATGGATCTGGGAGCACAACTCTTACTGGGATATTGCCCTTTCTTGGCACTTTGCTTCCCTCCTTACATGATATTCAGTTTTCTGAAACCAATAGGTACTCACGTTTCAGTTTTTTCTTCTTTGGACACGTGTCGTGCTGTCAATAGCCTTGTCCCAGTACGCGAGGCCCAAAGGCCTCACATCTATGAACAATGTACTGATCGCTCTGTTTGTCCAATCCTACATTTTTGTTAGGATTACTTCTTTACCTTAGCAGCCTTTGGCTTCTTAGCACCGTACTTAGAACGAGCCTGCATACGATTTGCTACGCCAGCTGTATCAAGTGTTCCTCTGATGATGTGGTAACGTACACCAGGGAGATCCTTAACACGTCCGCCTCTGATGAGAACTACGGAGTGCTCCTGCAAGTTGTGTCCAATACCTGGGATATAAGCTGTTACTTCGTATCCATTAGTAAGACGTACACGGGCTACCTTACGAAGAGCAGAGTTTGGCTTCTTAGGTGTAGTTGTCTTAACAACTGTACATACACCACGCTTCTGAGGAGCGAAGACTTCTGTCTCCTTCTTCTGAAGTGTGTTGAGACCGAACTGCAAAGCAGGTGAAGTAGACTTGTATGTCTTGGACTGTCTGCCGGACTTGACTAATTGATTGAACGTTGGCATCAATACATCTCCTTTCACTAATATTTACAAGGAAATTCGCGCACAAAAAGAGCGCAGTTACCCCTGCAAGAAGCAAGGATACCACCATATTTCACAAAATGCAAATCTTATTTTAGAGTTTCCACAAGTTGTCCACCTTAATAAAGTTAAATATCTGTTATATAATAAAAAATACGCTCGTTGATATTGACGCTACTGTCAGGCGTAATTTAGGAGATAATGGAATGAATGAAATAAGACTATTTTGGAATGAATCAAAAAAAATAATTAATAAAAAAGACATTTTAAACATCTGTTTACTCTATGTTTTATTATCACAGTTTTTTATTTGCTGTTATTTCAATCTCGCCTGTATCAAAAATCATATCGGATTCGATGCATCATGGTCTTGCCTTAAGACAGCTCTCATATGGAACGATAAGACCTTAATCAGCCCTTTGTGGGCAGAACAAAACAATCTTTTCTTTGATAGTTCTACCCTTCTCGCCGTTCCCTTCTATGCCATTACCAAAAACATCTTCTTATCATTTGGAATCGTAAACATTATTGTTTTACTGTTAATTCTCTGGGCAATGGGATCTATCATCTCTATGCTCGAACTAAACATGACGTCAAAGCTTGTTGCTCTCAATTTAGTAATCTCTCCTTATATGATTGATGGATATAAAATCATCAACGATATAAGATATTTCAACAATGTCATATCTGGAGCATCCCATAGTGCCTTTAGAAGCTTTATCGCACTCATGATTGTCTACGAATTTATTAGAATAAAAAAGCAACATAAATTCGCTATCAGCACATATATTACATTTGCACTTTGCATTTTATCTGGAGCTGGAATAGGTGTATTTCTACTAATCTTAATGCTTATTCCCTATATCGCTTATGAAATCGAGATAACACTAATAAAAAATGATTTATCTATCCTAAAAACCAAAGATTCTATTTTTGGTGTTGTTTGTTCCATTTGTATCATATTCGGAAAATTCTTAATTACTATTTTCAGTAGCACAACTGTTTCAGACAATGAAAAAACATGGACAACAATTGAAGAAATTTGGAAAAACTTTGGCGCTGTATTTCAAGGCTTTTTGGGTCTTCTTAATGTTCTTCCTCTTACCGCTGACAATAAAATATCCATTATGTCCTATGAAGGAATACTAAGATTGTTCCCTATTACCATTTTTACAGTAATTGTTATCGCAGTTATATTTGCTATAAAAAGGGTGCGTAAAAACTATGATGAGAGTAATGGCAACATACTATTCATATTAAATATTGTGATTATTAATTTCATTTCCTTCGGTCTTTTTAAGGTTCAATATGGAGCTTACTTCTTCGAGGAAAGATATCTAATTACAACCTTTTTTGCGACAATTATTTTAGTGGCTTATTTACTGTCTAGCTTGGACAAGAAAAAACTCTATACTTCTCTCATTTGTATCGCAATGACGATATCAATTGCAGGAAATAATATTTTTTCAGACATTAATTACTATGTATCAGAAAACTACGTTGCCTCATATGCAAATGAAATTATCGATTATATTAATGAACAAAATGATTCCGAACTAATATATGTCTGGGGAAATGACCATATCTACCTTGAAACAACTTTAAGAATTTACGATTTGGATCATTACTATAAGTTAGTATTGGACAAAGGTGGTTATTATCATTTTGGAGACTATAAATATTACGACAATAATGCTGATTACTCTGGTCCAACATATTTAGTAATTCAAAGCGGTTATGACAAAGTGCCAAACAACATTCTCTCTCAATATACGCTTGTCAAAACTGTTGATCAGTACCAAATTTACAGATGCGATAGAAACCCAATAAACTATTAATGGATGGAGAACGAAATATATGAACGAATATATAATTGATGAATACAAAGAACTTCTATCTCAATTAGAGGAGGTAATTAAAGAAGGACACATAACTGAAACTGACTCCTTACTTGTGGTAAGACAATCTGGAGACGTCGATTTCAAAGGAAATACTATCTGCCCTGTTGTAGATTTCTTCTTTTCTGAACCTAAACTAAAAGAGAACATGCTTTCAATCAAAGTGGTAGAGGCTAAAAAAATGTTATTTGATATCCTTGGGGAAGTTGAAGACGCCCAGGTTAAGGAAGCAGTTCAGCTTCTTATTGATTACTTAAAAGATTACACAGCAAACAACAATAAACGTAATGATAAAAATTGTTTAATTGTATGCGTAGAAGAATCTGGTTTCCCAATGATGATTTATTTTGAAGAGGATCAAGTATCTGATACTTTGGAAGTAATTACAACAGGAAATCTTCTCGCTGAATTAAACGCAATCGTAAAGGGATAAAACCATGAAAAAATTTACCGCAACACTTCTTTCTTTGTGCCTTATTATGTCATTAACATCATGTGCTTCAAATGACAACAAGGACAAATCTGATAAAAAGAAAAAAGATAACAAAATAGAAATTAATTTCGACGAAGACGAAGCGACTGATACATCAATCGCAGTAACAGAACCATCCACTGAACCTACTGCTGAGCCTCCTACTATGCTCGTAACCGAAGGCAGTCTTTCTTATATTCCGTATACTATAGATTCATATAAGGACAGTGTGCAAAAGCAAACAAATGGCTATGTTATAAATAGCGTAAACTGCTCCATTCAAAGTTTCATTTTGGATTCTAATGAATATCCAGAACTACAGGCCGCAATATCTCAGCAAAATGAAGATACAATGCATAATCTTCTCGAGACAAACGATGCACATAAGGCTGCTTACCATAATACTTCTAATCAGGATAACTTCTACGCATCTATCGATAACTCTGTGAGCCCTTTCCGTTCAGATGATCAGGTAGTTTCTTATATTACAAGTACAAATATTAACTACCATAGTGAAGACTATTCCAACGAAAGAACTTTCGCTACAGCATACAATTACTTATCATCTACTGGAGAAATTATTACTACAGACGATATCATCTTAGATAAAGATGAATTTATAGCTACAATATATAGTCAATTAAATAGAGAAATCGGATTCAACTACAAATACCCATTAGTAGATAACTCTCATGAGATACTAACTAACCTTTTCATTAATGGTGATATGGCAATAGCTCTGCTTCTAGACGGTGTTCATGTTGTTTTCCCTATGAATGAATTAGCTGACTTAAACTACGTAAATCTATATAGTATGAAAATTCCATATTATGGAAACGAGGACATTTTCAATTCTGAGTATTTCACAAATCTTCCAGAAAACTATGTTATTGAATTCCTTGATAATGGTTACTTGGAATGGGATGTTACTGGCGATGGCTATATGGATTCCATCGAACTTCTTTCAAATGGAGGCCCATACGACAACACAGCTTATAGCGTAATACTTAACGGAACAGAAACCACTATTGAAGAGTATGGCTTGGGCTTATCAGGTAAGCTTATTAGATATAATGGTGAATATTATATTTACATGGGTATTAATCAAGAAGATGATTGGCACACAATCTATGTATTTAAAATTGATGGGGATACAGCAATAAACACTGGTAGCGTCGAGTGGAGAATTAGAGATATTGTTGATCCTAATTGTTTCACAATGACAAGACATACAGACGCACTATCTACCATGGGTTCAAATATGGATTATTGTATTGGAAATGATGGTATTCCTGAACCATTAAGAGACTTCTATTATCTCGATGGATACATGTATGTAACTACAGCATGTTCTCTCGACGGACAAATAATTGATGGAGCTACATATTCCACAACTGATCAAGTAATCACAATTGACGCAGGAACTGATTTAATGTTCTATGCTTCTGATTTGGATTCTTATGTTGATTTTATTGTTTTAAATGGTAGTAATGCAGATACCATTCTAAGATTTAGTGCTGATTTCAAATGGAGCCATGATGATGACGGCCCTTCTGGTCAAAGAATCAATAATATCTCAGTATATGACGCATTTGTTTATCCATTTTACGCTGGCTAAATTTGTGTTATAATCGCTCTCGCACAAAGACAAGGACGTCTCTCACAGCCCGTGGGAGACGTTTTTATACACTTTTATGCTGTTTTGAACTCAATTTATGCAACGATAACTGTTTTTTT
This sequence comes from Saccharofermentans sp., assembly GCA_024403675.1. Taxonomy (GTDB): domain Bacteria; phylum Bacillota; class Clostridia; order Saccharofermentanales; family Saccharofermentanaceae; genus Saccharofermentans. Next base: position 95 of record JAKSRH010000062.1, on the reverse strand, counting down.
AGTTAAAATAATGAATTTGCTGTTTAATTTGACCAACAAAACTCGTATAATTGACTCTGTATATTTGTTTTTTAAATATAATTTTTAATAAGGAG
>JAKSRH010000061.1 GCA_024403675.1 Saccharofermentans sp. | reverse complement strand
ATAGTAATGCCTTATACAGGTGTTTTGAATTTACACACAAATATGGACTTGACCGATAATCGAAAGATATTCACTAGAATACTCACTAAATTTGGATTTTTGTGAGCGAAAAAGTGAACTTGAAACCAAATAAATAAAAAGGGCCGTGAAAACTAAGTTCTCACAGCCCCGTCACTATTACTAAAAACTATTACTACTGATATCCCATCAACAATATTCTGACAACCTAAATGCGCAGTAGTCTGAACCTGTACTATTACTCATAGTGAAAATGTGACTGCCGTCTTCCCCACTAGATTCTCCGCCACTACTAGAATCATCGTCATGACCAAAGTTTTGATTAAATACCACAACTAATCCATCGTAGTCTGCAGGACAAACTATAGTCAAAGTATATGTCTCTACAAAAGTAAAATCGCAGTACGCAAAAGTTCCACCACTCACAATCCAAGTGCCCCAATCACTTGAATGTGATCCAGACAAATCAACACTAATATCGTATGTGTCATCACCAATTGCAACTTCGCCACCCTTTGACTTACTACAGCTCAAACACTGACCAGTATAGTAATCAAAAACGCATGGATTGTTAAAATCGTATGAAATAGGAACGGACGTATAGATTGCTGTGTAAACATCATCATCTACTACATTAACTGTGTTTTCCATTACGATTTCATAATCTACAGTAATGACTACATTACCATTAGCATCAGGTGCACTTTTGCTTATATTTGTAATGTAATAATCACCAATAACTGCGTCGTCAAAATATCTATTTTCCGTCTGCGCAACACTATCTACGATATTACCTTCTTCATCAAGAATTCCAAAAGACAACCGTCCTGGGATACTAAATGAAGTAGAAGAATAATTAGAGAATCCCTGCTCCTCGAAGAAAGATAACTCAACGATTTCTGGCTCTGTCTCTACTGTTTCTTCTACCGTTTCCTCTATGAGCACCATAGAAGTCTCAGCCTGAGTTGTCTCTTCTTCCTCTTCGTATTTCTTCTCAGAACGATGTGATCTAGATGGCTTCTTATCATCTTTCTTGTTAATAACATTAATAGCAACAACTGTTCCTGTAGTAACTACAGCAAGTGCAGCAATTACAGCCGCTACTTTTGCCACTGCAGCACCAGTCAAACCAACTGTAGCGCCAACTCCACCAGCGGCTCCGGCAGCTCCGGCAGCACCAGTTAATCCTGCAGCCGCGCCTGCGCCAGCAGATACTCCGAGCTTTGCCGTGATACTTGCAACACCTGCTGAAATCATAGCAGCTGTAAGCACCACTTTTTCCACAGACTGCTCGAATACAAAAGTAATAACTGGACCAACACCCATAGCATAGAGCTTTGTGCCATACTTCTTGTCGAGTTCTTCGATAGCAGCTTTTATTGTCTTTCTTGCGTAATTAAGGCGGCTCTTTACAGTTCCTGTAGAGCACTCCATAGCGTCAGCGATTTCCTGCACGGACATTTCTTCAAAATAGTAATACTGTACCGTAATCTTTTGTTCCACAGGTAAATCATCAAGTATCTTAGCGATAATTTTCTGGGACTCTTCATTCATAACGATAGTCTCAGGAATATACTCTTCGTGATCCTCAGATGCTCGCTCAAAGATAAAGTCTTCGCTCTCGCCATCTTCATCACTACCCACAAGCAACTCTTTCTTGTTTTTGCGGATATACATGAGCGCATTGTTAGTAGCGATTCTACCTGCCCATGAATAAAATCCTCGTGGATTCTGGAGACTACCAATGTTGTTATAAATTGAGATGTATGTGTCCTGCATCAAGTCTTCTGTAGCATGATGATTCTTAACAACATCATTGATAATCTTGTAGATATACTTTGCTGAGAGCTCGTACATGCGATCAAATCCACTAAAATCGCCATTGATCATGCGCTCTACTTCTGCAAATAAAAGTTCATCTTTTTTCTTGTAGTTCATTTTGTTTTCCATTTTATTACCTCTCCTCTAATTTAAATTACCATATAACTTCTTAATTTGGTCTTGTATTTTTTTGTTTGTGTCCTCGGGAATATCGACTTGCTCAGCTGATATTTTAAAAATGATTGATAATGCATCACTTAAATTGAAATATTTGTTTTCCTTATTCTCATCCATATAAGGCCTCCTTATATTAGATAACGCCGCTACCTCCGCAGCCACCACAGCAATATGTATATGTTGTATACTGCCAACCCATGATGGCGTCATAATACTGACCCTGCTCATAAACTACGCCCATGCCGTTACAGATTGGACAAACGGAATAGTAATAAACAGGCTCGCAATATGTTTCTACTGGAGCTGGGGCTTCTGTTTCAACTGGAGCAGGTGCTGCAGTTTCTACAGGTGCAGGTGCTTCTGTCTCTACTGGAGCAGCCACTTCCACCTCGACTGGTGCCTCTGTCTCTACAGATGCAGGAGCAGACTCTTCAACTGGTGCAGGTGCCTCCACTGGAGCTGCGTAATAAGTATCTGTATCAACTACAACTACTTCCTCTTCTGCCTCAACGAGCTGATCCTCATTAGCAACTACTACGTTAGGATTAACTGGCTTTTCGAACTCGATTGAAAGCTTCTTATCTGCACGCTTTGTGTCCATTCCCATGCATGCTGCGACTGCGAAAGCTGCTGTCAAAACCATAACCATAACAAAAAACTTTTTCATAAAATAAATCCTCCGTGCATCACGTTTTTCTGTGTTTATACTAGATAGATGCACGAGGATTCGTTTTGGTTTTATAAATTTGAAAATTTTTTTAATTTCCGAATAATACTTGTGATAATGGTTTTATCTTTTTTACTAATAGTCCTATAAAAATAGGTACAAATACACCCAAGATAAATGATAGTGCCGCTAATGCGTAATTATTTTGCATAGTATTTATAAAAAGAAATCGCCAATGAAGTAGATATATTTGCATAGAATACAAACCTACCCAAGCTAAAAATGAAATCACTTTAGCCATTATAGAAAACTGTGATGCAAGTTTTATTAATGAAAATACAAAACCAATGCCAATTATTCCAACAATATATATACTATAGCCTTTTAATGCTGCAGCTATAAATTTTGCGTATTTCTCCATATGTAATAAACTAGCTATTTTCTGCGCTTTACTATCATCATTGTATGAATATAAGAACATTGCTACTACGTATAAAACAATATTAATGATACATACCTTTTTCTTGGTGTAGTCAGGAAATATCGTGACATTTCTTCGAAACAACACACCCAAAATAAAGAATGGACAGTAATGAATAATTCGTCCAAGCGCTTCATTATGAGTAAAGAAAAAGACTCCACAAACAACTAGGATTTCAAGTAAGAAAACTACATACAAATGATGGGTTTTATCTGCAACTAAATACATCGCCCAAAAACAAAATAAACAATGCAAAAACCAGATGGAAGGGGAGAAAAATAACGCTTTAAATAAATCCGGTCCTCCACTAGTAAAATATTCAATCAAAGTCCATATGATAAATGGAATCATCAATCTTTTAGCTTTCTTCACAAACCAATTTAAATCTGCACTTGAGCCTCCTGACAAATATGCGCTAATAAAAATCATTGCAGGCATATGAAAAGAATAACAAAATTTAAATATTAAATTATTGTTGTATCCATCAGGAAACAAATACGTAATAACATGTCCTAAGACAACAAGAATAATGCAAAAGCCTTTTATTGCATCAAGTGATTCATCTCTTTTTTTCTGTATATTTCCCATTTATTCTCTCCAACATATATATTTACGAACTGTAAAATTATATCATCATGTCATCTTTTGTAAGCAATCGCTTGTAGGAAAAATCCATGGCAAATGCCCCGAGAGGCGCCGTAATAATAATCGATAACACTGCCACAGAAAGTACGATATTTCCGCAAGGAAGACCTAAGGAAAGAGGTACGGAACCAATAGCCGCCTGGACGGTAGCTTTAGGAAGGTACGAAAGCACGCAGAAAAGTCTTTCCTTGTTATTAAGCTTAGTGCCAAGCATACAAAGCCACACGCCCACAGATCTAAACACCAAGGCGATAAAGATAAGTGCCACCGCACCAAGTCCCGCCTTGAGAGTGTATCTGATATCTACCGCCGCACCCACAAGGACAAAAAGCCAAATCTCCGCCGCAAGCCAAAGCTTACCCACTTTCGCCGAGACGCGCGTTGTTACCTCAGGCACTGTTTTAATCTGAAAGCTACATGCCATGGACATGACCGCGAGAAGACCAGAAATCGCCACCTTGCCCTCGAGCCAAAGCTCAAGTGCCATAAGAAGAAACGCCACGCCAATAATAATAATTACCTTAAGGCTATTGCGGATGTGACGTGCGTGCGCGTAATTAGTCTCAAAAAACCACGCGAGGAAAAGGCCACTAACAATACCTATAGCGATACCAAGCACAATAGAAATTGGGATGTTAACAAACTCCATGACGTTTGCGCCACTTCCCTGCGCCATGCTAACAAAAGAGGAAAAGAGCACAATAACCAAAACATCATCAAGAGACGCACCCGCCAAAATAAGCTGAGGGATGCCCTTATTAGTTCCGTATTTTTTCTCCATGAGGTCTACCATGCGAGGCACTACTACCGCTGGAGAAACTGCACCTAATACTGCACCTATAACTGCCGCTTCGACACGAGTAACACCAAGTAGCGCTGGTCCAAAAATAACTACAGCAATAATTTCGGCGACAGCAGGAAGAAACGACATAAGAATTGCTGGTCTACCAACCTTCTTAAGGTCGGAAATATTAAGTGCAAGCCCTGCTTTAATGAGAATAATCACGAGGGCCATCTTACGAAGTTCACTTGATATTCCAAGGATGGAACTATCTAGCATATCAAGTACAAATGGTCCTAAGACGATACCTGTAATAAGCATGCCAATGATACGTGGAAGACGAATCTTCTGGCATATAGATGCCATGGCAAGTCCAACTAAGAAAATAAGCGCAAGTGACGTCAACATAATTAGAAAGGATATTCTACTCCCTCGTTAGTGATAAATCTTGGTCCAGTCTTGTCGTAGCGCTTAGTCTCAAACATAAGACGCAAAATCTCAGCCGCATCATAAGAAGAAAGTGGCGCTGGGTTATCAGGATCACCATTAGTTCTAATCCATCCTGGATGAACGCAGAAGATATTAATCTTTGGGTTATCCTTAATTACATTATGGATATTCATAGTGCCCATGTTGAGCGCCGCCTTAGCGATACCATAATCCACGAGGTTAGTTCTATAACACTTGGAGATGCTTCCCGCCTCAGATGTAATGTTCATGATAAGACCTGTGTCGTCACCATTCATGAGAAGATCTCTAAAGGCTTTAATTACACGAAGTGCGCCAACACCTGTGATATTAACAGTAGATGCGATGTAATCAAGGTTCACATCAAAAAACTCTTTGTCACAGTCAGGACTAACACTAACTGCATTATTAATAAGAGTATCAATATGAGTAATATCTTCTGGGAAAGCCTGGCGAGCAGCTTCTACTGACTCTGTGGAGCTAATATCCATAATGAGAATGCGAAGCTTGTCACCATACTGCTCCTTGAGCTTATTAAGATCTTCAGACTCCTTACGCACTGTAGCGATAACTGTATCTCCATTCTCAAGATAACGAAGAACCATATTATAACCCAAAGCATAAGTTCTACCTGTACCTGTAATCATGACATTCCTGCTCATAAGAACCTCCGATTAAGTGGTTTATTAATATGCGAACACGGTAAACTTCGCATCCTGGTAGAGCACCTTCTCAGGTATCTCTAATCCTGCCGCACTACGCGCATCAACTTCAAAGTTACTTAAAATAATAAACTGTGGAACGTACGCATTTCTATCAGAGTAATCATAAGGCTGAAGCACACCAAAGAAAGTCCACTCACTATCATTATTTACAGCAGATACGCGAACATCGCCCTCAGACAACACGGATGTAATATTTCCATTCCAGAATGTCGCAATACCATAAGTATATCCATTACTTCTCAAGTAATTAATGTAGCCTTCTCTCTCCTCAGCTGTAGCATTACGATTCTCGTTATAAACGATACCGTCACTATAACTTCTAACTAAGCGGTTATTTCTATTTATAGAAGTAGTGAACAAATTAAAATTAGTTGTAAGGAACATTCCCACGACCATCACCACTGTAACAAGCTTATAGATAGTAGGCACTTTCTTATCATTAAGAAGGATAGAAGGCAAAAGCAAAAGCCCGTACATACCAAGCCATGTATAACGCCACATACCAGCCACGTCATCGATATCAAGAATAAGAAGAATAGCCAAATTGATAGCTATCTGCACTGCCAAGAAAATAGTATATTCGCGGCATGCAACCTTTTTCTTAATAATAAAAACCAACATACAAACAAGAACTATGGTATAGATTAAGAAAAATAGATTCTCCACGCCCATCAAAGACATAACATTACCATGCTCTACATCAAAGCCAGTAAATTTCAATATTCCAGAAGTCATTCTCTGGGACTGAGGAATCATATCATCTAGGTTCGCATACGATAATTCAGATGCTGCGAGTGTATGAAAACGAGGCATCAACACTTTGCTATTAATCACATATCCCACCAAGCTAGAGATTACACATACGAACATCATGGAAAGTTCCAAGATTGAAGTCTTTATAAAATTCCACATATCGCCTGCTGGTACGATGTCATCTTTCTTTCTAGCAATAAGAGAACCTACCTCCCACGCAGCCAAAGGTAAAAATACTAAAAGTAACTGTCGCACACTACACATACCCATAAGAAGTGCGAGTAAGCACTCAACTGCCATCAAAATATTACGTGTCTTTTTTGTGAGTGTGTTCTTTTTAAGTTGAAACCATATGCCCAAAAATAAGAGCTCCAACACCACATGCGCAGAATAATAATTGTTGCCAAGAAACATGGAAAAAACACTATATCTACGATAACCACCATAAGGCAACCACAGCAAAAGAACGCCCAAACTAGAATTAAATTTGCTGACATTAAGAGAACGAAGCAGATAGTATCCGCTCGCACCAAGAATTAACATAAATGCAACCTCGCTAAATGCGTAGGCAAGTCTAAAACTATGGAAAAGCAAATAACCTATCTCGATAAAAATCTGATTATGAAAAACTCTTATCTCAAGACCATAAATCCAATTATTAGAAAAAAGAAAATGTCCTTCCTTAAGCACGTTTTCTGCAAGAAGCACCTCAGCAGCTGCGTCCGATTCAAACATAGCAGAAAAGAAATGGAATTTAACAAAGAAAACCGTCAAAAGAAGTGCCTGTACAGCCAGAACAAGAAGTATCCATTTATCTTTTAATAATGTCTTCGCTTTTAAATTCATATATCTCATAATCCTTAATTTATTGGCATTAGAAGCACCTGGTAATTATAACATCCGCATAAATAATAAAACAGCTCCTAGGAATCTCTCTTCCTAGAAGCTGTTCGAAAGTTGATTTTTTATTATTATCTTAATATTCCATATTGAGTACAGATGTTTGCCCACTCCTGAGAATTTGCGAAGCCATTAAATACATCTTCTCTAGAAGTTCC
>JAKSRH010000060.1 GCA_024403675.1 Saccharofermentans sp. | reverse complement strand
AAAAGAAAGTAGACAAGAGATAGATAATTTAGTAAAATCGTATAGAAAGGAAATTTATGCCGATTTGCCTTTTTTTAGGTGAAAAGGATGGATTTGAGAGGGTACAAAAGCAGTGGATTTAGCGTCGTTAATTGGTTTAGTTGTATGCCTTATCCTGGTAGTATTTGGTATCGTCGCCGGAAACGGTTTTGGCGTTATAGTTAATTTCTTAGATTTGAATTCAGCCCTGATTACATTCGGCGGGGCTTTTTGTGCTATCCTGGCATCTAATACGATGAGTGATTTCGTAAGTGGACTTAAGTCATTAACGCTTATTTTTAAAGATCCAGGTAATAATACACCAGATGTTATTAAGAAAATAATCGATTTGTCTAACGTAGCAAGAAAAGAAGGCTTGTTGTCACTTGAAGAGGCAGCAGGTGATCTTGATGACGCCTTTTTAAAGAAGGGCATCTTGCTTATCGTTGATGGAACCGATTCAGAACTCGTTAGAGGAATCATGGAGACGGAAATGATTGCTATTGACGAGCGTCATAAAAAGAAAATCAACTTTTGGAGTGACGTTGGAGCGATGGGTCCTGCTTGGGGTATGATTGGTACTCTGGTAGGTCTTGTTAACATGCTTCAGGCCATGGACGATCCAAGTGCGATTGGTCCATCAATGGCGGTCGCTCTTATTACTACGTTGTACGGTTCATTGCTTGCAAACTGGATTTGTACACCTGCTTCTGCGAAGTTAAAGGTTCGTAATGAAGAAGAAATGACAGGTAAGCAGATTGCAATTGAAGGACTCTTATCAATACAGGCTGGTGAGAACCCACGAGTTATTGAAGAGAAGCTTAAGTCCTTCCTAAGCCCAGCAGATAAAGCAGCAATGGGTACAGGAGGTGAAGCGGATGGCTAAAAGAAAAGAAGATCCACCACCAGCGGGTGCCCCTGCGTGGCAATCCACATTTGCGGATCTTATGAATCTTCTTTTATGCTTCTTCGTTCTTTTGTTCTCAATGTCCAATATGGATGCAGAGAAATTTGAACAGATTGCAGCGTCATTCTCCAATACATTTAGCATTTTCCAGATGGGAGGTTCATCTTTTAAAGATGGAATGCTGATTAGTAATGGTATGAGCCAGTTGAATGACCTGGATAAATATATTAGCAATGTCGGCGCAGCTTCTGATAGTACTTCAACAATGAATACTATGGAAGATGGTGTGGATGAGAAGGACCTTGGTGCTCAGCTTGAGGAGGAAGGCCTTAAAGAGTTGATGGAGCCCTAAGCGGGGGAGGACTTCAGGATAGTGTAGATGTGAGCTGTACGTCGCAGTATGTACAGCTTACCATGAAGGGGTCAATTCTATTTGATTCAGGAGAGGCGACTCTTAAAGAGTCATCATTATACATGGTTGGTCAGGTTGCACAGGTACTTGAGCGATATGGCGATTATGGAATCGAGATAGAAGGACATACAGATAATGTTCCACTTAAGGGTGGTAGATATGAAAATAATGATGTGCTCAGTTCTTACAGAGCGTTAGCAATGTTCAATTATTTGATGGAGAACACAAATATTGATCCATCACTTGTTAAGCATACAGGACGTGGTGAGTACCTTCCAATAGCAGATAATTCAACAGCTGAGGGAAGAAGTAAGAACAGACGTATCGAGATTAAGTTATACAATAGCCTGAATCAGAGCTATTAGGAGAAAAACATGAAAAGAAACATGTTATCAATCATAATCATGGCATTACTCATTGTTAACATTGCATTGACTGCAATAATGATGTTTTCCATGATTGGTACAAATAAAAAGACAGCAAAACTTATTGATGGTATATCAACTGCATTAAGCCTCGAGGTACAGGATGGTACAAGCGCAGAGGTTGAGGCAAGTGGTGAAGAAGTTTCAATTGAAGATATTACAGTGTATAAGATTGAAGATCAGATGACTATCGGACTTGCTAAGGGTGCTGATGGACAGACACATTATTGTTTGGTTTCTGTATCATTATCACTTAACACAAAAGATGCTGATTATGAGAAACTTCAGCCAAAGCTTGCTGATAATGAAGATATGATTAAGGATAAGATATTCCAGATAATTGGATCACATCCTATTGAAGAAGCAGAAAGTGATCAGGATGGCCTTAGACAGGAGATTCTTGAAGCATTACAGGAGATGTACGGTTCAAAGTTTATCTATAACATTATCTTTAGAGATATCATGTTTAGCTAATATTAGTCAGTACATTTAGACGGGAGGTGAGCCTGCTTGGGTGAGGTATTATCTCAAAATGAGATAGACAGCCTGTTGGCTGCGCTAAGCACCGGAGAACTGGATGCAGAAGCCATGAAGGGAACCGACGAAATACAGGTTCGCAATTATGATTTTGCTCGTCCAGCCAAGTTTTCGAAAGAACACTTACGTACACTTGAAATTATATATGAGCATTACGGAAGATTACTTTCGACTAACCTTCCTATGTATTTGAGAAAGAGCGTTTCAGTAACTGTAGCAAGCTCTGAGACCGTTACTTTTAGTGAATTCTCAAACGCGTTATCAAATCCAGTTATTCTTGGTATTATGGATTTTCGACCACTCAATGGTTCGGCATTGATAGAGATTAGCCCTAATATAGGATATGCTACAATTGACAGAATGCTCGGTGGCGCAGGTGGTACACTGGAAAAAACCAGAGATTTTTCTGAAATAGAGAGAATTATCATTGAAAAAATAGTTATTTTGTGTATGCAACTTATGAAGGATCCGTGGAAAAACGTAGTTGAACTTGAGCCTATGCTTGAGAGAATTGAGACTAATCCACAGTTTGCACAGATTATTGCACCTAATGACATGATAGCAATCGTAACTCTTAATATTAAGATTGGTGAAGTCGAAGGGTTTATAAATATATGTCTTCCATTTAGTACAGTAGAAGAAGTTATTGATAAGTTGAATACTAAGTTCTGGTATTCAGCGAAGAAGGAAGACAGAGATGAGGATTATACATTATATGTAGAATCCATGATTAGAAGGGCTGAGGTGCCAATTAAGGCACAGCTTGGAAAGAGCGTTATAACAGTTAATGATTTTATTAACTTACAACGCGGAGATATCATAAGACTCGGCACTAAAGAAGACGAAGAATTATCTATTTACGTCGGAAATATAAAAAAATTTATGGCTATGCCTGGTAAGAGCGGTGATAATTACGCGGTCAGGGTAACAACAGTCATAAGAGAGGAGGAATAGAGAGATGGATGGTGGCATTTTATCTCAAGATGAGATCAATGCGCTACTTAGCGGTATGAATGTCGATGGCGGCGATACTGCAAGTGAGCCAGCACCTCAGGCATCAAATGACAACATTAGCTTGTCAGATATTGAAAAGGATGCTATAGGCGAAGTAGCCAACATTAGCATGGGAACGTCAGCAACGACACTCTATTCTCTTGTTAACAAAAAGGTAAGTATTACAACTCCAGTTGTTGAACTTTCAAACTGGAAGGATTTTACAGCTGACAAAGAATTACCTTGTGTATTGATTAGTATCAAGTACACAATGGGACTCGATGGTCAGAATATATTGATACTTCAGGAACATGATGTAAAGGTTATCACTGATCTTATGATGGGCGGTGATGGTACAAATACAGCAGGGGAGTTAGGAGAGTTACATCTTTCAGCGATTTCAGAAGCCATGAATCAGATGATGGGTTCATCAGCAACTTCATTGTCGCAGATGATGGGAACTACAATTGATATTTCACCACCAGTTTCTGATTTGATTGATATGCAAAGTGGTGAACTCCCAACTGGTGAGGTCGGTAGTTTCTTATCAAATACTTTTGTAAAGATCTCATTTAGAATGCAGATTGAAGATTTGGTGGATAGTACGATACTTCAGCTTTATCCAGTAGAGTTTGCTAAGGACATTGTTGAGAGGTTTATGGGTGGTGCTATTCCTCAAGAAGAAGCACCAGCGCCAGCACCGGCACCAACTCCAGCACCAGTTCCAACACCGGCGCCAGCACCAGCACCAGCTCCGGCACCTATGCCACAGCCGATGCCAATGATGCAGGGAATGCCAAATGTAGGAATGGATCCAAACATGATGCAGGGAATGCCAATGTACCAAATGCCTCCAATGTATCAGATGCCGCCAATGGGCATGAATTATCAGCCAGCTCAGTTCGAGCAGTTTAATGGTGATATAGGGGCATTACCAAGTAACGAGAATATTGGTCTTATTATGGATGTTCCACTTGAAGTTACAGTAGAGCTTGGAAGAACCAAAAAGAACATTTCAGATATTCTTGATTTCGCGCCAGGTACTATCATAGAACTTGATAGAATAGCAGGTGAACCAATAGATGTACTTGTTAATGGCAAGATGGTAGCAAAGGGCGAAGTTGTTGTTATAGAAGAGAGTTTCGGTATTCGAATTACTGATATTATCAAATAGAACAGGAGATAAAGATATGGCAAAAAATATTCTTATTTGCGATGACGCAGCATTTATGAGAATGATGATTAAGGACATCCTTACAAAGAATGGTTATAATGTAGCAGGTGAAGCTGAAAATGGTGCAAAGGGCGTTGAAAAATACAATGAACTTAAGCCAGATTTAGTACTTATGGATATCACAATGCCAGAAATGGATGGTATTCAGGCACTTAAGAGCATCAAAGCAGCAGATGCCAATGCAAAGGTTATTATGTGTTCAGCTATGGGTCAGCAGGCAATGGTTATTGAATCTATTCAGGCTGGCGCAAAAGACTTTATTGTTAAGCCATTCCAGGCAGATCGTGTTATCGAGGCAGTTAAGAAGGTTGTTGGATAATGCTTTTGACTAGTACAGGTGGACTGGACGCATTTGTCCAGTTTATAACAGTTTTACTTATTTTTGTGTTTGTACTTGTAATCACCTTGTATGTAACAAGGTGGATTGCAAAAGTTCAGAAGGGTGTTACTTCTGGGAAGAATATAGAAATAATAGAAACTATGAGAATTTCATCAACACAATATATTCAGATTGTTAAGATTGCAGAAGAATATATGGCAATAGGGGTAAGCAAGGATAATATTACAATGCTTACCAAGCTTGATGAATCTAAGATTGTCGCTTGCGACGATAATAATCAGGATATGAGTTTTTCAGAGGTTTTTGCAAAACTTAAGAATTCTGTGACAAATAAAGAAATAACTTCAGAGAATTCAGATGAGAGTAATTAATAGAATTAAGTCTAATCGAATATATCGTATAATATGCCTACTGTTAATGGTGGGCATATTGTGTATTACCTATAAAACAGAAGCTCATGCTACTGTTATTAATGATGAGGGTTTAGGTACTCATATTGAAGCAGGTACTACTGATAATAGAACTTACATTAATGAACCAGGAAGCAGTGAAAGTGCTGATGATCTGAAAGAGTTGAATATTGCAAATCAGGTAACTATTACCTATGACAATGGTAATGGTCAGTTAAATGGGGCTTTACGTATTCTGTTGACACTGACTTTGATAGCCATTGCTCCTATGTTAATAATTCTCTTAACCAGTTTTACGAGAATTATTATCGTACTTCATTTCACAAGAAATGCTCTTAACACACAATCCGCACCACCTAATCAGGTAATCATTGGATTGGCGTTGTTCTTAACATTTTTTATCATGAGTCCAACTATTAATACAATAAGGACAGAAGCTATCGAACCTTTCGACAGGGGAGAAATTGAGCAGACGGTGGCTTTTGAGAGGGCTATGAAGCCTATAAGAGAGTTTATGTATCCTCAGACTCAGATGAAGGATGTTGAAATGTTTATGGAGATATCAAAAACTGAGTGGGATGGTAATATCGAAAATATTCCAAACGCAGTTTTGATACCTAGTTTTATTGTAAGTGAGCTTAGAACAGCCTTTATTATAGGCTTTTTGATATATATACCATTCATAGTTATAGATATGGTAGTTGCATCAGCCCTTATGAGTATGGGTATGATGATGCTTCCTCCAACCACTATTTCGATGCCGTTTAAGATTCTTTTATTTGTACTTGCAGATGGTTGGAATTTAGTTATTGGAAATGTAGTTAGGACGTTTTACTGATGACTTTGTTTATGTAGCAAGGGGGTAGTACTTCTAGAATGTGACTTATAGATAAGTACATATTTGATGGGGATGTATTTGTTATATAGCAAGTGTGAGGATTATAACGGATAGAGGTTAGTATATGAATATAGATGACGTCGTAACAATTACACGAGAGGCGTTATATGTAATATGTATAACAGCGGCACCAGTTTTGCTTGTGAGCTTAATTGTAGGTCTTATAGTAAGTATTTTCCAGACAGTAACATCTATTCAGGAACAGACACTTACTTTTGTTCCTAAGGTGTTGGCTATTTTTGCTACTTTGATTATTTTAGGACACTGGATGCTTAATAATATGGCAGAGTACATGGTTAAGTTATGGAGTGATTTTTCAGTGTATATCAGGTAAGGAATCGAAATGATAGATTATTCATTTAGTATAGAAAATCTGGAATTTTTCCTACTTATACTTATTAGAATAAGCTGTTTCATATATGCCGCTCCTTTTTTTTCACAGAAAGGGGTTCCTAATAGAGTTAAGATAGGATTCAGCATATTTTTTGCGATTCTAATGTATGGAGTTATTACAGAAAGAAGTATCCCTAGTTATAACTCTGTATGGGGATATGGAGTACTTGTTTGTAAAGAAGCCATGACAGGAATTCTGATTGGATATTCTGCTGCAATTAGTACACACATCATTGGATTTGCAGGAAGAATTATTGATATGGAAACAGGTATGTCAATGGCAAACCTGATTGATCCAACTACAAATGAAATGTCTGCAATTACTGGTGTTTTGTATCAGTATACGGTCACACTTATACTCTTAATATCTGGAATGATGGAATTTGTTTTAAAGGCATTAGCAGAGACTTTTGAACTTATTCCGGTATGTGGAGCGATTTTGGACACTCAGAGACTGTTTGAGAGTATGATAAAGTTTTTGAGTGATTACATGTCTATAGGCTTTAGAATTTGTCTGCCTATATTTGCGATAATGCTCATATTAAACGCAGTGCTTGGCATTATGACAAAAGTTGCTCCTCAGGTAAATATGTTTGCTGTAGGTATGCAGATAAAAGTATTAGTGGGAATTGTTGCATTGTTTTTAACAGTGGGAATGTTACCACTTATTAGTGATATGATTTTTACAGAAGTAAAAAAAGTAATGGTATCTGTTGTTGGCTCGATGATGTAATTGCATGTATAAGGATACTAGTTATTGGATTAATAGTGTGAGTATGATTATGCAGGTATATTGATACAGGCATGACGATGTAAAGATTATTATGCAAGCATAATGATATAAGTATAATGATAAAAGATTGTTATAGTATAAATTACAGACTGGAGCTTAATCTACAATTTTTCGCTGAAGGTGAAGGTGGCGAGAAGACAGAAGCTGCCACACCGAAAAAATTAGAGGATGCTAGAAAAGAAGGGCAAGTAGCCAAGTCCAAGGAAGTTGCAAATGGACTAGGTCTAATTGCGCTGTTTTTAGTTTTGAAATTTTGGGTTTCGGGACTGGGAAAACAGTTCTTGGGATTGTTCCCTAAGATATATAACAGGATACCTGAAGTAGCAGGATTATATGGTGGCACTTCGCCAATAAAGGATGTAAGTGTGCTGATGACTAATGCATTTCTTAGCATTGGAATTATGATAGCGCCTTTTCTCATAGTAGCATTTATTGTGGCGTTTATTAGTGATTTGGTTCAGGTAAAGTGGAAACCAACTACAAAGCCTCTTCAGCCTAAATTCAACAAATTAAATCCGGTTAATGGTTTTAAACGTATTTTTTCGCTCAACTCATTAATCGAATTATTAAAATCTATTCTCAAGATTGTAATTATTGGTGGAGTT
>JAKSRH010000006.1 GCA_024403675.1 Saccharofermentans sp. | reverse complement strand
ATTAAATGGATCTGAACAAGATTATTTCAAAAGTAGGCTCATCAATTGTAACTGTAACAGTATTTCTGTTTGCATTGTTTCTGATGATCAATTTTCCTACGGGCTACTTCTTTGTCTGCCTGATTTTACCTATAGGTTTTATCATGATGACAGCAGGTATTCAAAATGAGTGTGAAGGTGACCGCAAAGTCGCCGCGAATATTGGTTTAATCCTTGCAGCGGTGTACGCCACGTTTATCATGCTCGTCTACTTTGCACAGCTGACTACGGTAAAGAATGAACTTCTAAACGAACAGGCGGCAAATCTGTTAGTGTTCGGCAAGTTCGGGCTTATTTTCAACTACGACCTGCTCGGCTACGGTGTGATGGCGCTATCAACATTCTTTACGGGGCTGTCGATGAAGCCGAAGAACAAGACGGATAAGTGGCTAAGAGCGCTGATGCTGATACACGGAGTATTCTACTTTAGTTGCACATTTATGCCGATGACGGGAATGTTTGCAAAGATGTCTTCTGGTGGCGATGGCATTGGTGGAAGGCTTGCGCTTGTTGTTTGGTGTGTATATTTTCTGCCTATTGGAATACTTTCATTTATACATTTCACAAAAGGTGAAATGCGGTATGAAAAGAGATAGCACGATAAATTGTAATTTCGCTCTATCCAACTTCGGTAATGACATCTTTACGCGAGTTGAATTTTGATTTTATTAAATAGAAAAAATACTATATGATATTGAATTTGTAGTTATGCTCTGCTAATATCAAATAGAAATAATACTATGTGAGGAAAAGGCATGGAGCAGAAGTATCTTGATACAGCAAAAGTTCTTAAAGCTATATCTGATCCTAAAAGACTTAGGATTGTAGATATGCTTTCTTGTGGTGAACTTTGCGCTTGCGTAATACAAGAAGAATTCAATATTACGCAACCGACCTTGTCTCATGATATGAAGGTGCTTCTCGATGCTGGTGTAGTTACCGCAAGGAAAGAATGGAAGAATACATACTACTCTCTTAATGGAGCTTTCCTGGATGAATTTGCTAATACATTAACTTCCTTTTTTCATCCAACCAAAGATTGTATCTGTCATAAGTGTAAATCAGAAAACTAAGCCGATAGTAACCAGCTATCGGCTATATAAAAAACTATCACATAGAAAATGTTCTATTTAAGGAGGCGTAATATGTGGACCTTTATTCAAGATCAAATTCTTGGAATGAAATGGCTTAATGTACTTATACAAAATCTGCTTGCTGTAATTGGAATTGATACAAGTTCCAAGATAGGAGGAAGTATTACTTTCTTTATTTATGATGTAATCAAGATATCTGTTTTGTTATGTGTTCTGATATTTGTTATCTCGTATATACAAAGTTTCTTTCCTCCCGAAAGGAGCAAAAGAATATTAGGACGATTTCACGGGATTGGTGCCAACTTAATATCAGCTTTATTAGGAACAGTAACGCCATTTTGTTCATGTTCATCAATCCCTTTGTTTATGGGCTTTACCAGTGCGGGCCTGCCGCTCGGAGTTACCTTCTCTTTCCTTATCTCATCCCCAATGGTAGATCTTGGAAGCCTGGTGCTTTTAATGAGTATTTTTGGCGTTAAGGTTGCAATAGTATATGTAGTTCTCGGACTGGTTATAGCAGTTGTCGGTGGATCAATAATTGAAAAGCTGCACTTGGAAAATCAGGTGGAAGGATTTATCAGAAATGCCAGTAGCGTAGAAATTGATACACCTTCACTTACACAGAAAGAACGACTTATCTATGCTAAGGATCAGGTTGTAGAAACTTTTAAGAAAGTGATTCTATACATATTAGTCGGTGTTGCGATAGGAGCGATAATTCACAACTGGATTCCAGAAAGCTGGGTAATAAATGTTCTTGGCAATCGTAATCCATTAGGAGTAGTTCTGGCAACTGTAGTTGGAGTTCCAATGTATGCAGATATATTTGGAACGATACCTATAGCAGAATCGCTTCTTGGCAAAGGTGCTCAACTTGGTACAGTTTTATCTTTTATGATGGCAGTAACAACTTTAAGTTTGCCATCTATGATTATGCTTAAGAAGGCAATAAAACCAAAGTTGTTGGGTGTATTCATTGCGATTTGTGTTATAGGAATAGTCCTAGTTGGTTATTTGTTTAATGTAATTCAATTCATTTTATTATAGGAGGAAATTTTTATGAATGAATGTAGTATCAAGGTTTTAGGAATGGGTTGCAAGAGCTGCCACGATCAGCACGCTAATGTAATTGATGCTTTAGCCAACATGAATTTAGCGGCGGATGTGGAGTATGTAACAGATCCACAGCGAATTATGGGGTATGGTGCTATGAGTATGCCTGCCATTGTAGTTAATGAGAAGGTTGTGTCTATGGGTAAGGTGTTAAAGCCTGATGATGTCACTAAGCTTTTGGAGAAGTTGGGATATTGACATAGAAAAATAAATATTCTAGACAAGCTGAATTATGTGGATTAAAGGAGAACGATATCAAACAGGTACGTTCTCCTTTATTGTATAATGTTCCTAAAATAATTCGATTCTATTAACTACGGAAAAGACATATTTAATGTAGTTAGGCAAATTTGAAGTTGTGGAGGTATAGTATGGAATTCATAAGTAAAGAGAAGATAGTTGAATTATCAAATCCAGGAGTTGTTTCAAGACAACTATTAAATCCTGAAAATTCATCAAGTGAAAGGGTGACAATTACAGAGGTTCATCTTGAAATAGGTGCTTGCCAACCAAGACATACACATGATGCGTCAGAACAAATTTGGTATGCAACAAAAGGAACGGGTAAACTATTACTTGCAGATGAACAAGAAAAAGTGTTTACTGCTGGGGATGTTGTAAGATTTGCAGATAAAGATGTTCATGGTTTATTGAATGATGGTAATGAGGAATTTGTGTATGTATCAGTGACTGCACCACCAATAAACTTTGGATATGCATATAAGGATAAAAAATAGACATATTTCAGTTTGTCGAGCTGATGCGTTAGACAAGAAATTGAATTTAATCGCTCTATCCAACTTCGATAATGACATTTACTGTAGTTAATATAATTGAAATTCTATCTAACAACGATATTTGAAAGAATCTTCCTCTCTGGGTCTTAGGGATACTCCCTAACAAGCGTTCAGCATATCTGAATGCTGTTTTGTCCCCGCAAAACGTTGCTTGCTACAGAGTGCGACATGGAAATACCAATAAATTCCCTATGCAGTATGTTTGTTTTATTCGTACAACATAGGGATATTCATTTGCTACTTATATCATCTTAAAATACTTCAAAGCTTCAACTATTGCTTTTTCTTTAGATTCAGGACACTTAGGTTGCCTACTATCATCCGATTTTGGCAGGTTGTAACAGTCCCTTTCGATAATCCCGTATTTCTGTTTTACCTGCGCTATGTAAAGAGAACTAACATTTAATCCGCTATGCTCTTTTACATAAGTTTTAATCTGCTCATATGTTGCAGGCTTATCTAAGTACTGAGCAGAGCAAACATTTTCCATTGAAAACTTGACCTTAACATCCTGACTTGGAACAGAACCCTTGGAAAGTTGAACAACAGTCTCTATCGAATCTGTCCAAGGGAACATATCTACAGGCACCGCGGTTTCTGGAGCGTACCCATGTTTCATAAAAATCGGCAAGTCTCTTGCTAAAGTTTCAGGATTACATGATACGTAAACTATCTTGCGAGGAGAAAGCTTCTGACATGCCTTAATAAATTCAACTGTTGTTCCAGCACGTGGTGGATCTAGAAAAACAACATCATACTTTTCGTTATTATTTGCGGCCTTTACCATAAACTCACCCGCGTCACCACAAAAGAAACGCGCATTTTTAACCCCATTTGCTTTAGCGTTATTTATGGCATCTTTTACTGCCTGTGGGTTAAGCTCCACTCCCACCACCTTGCCTGCGAATTTTGACGCAGTAAGACCAATTGTACCAATACCACAATAAGCATCAATAACCTTATCAGAACCAGATAAACCAACCATTTCTATAGCCTGAGAATAAAGTCGTTCTGTCTGATCATGGTTAATCTGATAAAAAGACTCTGGGGAAATTTTAAATTTCAATCCACATAACTCATCAGTAATAAATCCCTTGCCGTATGAAACTTCACTTGAAGCTCCAAGAATCATTGAATCACTTCTTGTATTTACATTTACAACAACAGAAGTAATTTCTGGATGCTTTTCCACAAGGGCCTTAACAAAATTCTTCTTACCTGGAAACACCTTATTTCCAACCACTAACACAACAAGAATCTCACCTGTTTTATCCGCAGTTCTAATAAGTACTCGTCGCAAAATGCCCGCACGTCTTTTTTCATCATATATAGGCAGCTTAAAGCTCTTTGCCAGGAATTTTATCGTCTCGATAATCGAAGAAGCATTTTTATTTTCTATACTGCATTTATTAGTCTCGACAATTCTGTGGGAAGATTGCTCATACATGCCACAGACGATCTTTCCACCCTTTGCCACACCAAAAGCTGCGTGTACTTTATTTCTATAGAAAAAAGGATCCTTTGCAGAAATAATCGGCAAAACAGAAACAGGAAGCCCTTTAAGAAGCTTCCCTATAGTTTTCTGCTTTTGAGAAATCGACTCGCTATAACTTTTACCCGCATATAAACAACCGCCACAACGGCCACTATGCTCACAAGTCAATTTACAATCAATAATATTATTCAATGAGTCTTGCTGCATTTGTTACTGTGTTACGGAGAAGTACAGATGTAGTAACGGAACCTACTCCTCTAGGCACTGGTGTGATAGCGTCAACTATCTCAGAAACTTCTGCAAAATCAACGTCACCACAAAGCTTACCGTTCTCATCAACATTCATACCAACATCAAGAATTGTCTGACCAGCACGAACATGCTCAGCCTTAATCATCTTAGCGCATCCTGCCGCAGCAACAATAATATCAGCTGCCTGGCACTCTGCCTTAAGGTCCTTAGTTCTAGTATGGCAAACAGTTACTGTAGCATTTTCCTTAATGAGCATAAGTGCTACTGGCTTTCCGATAACAAGGCTTCTACCAACGACTGTAACCTTCTTACCAGATGTCTCGATACCATAGTACTTAATCATCTCAATTACTGCCTGTGCAGTACATGGAGCATAACCCTCACCATTACCAGCAAAGATATTAGCCATATTAGCCATGCCCATAGAATCAACATCTTTACCAGCGCTAATAGTAGCAACAATATTCTTGTCTGTAAGATGCTTAGGAAGTGGACGGAACATCAAGATACCGTGAACTGTAAGATCGTTATCAAGATTCTTCACTGTAGAGTCAAGCTCTTCCTGGCTAACATCTTCTGGAAGTTCAACCACCTTTACTGCACATTCCATAGACTCGAACTTCTTAAGAAGTCCTCTCTCATATGCAAGGTCATCCTCGCGTGCGCCAACTCTAACTACTGCCAAAGTAGGAACAATACCCTTAGACTTAAGGTCAGCAATTACTGGCTTGATACTCTCATTAATACTATCGCCAACTGGCTTTCCTAATAATTCTGTCATCCCTTTAATCCTCCAAGAACCAACTCATATGCCTTGTCACAAATAGCTACTACAGTAGCTACAGCTGCATCTGTCTTAGCATTCATAGCTGCAGCATACTCTCTGTCTTTCATGAGCTTTGTGTTGATATAAACATTCATAGATGCACCAGTTACTGCAGCTCTAAGTGCAGATGCAGCAACACCTACATCACTAATAGCAAGTCTAGAACCCTTAACAGAAAGTTCCTCTACGATAGCAGCAACCTCTTCACACTTAGCAACAATCTCAAAAGGAGCATCACTTGCCACACGAAGTGCGTTCTCGAGAACCTCATCTCTACCTGGCTCTTCCTTAGGAATAGAATACGCCTTAGAAAGTGGCTCGAAAGCTTCTGCATCTTTTTCAATTAATGCAGAAATTTCATCTGTCAAAACTGCTGTTCTATCAAGAATTCTCTCGATATCAGCCTGGTACTCTGCGTACTTTTTCTTACCAGTAGTAAGATTAGCTACCATAGAACAAAGGCTAGAAGCAACTGCGCCCATAAGAGCACTTGCTCCTCCACCACCTGGTACTGGAGCTGCTGAACTCAATTCATTTGTAAACTGATCAATGGAATACTCTCTCATATTTATCTCCTCAAATTAAGTAACAATTCTTCTAATAGTCATAATAGGCATCATATCTACATTTCCATACTTTACTGTAGAACCAGAGTTAGAAGCATGAACTACCTGGCCACCACCTACATAAATTGCAACATGACCACAATATCCTCCGCCATAGTCATAACAAACAATATCACCTGGCTGAATATCAGATCGGCTAACAGATACGCCACAGCCTGTAAGCGACTGTGAATAGTGTGGAACACTAACACCAATCTGGCGATATGCGTAAACTACAAGACCAGAGCAGTCAACTCCGCTGGCACTTTCACCTGCATAAACATAAGGTACACCTACAAGGCTTGTAGCAGCGCTTACTACACTTGAGCCATTTACACCAGTAATTACAGGTGTACCGCCTCCGCCACCACCGGAACCGCCTCCGCCTCTATTACTACTAGAGCCACCTCTGTTTCCACTTGAACCACCAGTTCTTACTGGAACTGGAGTAGGAGTTGGAGGTGCAGTTTGTGTTGTATAAGAAATATATACATATCCTTCAAGGCCACCACTAGTTTGTACTTTATACCACTTATCCGAAACGGATATAGCACGAAGACGCGCTTCATCAGGCAAAGTAGCAACAACTTCAGACTCTGTAGATGGTTCTGCACGAAGAGAAAGAGAACCTGTATCAACCCATACAGTTCTATCAATATCTATCCATACCATCTCATAAGACAAAGTGTCAGTGAGTACGTATCCCTCGTTACCATCCTGAGTCTGAACCTTAGACCAATTATCACCAATACCAATTCTAGTAACAGCTTCACCAGTAGCTAATGACTGAACTGTCATAGAATCCATATCAGGAAATTCTTTAAGAATAGAGTTATTAGCCTTTATATAGTAATTAGTATTATCTGGAGCAAAATACTGAGGATCGATAAGTTCTACTGGGAGTCCAGCAGAATCATATGACTGATAAACGGTGTAGGATAAAACATCCTTGTACTCCATATCACGTGCGAGATTATCCTCATATCCTTCAAGAAAAGTAGCACTTACAGTACCACCATTACTAACATCAATAAGGCCTTCTGTAGAATAGTCACTCTCTGTAAGAGCCCATTCCTCCACAAGAACCTCTTCAACAACCTCATTTTCCTCAGGTGGAAATGCAGCTGCATAAGCATTACGAACAACAAAAGAAGGGTTATCCTCCCCTACTCCGAAAGGCAAGCACAAAAGAGGTACTGCAACAGAAGCAGATACTGCTATAGCTAATATACCTGTGCGAATTTTTCTAGACATGAAAACTCCTTTGTTACTTTTTCGTTACACATTATACAACCCTTTAGCGCAAAAATAAACGGAACCCGTTAACCGAGTTCCGTTATAAGTCTTTAAAATCAACTTTCTAATTACTTCTGATAAAGCTTCTTAGCTGCGTAATTAGGCTCTGTAGTAATATTAATGCCAAGTTTATGGAAAACATTCATATCTACACTACTAAGAATTGTTGTAGAATGAGCATCACAACCAGCGAGCTTTCCAATCTGCTGCATAGCAAGCTCAGCAACAGGATTTGTAGTAGCAGAAATTGTAAGAGCGATAAGTGTCTCATCTGTATGGAGTCTAGGATTGTGATTACCCATATGATTAATCTTAAGATCCTGAATAGGCTCGATAACATTAGGTGAGATAAGCGGCATCTCATGATCAATTCCTGCAAGGAGCTTCAATGCATTAAGAATAGCTGCAGAAGAAGGACCAAGGAGTTCTGTTGTCTTACCAGTAACCATTCGTCCATCAGGAAGTTCAATAGCTACTGCAGGACCACTTGTCTGCTCTGCTCTAACAAGCGCCGCACCAATACAGCGTCTGTCAGATGTATCGATACCGGATGTGTTGAGAATAAGCTCAAGCTTGTTTACATCAGAAGGATCTGCGAGGCCCTGAAGAACAGCAGCCTTTGCCTGATAATATCTTCTAATAATCTCATTACGAGAAGCTTCGCAACAAGCATCGTCATCAACAATAGCAAATCCAGCCATGTTAACACCCATATCTGTAGGGCTCTTATATGGAGACTCGCCGTAAATCTTCTGGAAGATTGCATTAACTACAGGGAAAATTTCAACGTCTCTATTGTAGTTAATTGTTGTCTCACCATAAGCCTCGAGGTGGAATGGGTCAATCATATTTACGTCATTAAGATCTGCTGTAGCAGCCTCATAAGCTACATTTACTGGGTGCTTAAGTGGAATGCTCCAGATAGGGAATGTCTCGAACTTAGCATAACCAGCCTTAATGCCACGCTTATTCTCGTGATAAAGCTGTGAAAGACATGTTGCCATCTTTCCTGAACCAGGACCAGGCGCTGTAACAACAACAAGAGAGTGACTTGTCTCGATATAGTCATTCTTACCATAACCCTCCTCACTTACGATAAGTGGGATGTTAGATGGATAACCCTCGATAGGATAGTGTTTATAAACCTTTACACCAAGGGAACGAAGTCTCTTCTCGAACTTCTCTGCCAATGGCTGACCTGTATACTGAGTAATTACTACAGAACCAACAAAAAGACCAAACTCTGTAAATGTATCGATAAGTCTAAGCACATCCTGATCATAAGTGATACCAAGATCGCCTCTTCTCTTACTCTTCTCGATAGCAGATGCATTAATAGCGATTACAATCTCTGTATCAGCCTTAAGCTCCATAAGCATTCTCATCTTACTATCTGGCTTAAAACCTGGAAGAACTCTAGATGCATGGTAATCATCAAAAAGCTTACCACCAAACTCGAGATAAAGCTTACCGCCAAACTTTTCGATACGCTCTCTGATTTTCTGAGACTGAAGCTTTGTATACTTGTCGTTATCAAAACCTGTTCTGATCATATATTTTCTCCTAATAAATAATATCTACAATTACTTTCTATTAAGTGGAGGCATTACCATTACTTTGCCACATTCTGGCTTCTTATCTAATTCAATCTTAGAATCGCATTTAACAACATCAGCATCATCAAATAACTTGATAAAACTATCTACTGTACCAATCACGTCGTAACCAATACCCTCACTTCTATAGTGCATTGGAATTACTATTCCTGGCTTAATCTTGGAATAATACTCATAAGCCTGATTAGCATCAATAGTAAAGAAACCTCCGACAGGAATCATAAGGACATCACAACCTACGATTTTTTCCAAATCCTCGTCAGAAATCATACAACCGATATCACCCATATGAACTATCTTTAGGTCATCCGCGGTAATGATACTAATTCTATTAGGGCCACGAAGAGCTCCTTCCTTATCATCATGGAAAGTATTAATAAACTCCATACCAAAAGGGGTGTCAACTCTGGCAAAGGATAACTTTACCTCGTCAACACCGAAATGATCTTCATGCTTATGGGATGATATTGCTACATTAGCGATTTCCTTCAAAGGGGATAGTCCAGGAACCGAACCCGATTTGTATGGGTCGATTATCATAGAGAAGTTATTCTTATCCAACTTAAAACATGCATGACCAAGATAAGTAATATTCATATTAATTCCCCTCAAGGATTATTCACTGTTTTTGATTATACCCTAATCCGATTAACTTGCGTGAAGTTTTTTATTCTTGATACAAACTTTTGAGCGTCTCCATAACCCCATTTTCATCATTGG
The DNA here is from genome assembly GCA_024403675.1 of Saccharofermentans sp. Classification (GTDB taxonomy): domain Bacteria; phylum Bacillota; class Clostridia; order Saccharofermentanales; family Saccharofermentanaceae; genus Saccharofermentans. The sequence continues at coordinate 79,018 of JAKSRH010000006.1, read as the reverse complement.
TAAAAAGCGTCACATGTTTTGCTATCGATTTTACCTCAGGAAGTGCATTTTTCATGGCATAGCTCTCACCACACACCTCCATCATAGTAATGTCATTAAGATAATCTCCAAAGGCCATAGCTTCTTCACGAGCAATTCCAAACTTTTCAAGCACTACTTTTATGGCGCGACCTTTGTCTACATTTTTACCAGAAATATCAATCCAGTCATCACCAGAAAGCACCGCTGCTGTGCCATCAGGAACAGTAGTTATAGTGTTATAAACTTCTGCTGCTTTCTTATCTCTGATAAACACAGCAATTTTCATTATCTCGTCATTATGCGCGCACTCATCAAGGTCATCCACAAACTGAAACCTCTCATAGTACTTTAGAGGTTCTTTCTTAATTTTCTCTTCTACATGTTCCATGTAAGCGCTATTAATTCCACACGCAATAGGAGCATTACCAGGCAAACTTCTAGCCATGGCAAGCGACTCATCTACTGCCTTGGGTGTCATAATATTCTTGTAAATAATCTCATCTTTATAAAATACAACTGCACCATTTTCGGCCACAAATAAAAGCTGGTCAGCAATTTGCTCAAACTGCTTTCTGAGGCAATAGTACTGACGACCAGAGGAAAGTGCGAACATTATCTCAGGATGTGACTTTACAAAAGGAATAAACTCATCTGAATAGTTCTTATCAGAATCAAGAAGTGTTCCATCCAAGTCAAAAGCAATAAACTTAATGCTCATGTATTACCTCCAATGCCTTGTTAAGATCAGTTACCACCACATCAGCAAGTGCCTCTATTTCATCTGTTGGCTGTAGTAAATCAGGCACCATAATAGTGAAAAGACCAGCATCGTGGCAACTTCTAATTCCATTAAATGAATCTTCAATACCAGCTGCTTCTTCTGGTTTTACACCAAGCTTTTCACATGCCATCAAGAAAATATCTGGTGCAGGCTTAGATCTTGTCACCATGTCGCCTGTTACTATCTCATCGAAATACTGAATAAGATTCATAAGTGTAAGCTCTTCTCTGACAGCTTCCTCTCTCGTAGATGAAGCTAGCGCCACCTTAATGCCGTTTTCTTTTAGTGTTCGAAGAATGTTTTCAGCTCCAGGCTTAATATCAATCTCACCTTTTCTAAATCTTTCACGGATAATGCCAGTCTTTTCAGCTCTTATCTCTTCATAAGAATATTTATCACCATATCTTTCAATGAACTTCTTTTTTGTCGCAACAGCATTTATTCCAATACAATCAGTACAAAAATCAACTATATTAGGAATTCCGTGCCTTTGCGCAACTTCTTTCCACACCTCGATAACAGCACTCTCTGTATCGAAGATTACTCCGTCCATATCAAAAACTACAGCCTTCATGTGACCATCCTTAAAACAAAATATTTCCTATTATACAAAAACGAATGCCCGAAGGCATCCGTGTATTTTACTGTACTGCACCAAGAATCTTTTTAGCATTTTCAACTCTATCTTTAGTTGGAGTCTTAATTCCGTCATTCTCAAGAATGTTTTCAATACCAAGTGTCTCCCATTTGTGAATACCCAATGTGTGATATGGAAGCACCTCGACACGCTCAACTGTCTTAAGTGTCTTAATGAATTCAGAAAGCTTGTTAAGGTCTTCATCATAGTCAGTTCTCTCAGGAACAAGCACGTGTCTAATCCACATTGGCTTTCCCATATCTGAAAGTTCTTGAGCCATCTCTAGGATGTTTGTATTAGGCTGACCTGTAAGACCTTTGTGCTTCTCATTATCAATATGCTTGAGGTCGAGCATAACAAGGTCTGTTACCTTCATAAGTTCCATGAACTTACTATGCCAAGGCTCAGATTTTGTATAAGGATTACCACTTGTATCGACAGTGGTGTGAATTCCCTTCTCCTTTGCTTTTGCAAAAAGCTCTGTAAGGAAATCAATCTGAAGTAGTGGCTCACCACCACTTACTGTAATACCACCCTTAGGGCCCCAATATTCCTTATAGCGAAGTGCCTGATTAAGGAGTTCATCTGCATCCATCTCCTTACCTGTATTCATGTGCCAGGTATCTGGATTATGGCAATACTGGCATCTCATTGCACAACCTGAGAAGAAAATAATATATCTTACTCCTGGACCATCTGCTGCTCCGAAACTTTCTGTGGAATGAATAAAACCTTTTGTCATAAAAAACTCCTTTGGGAATTAATAAGAGAAAAGCGGCTGTCCTCTAGGAAGACAGCCGCCTGATTAACAGTTAACTAATCTCTAGATCAAAGTCTGTCGTGGCATGTTCTAGCGATAACGTCGTTCTGCTGCTCTCTTGTAAGATCGATAAATCTTACAGCGTAACCAGATACACGGATTGTGAAGTTAGCGTACTCTGGCTTCTCAGGATGCTCCTGAGCGTCGAGAAGCTTATCTACACCAAATACGTTTACGTTAACGTGGAAAGCACCCTTAGCGAAGTAACCATCAAGAACGTTTGTGAGGTTATCAACCTGATCCTCTGTTGTGTTACCAAGAGCAGATGGGTTAATTGTCTGTGTATTAGAAATACCATCAAGAGCCCATGTGTAAGGAATCTTAGCAACAGAGTTAAGGGAAGCAACGAGACCATTCTGCTCTGCACCGTATGCTGGGTTAGCACCTGGAGAGAGTGGCTCACCTGCCTTACGACCATTAGGGAGGGAACCTGTCTTCTTACCGTATACAACGTTAGATGTAATTGTAAGGATAGAAGTAGATGGCTCAGCATCTCTGTATGTGTGATGCTTCTTGAGCTTCTTCATGAATGTGTCGAGGAGCTCAACACCGATGTTATCAGCTCTGTCATCATCGTTACCATATCTTGGGAACTCACCCTCTGTCTCGAAGTCAACTACCATACCGTTCTCGTCACGGATTGTCTTAACCTTAGCATACTTAATAGCAGAAAGGGAATCGATAACGTGTGAGAAACCAGCGATACCTGTAGCGAAGGAACGACGTACATCTGTATCGATAAGAGCAAGCTCAGCTGCCTCATAGTAATACTTATCGTGCATGTAGTGGATGAGGTTAAGGCAGTTAACATAGAGGTCAATGAGCCAATCCATCATTACATCGAACTTCTTCATAACCTCATTGTAGTCGAGGTACTCAGATGTAATAGGAGCAAACTCAGGAGCAACCTGCATTGGCTTGCCATCCTTACCCTTCTCGAGCTCGTCCTTACCACCATTGATAGCATAGAGCAAGCACTTAGCGAGGTTAGCACGTGCACCGAAGAACTGCATCTCCTTACCTGTCTGTGTAGCAGATACGCAGCAGCAGATGGAGTAATCATCACCCCATACTGGACGGAGCTCGTCATCATTCTCATACTGGAGAGAAGATGTCTTGATGGAGATGTAAGAAGAGTACTTTCTGAAGTTAGAAGGAAGTCTCTTAGAATAGAGCACTGTGAGGTTTGGCTCTGGTGCTGGATCCATGTTCTCGAGTGTGTGGAGGAAACGATAGTCTGTCTTTGTAACCATAGAACGGCCATCCTGACCAAGACCACCAACCTCAAGTGTAGCCCATACTGGGTCACCGGAGAAGAGCTCATTGTAAGCTGGGATTCTAGCGAACTTAACCATTCTGAGCTTCATTGTGAAGTGGTCAACGAGCTCCTGAACTTCCTTCTCTGTAATCTTACCAGCCTTGAGATCTCTCTCGAAGTAGATATCAAGGAATGTAGCAACACGACCAACGGACATAGCTGCACCGTTCTGTGTCTTGATAGCTGCGAGATAACCAAAGTAGAGCCACTGAATAGCTTCCTTGGAATCCTTAGCTGGAGCGGAAATGTCATAGCCGTAAGAAGCAGCCATAGCCTTCATTTCCTTAAGAGCCTTAATCTGCATTGCAAGCTCTTCTCTCTGACGGATAACGTCATCAACCATTACACCGCAACCACAGTTAGCGAGATCTTCCTGCTTCTTCTCGATAAGGAAGTCAATACCGTAAAGAGCAACTCTTCTGTAGTCACCAACGATACGTCCACGACCATATGTATCAGGAAGTCCTGTAAGGATATGAGCCTTACGAGCTGCTCTGATCTCTGGTGTGTATACAGAGAATACTGCGTCAGAGTGTGTTGTGTGATACTCTGTAAAAATCTTGTGGAGTTCTGGAGATGGTGTGTAACCATATGTCTCACAGGACTGCTCAGCCATACGAATACCACCGAATGGCATAAATGCTCTCTTAAGAGGCTCATCTGTCTGGAGACCTACAACCTGCTCAAGAGCCTGTCCAGCCTCATCGTCAAAAATATAACCTGGCTTGTGTGATGTAATTGTAGATACGATATCTGTATCCATATTACGTACACCGCCCTTAGCACGCTGCTCCTTGTAATACTCTGATACCTTGCCCCAGAGCTTATCTGTAGCTTCTGTTGTTCCCTCGAGGAAGTCCTCGTTACCGAGATACTCTGTGTAGTTCTTCTGGATGAAGTCACGTACGTTTACTTCTTCCTTCCAAAGACGACCCTCGAATGACTCCCACTGCTGAAAATCTTTCATAATCATATATCCTTTCTGAATTAATATGTTATTTAGTAGTCATAATATAACAAAATGAAAATCACATTACAACCCTAATTTGTAATGATTCTAAATTAGCAAGCAAATTACTATCCTTTTTTTTGTTGTTTATTGATTTACTTTGTAATACCAATTAAATGGGAAATATCTTATTAAATAAACCTGTTATTCCAGAGGCTATTAACCTTCTGTGCCAACGCCGTCGATAATCTCCTCTTCTGGCGCAACATGCACTGGACATGGATTATCAGTGCTTGGAGTCAAGTACTTGCCCACCACAAAGAAATCCGTAGTCGTAGACTCTGCCTCACGACAATAATCTGTTGCAAAATATCCAGAAGAACATACTTCCATCTGGATGATAGTATCAGGCTTAGGGAATCCAACAGATGGGCAATCATCATGGATTCGACTCATTACGTAATACCAAATTCTAATGGCATTACTTCTATCACCCTGTGGAATAACTGTCTGTCGAAGTCTATTGTCATATCCATACCACACCGCTGCAGTGTAATAAGGCGTATAACCACAGAACCATTTATCAAGGTTATCGTCTGTAGTACCAGTTTTACCAGCAGTACCAATATACTCGCCATTTGCATTAGTAATTATTGACGCATGATTGGATGCTGTACCACTTGTAATAACGTCCTCAAGCATGTCACTCATAAGGAAGCATGTCTCCACTGAGAATACTCTATGGGATGCAGGATGTGACTCAAGCACTATATTTCCATCACTGTCATAAACCTTGGTATATGAATAAGGTTCTGTATAAGTACCACCAGATGCTAATGTATTAAAGGCACCTGCCATCTGAAGAGGTGTAATACCTGTAGTAAAAGCACCTATCGCCTGCGCTGGATATACACCGTCAGCAGACTTATCTATTCCCATCTGAGACAAGAACCATGCGGCAGTATCTCCACCAACATCATTCCAAACAGCAACTGCAATTGTATTCTTTGACTGAGCTACAGCACGTCTAATAGTCATAGGACCTGCATAGGCTCTATCCGAATTAAGTGGCCAAATGTTATCAGGATTATTCACATCAAAATGACTTTCCTGATCCATATAAACTGTAGATGGGACAATAAGTCCAAGTTCCAATGCTGGTGCGTAATCAATAAGCGGCTTAATAGAAGAACCAGTTTGTCTATACGCCTGCGTCGCTCGATTAAGACCCAGATTCATGGTTTTACGCCCATATCCTCCAGCCATGGCACATATAGCGCCGGTTTGCGCATTAATAATTACCATACCTGCTTGCGGTTTTTCTGGGAGATTAACAAGAAGCGACGGATCTGTCTGGAACAAATCTCTATTAGAAAACGCTTCATCAACTACAGCCTGTACATCTGGCTCCAATGTAGTATAGATATGGTAACCACGGTTATACACAATAGTTGTAGCAAGTGACATAGAAATATTGCGAGACTCAGCCACATCAACAACAACTTCGTGAATAGCATATTCTGCAAAGTAAGAAATAACGTCATTTGAATTACTTGTCTGCTGTGTTTTAAATACAAGCTCTGTGTTAAGAGCTTCGTTATACTCCTCTTCGCTAATCTTTCCTAATTCATACATCTTTCCAAGAACGATTCTCATTCTTCTAAGAGCATTACGTCTACCAGACTCACGAAGTGGATTGTAGTAAGAAGGGCTCTTTGGAAGACCAGCAAGGAAAGCGCACTCAGCTAAGTTAAGCTCAGACGCATTTTTACCAAAATAATTCTGCGCTGCTGCCTGGATTCCAACATAGTTATTACCCATAGGAGCAAGATTAAGATAAAGTTCCATAATCTCATCTTTAGAAAGCTCCTGCTCCAAGCTCATAGCAGAAAACCACTCCTGAACCTTACGAGATGTGGAGTGCTGATCATCACCAGAGATGAGCTTTACTGTCTGCTGTGTAATTGTTGAACCACCATATGTAGCAGTACCACCATTCATAAGAGCAGACAAAACAGCAGAACCAATTCTTCTAATATCGATACCAGAGTGCTCATAAAATCTCTCGTCCTCAATACTAGTAATTGCTTCTTCAATATAAGTGTTCTTTACATCACCAATAGAAATATAAATTCTATCTACATTCTCATTGCCAGTAAGCTTAGCAATAACATTACCCTGACTGTCATATACGAATGATGTCTGGATTTCTTCTGTCTGAGTTAAATCCGAAATAGATAGAGGCTGAGTAGTAGATACATATCCAAGAAGCATTCCTGAACCAAATCCAGCAAGGGCAAAACAAACACATAAAACAAGCACCAAAATAACTCTGGCAATATCACCAGCAAAGGAAATAATTTCCTTCATCCAGTTACGATTAAAACCAGTTCTAGTTGGCTTACCCTTTAAAGTGGCTCTAAGCTCATCTGCTAGTGCACTATCTTCAGGAGATACCGGTGCACTATTTCTTCTATTGTCATCATGAATATTACTCATGCATTTCCTCTATAAATCATAGTTATATATTTTAACATTATACGCTTATAGTCCTATAAGTGTTAAAATCTTTCTTAAGATGGAAACCTTAAGACTAACAATCGAGTCACTTGATAACGAGGGCCGCGGTATAGCGACACTCCCTTCAGGCAAGAAAATTTTCATCCCCGAAGTACTCCCAGAAGAGACATGTGAAGTAGAGATTACCAAAGAGGCTTCTCGCTTTGCTGAAGGCAAATGCACTAACCTCCTATGTGCTTCTTCCAAGCGTGAGTTACCATTTGGCACCAAAATACCTGGCTGTAACCTCGTGCATTTATCCTATCAGGAACAACTCAACTATAAAAAGGCAAAAGTTCGTGATTGTCTCACTAGAATTGGCAAACTCGACTCCTCTATCATTGACGATTGCATAAACGACACTGTCCCATCAGATTTAACAGCTAATTATCGCAATCATATGCAGTACAAAATTGCAGATGGTAATATTTGCCTCACACTCGAGGGATCAAACACGCCTGTGCCTGCTACCAATTGTCCTCTTGAATACAAGGTATTTGCATCTATACGAGAGGCTTTTGAAAATATTTTTAATAACGCACCTACTACCCTTTTCTCCGGGCTTGTATTAAGAGGCTCCGAACGAACAAAGGAAATACTTGTTGAGCTCGTCTCAGATTTGGAGGAAACTCACGAAAGAATAATCTCTGCGGTGTCACGTTACCTTGAAGCTTGCGAGGGGGTTAAAGCTATAACTGATGTTATAGGTGACTACAAACTAACTGGTATTACCCTAAGAATGAGCCGAGGAAGTGTAGAAAAGAGAACCCGAGGTGGTAAGCGTGTGACCATCTGGGGAGATGACTATTACACAGAACATCTGTGTGGCAAAGTCTTCAGAATTAAAGCAGGTGCTTTTTTTCAAGTGAATATCCCACAGGCAGAAAAGTTATATAACCTTGCAAGCACTTCCATTTCCAACGCAAAGTCTATCTGTGACATCTACTGTGGCACAGGATCTATTGGTTTGTCCGTATTAAGAGATGGACAGCAGTTACTAGGTGTCGAATGCGTGTCAGAAGCAGTAGCTTCTGCCAAAATTAACGCCTCTCTTTCAGGTGTAACCAACGCCAAGTTTATTTGCCGTCCTGCAGAAAAATTCAATTTCAACGAAGAAAAACTAATGCCACCTATCGCAGCTATAGTTGATCCACCTCGTCAAGGCATGAACCCAGGCTTTATTAATCATCTCTTAAAGTTGGAACCTGAATACATCAACTATGTTTCCTGCGACCCAGCCACTATGGCCAGAGATTTACTCCAAATCACCACTAGTGGTAAATATAAAATCACTTCAGTAACACCAGTAGACATGTTTCCACAAACTTCACATGTGGAGACGGTATGCCTTTTGTCGCAACTTTCTGAAGCTCCAAAGATGGAAATGCGAGTTAAACTCACCGAATTTGACCTTACAGAAGCTGAAGCTAAGGCTACCTACTCAGATATTAAGGAATATGTTAAGGAACACACTGGATTAAAGGTAAGCTCACTTTACATAGCACAGGTTAAGCAGAAATATGGAATTATAGAAAGAGATTGCTATAACCTACCAAAGTCAGATGACAGCAGACAACCTAAGTGTCCTGAACATAAAGAAAAAGCTATCGTAGAGGCACTAAAGTATTTTAAGATGATATAGTGATTTTAATTATATTCATCAACTACAGTCTGTGCTCGATCATTGATTATTAAGATAACAGCATGTAGAGATTTTTGTCCTGCAAAGTAGACTGGCATTTCTTCACGCACAATAACTAATATATTGGGATCAATTGAAAGAACACTATCAGCTGTTTTTATAAGATTCACATAGTCATCGATAAGACTTTCATCATATTCAAAGACAGACATATTGCGTTCAATGTCATCTGCAGTACTATACATTTCATTGTTCCAATTTAGGTATGTAGTCGCAATGCTACGAGTTATATCTTCAGATAAAACTATGGAATTACTATTTTGATATATCTCTGGTGTTGTAAGAATAAACTTAACGAATGATTTGGCACCATCAATATCTCCAGCACAAGCAGCTATTCCAATTGAACCGTTAGCCGAAATTGAAGGGCCACTGACATTATTAGAAGGAAGACCATAGATACCAAAATCAAAATATCCACGCTTCATTTGCATATAGTGCTCAAATGTCTGCAATGCCGAATAATTATTCATATATGGATTTCCATTGCTTGAATTATAAACATTTGTAGGATTCTCTGCGATATTGTCACAACAGTATTCTGCAATATCAGTAAACATAGCTGTATCAAAATTGATGTTTCCATGTTTATCGAGATATGCACTTGGATTCGAAGCAAGGAAGTCACTCAAAACCGTTATTCTGTCATTTTCAATAGACAGTGGATTATTACCGTTACAAACTGTATCTACATAGTTTATGTAGTTAGCAAATGTAAAACCTGATTGGTTCTGTATGTTCTCTGATTCTGCAATAATTCCAACTATATAAAATGATGTTGGAAGTTGATACACATGACCATTACTCCTTGAAGCGTTAATAACATTCTCAAAGAGATGTTCTCCACTCAAATCGTTATCAATAAAGTCAGAAAGATCCAACAAATACTCAGGATTATTAAACTGATAAAATGGATACTATAAAATGATTTAGTTGAACGATGCACCATTTTTGGTGGGTCATTCAACTCATAGAGCCTCCTTTTTGAGGACAAGCATAAAAAGCACGAATTATAGACATTTACTGATATAATACTGGTATACGGCTAAGTAAGCATTCATAGTCGTGAAAATCATCAGAAAAATGGACGATAACAGCTTATGATTAATGAAATAGATTATTTAAATGGGATAGAAGGTAATCAACAGTTTTCTCGAGTGTTGACACGAGAAACAATCAAAAGCGTTATTGGTATAATGATTCTTGGCGGAACATGCATCAGGAAGGAACACATTGAATATTAAGTATTTGCCGTACATTATCCTTCAGTGGACATGGGGGAACATTCAGACACTTGCAGGTCTTGTCATGTTCCTTATCAGCATGCGCGAAAAGCATGTGTTCTACAAAGGCGCTATTGCCACATTCTGGAAAAGACCCTACGGTATTTCCCTCGGTATGTTTGTTTTTATTCCGCCCAAAGCAAGATTCTATAATGCTGATAAATATCATTTCAGTGAAGATGAGATTCGAGACAGGCTTCTGGTTCATGAATATGGTCATACGTATCAGTCTTTGTTGCTGGGACCTTTATATTTTGTGATCGTAGGAATACCGAGTGTCATTTGGGGCATGTTCAAAAAGCCTGGTCAGTCGTATTTCTCGTTTTATGCTGAGAAGTGGGCAAATCATTTGGGTGAGAAGTTTACCGGCTGCAAGTCCATGGAAATGATAGATATTTAAATCGAGTGTGTGAATAAAAGTCTGTAAATAGATCTTCTTTGAAATTAATTAAGGCTGAGTACTAGTAAAGCAATAATTCGAGAGCAACCGATGTAATTAAGAATTGGTTGCGTAATATAAACACCTTGGAGTTTCTAGGCACATGTGAACAAATTTACAATCTCAATTTTAAAGTGGTTGAATTCAACCACTTTAAATCAGAAGCTGAATTAAATGCATTTGTTAATGAATTAATTAGAGAAACGATAATTCTGGTGATTTCTAATTGAAGAAATACAGACACAAAAGAGAAAACTACCGTTTCGGGTCAAAATGCTGTTAAGGGTGTTTTGACCCGAAATTGTTTTCGGGTCAAAACGGTCTCTGAGCAAAAATCGCCCGAAACAAGTTGTTATTTAGTACTAAAAACTTCCTATAACTAATAAAAAGGCAATCCAATATACACGGATTAATGTGATTTTTCGGGTGAAAATACAAGAAACGCTTAATCCGCCCGAAATTGTTTTCGGGTCAAAACAGCTAACACCCTAAATTCACCCGAAATTATATTCTAGGTAAATTAAGCTCATCCAAGAGATTGCTTGCATAAATTCTAGCGTTAGCACCATCATGGGTTATAACAACGACTACACTATTTCCTTGGTACCACTCACGCTAATCCATTCATCCGGCAAATCAATCTCATAATTAGCGTCTGCAATATTACCGCTCTTAAGTGCCATCACATATTCTATTGAGTCTTTTCCCCAATTACATCCTAGCCCCATAAGATTTTCTCGACCATAAAGCTCCGACATCTCATCCCAAAACATTCCAATAGTCGTATATTGTTCTTCGTTAAGAGTAGAAAATACTCTCCTGATTCCTACAAACTTCATATAAACTCCAGCTAATTATCAAGCTTCTTGCACTTACACTTCTCGCATCCAGAATAAGGACATCCAATACACTTCTGCCCTCTTTTCTTTGATTTCCAGATATAGTAACTAGCGCCTCCGACTGCAGCAATAAGTATCACTACTATAATAATATTTTCCATGGTCTTGTCTCCTGTTTTTTAGATTGCATTAAGAGTCACCCACTTCTGGATGACTCCTAACACGGCTTATGTATTCATATATTTAATTGTTTAATGCGTAATCTACATCAATCTGTTTATTTGCTTTTACTATTAGACCAGTTATTATTCCAGCAAATACGAGTACTGCAATCAAACCACCAACAAATCCTGCTCCGAGGTGTCCTGTAGTAATCAAAGTACCAATCTGGTATACGAGGAAACCAACTGTAAATCCTGTTGCGAGCTGTAAGCAGATTGCCCCTGCGAGCCATTTGCCACTCTTAAGCTCTGAGTTAAGAGCTCCAATGGCTGCAAAACAAGGAGGTGTGTAAAGATTGAACATAAGGTATGCAAGTGCTGCCACTTTGGTAAGTCCCATTATTACCGCAACTTCACTTCCACCGGATACGAGCTCAAGCTCTTCTGTGTCAATAAAGTTAGTAATTGCATAACAGACTGCGAGTGTTCCTACTACGTTTTCCTTGGCGATAAATCCTGTAATTGCTGCAGCAGCTAACTGCCATGCGGCGAATCCTACAACTGGTATTAATAAGTATGCGAAAGGGTTTGAAATTGTTGCCAGGATTGATGTACTCTCCATACCCTCTTCTACCACATTAAAATGTGTATCAAAGGACTGCATAATCTGAACTACTGTATTACAAACAAGGATGATTGTACCTGCTTTAATAATATAAGCCTTACCACGCTCCAACATGGAACCAAATGCGAACTTAAGACTTGGCACCTTATATTCTGGCATCTCAATGATGAAGAAAGACTTACGATATTTCATACCGTTAATTGCTTTTACGAGAAGTGCGCCAAGAAGAATAAGGATGATACCTACAAAGTACATAAGCGGTCCAACCCATGCGGCGTCAGAGAAAAAGGCACCAGCGAAAAGGGCAATAACAGGAAGCTTTGCACCACATGGCATATATGTGGCAAGCATTGCAGAAGTTCTTCTTTCACGCTCATTACGAATTGTACGACATGCCATAATAGCAGGAATACCACAACCAGTACCAATAATCATTGGGATTACAGATTTTCCACTAAGACCAACCCTCTTAAAGATAGGATCAAGTACAACAGTTGCTCTGGACATGTAACCGCAATCCTCAAGAAGTGCGATAAGGAAGTACATAACCATTACGAGAGGGAGGAATCCAACTACTGCACCAACACCACCGATAATTCCATCTACAAGAAGTGCGTAGAGAAGTGGATTTGCATTTTCCATTTTACTTCCAACCCACTCCTGGAATGTTTCAATCCAGCCTACAAGCCAGTCTGCAATCCATGTTCCTACAGTAGACTGAGATATATAGAAAACGAGGAACATAATTACTGCGAAAATAATAAGACCAAGCACTGGGTGTGTAAGAACGGCATCAATCTTATCACCCTTATTCTTTTCCTTTGTGAGAACTTTTCTTGTCTCTACTTCCTTTACAATGCCATTTACAAACTCGAATCTCTTTCTGTCAGCAGCTTCAACTTCTGTTTTACTATGTAAATCTACCTTACCCTGGGAATAAGGAGCTTTCTGATTACTACCTGCTATCTCTACTGCCTTAGAAACTACCTGATTAAGTCCACTTGTAGAAGTTGATATAGTCTCAACTACTGGACAACCTAACTTTTGAGAAAGCTTATCCACCTGAATCTTTGTTCCCTTTTTCTCGTTGATGTCACTTTTATTAAGCGCAATAACTACTGGAATACCAAGTTCAAGAAGCTGAGTAGTAAAAAACAAACTTCTACTAAGATTAGTCGCATCTACAATATTTATAATTACATCTGGATTTTCATTCTTTACGTAACCGCTTGTAATGCTTTCCTCTGAAGTAAATGGTGACATGGAATAAGCACCAGGAAGATCTACAGCGATTACTTCCTTCTCGCCACTATAATAGGCTTTCTTAATAGGGCTTTCTTTTCTATCAACCGTAACACCTGCCCAGTTACCAATCTTTTCATTACGGCCAGTGAGTGCATTGTACATTGTGGTTTTTCCACTGTTTGGATTTCCAGTAAGTGCGATTCTCATAACAATTCTCCTTTTTATTTGTTAGCGGTTAGTATTAACTAACTTATGCGCAAAAAATTTTATCCCTCCACCTCTATAGCTCTTACCAAATCTGAATCAACATTATATCTAGCATCTTTTATAGAGAGTACATATCCACTTCTTGTGTTTGAAACAACTGTAATAGCCTCACCAACATAACATCCAAGCGAAAAGAGGAAGCTCACCAACTCCTCATCATCAGTATGAATTCTTTTAACAACATAATCTGTTCCATGATTAGCATCTATTAACCTCATAAGAAACACCTCCGTTCACTATTAGTAGTCGGTTAGTTTTCTCTAACTGTGACGAAGTTTAATATAACTAACCAAGTTTGTCAACACTAACCAACAAAAATCCCAATAATTTGCGATAGCTTTTTATAAATGTTATAGTTGATTTTATTAACACATAAGGGTGGGTATATGAACTATATTAAACACAAATCTGAAGAGTCAATGGAAGACTACCTCGAGACAATTCTTCTTCTTCAGAGACAAAAGGGTAATATTCGTTCTATCGATATTGCAAACGAGCTGGGTTATACAAAGGCCAGTGTTAGTATTGCCATGAAAAGTCTTCGCGAGAAAGAACTTATCACTGTAACCGATACTGGATATATCGCATTAACTGGAGCTGGATTATCTCGAGCTGAAAGCGTTCTGGAAAGACACACCCTTCTCAAAGATTGGCTAATCAAGCTTGGAGTAGAAGCAGGCGTTGCAGAAGAAGAAGCCTGCCGCATAGAGCATGATATCAGCGAAGGAACGTTTGAATTACTAAAGAAAGCTTATTTAAAGTAACCGAATATCGTGCTTTCTATTATTTAGAAGAGCTAAAAGAATTTGGGAATCCAAGTTCAGGTAAGACTTCGTTTGTCGTGTTTCTTGCCTCGTCAGAATCCTCATTTGTATAAACCAATAATTCCATATTGCCCACAAGGAAGATGCCACCTTTATAAACCCAGATAAACAAGACTTTTCGGGTGAAAATGGCTTTATCCTCTAATCCACCCGAAATGGATTTCGGGTGAAAACGGCTATCACACCAAATCCGCCCGAAATCACCAAGCAAAACAACATTAATCAGTAGTTTCCTTACTCAACTTCAACATTACAAGTTACAGGAATGGTGCCTGGGGTAATAGGGCGACGAATAGCAATGCAAATTGTTAGAATTCCACGATCTTCATTTACATGAAATGAATTATTGTCCACATCTAAATCAATATCTGCATACTTATCGCTGTCATTGCTCCAATAAACTGTGCTGATAAAATAATCTGATGAGTTATTAATATCTACAAAATCAGAAATATAATACTCTGTATCTTTTTCAATAACTACTAATTCGGTTCTAGTATAAGTTACTGTGTTTTCCTCTGATTCACTAATGCGGGACAATCCAATATATGATTCCAAGTTATAAAGAAACCCAGAAAAAGTCACAAAAAGAAAAAAAACGATTAACATGCGAACAGGAATTTTTGCTTTTGTTTTTCCTAACACAATTCCTAGAACAATAGTGATGATGGTTCCAAAATAACCAATAATAGAAACAAAACTAGAAATTGATTGAATATTTCTATACTGATTGTAAGCATCTACACTAATTTCTTTTGTAGAAAAACACTCAATAATTAAAAATATAGAAACAATATAAAGTACCCAAGAAAGTACAGAAAACAAAACACTTTTGCTTCTTGTTTTTGCTTTAAAAGATATTCCTACAAAAACCACTGCTGCAAAAACTAAAATAAGTCCTATAATACCGCATATTATATTTACCATTGTCTTTTACTCCACGTATTATTATTTGTCATGACTTATGGTTGTAGGATAGCATCAAAGTTTTTGCGAGTCAATATATATTTATTGTTTTACGATAATTTTGTATTGTATTCCATGATATCAAGTAGAGTTCAACTATTCATTATATTGGGGGAGGTTAATATGAATAAGAAGGTTTTATCTATCCGAACACGTTATACATGAAAAGAGACCCCTCCTGAAAAAACCAGAAGAGGCCTCTTATTCCAAAGGGGAAACTATTACACGTTATATGGATTGTAATAATTAGCATTATTGGAAGGTGCTTCTGCAAAATTAGCAAAAGCAGGAACTGGCTGTGGTGCTGGAACTGGCTGTGGAGCGACTACAGGCTGGGAAGTAACCATTACTGGCTGAGCAAACTTTTGGGCAGAAGTCTTGCTATTAACAAGCTGATGAATCTTTCCTGAGAAGAAACCTGCAACACAACAAATGATTGCAAATGCGCCAAAGATAGCATAGAAAATTGTAGCTGTCTTCATATCCCCTGCGCGTCTTCCAATAACATCAATAATGTTAACGATAAACTGTCTAGCGATAACAATCTGCATAGCAGCTGCACCAATTCCAAATACTCTAGCAACTGACTTCTTTGGGATAAAAGATAATAACAAGAACAAGATTGGGAACAACGCAAATGCGAATCTCTGTGCGAAAGTAAGTGTTGCTGCATCCATGCCTACAAAGCTAAGACCAGTAAGGTGTCTTGCTACGTCAGTAATTGTTTCCATCTTAAAAGCAATTACGAGTGAGATAACTGCTGCTATGCGGCCTGTGTTAGTGATGATTGTGTTAATTGTCTTCTTTTCCATTTTAAATTTCCTCCTTGGATTAAGCTTTTGTTTTTGCTTTATACCTATAAGGAGCTTTAGAAAATGAAAAAGTTCATTTTTTTAGAAATTTTTTTTAAATATTTTTGGTGGCTTACGAACATTAAAGATATGAAGCTACAAGTACAACGGCTATTATCCAAAGAATAATTATCAATACATTTACAGAGATAATAAACACCCACCTAGAAACGCGAGGAAGTCTATGTAGCTTAAATAATCTCTGCTTAACCCATCCATAATTACTATTAAATAGGACTAACAAAAGAATAATAGCGGCAGAGACAAAACTATAGCCAGCATTTATATACATTTTTCTACTAAATGCGGAAAGGTTATAAAAACCATATGCTAACAAATAACCTATTACCAAAAGAGTAAGAATAAAAGTAACTCCACCTGCAAGCATATGAAGAGCATTCTTATTTCTAAATCCTGGAATACCCCATCTTCCCCATTTGGTTGATGGAAGCACAAAAGTATTTTCACTTTCTTTCTGAGGAACAGTATTAGTATAAACAGGAACATTAGGTACAGAACCTGGAACAGGTACAGGTACTGGTACTGGAGCTGGAGTTGGTGCAGCTACTGGCACAGGAATAGGAGCCTTTAATGGCTCTTCCTTAAAAAGATTCATGTTTTTACTTGAATATAATTTGTTATAAAAAGCCTTCTCGTTATGGATGTTGTGCTTATGAATCGCCTGTATACGACCAAGTCTCATTTCCATTCCCTTAGGAAGGTTTACCTCTTCTAAGTAAATCAGAAGTCTATTTTCTACTATATCTCGAGCATAATTAAGCTCATCCTTGCAGTTATCTGAATTAATATAGTTCTCACTAATAAAAGCAACAAAATACTTACAAGACGAAATTTTGGTAGCAATAAACTCATCCCATTCAGTACCTGGATTAATTCCATCATCGTACCAAACACGATATCCATCTTTCATCATACGATCGATAATAGACCACACCTGCTCATTATCTCTATGAGAATAACTAATAAATATGAAAGGCTTATCACCATCATATGGAATTATTGTGCTCATTTAATTCCCCTAACTGCCTATATAGTAGATATTATTATAATACTTTGGACATCAAAACTTCCACTCTTAATCACGAACTATGTTTGACGACACCATAAATTTGAAGCATTATTAGGAGGTGACATATACAATAATGGAGAAAAGATAATGAGCTCAAAAACAGATTCATTCCTATCAAGGACAGACACCAAAGCTATCAAAGGCATCGCTATTATTTTGATGTTAATGAATCATTTGTGGAGTTTCCCAGATAGAATTGCTGGTGACGGACTAAGAAATCTCTTTTCTATTTTTGGCCAAAGTTCACTTGCATACATTGGTCCTTTCGGACAGATTTGCGTATCACTTTTCCTTTTTGTAGGTGGTTATGGCACTTACTTGGAGTTTCATAACAAGCAGTACGATGTGGTCGCAAAGATCAAAAGACTTTATGTAGCTTTTTGGAAAGTCTTTTTAATTTTTGTTCCTATTGGATTTCTATTCTTTTCCTCTCAGCCTGCTTATTGCACTGATATATCCATACCTTCCCGTTATGCTGAATTTAACTGGAATAATTTCTTTGTAAACTTCACTGGTTTTTACACAAACTATAACTCTGAGTGGTGGTTTCTTTATAGTTATGTTATTGCCTTACTTTCCTTCCCAATTGCAAGAGCAATTGCTGAGAAACACTCCCCTAAGGTTAATATTTTACTTGTAATGATTGCAGGTGTAATGGCTAGTAGCATAATCCCTGCGATAAAAGCAACACAAACATTTGCTGTACTTAATTCTGACTTTGTATTTGCACAAATCATTTCTCAGTCTGTACCAAATATCGCTTGCTTCTGGATGGGTATTGTAGCAGCAAAAGATGGTCTTCTTGAAAGATTAAACACATCTTTAAAGTCAAATAGATTACTTAATCCTGTGACCGATGTTTTACTATTTGCTCTAATCGTATTTCTTAGACAATCAATTACATCTAACAGCATGGACATTATCTATGTGCCAGTTATCGTAGTATTAAGTATAAATTTCTTGTCATATATAAAGCCACTTAGATATGTAATGCTAGCTCTTGGCAAGCAAAGTACTAACATGTGGTTAATCCACACATTCTTGTGCTACTATTTCTACGCTCTAGTTAAAATTGTTATTGCACCTAAGTGGGGTATACTCTCACTTTTAGTTTTGATAATAATGTCTTATTTGCTTTCTGTCGCAGTTTATTATTTCTGGAGAGCAATCGAGCTTGTCATTAATAAAGGAAAGTTACTATGGAAAAAATAAAAAACAAATTGCCTCGCATTTTACCATGGGTATTTTTTGCGATGCTATTTTTATACAATATGATTCATATGTGGAGATATTCTTTCCACAGACTTCATACAGATACTAGTGCCGAGATGATTCTTGGTAAGTTAATTGCTGAGGGTAACGAATTTATCCCAACTAATTGGATATATAGTACAGAGGTAAGAGTATTTTCTTTTGCTCATATAAACGCATTCTTTTTCCATTTTACTAACGACTGGATATTGGTCAGAAACCTCTCTGCTCTAACATGTGTTGTAACCATGTTTGCGGTTGTATTTTGGTTCTTTAAAGTAATCGACAAAGTATACTTATATCCATGGGTAGCAATGGTATTATCTATTCCATTTTCTGATAACTATTATGAATATGTATGGTTCGAAAATATCTATACTTTCTTTATCGTATACATGCTCCTTTATATTCTTTTGTACTTCCTTTACGTGCAGAAGAAAGGCGTCATTAAATATATCTGTCTCATTGCCACGTGCGTGGTAGCATTTATAAATGGTCTATCTGGTATGCGTTTCCTTCTCATGGTAATCGCGCCTTTATGGGTGCTTGTAGGAATCGATACGTATTCTAAAAAAGTTTCTCTCAAATCAACTATTATCTACTTCATACCAAATACAATTTCTTTATTAATTGGTCTATATATCAACACAAAAGTTTTCCCTGAGAAATTTATTATTCAAGATGGTTTCCCTGTAAAAATCGATAATTTCTCATTTATTAAGCTTGAGAGATATATTAATAATTTCTTTTCTTCAATAGGATTTATCAATAACGTATCTCCATCGATAACTAATATTTTTAGTTTTTTATTTTTCGCGCTTTTGCTTGTTACTTCTATCTACGCTTGTACCAAAATACTCAAACACACTGATAAACATGATGACAAAACAATCTTTATCGCAAGATATGTTGCTGTTTCATATTTGATTCTTCTTTTGTTCAATCAGTTTACAAGTATTGAGCTCGTACCAAGATACTTCTTCCCTACAAATATAATGCTTATTATCGCGGCTTTCTTAATATTTGAGTTCAAGATTAATATCAAAACTATAGCTAAGATTGTTCTCACGATTTCTTTCGCAGGATTCCTTTTTATGGACACTGTTATGAATTATGAGCATTTATATTTTCCAGGATGTGGTCATGATATGATGGCAGTTTGTGAGTACCTAAAAACTACAGATTACGAATACGGATATGGAACAATATGGAATGCTGATGTTGTGGTTGAGTACACAAACGGCCAGGTAGATATGTATTCTCTAGTAGCTCCTGATACCTCTGGACAACTTCTCATGTGGCTCCAGAAATCAGAACACCTAGATAAGGTTCCTGATGGAAAAGTAGTTATTATTATTTCAAGCGAAGAATTTGATTCAGATTTAGCACGTAGCATGACACAAGATCCAATATATGCTAATCCATCTTATAAGGTATATGGCTTTAACAGTTACGACGATATTCCATTTGTAAAGCAATAAACAAGATAAAAGCGGATACTATCAAGTATCCGCTTTTGCTATATATTTATAAAAGAATGTATTTGCCGAATCGACACAAACAAAATTTATTCGTCCTTCAAAAGTACTATCCATCAAAGTCTCAAGTACATCCAATTGCTTTGCGCTTTCGCCTTCTGTTTCAACATATCTTCTAACATTATTTGAAATCTCGACCATCGGTGTAACTGCGCCAACAAGGAAGAAAACCACTACCAAACAAAGACTTTGTAAATGTACGCGTTTTTCTTTATTTTCAAGAACATCATAAAAATACTCTATAAGCATAACCATAATGATAAACAATGCTGGGATAGATGCTCTCATACAAAAATCAAATTCTGTACCAATTCTCGCAAGTGGTGCAAAAGCCAAAAAAGCAAATGCATATATAGCATCATTCTTATTTTTCTTATTGATGAGTAGGATAAGCAAGAATGCAAATTCGACCAACAAGAACGCAATATATGCTGGAATAGCTACTTTAGGATCAGTAGTAATATGATCACCAATAAACTTGAAACTTCCTTCTGAAGCCACATTATTACGATAATAAAGTGAATAAACAGGAAGAATTGTAACAACAGCTAAGATATTTGGTATTGTCGCTACTCTCTTTATAAACTTCGCAAATTCCTTCTTTTTTGCGTAGCTATTAAATTCAATTACCGCCTTATACAACATATAAACTGCGAGACCCACAAGAGGTAGAGGAGAAGTAGATAATAATCCCAATCCAATAAGAGCGTATGCTCTTTCATCCTTTTCATTAAGCGTAAGAGCTGTCGCAAGCCAAGCAGGCACTGCTTGATTAAACACCCAGAATAACTGCGTAGTCATGGAGCTAAACTGCATATTAAAGCTCCACCACTCAATATGATTAGTAATATCTGTGTTTCTTATTCCGAGAACATCCATTCCACTGAAGAATACAAAGACCACGAGTACAACAAACATAGCCTTTCTCTTACCACTACCTAATTTAAAACATACAAGTAAAATTGATGCATATATAAACAGGAATGACCAGATAAACAACACAATTCTCGCCGCAAGCCAACCAGCGTTAAACCCAGCCATGGCGGTGAATATTTTTCCAAAAAGCGCCGGAACTAACCAGTATCCAATATAATAAACAAGACTCTCATCTGCCTCGTTATGGTAACGAACAGGCCAGTCATAATTTACCAAATCTCTAAAGATTACATTACGATAAAAATGATCTCCCTTTTGAGAGAAAAAGCCACCCTGTCCCGCAAGATACACCCACACTGCAACACCAACGGCCAAAATTACTAAAGTGGAAATCTTAAATTCTAACTCTCTGTCATCTTTTATTTTTAATACAAAAAACAAAGCAATCGCTAATAACTGTGCACCCAAAAATGCAAAACCTAATTTGAGCCATGTAACAATAAAAACAAAAGTTGGCAGAAGCAGTAATATAAGTGCCGCTGCACGTAATTTACTATATTGAATCTTTATCATAGAACATCTCTTTAACACAAATAATAAAAGCATTTACTACATTACATTAAATAATGAAACGGGTAAATGCTTTTTGTCAAACAACTTTGAAATATAAAGTATTAGAAATTGTCCTTAAAGAACTTCTTCATTCCTTCAATTGCAATTTCATCATCTTCACCCATAGCTGTAACTGTGATCTTATCTTTAAATCCAATTCCAAGACTCATTACTGCCAAAATCTTTGTAGCGTCAGCACTATTGCCATCCTTTGTCACAAAAATCTTGCTCATATATTTACTAGCTGCTCTAGACAAATCACCAGCTGGTTTAACGTGAATTCCAATCTCATTTTTAATTGTGTATGTGAACTTTTTCATATAGGCCTCCGCTCCAAACAAATATAGCCTAATTATAGGCGCCTCACCCATATAATTCTAGTAGCATTATTGTTTTTATAAAACAAAAAAGTGTATTATCAAATCTATAAAACCAAGGGGGATTATATATGGGTAATATCACAGGAATTCACCACGTATCACTTAAAACCAGCTCTGATATTGAGTATGAAAAGACTGTATCTTTCTACTCTGATATTCTTGAACTTCCAATCGTAAGAACATGGAACAAAGGCATTATGTTTGATACTGGTAATGGCCTAGTAGAAATCTTTAATGACGGCGAGGGTGCTCTTCCCAAGGGCATGATTAGACACTTTGCATTTGCGGTAAATGACGTCGACGCAGTTATCACTAAGGTTAAAAACGCTGGTTACGAAGTTTTCATAGAACCTAAAGACATCGTTATTCCTTCAGAAGTACCCTTCCCTGCTAGAATAGCCTTCTGCTTTGGTCCTCTTGGAGAAGAAATTGAATTCTTTATGGAGAAATAAATATGAGAAATATAACATTAGGTAGTACAGGAATAACAGTCCCACAAAATGCTTTTGGAGCGCTCCCTATCCAGAGAGACTCCACTGAAGTCGCTGTTCGTCTCCTCCGAAAGGCATATGAAGGAGGAATGACTTTCTTTGATACCGCAAGAGCATATTCTGATTCTGAGGAAAAGGTCGGAATAGCCTTCGAAGGTATGCGTGAAAAAGTATTTATAGCTACAAAAACTGGTGCTAAAACACCTGATGTTTTCTGGGAGCACCTAGAGACGTCCCTTTCACTTCTTAAGACAGATTACATTGACATTTATCAGCTCCACTGTGCAGAACAGTGCTATAAGCCTGGCGACGGTACAGGCATGTACGAATGCATGTTAGAGGCTAAAGCTCAGGGTAAAATTCGACACATCGGAATTACCGCACACAAAATTGAGGTCGCTTTCGAATGTGTTAAGTCCGGTCTTTACGAGACTTTACAGTATCCTTTTAGTTACCTTGCTGATCCTCGCGAGATTGAACTGGTTAATCTTTGTAAAGAGAACAATGTGGGCTTTATTGCCATGAAAGGATTAGCTGGCGGTCTCATCACAAACTCCAAAGCTGCAATGGCATTCATGTACCAATATGACAATGCACTTCCAATCTGGGGTATCCAGCGCGAATCCGAACTTGATGAGTGGCTTTCTTACATGGATAACACACCAGAATACGACGACGAGATGAAGACCTTTGTAGAGAAAGAACAGCAAGAACTCATGGGTGAGTTCTGTCGAGGCTGTGGCTACTGTCTGCCTTGTCCTAAGGGTATTCAAATTAACACTTGTGCGCGTATGTCTCTTCTTTTAAGACGTGCCCCTTCCAAAGGTTGGCTAGCACCAAACATGCAGCAGGAAATGAAAAAAATCGAAGAATGCTTGGAGTGTGGATCATGTCACAAGAAGTGCCCTTATGGACTCGACACACCTGTTCTTCTTAAGAAAAACTACGAAGACTATAAGAAAGTCCTTGCTGGCGAAGTTAAAGTATAAATTTTTGATATAAACCCTGTATATTTAAAATCTTTTTACCTCCGATTTTGTTATAAGTGAAATATAAAACTTATTAACGGGTCGGAGGTATTTATGAGCAAAATTTATAATGTCGCTATCCTAGGTGCAGGAAACATCGCTTGTGCTATGGCTACTGCTCTTAAGGGGATTTCTGATAAAGCGTGTATGTATGCGGTAGCATCTAGAAATATAGAAAAGGCAGAAGCCTTCAAAAACAAATGGGGATTCCAAAAGGCCTATGGCTCTTACGAAGAACTCGCCAATGATGAAAATGTTGACCTCATTTATATCGCTACACCTCACTCTGAACACTATGCCAACGCTAAGCTTTGCCTAAATGCTGGTAGAAACTGCTTAGTTGAAAAAGCTTTCTGCGGTAACTTAAAGCAGGCAAAAGAAATTATTGAACTCGCTTCTAACAAAGGCCTTCTTCTTGTGGAAGCAATGTGGACTAGATTTCTCCCTTCCATTGCTACAGCAAAGAGGATGATTTCTGAAGGAATTATCGGTGATATTCACTATATCGAATCTGACTTTTCTGTACCTATCATTGGTGTAGATCGTCTATCTAATCCTGCACTTGCTGGTGGTGCACTTCTTGACCTCGGAGTTTATTCACTAACTATTCCTAACATGATTTATGGAACAGACATCAAGACTATTCGAGCAAATGCTGTTATTTCTGATACAGGTGTTGATGCTACTGACGTAATATTCCTTACATATAAGGATGGCACAATGGCTAGAGCAAAGTGCTCATATGTAGACCAAAAATCCAACTATGCAAAGATTGTTGGTGACAAAGGCTACATGACATTTAGCCCTGTAAATGTACCAGATTGCCTTAAAATATATAATCCTGAAGGAGAGCTTGTCCTCACAGTCGATACACCTTATCTAGTTAACGGATATGAATACGAAGTGCTCGAATCACTTAAGATGTTAGATGAAGGTAAAACTGAGTCTGAATCTATGCCTCTTAGTGAGACTATTCGTCTCATGGGATGGATGGACACTATTAGAAACCATGTTGGTGTTGTATACCCATTCGAGATAAAAGAAGATATTGCTCATAACGTTGAAGAAGTATGGGGACAGGGTGCAGCTTTTACTACAGAAGATCCATGGGATAGAAGTAATACTATTTCATATCTCGAGATTTATGATACAGAGACAAAAGAACGAGAGGTAGTAGCTGAGATTGATGGCGTTATCGAAGCTCCAAACTGGTCTCACGACGGCAAATTCCTTGTATATAACGGCAATGGTTATATATACAAATTCGACCTCGATACAAAAGATTCCACGCAAATCTCTAGTGGCAAACTTTGCAAAATGAATAATGACCATGTGCTTAAATTTGATGACTCTGAAATTGCCGTAAGTGATGAATCTGATTCTACTGGCAAGTCTAGAATTCACCGCATCTCTCTTATTGATGGAACAACTACTGAGGTTACACCTGATGTTCCTAGTTATCTCCACGGCTGGAGCAGTGACGGAAAGACAATGTGCTACTGTGCTGAGCGTAATGGTGAGTACGATGTATATGAGATTGACATAGATACTAAGGTGGAGACTCGCCTTACTACCGCACCATGTCTTAATGACGGATGCGAATACGATGTAGATGATGAGTACATATATTTTAACAGCGTTCGTATGGGACTTATGCAGGCCTTCCGTATGCGTAAGGATGGTTCCAAACAAACTCAGCTCACCTTTGACAAAAACTACAACACATGGTTCCCACATATTTCCCCTGACAAGTCAAAGATTGTCATGATTTCCTATTATAAGGGAGACCTTTGGCCAGGTGATCACATCCCTAACAGAATGGTTGACCTTCGCATGATGAACTCTGACGGAAGTGATCTTCAGACTCTTATGACTATCTTCGGAGGTCAGGGCACAATAAATGTAAATTCTTGGTCTCCTGACTCGAAGAAATTCGCATTTGTAAGTTATAAAAGAAAGATCTAATTTGTGCATTTTTTAAAATGAAAATACCTTTACAATAGTTCTATCGCATTTGATGATGATATCACTCTTGAAAGAAAACATTTTTCATTCTCAGAAGCAGTACTTAATCTAGTATATAAACTATCTAAAATCACCCCTAAAGTGGTATCATAGTTATGATTCCATAAGGGGTGATTTTTATGATTAAAAGAAATATTTTATTAAATCCAGGTCCTAGTACTACTACTGATTCTGTAAAGATGGCTCAAGTGGTTCCTGACATTTGTCCAAGAGAACGTGAATTTGCAGACATGATGAAGGATCTTAGAAGTGACCTTTTAAAAATAGTTCATGCGAATCCAGACGAATACACATCCGTTCTTTTCTGTGGATCTGGAACAATTAACATTGATGTATGCATTAATTCCCTTCTTCCCGAAGGAAAGAAAATCCTTGTTGTGAATAACGGTGCATATAGTAGTAGAGCAGCTGAAATTTGCGAATACTATGGTCTCCCTTATATCGATTTAAAATTTCCTATAGATCAGCTTCCAGACTTAGAAGTAATAGAAAAAACTCTTTCTGATAATCCTGATATTGCACTTGTTCATACAACTCATAACGAGACAGGAACAGGCATCCTTAATCCAATTAAAGAAATTGGTGCTCTTGCACACAAATACAATGCCGTGTTTACTGTAGACACAACTTCAACTTTTGCTATGAGGCCAATTAACGTTCATGATGACAATATTGATTTCTGTATGGCTTCTGCCCAAAAAGGTCTTATGGCTATGACAGGTCTTTCCTTTATTGTAGGTAAGACTTCAATAATCGAAGCATCTAAGAATTACCCTAAGCGTTCTTATTACTGTAATCTGTACATGCAGTATGATTTCTTTGAACGTACAGGCGAGATGCATTTCACACCTCCTGTGCAGACTATATATGCTACTAGACAAGCTCTTAACGAGTATTTTCAAGAAGGCGAAAAGGCCAAATGGGAACGCCATACTCGCGTATTTAACGCTATTCATGCTGGACTAGATGAACTCGGTTTCAAAGATGTTATAAAGAGAGAATGGCAGGCTGGTCTCGTTGTATCTGTTATTTATCCAGATGATCCAAACTGGGATTTCATAAAGGTTCACGATTACTGTTATAAACGTGGATTCACTATTTATCCAGGCAAGATTTCTAATACAAATACATTCCGTCTTTGTGCTCTTGGTGCAATAGATGAATCAGATATTAATGATTTCTTCGTGGTTCTTAAGGAAGCTCTTAAGCATTTTAATATTTCTATTCCAATCAAGTACAATTAATAAAGAGGATTATATATGAAGACTGTTTACTCTTGTTTTACTACTGATGTTATTCATGAAGGCCATTTGAATATTATAAATCAGGCAAAAAAATACGGACGCCTTGTTATAGGTGTTTTATCTGATGAAGCAATGGTTAAATTTGATCGTTTTCCTACAGTGTCATTCGATGAAAGATTTGAGATGATTAAAAATCTTGAGGGCGTTGATGAGGTCATTTGTCAGTCAGATATTATGTACAATGACGTTATTTCTAAGTATAAACCTGACTATGTAATTCATGGTGACAACTGGTTATCTGGTCCTACTAAAGCTATTAGAAATAATGTTGAATCATTACTCTCTACATATGGCGGAGAGATTATCGATGTGCCTTACACATTCAATGAAAACGTCAAGCATGTAGATGATAAGATTCGCGAAAAGCTCATGATGCCAGAATTCCGCCGTAAGCGATTAAAGCAACTTCTTAATATTCGCCCTGTTGTTAAGGCACTTGAGGTTCATAGTGGACTTACTGGTCTTATTGCAGAAAAAACTGTTGTTGAGCACGAAGGAAGACTCGATCAATTTGATGCTATGTGGATTTCTTCCCTTTGTGATTCTACTGCCAAGGGTAAGCCAGATATCGAACTTGTTGATATGACAAGCCGATTCAGAACAATTGAAGATGTTACTGAAGTTACTACTAAGCCTATCATTTTTGATGGAGACACTGGCGGACTTACAGAACACTTTGTATATACTGTTCGTTCTCTAGAAAGAATGGGTGTTTCTGCTGTAATTATCGAGGACAAAACTGGCCTAAAAAAGAACTCTCTTTTTGGAACTGAAGTTGCTCAGACTCAGGACTCCATCGAGAATTTTTCTAATAAGATTCGCGCTGGTAAGAAGGTTCAGCTTACAGATGACTTTATGATTATCGCTAGAATTGAGAGCCTTATTCTTGAGAGGGGAATGGAAGATGCTCTTACTAGAGCTCATGCCTTTGTAGAAGCGGGTGCTGATGCAATCATGATTCACAGCCGCAAAAAGGATCCTGCTGAGATTTTGGAATTCTGCGATAAATTCAGACTTGATAACAAAGAAACTCCTATTGTTGTTGTTCCTTCTTCTTTCAATACTATTACTGAAGAAGAGCTCGCTATGCACGGAGTAAATATTGTTATTTACGCTAACCAGCTTACACGTAGTGCCTTCCCTGCTATGGAAGAAACAGCAAAGGATATCCTTAGATACCACAGAGCAAAAGAAGTAGATGACAGACTTATGCCAATTAAGGACATCATCTCCCTTATCGATACTTTATAAAGGACTTCAACATGGAAAATGCTATCTTAATGGCTTCCGGTATGGGCACAAGAATGCGTCCTCTTACTGAAACCACACCTAAGCCACTTATCACAGTAGGCAGTAAGCCAATGATTGAGACTGTAATCGACGGCCTTGTAAAAAGAGGCGTTAATAATATTGTGGTTGTCGTAGGTTATCTCGGAGAACAGTTTGACTATCTCAAGACTAAATACGATAACGTATCCATTATCAAGAACGAGGTGTATGAGACCATAAATAACATCTCTTCCGTATATGCAGCAAGAGAAGTTCTGACTAAGGGCGATTGCTTCATATGCGAAGCTGATTTATTCGTCTCCGACGATTCCATTTTCCTTCATGATTTGCCTGAATCCTGCTACTACGGAAAGATGGTAGAGGGGCACTCTGAGGATTGGGTATTTGATACAGATGAACACGGTATAATTACCCGTGTTGGTAAGGTTGGTGACAATCGATATAACATGACTGGAATCGCCTATTTTAAGGAAAAGGAAGCATCTGCTCTAGCATCTTTTATGGAAGAAGAATATGGCAAACCAGGCTACGAGAATCTCTTCTGGGACGATGTTGTAAATATGCATATCCAAGATATTAGACTTAAGGTTCACCCTGTAAATCATAATCAGATTGTCGAGATTGATACAGTGGATGAACTCGAGCAAGTTAGAAGAAGTTTATAAGAGGTTGATAACGTGAAAGTAGAAAAGTTAGTCGAGATAATCGGTTCAGATTTTTATACTGGTGTACCAGATTCCCAGCTCAAGGCCCTTTGTAATTACTTGATGGATACTTATGGAATCGACAAAAATCACCATATTATTGCAGCTAATGAAGGTAACTGCACAGCTCTTGCTGCAGGTTATCACTTAGCCACAGGTAAAATCCCTGCTGTCTACATGCAAAATAGTGGTGAAGGCAACATCATTAATCCTGTCGCTTCCCTTCTTAATGACAAGGTGTATGCCATCCCTATGGTATTCATTATCGGATGGCGTGGCGAACCTGGCATCCACGATGAACCTCAGCATATTTATCAAGGCGAAGTTACAGTTAAACTTCTCGATGACATGGGAATTAATTCCTATGTAATAGGCAAAGAAACCACTGATGAAGAAGTTGCTGCTGCCATGGAAAACTTTAAGGTAGACCTAAATAATGGCAAGGACGTTGCTTTCGTTATTCGTAAGGGTGCTCTCTCCTTTGACGGCAAAGTTAAGTATACAAACGACAACAAGATGGTGCGCGAAGAAATAATCCAGCACATCGTAGAGGCTTCTGGTGATGACCCTATTGTGTCCACTACTGGCAAGGCTAGCCGTGAGCTTTTTGAAACACGTGAAGCTAATTGCCAGTCCCACAAATATGATTTTCTCACAGTAGGCTCCATGGGCCACAGTTCTTCCATCGCACTTGGTGTAGCAATAAGCAAACCTGATACAACTGTTTGGTGCATTGACGGCGATGGTGCAGTTCTTATGCACATGGGCTCCATGGCTGTTATAGGCGCAAATAAACCTAATAACCTTGTTCATGTTGTAATTAATAATGCCGCTCACGAGACCGTAGGAGGCATGCCAACAGTTGCTGATACTATGGATATAGTCGCTATAGCTAAAGCATGTGGTTACCCTAACGCAATCTGCGTTGATAATTTCGAGGATTTGGATAAAGAATTATCTAGTGCCAAACTTAGAAAAGAGTTATCTCTTATAGAGGTCAAATGTTCCATAGGAGCACGTGATGATCTTGGTCGACCAACCACTACAGCACTAGAAAATAAAGAAAACTTTATGGACTATTTGAGTTCATTGTAATAAAAAAGACCGACATAAAAGTCGGTCTTTTTTACTAGAACTTTATTTAATTACTTTGTACCAAAGATTCTATCTCCTGCATCTCCAAGACCAGGACAGATATATGCATTCTCATTAAGTTCTCTATCAAGATTACCAATATAAATCTGTACGTCTGGATGCTTTTCGTGAAGCTTCTTAACACCCTCTGGTGCAGCAATAATGCAAAGGAATTTAATATTCTTTCCACCCTGCTTCTTAATCTGATCGATAGCATCTACAGCAGAACCACCTGTAGCAAGCATAGGATCTACTACAACAATTGTACGCTCACTAATCTTCTCTGGAAGCTTGCAGTAATAAGGAACTGGCTCATGTGTCTCCTCATTACGATACATACCAATATGACCCACCTTAGCTGAAGGTGTAAGAGCAAGAATACCAGATACCATACCAAGACCTGCACGAAGAATAGGCACTACAGCAAGCTTGGGACCCTTTACCATAGGAGTCATGCACTTCTCGATAGGAGTCTCAATCTCTACATCCTCCAAAGGAAGATCTGCGAGGGCATCATAACCCTCAAGCATTGCAATCTCTTCTACAAGCTTACGGAACTCATTTGTACCTGTCTTCTTATCACGAAGAAGCGAAATCTTATGCTTAATAAGTGGGTGCTTACAAATATTAATGTTAACTTCATTCTCGAACATAATTCATACCAACCGTTTCAATTATTATTTCTTAGAGTCTGTATTAGCTATATATACTCCTCTGCTCTTATCACCATCTGGATTAGTTCCAAATTCGTAATCCTTACCAGGAAGAATTGCATTAAGAGCGATACCTGCAATAGCTGCGATAGCAAGAGCTGTAAGTGTGATAGACTTGCCTGCAATAGCAAATGTAATTCCATCTGTAAATCCAAGACCACATACAAAGATTACACCTGCAATAATAAGATTTCTAGATTTTGTGAGATCAACCTTATTCTCTACTACATTACGTACACCAATAGCAGAAATCATACCGTAAAGCATGAAGGAAACTCCGCCGATAATAGATGAAGGCATTGTAGAAATAATTCCAGAAAACTTAGGAACAAATGAGAGAACAATTGCAAAAATAGCAGCAAGTCTAATTACGCGTGGATCATGAACCTTGGAAAGCTCAAGCACACCCGTATTCTCTCCATATGTTGTGTTAGCAGGTCCACCAACCATACCAGAAAGTGATGTAGCAAGACCATCTCCAAGAAGTGTTCTATTAAGACCTGGATCTGAAATAAAATTCTTACCTACTGTAGCAGAAATAGCAGACATATCACCGATATGCTCCATCATGGAAGCGATAGCAATAGGAGCCATAACAAATATTGCTGTAAGGTCAAACTTTGCTAGACGGAAAGCAGGAACGCCTACCCAACTTGCAGAAGATACGGATGCAAATTCAATTATCTTAGAGCCATCTGGATTTGTAACGCCACAACTATTAAGAATAACTGCGAGTGCATAAGAAATAACAACACCCATAAGGATAGGAATAATCTTGAACATTCCCTTACCCCAGATATTAAATACAATAATTACAGCAAGAGCTATAAAGGCGAGAAGCCAGTTAGAAGAAGCATTAACAATTGCAGAAGGAGCGAGTGAAAGTCCGATACAAATAATGATTGGACCAGTAACTACAGGTGGAAGGAATTTCATAACTCTATTAACACCAACAAGAGTGATAACAAGAGCCAAAACAAGATACAAAAGACCTGCGATAACTATACCACCACACGCATAAAGAACTTTCTCATCTGCTCCCATTGCAGCATAAGCTCCTGAATCAAGTTCAGCAATTGTCTTAAATCCACCAAGAAATGCGAAGGAAGATCCAAGAAAAGCAGGAACTTTAAACTTAGAACACAAATGAAAAAACAATGTACCAAATCCTGCACAAAAGAGTGTAACAGCTACTGTTAATCCTTGAGAAATGTGTTCTCCTGTAGCACTAAAGAAATAACCATCAACCAAAATAGGTACCAAAATAGTGGCACCAAACATTGCAAAAAGGTGCTGAATACCAAGCAAAAGCATCTTAGGAATACCAAGGGTTCTAGCATCTGTAATTGCTTCAGTTGGCTGCGCCTTAACCGACTTTTCCTTACTCATTGGAAAATCCTCCCTAAATATATTTGATGTTTTTATCTTATCACTTTTTGATAAACTAGACTAATAGACATTTATTTAATATAAGAGGGTAAAACAATGGCAGGAATGGGTGGCGGACGTAACTCACTTGGACCTAGAGGATTTCTAACAGAAGAAGAAAAGAAGAACATGCCTAAGGTGACAAAGTCGCTTCTTCTAAGAATTCTCTCTTATCTCAAACCATATTGGATTCAATTTATTTTTGTATTTATAGCAATCCTTTTATCCGCGACAGTAGGTCTTTTCCCATCTATTATCACAGGTAAAATCGTAGACCAAGCCTTAGTTGGAAAAGATATGGCTTTACTTATTCGACTTCTCCTCATGGCGTTTGTAACTTTAGCTATTAGCCAAGTAATTGGTGTCCTCGAAAGCTACATCAACTCTTGGATTTCGCAGCGCATCATCTTTGACATGAAAAACCAGATGTATAAGCACCTTCAGTACATGCCACATTCCTTTTTTACCTCCGAGAAACAAGGTGACATCATTACACGTATGAACACTGACATTAGTGGTGTAAGCACTGTAATTAGTGGCACTCTTTCGAGCATAGTTAGTAATCTTGCTACCTGCATTACTACCCTTGTGGCACTTTTTACTATGAACTGGAAGTTAGCATTAGTGGGCATTGCTATCATCCCGCTTCTTGTCCTCCCTACTAAGAGTGCAGGTAAAAAGAGATGGGAACTTCTATCCGAAAGCCAAGAAAAAAACGACGAAATGAACCAAGTAATTAACGAGACTTTGTCCGTTAGTGGCTCCATGCTCGTTAAGCTTTTCACACGTGAAAAGACCGAGTACGAAAACTTCAGAAAACTTAACGAAGAAGCAACTGAAGTGGCACTTAAAGAAAAACGCTCAGGTAAGTGGTTCATGGTAGTTATGGGAATGTTTAGCCAAGTAGGCCCACTTCTTATTTATTTCGTAGGTGGTCTTCTTATTATCGGTAACCACGACGCAGCACTTTCCGTAGGTACTATCACCGCCACAGTAGCTCTTATTAATAGACTATATAGACCTGTAGAATCACTTCTCAATATTCAGGTAGACTTTACTCGCTCCTTGGCACTCTTTACTAGAATCTTCGACTACTTCGACAGAGAAAACACTATCGTTTCCCCAGAAAACGGTGCTAAGCCAGAAGTTGCCATGAAAGAGATATCATATAACCATGTAAGCTTTAGTTACGACGGTGATAAGCCTCTTCTTACCGATATTAATTTCACCGTGCCAGGCGGCAAGATGTATGCCATTGTAGGACCATCTGGTTCAGGTAAATCTACTGTGGTTAACATGATTCCTCGCCTTTACGACGTCGATGGTGGTAGTGTCACTATTGCTGGTGTTGATGTAAAAGATTTTGACTTAAGTTACCTTAGAAGTTGTATTGGTGTAGTAACTCAGGATACTTACCTATTTAATGGCACTATTCTTGATAACCTCCGATATGCTAAAGAAGATGCTACTATGGAAGAAATCGAGAAGGCGTGTCGCATCGCTAACATACATGACTTTATTATCAAGCAGCCAAAGGGCTATGAGACTGAAGTTGGTAACCGTGGTCTTAAGCTTTCTGGTGGTG
The DNA here is from genome assembly GCA_024403675.1 of Saccharofermentans sp. Taxonomy (GTDB): domain Bacteria; phylum Bacillota; class Clostridia; order Saccharofermentanales; family Saccharofermentanaceae; genus Saccharofermentans. The sequence goes on along the minus strand of JAKSRH010000006.1, from coordinate 45,282 downwards.
AAAAACAGCGTATTTCTATCGCTCGTGTAATCCTTAAAGACCCTAAGATTCTAATTCTCGACGAGGCAACTTCCGCTCTCGATTCCATCTCTGAAATTTCCATCCAGAATGCTCTCGAGACTATGATGAGAGATAGAACAAGCATCATTATCGCTCACCGCCTATCCACTATCCTTAAGGCGGATAGCATACTTGTGGTTAAGGACGGTGTAATCGCTGAGCAAGGCACACATGAAGAACTACTTGCTCTTAATGGTACATACCATATGCTTTATGAGACTCAGTTCCGTCAGGCTATTAGTTATGAAGAGAACCAAAGTAATAACTTTGATATTCAGTCCCTTGCAACTAACTACGACGTTAGAAAAATTACAGAAGCAGATATCACTGCCGTTTATCGTCTATGTAAAACAAACAAAAAGTATTACCGTTACCTTGGCAAAATTCCTACAAGAGAAAGTCTTACTGCAATTATTAGTGACGTCCCATCAGGGGTAAGTCTTAATAACAAGTACTTTGTTGGTTTCTACAAAGATGAGCGTTTGGTGGCTCTTATGGATCTCATTACGGGCTATCCTGAAAGTGATGATGCATTCATAGGCTGGTTCTTAGTTGATGGCGAAATGCAGCGTCAGGGCATCGGTTCACAAATATTTGCCGATGTTCGTGCGGCACTAAAAGGTATAAACTATGACTATGTTTCTTTAGGATGCGTAAAGGATAATAAAGAAGCTATTTCCTTCTGGGAAAGTCAGGGCTTTAAGGCAACTGGTGAGGAAACTAATAACGGCCACCACACTGTAGTTACTTATGCCCGAGATATTTAAGTGAGGTATAAATGGATAACCTATCTTTGGAAATAAGTAATCTATATAAGAGATACAAAAAGAATGTACTTTTTGAAGATGCTGCTTTGTCTGTAAAAGGCGGAGACTGTATTGCCCTAGTAGGCGAGAACGGTTGTGGTAAGTCTACCCTTCTTAATATGATTGCAGGCATCATAAAATGCGATAAAGGTAATATCACTTTTAACATTGACGGCAACGAGGTGCCACTTAATAAGAGCTGGCAGTATGTATCATATGTGCCTCAGCACAATAGTCTCATTGATAGTCTTAGCGCCTACGACAATCTCCTTTTCTGGTATCAAGGCGATAAGGCAAAGCTTGATAAGGATCTTAAAGAGGGTCTTATCAAGGAGCTTGGCATCAATGAATATATCAACAAGCGTGTAAGTCGTATGTCAGGCGGTATGCAAAAGCGTGTATCTATTGCCTGCGCTCTAGCAAATAATCCAAAGATTCTCCTTCTAGATGAAGCTAATGCATCTCTTGATATCGTTTGTAAGCTTCAAATTCAGAAGATGCTCCAAAAGTATGCTTCTCTTGGAAATATTGTTATTCACTCTACTCATGAAGAAGGTGATATTGGTGTGTGCAACAAGATTTTCTATATTGCTGGAGGCAAAATCACTGAGGTTCCTGTCACATCTTTAAAGGAGATTTTTAAGGACAAGTTATGAGAAACGGTTACAGAAAACAGTTCTATAAAATTCTCTTTAAAAAGAGTATCCGAGAGATTCCAAAAATCATGGCAGTAATTCTAGTTGTTGCTATTATTTCTGCTGCGCTCATTTTCTCAATCACATCTATCTTTGGTGAAAACGTAACTAAGATTAATGTAGCTTATGTTTTTGAAGAAGAGGATGAGTGGTTCAGCGTAGGCCTTAAATACATGGCCAAAGGCGCCAACTGCAATCTCAAAAAATACAAAAAAGATGCTGCATTAAGGGCACTTGAGAAAAATGAGATTGCCGCTGTACTTCTAGTTTATAACGCATCTGATGCGGAGGACTTTAATCCTGCCCTCCCTGTAAATGCTGTAGAGTTTATTTATAGTGATAACGATCAATTCCTTACATCTATGTTCGGTTCTATTGTCAGCGCTGGTATTACTGATTACTTGGTTCTTAACGCCACAAGAGATGTTGTAAAAGCTACATACGATGACTATAACCGTAGTAAATTTAATGACTTCGAAGACGAACTCATGGATTACCTTATCCACCGTAATCGCTACTATGAGCGTATTGTTTTCTATGATTCAGGAGATATCCCTCTTAAGCACTATTACCTTGGAAATGCTGTAGCGCTTATTATGCTTTTAAGTTCTTCTGTAGTAATCGGATTTGGTAAAAACGATGACAAAAACTTCATAAAGTTTGCCAAAAGAACTGGTCTCACAAAATTTGATTTGTTTGCATCCAAGTATTTAGCTTTTATCGGATTCTTCTCTGTATTAACTGGTGTTGGAATAGCAGCTTTTCAATATGTTATGTGGGATGAATTTATGATTTCAGGCATTCTTTCTTCTATGCTTGCTACTATAGTACTTTTATCTCTTATTATTCTTATCCATGAGATTTTTCCTGATAAAACAGTATCTACACTTTTCTGTATCTTCGTATCCGTAATTTTCTTATTCTTATCAGGAAATATTATTCCGCTCACTTTCCTACCAGACCAGGTTGCTCAAATTAGTGAGTATATTCTGACCAAGTATCCTTCTGCTCTTTATGGTCAAACATTCTTTGGTCGAATGAATGGAGGAACTATTACATCTGCTCTTATTTGTCTTGCTATAACTGTTGTTCTTACATTAGTTGTAAGTTTTACACGAGGTGACGCATATGAGAACAATTAACTCTTGGTTCAAAATTTTGATAAAAAAGACTTTACTCAACAGAGCCTTTATTGCGCTACTAATATTAATTCCACTTCTATGTATTGGACTAGGAAAATTCGGCTCATTGTCCACTGAAAAGCACACAGAGATTATATACATTTGTGCTCGCTCACACGACGAAGTATCAGATAACTTTATAGCTAACCTTGAAGGAGAATATGATGGTTATTCCTTTGTCTATGAAGAAGATGAAGACAAGATTTTACATGATGTTAGAAACCACACTGCTCTTTGCGGATATATTCTCGAGAAGAATCAGACTGAAAGAATCGCCAAAGGTAAACTTCAAGGTAATATCATCTTGGTAGAGAGAATCGGAAACCTTCAGACTGATATCGTAAACGAGATTGTATTTAGTGAATACTATAGGCAGTACACACGCTATTACACACCTATTGCTATTGGAGAAGGTGATGAGGATTTATTTAAGGCGAACTTCGACGAGCACACAAGTGAAACACTTCTTAATTACTCTATAAAGAAGATTCAGCCTGATTTACGTGAGACAAATGCTGTAAATAGATCTGCGCATAACATCATTGGCGTTATTATGTGTCTATTTGGTATGCTCATCATTTCTGATTTCATCTCAGAAAAGGAACGCGGACTTCTTTATCCTGTAATGCCAAAGAATAGATTTATCTTCAGAATCGTTTACTTTACAGTACCAATTATTATGCTCACTCCATTTGCACTTATTGGTTCACTAATTCAAGAAGCGAATAATGGAATACTAAAAGAACTCATTAGTATTCTTCTTTATGATATTCTACTTATAGTACTATGCGTGGCATGCAGCTATATCATCAAGAAGCGTCAAACCATTATGGGTATGATTCCTATTTTGACTATTCTTTATATCGTAATTTGTCCTGTCTTTATTGACCTTGCAAGTTACCTACCAATTATTGCTATATTGAGATATCTCTGCCCTCCATTCTATTACATGCTATAAGGAGAACTAATCGACATGAGTGACTTCCTCCCAATAACACTAGATGACATGAAGAAGCGCGGCTGGGATAGGCCTGACTTCGTGTTTGTTATTGGCGACGCCTATGTAGATCACTCTTCATTTGGTCCTGCCATAATTAGTAGAATTTTGGAGCGTCACGGCTTTAAAGTAGCTATTATTTCACAGCCTAATTGGAAAGATGAAAACAGTATCACAACATTTGGAGAACCTCGTCTTGGCTTCTTGGTAAGTGCTGGTAACATGGACTCCATGGTCAACCACTATACTGTTAGTAAAAAGCGCCGTTCACAAGACGCGTATACTCCAGGTGGAGTAGCAGGCAAGCGACCTGATTACGCTACTATCGTTTACTGCAATCTTATTAAGCGTAAATACAAAAATAGTCCTATCATGATCGGCGGTATCGAAGCTAGTCTTCGTCGTCTTGCTCACTATGACTATTGGTCTGACAAATTAAAAAAGTCTATCCTTATTGACTCTGGTGCAGACATCTTAATGTACGGCATGGGAGAGCTTGCCATTGTCGCTTTAGCAGAAGCGCTAGATAGTGGCTTGGATGCAAAAGACATCACTTTCGTGCCAGGTACCGCTTACAAAACACGCGATATTTCTAATGTGGTTGATGGCATCACTTTACCAAGTTATTCCGACCTTCTTAAGGATAAGCGCGAGTATGCCAAAAGTTTTAACACACAGTACCTTAATACTGACTTTGCATCCGCACGTCCACTTATTGAAGAATACGATGACTCCTGGTTTGTAGTTCAGAACCCACCTTCTAGACCACTTACCACGATTGAGCTCGACGACGTTTACGAGCTTCCTTACATGAATAATTACCACCCAAGTTACAAGAGACTTGGTGGTGTCCCTGCTATATCTGAGATTAAGTTCTCACTTACAAGTAACCGTGGTTGCTTCGGAGGTTGTAGCTTCTGTGCACTGACTTTCCATCAGGGCCGCATAGTCCAAGTAAGAAGTCACGAAAGCTTGATTAAAGAAGCTACTGCTATGACACAAGATCCTGACTTTAAAGGCTACATCCATGACGTCGGTGGCCCTACTGCTAATTTTCGAAGACCTGCTTGTGACAAACAGCTTACTAAAGGCGCATGCCCTCATAAACAGTGCCTCTATCCTGCCCCATGCAAAAACATGAAAGTGGATCACACTGACTACATTAATTTGCTTCGTAAGCTCCGCTCTATACCAAAGGTAAAGAAGGTATTTATCCGTTCTGGTATCCGCTTTGACTACATGCTAGCGGACAAAAGCGATAGCTTCCTTAAAGAGCTTTGCCAGTACCATATTAGTGGTCAGCTTCGCGTTGCACCTGAGCATGTTAGCGATAACGTATTAGACCTCATGGGTAAACCTAGAAACAGTGTTTATCAAGAGTTTGTTAAGAGATTTAACAATATGAATAAGCGTCTTGGTATGAACCAGTTTGTTGTGCCTTATCTTATTTCATCGCACCCTGGTTCCACTATCACTGATGCTATCCAGCTCGCAGAAAGCGTGCGTGACATGGGATACATGCCAGAACAGGTTCAGGACTTCTATCCTACACCTTCTACTATATCCACATGTATGTACTACACTGGTCTCGACCCACGCACAATGAAGCATGTGTCTGTAATTAGAAGTCCTCACGATAAGGCTATGCAGCGCGCTCTAATTCAGTATCGTAAACCAGAAAATTATGAGCTTGTAAAAGAAGCTCTACTTCGAGCTCATCGTCAGGATTTAATTGGTTTTGACCGCACAAAATGCCTAATCGCGCCACGTAAAGTCGAGCAAAAAACTACGTCAAAATCTACTAATAACTATAACAACAAAAAGAACGGACACGGTCCTAACAAAAAGTCATTCGACTATAAGAAACAAGGGAAAAAAGGTAAAAGATAATGGCACGTAAAAAACTAAAAAAGCCGATAAAAATAATATTAATTGCACTTGCTTCAATAATTCTTGTAGCACTTATTTATGTTGCATATGTTTTTGGTTCTTATAGCAGAATCGAGGATAATTTGGTTCTTACACCAACTACTGTAGGTGCCCCTAATAACAGCAGTGTAAAATGCCAAGAAGAATATTCCATTTTGTCCTATAACATTGGCTTTGGTGCATACACATCAGATTACAGTTTCTTCATGGATGGTGGTAAATCCTCTTGGGCAGTAAGTGAAGAGGGACTTAAGGAAAACCTTTCCACAATAGCAAATAACATTAAAGGCATGAATCCAGATTTTGTTGTACTCCAGGAAGTGGATATTGATGGAACAAGAACTTACCACGTAAATGAATATGAGATGTTCCAAGATATCTTGGGTGATAACAATTACGTTTTTGCTCAAAACTATCACTCCGCATTTCTTATGTATCCTTTTACAGAACCTCATGGAGCTAACAATTCAGGCCTTGTAACAAGCACTGAATTTAGTATCGATAACGCTATTAGAAGACAGCTTCCAATATCAACATCCGTATCCAAAATTCTTGACTTGGATAGATGTTATTCCGTTACTAGAATCCCTACAGAAAATGGAAAATTCCTTTGTATATACAATGTGCATCTTTCCGCATACGGTAGTGATGAATCTGTGCGCGAAGGACAGACTTCTATGCTCTTCGGTGATATGGAAGATGATTACAAAGCTGGAAATTATGTTATCTGTGGTGGAGATTATAACCACAATCTTCGTATAGATGCGGATTCTAATGCACCTGATTGGGCTCAGATTTTCCCAAGAGAGAAGCTTCCTTCTGGATTTAGCATGGCATTTGATACTATTGATAGTCCTGATATAGATCACGATTCATGTCGTAATGCCGATAAACCTTATGACCCTAACGATGCCTTTACTGTAATGGTAGATGGGTTTATAGTATCTGATAATATCAGCGTTACAGGGTACGAAAACGTTGACTGGCAGTATGCATATTCTGACCACGATCCTGTAATTATGAACTTTATTTTGGAGTAACGGATGAAACTTAAGGTTAATAAAACAACCTGGTCTGATATTGGCATTATCACGGGTGTAATTCTCGGGGTGATGTTTTTGGTATTCGCAATTAATGGATTATATCCTTTTGGTAATGGACTCATTTCTCGTGCTGATATGACACAGCAGACTATTCCAGCACTCACTTATTATTGGGATGTTCTTCACTTCAAAGCCTCCCCATTTTTTACTTGGAAATCAGGAATGGGTATTAATATTTCTGGAGCATTTAATCTTGGTGGCTTCTTCAGTCCACTTAACATATTCCTTTATTTTGTAACTCGAAATTCCATTTATAAATTTGCAAACATATTTGTCGCAATCAAGATGGCATGCATAGGTATAAGCATGTATGCATATTTACGCAAATACAAAAATACTCGAAGCGGACAAATAATCGGAAGTATTCTTTATGCATTTGGTGGGGCATGTCTTGTACACTATCAGATTATGCTTATTATGGAAGCTGCTTTTTTTCTTCCACTTATGATGATTGGATTAGACAGAATTACCTCACGTAAAAAGCCTTTATTTTTCGTATTCATTCTTGCATATGCATTTATCACAGACATATATACAACTGCTCTCTCACTAGTCTTTATTTTCTTGTATTACGGAGCAAAATACTATACTGGAAGAGTTGATAAAAAGGATAGAAAAAAGAATACTGCAATACTTGGAATTAGCGTAATCACCGCAATTGGACTAAGTGCTTTTGTATCATTACCCGCATGGATTGCTATATCCTCTTCACCTAGAGGGGCGAGATATTCATCTATATTAATTACCTATGCCAGTATATTATTCCAAGAATTCACACCAACTGATACATGTGTAATTCTTAGACTTTTAGTTAATATTTCTCTACCGTTTGCCGTAATTATTTTCCATTTCTTCTACTATAAACAAACAATTAAAGAACAATTAATTAGGTATAAAGCTGACCTAATACTCATATTAATGTCTATTGTTGCTATGTCGATCCCTGCAACAGAGGTATTCTGGTGCGGCGGCAGTCGTGCTTTTTGGCCTATTAGATTTATATTTACTATTAGCTTTGCACTGATTAGCTTTGCAGTAAATATCACAAACGATTACTACCAAGATTCCAAGAACAAAAAATTCGGTATTTATATTCCTGTATCAATTATTGCTGCAGTTGTGATCACTTTCTTAATTCAAAAGTGGTACTTATCTCCAAGCATGGCAGAATTCGGAGAATTCGCAGATAGTATTATTGGGCTTCTTTTAGAATTTATTTTGCTACTCACATACTTCTTGCTTTTTGCCAATAAGAAAAAACTTGTTGCACTTACATTTGTACTAACAGAAATAACTACTCTATCTATGATTGCTTTCTATCCAAACAAAGAACTACGCGATGGATGGAATCCTTCAGTATTTTATAATTCTGAAATAATAGCTGAATCAATCGCAGATATGGATACATCAGAATTTCACCGTGTGAAAAACATCGACTATACACTGATTTCTGCCCATCATCCGCTTCTTATGGATACCGAAGGTGTCTCAAATTTCTGGCATGTAATAAATACAGATACCATTAGAAATAATAACTATCTTGGATATGAAATGAGCTATTCTAGAGAGCTCGATAATGGTGGTACAGTTTTTTCTGACGCCTTAATTCATAACCATACATACTTTGGAACAGCAGAATTACCTACTAAATTATTCGACAAGACATCTACGGTAGATGTACTTGGTGGAGTCAATATTTATAATGCAAAATATCCTCTTCCACTTGTATTATCAGTTAATGACCTAAATATAAGTGGAGCAGATAACTATTTTGAGCAACAAAACTTAATTTACGACAAGTTAATTACATCAGATCGACAGCTACTTACTGATTTGTCAGATAACATTATCGATTGTAAGACAATTATTGATATCCAAGGTACACAAGCAATTTATTTCTTTGGCGATAACCCTACTGAATGTAAAGCAGAAGTTTCTATAAATGGTAATCCTGTACTAATTCCTTCGTACGAGTTTCCTAACAACTATATCTATTTACCATTTACAGAAGGAATACCAGACAACACTCATATTATTCCAAATAAGATGGGTAATTATAGTGGTATTGTTTGTCTCGGATTTTTCACTGACGAAACAATAACAATCGAATTTAGTGGTGATATCTCTAGTGATCAAATCCACTTGGCATCACTTAACATCGATAACTATATTGATGATGTTAATGCCATTACCTCGGTTTCACCTGTAGTTAATTCTATTACTAGAGGTAACACAACATTGGAAATGGATATTTCCAATATTAATAGTCGATATATAATTCTTCCTATAGCATATCAAGACGGTTGGAACTGTGAAGTAAACGGCAAACCTTCTGAACTCAAATCATTTGCTGGAATGGGACTTATTGAAGTGACAGGTGATTCCGCTTGCATTAATATGTCATTTGTCGCTCCCGGTACTAAAATAGGAATTATCATTAGTTGCATTTTTGCAATTCTTGTATGTTTTTGTATGGCAATTACTCGCAAGATAACTATACTGACAACCAAGTTATTTAAGCTCATATCAAGTTTCACAGATATTGTATTTATTATTTTGTTTTATAGCATACTAATTCTAATGTTTGCGATACCAATCCTATCATCTATTATTCCAGGTATACCCGAATTTGTTTATAAATTAGGAAAAAAATAAAGACGGCCAATTGACCGTCTTTATTCATAGTACTATTGAGAAATTATCAAGAAATTCTATCAACAGGAGCAAATCCCTCTGTCTTCTTAAACTTCATATTTGTCTGGAAATTTGTAAGTGCATCAGATGGATCAACAAGACCAAGGTTAAGTGCCATTACTGTCTCTCTATCAAACTTTACAGAAAGAAGTGTCATCTCATCTTCAAATCCAGTTGCAGTATTAAGAACCTTATCTACAGCATGTACAATAACTTCCTGAACTGGAAGAAGAGCAAAAGCATCTCTAGCAATTCTAATTGTTGTACTACATACATAGTCCTGTAAAAGATCACAGTAAGCTGTTTTGGAAAGCTCCTTTTCAGAAACCTCACCCTTAGCAGTAAGACTAAGTGCTACTTTTGGCACTACCTCATCAGCCATTACGCCAAACTCTACTTCAAGCTTTGTAGGGTCATCTGTACCAACCTGGAAGTTACTACCAAACTCAAGAAGATCATCGAAAGGCTTTACTTCAGCAACTACTTCTAAGTAACTATCAATATCTCCAGCAAGAATTTTGTCAGAGAACTCCTGAAGTGCGAGCCATTCCTTGTGCTCCTCACTACCCTTAATGATAGTAGAAGGAACCTCTCCATTTTTAAGTGCTGTCCAATCAATAAGACCGTCGCTTACCTTGTGTACAGACTTAATGGACTCTACATATGCCTCGTATTCCTTTACCTGAGCCTCATTCTCAGCTACTGGAATCTCCACCTTATCTACCTTATTAGTTTTCTTAGCATTTTCCTTAACTGGGGCTGCAGCGGTTTCTGCTTTGGCATTCTTCTTATTCTTACCTGTAAACTTATCTTTTAAGCCAGTTGCAAGCTTCTTAACATTTGTTTGTTTGGTATAATAAACACCTGTGCCCGGAATACCGAGTGTAGTTACAGCTTTACCTGTTGTGCTAATTGACTGGCGCATTCCCTTAACACCAAAGCTTGTGCTAACACCTGACTTACTTAAGTTAAGTCTAACACCTGGGAAAATGGAAATACTCTTTCTAAAATTAAGACCCATATCGGTATCCTCCACAAAATATACTATTTATATTGTACTACACTTGTTACAGAAATATCATTTGATTAACGAGTTCTATTGTTTAAACTTTAAATATAGAGGAGATTATTTGTATTCATGTCATCATCTGATTTTGACAACAAATTATATATAACTGAAGAAATGCTCCAGGATTTTGCTTCCATGAAAAGAACATGGTTTGATTTCTGGAAGAACTTTAAAGACGGAGAAAAAACTGAAGTTGTAGTCGAAGAGTATTATCGAATGACTCTCGACGATTTATACGGTGTGCTTCAAAGATGTGACATTTCTGGAAAAGGTGTACTCGAATTCTGCATGAATTGGTTTAAACCACTCGTAGAAAAGCTATATCTCAATCTCTGCCTCGATGACCTTTTTGGTCCTAATGCATCTTCTATTGGCGGTTATAGAATGATTACTATGCCTGAATCCGATGAGGACATCATGATGTGGATTCTTCGCAAATTATTTGTAGTTTATATGGATATTGCCTTAGAGGACATGGGTTCTCCACTTTCTGATTATGTTGATTTAAAAGGCATGATTACCCAAATTGAATGGCATATGGAAGATGAGGGATTAGATGTAGAAGATCGTAGATATATTGATGAAATCAAAGTCGATTTTCTTGCTCAATACGATAACGATCTCATACTCAAAGATGCCCCTGAAGATATTCGTAATCTGTTTAGAACATATTGTGATGAACTATCTGATAAAGGTAACATGACTGCCCTAAGAATTAAGGCTTATGCCTGCTATGGTGGCAATTCCCTTTATGACTGCGATTGGAAAGCATCTGCCGATTGTCTCGAGAGACTTTGGCGCGAGGGTGGATTTGGCTATGCAGCAAATACATTAGGCTATATCTACTACTATGGACGCCTTAGTGGAGGTATACCTAACTACGAGAGAGCATTCTATTACTACTCCATAGGAAACACTTACGGAATAATTGAATCCGGCTACAAATTAGCCGATATGTTCATGAATGGATATTACGTAAAGCAAAATCTTCCTATGGCGTCATCAATCATAGAAAAGTTCTATGGAGAGTGCCGTTATAGATTCGAGCAAGGCGAATTTGAAGGAAGTTTTGCGGATGTAGCACTACGATTAGGAAAGCTACAACTACTTAAGCCAGACACTCCACTAGCAGACAGAAGATATCATGCATTTAGATTATTCCTTCAAGCAGAATTCGCACTTACCATGCGCATGATGGAATGCAAACAATATGGTGATGACAAAGTTATGTCTTCCATAAAGAAAAAAATACAGGACACATATGACTGTATTGAACATCGTAAGTCATCTTTTCATGCATCATTTCCTTATCCAATATACGAATTAATAGGCTCTCATGCTTATTGTCTATATAGCCTTAGCGTTAAAGAATTAAAGAAAGGAATAAAGCTGAAAGTTACAAGAAATTCTTTCCTTGATAACTCGGATTATGACTATACTCTCATAACATATCCTGAGTTTTCATTCTGCGACTTAACGGATACTGTAAGTGTTATTGCAGAAGATGTAGATGCAGTTAGCGAAGAAGTAACACGAAAAGAGAAAACTATTGTTTTCGATTCTGTAAAGCACGATGCTTTCGGACCTTTTACTACTCATAATTTCTTTTTCAAAGGCGAATGCGTATTTTCTATACGCGCAAAAAGTTTTCTAATAACCCTCCCCTCAAAATAAAAATTAGGAGGTTATTATGAAAAATCTAAGCATCTTTGATACTTTTCTGGTCGTATCAAAGGAGCAAAGCCTGACTAAAGCTGCTAAACAACTCGGTATTAGCCAAGCTGCAGTCAGCAAACAAATGAAAACTCTAGAAGAATATCTAGGGTTCGTGCTCTTTGAGACAAAAAAGGTCCCCAAATCTCTCAACTCAGACGGAAAAGCACTTGAAAGAATTATTAGGTCATACCTTTTAACTCTGGAAAGATTTAAAAGCGAACGACTCTCTAGCGCTTCATCACTATCAGGTCATCTTGCCATTTATAGTAATGATGCCTTAGGAAACTACACCATCAACGATGTTCTGACAAATTTTGGATGTATGTACCCCAATGTATCAATTGACCTTCAAAGGATTAACTTCAAATCAGAAATAGATTTGGCTCTAGAAGGTAGATTCTATCTATTACCAGATAATGATTACATACCAGGAGCTACAACAATCAAAAAGTTTGATTCTGTTCCACTTGGGATTGCCATCTCACAAGATGTGCCTCTAGCTCATAAATCCATAATAAAAGAATGTGATATAAGGTACCTAAGACTAATTACAGCGAACAATTTATTATTGAATGCTGAACTTGTCGAATGGCTTAACCACAAGAAGCCAAATGTACTTTGTGATGACTGGGGAGTAACTCAAAGCATATTATCCAAAGGCGGTGGTATAGCAATAGTACCAATCAACGTCCAAGATGATGAAACACTAAAGAACTTTAATATCATTCCATTATATCCACTTGTTTCTATTAGTTATAAATTGGTATACAAAGGAACTGATGAAATGAATTTAACAGAAAAAACTTTCGTGAAATTCTTATCTATTAACTAAAAACAAAGTTTCCGCCTCCAATATTGGAGGCGGCTTATATTAATTAATCAATTAATCCCAGATGAACTAGCGCGTCATAAATACCATCTTCTAAAAGTGGTGTAGTAACATACGTAGCTATATTTTTGGCATCATCAGAACCACTACCCATAGCTACGCTTACACCTGCCGTCTTTAGCATTTCGATATCATTTACGCTATCACCTATAGCAACCGTATCTGCAAGATCTATACCAAGATACTCACAGACCTTTTTGATACCTGTGCCCTTAGTAAAACCACAAGGAACTATCTCTGCCACATGAGGATTGTGCACAAGCGCATCAAAATCATTAGAAAGGATGCTAAAGCATCTCTCGTAATCACACCCATCCATTTCGCAAGACACCTTAGAGCCATTCCACCTTCCCCAATACTCATCAATGGACCTACGTGCCTCTTTAAGCTCACTCATAAGCTTTTTACCATATGGATCATCTATAAAGTCTGCCTCTTCCATATAGAGGTATTCCTTGCCCTCTATGATAGGCTTCATCCCAAAGTCTCTCATTAATAGAATCATGTTAGCTAGAAGTTCATTATCAATTTCATGAAGAAAGATAATATCACCTTTATACTCCACCATAGTTCCACAGCCACATACAATACCATCAAATCCAAGACTTAATAAATCTGGATTGGTTACATAGCCTCTTGTTCTTCCCGTGTTAATAAAAGCCAAATGCCCATTTGCCTTTAGCTTCTTTATGGCTTGTCTAGTACTATCCGGAATAAAGTTATAGCGGTCCCATAAGGTACCATCTATATCAAAAAACACAGCATGAGGATTCATATTATGTTCCACTAAATGCCTTTACAATAAACTCCTCAGATACAGGAATTGTTCCTGCCTTAATCTTAACCATGATATCGTCCAAAACCATAGCCTTGCCAAAGTAATAACCCTGCAAACGCTCACATCCAATAGACTTAAGATAATCCGCCTGCTCTCGTGTTTCTACACCTTCGCACAAACTTCTCATGCCAAGATCATTTGAAAGAGCACACACATTTCTTAGTACTAATTTACTCTTTTCAGGATTCTGATCAAAACTAGAAAGGAACTTCATATCAATCTTCATAACGTCAAAGGAAAAATCCTTCAAAACATTAAGAGAAGAATATCCAGAACCAAAATCATCGAGCCAGAGTGGATATCCAAGTTCCTTCATCTCATCAAGCTCTGCCTTAAGCTCTGTGAGCTCCCCTGACAACGCACTCTCTGTAACTTCTACATGCAAAAATGATCTTGGAACATTGTACTTCTGAGTGAATGTCTCAAGAATATCTGTTACATCTGTAAGTTCAAAATCAAGACGTGAGAAATTAAGTGACACTGGAACCGCTGGTCTATGCTTATCCATCAATGTTCTAATGTCTCGACAAACTGTCTCACAAACAATCATATCGATTTTATGAACCTGTCTATACTCCTCAAGCACTGGGATATACACACCTGGCTGAAGAAGACCATATTTTGGATCCTCCCATTTAGTAAGTGCCTCATATCCACAAAGCTTATAATTTCTAGACCACATTACTGGCTGATAATATACCTTGATTTCACCTTTATCCAAAGCTGCGTCAATGTTATTTACGATATACTGTCTCATCTCAAACTCAGAATTAAGAGCACTATCGTATTCTCTATAATCCTGATCATAATGCTTCTTAATACTAGAGCATGCATATCGAGCTCTATCGATAGCAAGATTTACGTCACAGCTACTGTCCTCTGGAACATAACCACCAGCTTTAATACCAATAAGTGTTTCTGTGTGATAATCATAAAGAATAGATCTCAATTTACTGAGACGATCCATAAATGTACTACGGTCTGTAAAAATTACAAAGTGATCATCTCCCTGTCTAGCAAGAAGACTATCATTGAAGATTTCAGAAATCTGATTACCAAATTTGGCAAGGAATGCGTTACCAGACTCAAATCCATATTTCTCGTTAAGAGCCTTGAAATTTTCAACATCAAGGAAGAGGAAAATCATCTTTTTAGGATTACGTCTACCAGAATCCAAAATAGTTCTTACATTTTCACGGAAGTAATTCATATTTGGAATTCCAGTAAGTTCATCAACAGTCGCTATATTAGTAAGCTGAGTATAAGTGCTCTCAAGTCGCTCATCCTTCTCCGCTTCTGCACGTTTCTGTGAAAAAGTGCTGAACGAAGTAAAGAAAATGGCAATTGTCATAATCATATAATAAGCACTCATCTTGGCAGAAATCGGAGAGTAATAATCCATCAAAAGATATAAAGTGGAACTTGATAAAAGCAAAATAAAAAATGAAATGTATGGCTTCCAAGCAAGTAAACAAACAACTAACAATTCCATTACGAAAAAGCTGAGAATCTGCTCTCCGTTCATAAAGTTGCAATAAGCAGTATATATTCCAAATGCACTACAAATAAAAACGAATAACCCTAATATAATCTTTCCAAAAGGTGCATATTTTTCACCATTTAAAAAGTATTTGTCCGCATTAAAAAGAACTACAATCGCACTTGCAAACAAAAGAATATAGAAGAACCAATTTAAAATAGGATATCCTGCAGTTGTAATAACTTCACTAGACTTAGTTCTAGCGAGATCAACTATCATCCATATTTCGATAAGCATAACAATAAGAGACATGTAAATACTTGCCCTTGCATTGCTAGCTTCAAAATAATGTCCAACATATGGTGAGGTAGCATCTAACCCCAGCCAGCGTTCAAAACGATATCTCATTAATCTCCCCAACTATTCAGAGGCGATACTATCATCCCATAAGACAATCTCGCCAGTTTCTCTAGTCTTTACCATATTAATTATACGCTGATTTGAGGAGCCGCGAAATTTCAATCTTATGTCTTTTTTGGACAAAATAAACCTTCCATCTACTAGTATATTCACCAAAGACAAAATCTCATCAGTCACCTCACAGTTAGGGTGACTACCAGGTTTAATAAGTTCATCCTCATAACGAAAACCTGTAAACATCCACAGATCTTTGTTAGGATACATTTCCTTAAATCTCTTCAAAAATGGAAGTAACGCACGCTGATTAGATGGCTCAAATGGCTCACCACCTAAAATAGTCAAACCATGAATATAGTATGGCTCAAGACACTTGAGCACATAATCTTCTGTCTCTTTTGTGAATGGCTGACCAAATTCAAAATCCCAAGTCTCAGGCTGGAAACAACCTTCGCAACGATTAGTGCATCCGGAAACAAACACAGTAACTCTTGTGCCGATTCCGTCTGCTATATCGAATTCTTTAATTGCTCCGTAATGCATTAGAGGTGGAGAACTCTCTCTCTAATTTCCTGTGTACGACCCTGATTCCAGAACTGTGTTCCAATATAACCACAAGTTCTTCTAGCTACGTTAAGCTTAGCCTGGTCTCTGTTACCACAGTTTGGGCACTCCCAAATGAGCTTACCATCATCTTCCTTAATCTGAATCTCACCATTGTAACCACATACCTGGCAATAGTCAGACTTAGTATTGAGCTCTGCATACATGATGTTCTCATAGATATATGCCATAACATCCATAACAGCATCAATGTTATTCTGCATGTCAGGAACTTCGATATAACTAATAGCACCACCTGGAGAAAGCTTCTGGAACTTGGACTCAAGTGAAAGCTTCTTAAATGCATCAATCTGCTCTGTTACATGTACATGGTAAGAATTAGTGATGTAATTACGATCTGTTACACCCTTAATAACACCGAATCTTCTCTGAAGCGCCTTTGCAAACTTATATGTTGTAGACTCAAGTGGTGTGCCATAGAGGGAATAGTCAATATTCTCTGCATCCTTCCACTTAGCACATGCATCATTAAGAGCCTGCATAATCTTGAGACCAAATGCCTCACCCTCAGCCTCTGTAAGCTTCTTGCCAGTTACTTCAAATACACACTCCCAAAGACCTGCATAGCCAAGAGAAAGTGTAGAATAACCACCATAAAGGAGCTTTGTAATAGGTTCACCCTTCTTGAGACGAGCAAGAGCACCATACTGCCAAAGAATAGGAGCAGCATCTGAAAGTGTACCTACAAGTCTGTCATGACGGCAGCGAAGAGCCTTATGACAAAGCTCAAGTCTCTCATCAAGAATCTTCCAAAACTTTGCCTCATCTCTTGTCTCACTACAAGCAGAGCAAGCTACATCAACAAGATTAATAGTAACAACACCCTGGTTGAAACGACCATAGTACTTAGGCTGATTATTCTCATCAACATATGTAGTAAGGAATGATCTACAACCCATACATGTATAGCAGTGACCCTCACCATTCTTATCTACCTTAAGATCAAGCATAACCTTCTCAGAAATATAATCTGGAACCATACGCTTAGCAGTACACTTTGCTGCAAGTCTTGTAAGGTAATAATACTGAGAATCTGGCTTGATATTGTCCTCTTCAAGAACATAAATAAGCTTAGGGAAAGCAGGTGTTACATAGACACCAGACTCATTCTTAACGCCCTGGATACGCTGCTTGAGAACCTCTTCAATAATCATAGCAAGGTCACTCTTAAGCTGAGGGTCCTTAGCCTCATTAAGATACATAAATACAGTAACAAATGGTGCCTGTCCATTTGTAGTAAGAAGTGTAACTACCTGATACTGAATAGTCTGAACACCTCTCTCGATTTCCTCACGAAGTCTCTTCTCTACAAGACTTGTAAGCTTATCCTCCGTAAGCTGAATACCGAGATCATCCATCTCCTTAGTAACAATCTTTCTAATCTTCTCACGTGAAATCTGTACGAAAGGTGCAAGGTGTGTAAGAGAAATGGACTGTCCACCATACTGGTTAGAAGCTACCTGGGCAATAATCTGTGTAGCGATATTACATGCTGTGGAAAAGCTATGTGGCTTCTCAATCATAGTACCAGAAATTACAGTACCATTCTGAAGCATATCCTCAAGATTTACGAGGTCACAGTTGTGCATGTGCTGCGCAAAATAGTCGCTGTCATGGAAATGAATAAGACCATTCTTATGAGCCTCTACAATTTCCTCAGGGAGAAGAATTCGATTAGTGATGTCCTTAGAAACCTCACCAGCCATATAGTCACGCTGTACGCTATTTACTGTAGGATTCTTATTGGAATTCTCCTGCTTAAGCTCCTCGTTATTACACTCAATAAGTGTAAGGATACTATCATCTGTAGTATTAGACTGACGTACGAGAGTTCTTGTATAACGATATGTAATGTAAAGCTTAGCTACCTCATATGCACCGTGTGCCATAATCTGCTTCTCTACTAAATCCTGGATTTCCTCCACGGAAAGTGCACGGCTAACCTTCTCACACTGCTTCTCTACAGAATCAGCAATTCTCATAATCTGAGTTGTTGTCATACGCTCGCTTTCTCTAGCAGCGTTATTAGCCTTAGTAACAGCATTAACAATTTTGGTTATGTCGAAATCAACTTCTGTCTTGTTTCTCTTGATAATCTTCATTTGTGCACCTTGCCTTAGTTGGTTATAAAAAATCCTTGTTAATTGTAGCAATGTTGCTGATGGGTTACAATAACTTTACAGCGTTATTACATTACAATTTGACGAACAAATTTCTACAAAATGTGAAAAATTCCCCTATTGATTAAAACGATTTAATTGTATCTATATGTAGTGGTAGTGTCAACAACAAACACTATATCTAGTGTTACATTTATAGTATACCACTCTATCTAGTGCATTAATCGGACACTTTCTACTTAATACAAATGCCGCCCGAACAATTCGGACGGCATCATAATTACCAGAAACACCAATAAATAAAAGGGATTATGTTGTTTGTGCTACTTTCTCTTCTGCATGTTCTTGTTCGTTTTCAATCAAACCTGCATTAGTGACTACAATTTCATCCTCTATAGCATCTACTAGAGCAATACATCCTGGTTTAATAACCTCATCAAGGAGCGCCTCAGAAATGTTATCCTCGACCATGGACTGGATAACTCGCTTAAGTGGACGTGCACCATACTGAGGATCATAACCCTTCTTGGCAAGAAGCTCCTTAGCATTATCTGTAAGCTTAATCTCAATGCCAATATCCTTAACTCTCTTTCCTACAGATGCAGTAAGAAGATCTACAATCTTAATAAGAGAATCTCGGCCAAGCATTCTAAAGAAAATAATCTCATCCACACGGTTTACAAACTCAGGAGAGAATGCCTTCTTAAGTTCATCAAGAACTGTTACCTTAGCATCAGCATAGCTCTTACCACCATAAAGGCCCTCGCGGCTTGCCTCATCCTCATCCTTCTCATCAGCAGAAGCGAATCCAATTCTTCTACCAGCAGAAGAAGTAAGCATTCTAGCACCAATATTAGAAGTCATGATAATAATTGTATTTTTAAAATCTACAACTCTACCCTTACCATCTGTAAGTCTTCCGTCATCGAGAATCTGAAGCATAGAATTGAAAATATCTGGGTGTGCCTTCTCAATCTCATCAAAAAGGACTACTGAATATGGATGTCTTCTTACCTTCTCTGTAAGCTGACCACCCTCTTCATATCCAACATATCCTGGAGGAGAACCAATAAGCTTAGTAACATCATTCTTCTCCATATACTCTGACATATCAATTCTTACAAGAGCATTCTCATTACCAAACATTACTTCAGCAAGTGCCTTTGCAAGCTCTGTCTTACCAACACCAGTAGTACCAAGGAAGATAAAAGAACCAGATGGCTTTGTAGGGTCTTTAAGTCCAAGACGACTTCTTCTAATTGCCTTAGAAATTGCAGTAACTGCCTCATCCTGGCCAATAACTCTGCTCTTGAGCTCATTTTCAAGACCACGAAGCTTAGCAGCATCTGTTTCAGTAATCTTTGATACAGGTACACCAGACCACTTGGAAAGAACATCAGCAATATCATCTACTGTAAGCACACCAGTAAAGCCTTCGTCATCAGGGGCAGACTTACTTTTAACGCTATCAAGCTTTTCCTGTAAAGATGCTTCCTGCTGCTTATAAACACCTGCAGTCTCAAATTCAAGTGCTGCAGAAGCCTCTTCCTTTTTGCGCTTAACTTCCTGAAGCTGATTCTCAAGGTCTCTAACAGATACTGTATCAGCAAAGTTAATTCTCTTTCGAGCTGCGGCCTCATCTACAAGGTCAATCGCCTTATCAGGAAGGAATCTATCAGAGATATATCTGCTAGACAAAATTACTGCCTGCTCAATAGCCTCATCAGTGATATGAATCTTATGGTGCTCCTCATACTTTGGACGAAGACCCTTAATGATTTCAATAGCTTCCGCCGCAGATGGTTCATCTACAATAACCTTCTGGAAACGTCTCTCTAATGCAGAATCCTTCTCAATGTACTTAGAATACTCATCAAGAGTAGTAGCACCTACTACCTGAAGCTCATTCTTTGTAAGCATAGGCTTCATAATATTAGCAGCATCTAAATTACCATCAGAACCGCTACCTGCACCTACGAGAGAATGAATCTCATCGATAAAAAGGATAATATTGGGATCACTTGAAGCTTCATCGAGAACACCCTTAATACGCTCCTCAAAATCACCCCTGTATTTGGAACCAGCAAGCATGCTACCCATGTCGATGCTGTATACCACCTTGTCCTGGAGCATTTCAGGAACATCCTTAGTAGCAATCTTAAGCGCAAGACCCTCAGCAATTGCTGTCTTACCAACACCTGGATCGCCAACAAGGCAAGGATTATTCTTGGTTCTTCTGGCAAGAATCTGCATTACACGATTGATTTCTTCCTCACGGCCAATAACAGGATCGATTTTTCCGTCCAAAGCCAACTGTGTAAGATTCTTACCATATTGATCGAGCTTCTTCTGCTTTTCTTTTCTAGCGCGCTTATTATTACGTTCTTCCTTTTTGTTATTAGATGACTCATCCGCTCCATCAGAAGCTGATTCATTAGCTCTCATAAACTCCTTGTTATCTGCCATTTTGGCAAAAACTGGCTTCAAATCATCCAAAATTCCATCAATATCCACTTCCATTCTTTTAAGAACAGAATGAGCTGTATACATAGGGTTCTTAGTAATTACGTAAAGAAGATGCTCTGGTGTAATTACACTGTATGTACCTATCTGCACACTAAAATTAGTTGCCTCTGTAAGAAGTCTTTTTGTCTCAAGACGAAGTGATCTAAGTGCCATCTGCACTTCAGTCTGATCCACAGGAGAATCATCAACGATTGGTCCTGCGCCAATAATGCTAAGAACTGTTTCTAACTCAACATTATTACGTCTCAATATTTCTCCAGCAGCAGAGTTACTCATAACAAGAGCAGCAAGTACAGGTTCTGTAGAAATCATTCTTCCACCCTGTGTATCACATATTCTCTTTGCATAAGCGAATACTTCTGTTGTCTCTTCAACAAATTTCATGCTTATTCATCTCCCTTCAAAATTGCTCTGATAGAATCCGCACTTTCTGTAACAGTAACCATAGACATACCCTTAGATTTACCAAATGAATTGGTTTCCCTAATCATCATCTTGGTAATGTCATTTATTTTCTTATCAGACAACTTAATATCCTCTTCAATCTCGAAATTTCCTAATCCGAGTCGTATCCAGCTAAGAAGACTATATACTTCCTGACTATCAATTCTTCTTGCATATCTTAATGTGGCATATGCACGATAAAACTGATCTTCAACTATCTTTTTCTTACGCTGACAAATATTCTTACGACATGTTCTTTCTAACTTTACAACGTCATCTACAACACCAGCAGCTCTACTAATAAGTTCCTTTTCAGTGATACCTAATGTAACGACATTATATAAACAATAAAGACTTGGGATTTTCTCTCCAGAAGAATTCTTAAGTGCTGTAATCTTCCAATCGTACTTTCTTAGTCTCTTCGCAAGAGTATTAAGAGCATCTGTTGTCTTCTCAATGCCAGGTAAGAAAACCAAATTACTAATACGTACGCCTGTGCCCATCCTCTCAATATCTGATGTTAAAAAGCCATATTTATCACTATAAGCAATATCAAGATTAATCTCGAAAATAGATGCCATCATATCAGCGAGGGAGTAATTACCAGCAATATCTGCGCCATTACATAGTGCATTAATTTTAAGGTGTTCTCCATCATTTACCACGATGCTAATATTATTCTTTTCATCAAGAATTAATCCTTTGCCTATACTGTCAACATATGCACTGTTTTCAATCATGTAGTTACGATACTTCTCATCCTTTTCATCCTTACTGATTGAGTCAAGTCTTTGAAAATTGAGATTCATATCTGTTGCAGCTTTGTTAACTATTTCGCACACACTTTCCTTATCGGATGCACTCATCTTGGAGCAAAATGGGAATCCCTTTATATTACGGGAAATACTAACTTTTGTAAGAATTACAATGTCTGTTTCAGAACCATTTTTGTTATTCCACATTGTTTTCCCCTCCCTTTCTACTCTTTAACTCATCTCTAAGTTTTGCAGCAAATGCATAATCTTCTGCAGCAGCCGCTTGCTTCATTGCTTCTTCAATATCCTTGTCATCAATCATTCCAAGATCAGCCTTCATTAGCTTTTCGTAAAGTGTCTTTTTATCTGTTGGCACCTTTTTTGTAGGCTTTATTTCGCTTGTTTTATTTTCTGCCTTTTCTGTTGATTCCGTCTTTTCAACTTCTTTTATCTCGATTTCAGGCATTATATCTGCATTTACACCAGGTTTTCTGCCCATGTATTCTGTGCTTCCCTGAAGTCTAAGCATGTTATTAAGGATAGAATCGTTAAAGAAGTTGTAGCACTCTATACATCCAACCTTATTATTAAGCTCAAACTCTCTTTGCTTAGTACCACAACGTGGGCATGAAATCTTCGATTTTGTAAAATCAAGGTCTGCACCAGATGCCATAATTGCATTAGTTAGCCCATTTAATAAAGGAAAATCTGTACCTAATCCTGCACCAAAGCTCATATTTATACCAAGACTATCTGCGCACTTTTCACATATTGTAACGCCATTAATTCTTGTTATTCTATTGCCTATCGGTCCACCACATCTCTCACACTGCATAAGTAAACCTCCATTTATTAATCAACCATAAGTGCTACAAGAGCATTTTTAAATATATCTGCTCTCACTACTGACCTAATATCTGACTCAATTCTAGCCAAAGCTCGGTCAGATACGGATGCCATAACCGCAGCACCCTCTCTCTCGCTAATAGCACCTATAGAAATCGCATTATTAAGCAAAATCTTTGCCTGTTGCTGAGTAAGATCAAGTCCAATAGCTTCCACTACAGATCTTATATAATCTCGCTTGCTCATAGGCTGTGCTCTAGTGATAGTAATCTGTCCACCACCGCCTCTTCGGCTTTCAACTATATAGCCATTGCCCGAAGAAAATCTCGTGGAAAGAACATATGTAATCTGGGATGGCACGCAGTTTGCTTTCTCAGCTAGCATACTTCTACTAATAACCGCGGAACCGTTATTCTCATCAATCATTTCCTTGATCATGAGTTCAATAACATCTACTAATCGTGCCATGATTCTCCTCCTACTAACATTAGTCAAATTTGACTTTGACTTTCTTTGACCATTTCATTATGATACTACATCATTTTGTTGTCAACACTTTAATGTCAAAAATAGTCAAAAAGTAACATTACTTGCAAAATGCAATATTTATCACAAAAAAACACACCGGCTCAATTGAACCGGTGTGTGACTGTTTATACTTAAGTCTTAGATTAAGAATCAGCGATGGAATCGTCTGCTACTTCAGACTCTCTAATAGCATCGAGATACTCGTTATCAAACATTGCTGCATCCTCACCATAAGGATCATAATCGTGACCTGTGATAGCTGCACTATTCTCCTTGATAACTGGAACTGCAGTGATATCTCTATATCTCTGGAGACCAGTACCTGCAGGGATGATAGAACCGATGATAACGTTCTCCTTAAGACCGATGAGTGGGTCAACCTTACCCTTAACAGCAGCATCTGTAAGAACTCTTGCTGTCTCCTGGAAGGAAGCTGCAGAGAGGAAGGAGTCTGTATTAAGGGAAGCCTTAGTAATACCGAGAAGCTGTCTCTTACCAACTGCTACTCTCTTACCCTCAGCCTCGAGCTCCTTATTAACTGCATCGAAGTCGATAAGATCTACTGTAGAACCTGTCATAAACTCGGAATCACCTGGATCCTCGATACGAACACGTCTCATAAGCTGACGAGTAATAACCTCGATATGCTTATCATTGATACCTACACCACCGTTCTTATATACCTTGATAACTTCGCTCAAGATATACTTCTGAACACCACGTACATCCTTAATCTTCATGATATCAGATGGGTTAACAGGACCGTCTGTGAGGGAATCACCAGCCTCAACCTGCTCACCATCAGATACTCTGATTGTAGAGTTAAGGTTAACTGCATAACGGCACTCCATCATTGGTGCGCCATCCTCATCATAACGGATGTTGTCAGGGGAAGCAGTGATGATAATCTCTCTCTTACCCTTCTCACCATTCTCAATTCTAACTGTACCATCAATCTCAGAGATGATAGCTTCTCCCTTAGGCTTACGAGCCTCGAAGAGCTCCTCAACTCTTGGAAGACCCTGTGTGATATCCTCACCAGAGTTAGCGATACCACCAGTATGGAATGTTCTCATTGTAAGCTGTGTACCAGGCTCACCGATTGACTGAGCAGCCATAATACCTACTGCCTCACCACCTGTAGTTGGGAGACCGTTAGCAAGGTTAATACCGTAGCACTTAGAACATACACCATGACGAGATTTACAATCGAATACAGATCTAATCTTAACTTTCTTAGCTCCAGAATTCTCAATCTTCTTAGCAACATCAGGGCTGATGAGCTCGTTACGCTTAACATATACTTCACCAGTTGTTGGATCAGAGATGTCCTCAGCTGCATAACGACCGTTAAGACGATCACGAAGTGGCTTAATAACATCCTTCTTATCGTTAGCGATAACTGCGATTTCCTTAACCCATGTAAAGTCGTCTGTACCACAGTCTTCCTCAGAAATAATAACTTCCTGAGCAACGTCTACAAGTCTTCTTGTAAGGTAACCAGAGTCAGCTGTCTTAAGAGCTGTATCAGAGAGGGCCTTACGAGCACCGTGTGAAGAAATAAAGAACTCAAGAACGTTCATACCTTCACGGAGGGAAGACTTGATAGGAATCTCGATAGTATCACCAGAAGTATCGTTCATGTTACCTCTCATACCAGCGAGCTGCTTAATCTGGTTATCGTTACCACGGGCACCAGATGCGGACATCATCTTGATTGGGTTATCAGACTTCAAGGACTTCTTGAGTGCCTCTGTAATAGCATCAGTTGTCTCTGTCCAAACCTTAACGACCTGCTTATGACGACCAGAATCGGACATCAAACCACGCTCATAAGAACGTGTAATGAAGTCTACCTTCTTATCTGCCTCAGCAAGCATCTTCTCCTTAACCTCTGGCACGATCATATCTTCGATACCGATAGAAATACCAGACTTTGTGGAGTAGTGATAACCTGTGGACTTAACTGCATCAAGGAATGTAACTGTTCTTGTAGAACCGTTAGCTCTGATGCAACGATCAATAATATCACCGAGCTGCTTCTTACCTACCTGGAAATCTACCTCGAGGAGAAGAGCATTCTCTGGGATAGATCTATCTACATAACCAAGGTTCTGTGGAACAATCTCGTTGAAGAGGAAGCGACCGAAGGAAGACTTAACAATACCTGTCTTAACCTCACCATCAATCTCCTTGGAGATACGGATACCAACCTTAGAATGAAGCTCAATCTCATGATTATCGTAAGCCATCTGAGCCTCATCAATAGATGAGAAGATCATTCCATCACCCTTACACTCAGATCTCTCCATTGTGTCATCACGCTGCATTGTGAGGTAATAACAACCAAGAATCATATCCTGTGTAGGAACAGTTACTGGCTTACCATCCTGAGGCTTCAAGAGGTTGTTTGTAGAAAGCATGAGGAATCTAGCCTCAGCCTGTGCCTCTGCGGAAAGAGGTACGTGTACAGCCATCTGGTCTCCATCGAAGTCAGCGTTGAAGGCTGTACATACGAGTGGGTGAAGCTTAATAGCTCTACCCTCTACGAGTACAGGCTCGAATGCCTGGATACCAAGACGGTGAAGTGTAGGCGCACGGTTAAGAAGAACTGGATGATCCTTGATGATATCCTCGAGGATACCCCAAACACATGGATCATTACGATCTACCATGTGACGACCTGTCTTAATGTTCTGTGTAAGACCGTCAGCAACGAGTCTCTTGATTACGAATGGCTTGAAGAGCTCGAGAGCCATCTCCTTAGGGAGACCACACTGATACATCTTAAGCTCTGGTCCTACTACGATAACGGAACGTCCGGAGTAGTCTACACGCTTACCAAGGAGGTTCTGACGGAAACGTCCCTGCTTACCCTTAAGCATATCTGTGAGGGACTTGAGGTTTCTGTTGTTTGTTGCAGATGTAGAACCTGTAACAGCACGTCCACGACGACCGTTATCAATAAGTGCATCTACAGCCTCCTGAAGCATTCTCTTCTCGTTTCTAACAATAATGTCAGGTGCACCGAGATCAAGGAGCTTCTTAAGACGGTTATTTCTGTTAATTACTCTTCTATAGAGATCATTAAGGTCAGATGTAGCATAACGGCCACCATCGAGTGGTACCATTGGACGAAGCTCTGGTGGAAGTACTGGAAGTACATCGAGAACCATCCACTCTGGCTTGTTCTTAGAAGTCATAAATGCTTCTACTACCTCAAGTCTCTTAATGATTCTTGCCTTCTTCTGTCCAGAAGACTCTGCTCTTGCAGCATCAAGCTCTGCAGCGAGTGCAGGAATATCTACTTCCTGGAGAAGCTTCTTAATAGCCTCAGCACCCATTCTTGCATCAAATGCGCTCTTACCATAACGGATTACGTAATCTCTGTAAGTAGCCTCATCAAGAATCTGCTTCTTAACAAGATCTGTCTCACCTGGATCAATAACGATATATGCAGCAAAGTAAAGAACCTTCTCAAGAGTCTTAGGCTGAATATCAAGCAAAAGGCTCATACGGGATGGAATACCACGGAAGTACCAGATATGAGATACAGGAGCAGCAAGCTCGATGTGACCCATTCTCTCACGACGAACAGTATTCTTTGTAACCTCTACACCACAGCGGTCACAAATCATGCCCTTATAACGAATCTTCTTATACTTACCGCAGTGGCACTCCCAAGACTTTACAGGTCCAAAAATCTTCTCGCAGAAGAGACCATCTGTCTCAGGCTTCTGTGTACGGTAGTTAATAGTCTCTGGCTTCTTAACCTCACCGTGGGACCAACTCTTGATGACCTCAGGTGAAGCAAGCTTAATACCAATTGACGTTAAATGATTTGAATCATACATATTGTTTGAATTCTCCTTCCTTAGAACGTGGGATTATCTCTTCTATGAATTAGAGGTCATCATCATCGAAATCTTCTTCAGAATCGATGAACTCTTCTTCTGCAATAGTTCCGTCTTCATTTGCAACTACGAAACCTGCATTGAGAATATCCTGAGGATTTTCCCCGTCTACGTCGAACTCACGTCTTGTAGCATCATCCATCTCTGCGAGATTCTCTTCAGAAACGATAATGTCGGATGTCTTGAGTTCCTGGTTGCCATCTGTATAAAGTGAGATATCGAGAGCCAATGCCTTAAGCTCACTTGTAAGTACGTTAAATGACTCTGGGATACCGGAAGCAGGTACATTCTTACCTCTGATGATTGCATCATAAGTCTTAGAACGACCCTCGATATCATCGGACTTAACAGTAAGGATTTCCTGAAGTGTATGAGCAGCACCATATGCCTCGAGAGCCCAAACCTCCATCTCACCAAATCTCTGTCCACCGAACTGAGCCTTACCACCAAGTGGCTGCTGAGTAACGATAGAGTATGGTCCGATAGAACGAGCATGCATCTTATCGTCAACGAGGTGGTGGAGCTTCAAGTAGTACATAACACCTACTGTTACTCTGTTATCGAATGGCTCACCTGTACGTCCATCGTAAAGGATTGTCTTACCATCGCTGTCGATTCCTGCAAGCTGGAATGCTTCTGCAATATCTTTCTCGTTAGCACCATCAAATACTGGTGTTGCTACCTTCCAATTAAGAGCACGAGCAGCACGACCGAGGTGTACCTCAAGGAGCTGACCGATATTCATTCGGGAAGGAACGCCGAGTGGGTTAAGTACGATATCAAGAGTTGTACCGTCTGGAAGGAATGGCATATCCTCCTCTGGGAGAATTCTTGAAACGACACCCTTATTACCATGACGGCCGGCCATCTTATCACCAACACAGAGCTTTCTCTTCTGTGCGATGTATACACGAACCATCTGGTTAACGGAATTCTTAAGGTTAGGGTTGTTATCCTTTGTAAAGATATCAACATCAACAACTACACCAGTCTCACCATGTGGAACACGGAGGGAAGTATCTCTTACCTCACGAGCTCTATCACCGAAGATTGCTCTATAAAGTCTTTCCTCAGCTGTTGGATCAGACTCACCCTTAGGAGAAACCTTACCAACAAGGATGTCACCAGCCTTAACCTCTGCACCGATACGGATGATACCGTTCTCATCGAGGTTCTGGATAGCATCAGAAGATGCGTTAGGAACTTCACGTGTGATTTCCTCAGCACCGAGCTTAGTATCACGAGCCTCACACTCGAACTCCTCGATGTGGATAGATGTATAAACGTCGTCTCTTACGATTCTCTCGTTAACAAGAACGGCGTCCTCGTAGTTGTAACCTTCCCATGTTGTAAATCCGATAAGAACGTTTCTACCAAGAGCAAGCTCTCCGTTATCTGTAGCAGGACCGTCTGCGATAACATCGCCTGCCTTAACCTTCTCGCCGATTGCAACAATAGGTCTCTGGTTAATACATGTAGACTGGTTAGATCTCATGTACTTATTGAGCTTATAAACATCCTCAACACCATCTTCACGTGTAATCTTAATGAGGTTAGCTGCTACGAATGTTACTGTACCACCATTCTTAGCTACCTGACATACACCGGAGTCCTTAGCGGCACGATACTCCATACCAGTACCAATGATTGGTGCCTCTGGCTTGATAAGAGGTACTGCCTGACGCTGCATGTTGGAACCCATGAGGGCACGGTTAGCATCGTCGTTACCAAGGAATGGGATAAGAGATGTAGATACGGATACGAGCTGCTTAGGAGATACGTCCATGAAATCTACATCATGGTGCTCGAGCTGCAAGAACTTATCCTGCTTACGGCATGTAACCTTCTTAGCAACGAAGTGACCATTCTCGTCGATTGGCTCGTTAGCCTGAGCGATATTGTAAAGATCCTCTTCGTCAGCTGTCATATAACGAACTTCGTCTGTTACAACGTTGTTCTCCTTATCATAGAGACGATAAGGTGTCTCGATGAATCCATACTTATTTACACGAGCATATGTAGCGAGGGATGTGATAAGACCGATGTTAGGTCCTTCAGGAGACTCGATAGGACACATTCTTCCGTAGTGGGAAGAGTTAATGTCTCGAACTTCGAAGGAAGCACGGTCTCTGCTAAGTCCACCAGGACCAAGAGCAGAAAGTCTTCTCTTATGTGTAAGCTCAGCAAGTGGGTTCTGCTGGTCACCGAACTGAGAAAGCTGGGAAGAACCGAAGAACTCACGGAATGCAGCAGAAAGAGGTCTTGTATTTACAAGAGTAGCTGCTGTGATCTTATCGGATTCCTTATCATCGATAGATGCCATTCTCTCACGGATGTTCTTCTCAACACGAGCCATACCCTGACGCATCTGGTTCTGGAGAAGCTCACCAACGGAACGGATTCTTCTGTTACCGAGGTGGTCGATATTATCAACTGTACCTACGGAATAACGAAGTCCAATATAGTAAGAAACCATAGCAAAAATATCATCTACTACGAGGTTCTTAGGCATAAGCTCACCGCGCTTCTCCTCAAGTGTGTACTTGAGCTCAGTAGCAATCTCATTCTTAGGAGTATTTGCTCTGATGTCCTCAATGATTTCACGGAGAACAGAAACACGAACGCGCTCATTGATAGATGTTTCATTAATATCGAAGCCCTTGAGCTCCTTAGCAGAGAAAGAAGCACGGATGTACTTGTCACAATCTACACGACCGTTACCAACAACCTTGTGTGGAACCTCAGAAACTCTAGCTGTATCACCGATACGCTCGATTGGGTAGATAAGACATGTGGAAATACCAGCATCCTCAATCTCCTTAGCAAGCTCTGCTGAAAAGATTGTGCCTTCCTTAGCAAGAATCTCACCATCTTCTGTTACAACATTCTCAGCTGCCTTATGACCAACGATTCTTGCAGAAAGACCAAGCTTCTGAGCAATCTTATAGATACCTACTCTAGCAAGATCATATCTTCTAGGATCGAAGAACATGTTATTGAGGTGGTTAGAAGCAACCTCTGGAGAAGCAGGATCACCAGGACGAACCTTAGAATAGAAAGTGATAAGAGCCTCTTCCTTGGAATTTGTTGTATCCTTCTCGAGAGTTGTACGAATGCACTCCTCTTCACCGAAAGCATTGATGATATCCTCATCCTTAACAAGACCTAATGCTCTAAGGAAAATTGTAAGAGGGAACTTACGAGTTCTATCAACACGAACATTGATTACACCAGACTCGTCCTCTTCGAGCTCGAGCCAAGCACCTCTGTTAGGGATAATCTGAGATGTATAAAGAGTCTCACCGTGCTTACCGTACTCAGTACCGAAATAAGCTCCTGGAGAACGTACAATCTGTGAAATAATTACTCGCTCAGCACCGTTAATTACGAATGTACCGTGCTCAGTCATAATTGGGAAGTCACCAACGTATGCTTCCTGTTCTTTACTCTCGCCTGTCTCTGTATTTCTGAGACGAAGCTGTATCTTAAGAGGAGCAGCATAGTTGCTGTCCTTTTCATGACACTCATTGAGCTCATAAATTGGTTTTGTAGGATCAAAATCTTTACCGATGAAGTAAACTTCCCAAATTCCCTGTGAATCTGTAACAGGAGAAATTTCCTGGAAGATCTGAGAAATACCCTCTTCGAGGAACCAGTTGTAAGAATTCTTCTGGATCTCGATAAGATTTGGTACCTCAATTACCTCATTGATGTGAGAGTAGGACATACGCTCTGTCTTGCCCTGCTTGACGGAATGTACCATTATCAAATCACCTCATAAAAATGCTTCGGGACAAGGTCCCTCGCGGCCTAATATTGTTAAAAAGCAGTTTTCTTATCATAAAAAACCGCTTTAGTCAAGCTAATCAGGGCATACTATCCCCCATAGTTTGACGCAATAATAGATTATACGTGGGGTGTAAATGGTTGTCAACCACTTTTCGAAAGTGGTTTTCAATTATTTTTTCAAAAAGTAACGCCCTCCAAGTCTAAGCTCGAAGGGCGTTCTAATAATTACTAACTTAATTACTCTATTATCTATTACCGTATGTGAGCTTCTGAATCATCTCAGCAGAAATTACATAAGTAATATTTTCTGTAAAGAGCTCGCTTCTCCACTGCTGGGAAAGAGCTGCTCTAGCCTGTGTTCTACATGTCTGCATCCATCTTGGTGTGCATCTCTCGAAGTATACAACTCTTACTGTAGACTGATCAGCAGATGTAAGAACTGTCATATCGCCTTCTTTTCTAGCAGGATCTGAAATCCAGTTGAACATTGCAATATCAATATCTGCCTCAGAAGTAGCAAAGTTCTCTTCTGTAATTCCCTCGTAGTAACCACCAGTAAGAATCTCATTAGGATATACTGTGTTCTCCTTTACGAACTGGTCGAATCCAAGAGCATCTGTAGGATTAGCAACAAAAGCGTTACCAGCATCAACTGCAGCCTGGAAGTCACCACCGTTATTTACAAGGTACATAGAACATACTCTGTAAGCGTAAGTAGATGTCTCATCTACATACTTATCAATTACAAGAATTACATATACACCATTCTCTGTAGCGATTGTTGTATAAGCACCAGCCTCATTCTCAGCAGCAAATACATAATCGTTAACATCAACAGAAATGTAACCCATGCTGTTAGCATAATTCTGATAGTAATAAGGAGTTGTTCCCTCCTGGAGGCCCTGAAGCTCTGGAGAGTCTTCACCAACTACATCAATAACTGCATCTGCGAACACCTCAGCTGTCAACTCATCAGAGGAATCCAATGTTGCGATTACCTTATCTGCAGCAGCCTGTGCATCTTCAACAGTCGCATACTGTCCATCATTCTCACCGATCTGGAACAATCTATAGGAGAAGTCTGCCTTCTGGAAAGCACCAGGATTCTCATCAAAAGTAGCCTGAATCTGCTCGTTAGATGGTGCATTTACAAACTGCTGTACAAAGCTCTCATACTCACTTGTAAGTGCCATTCTCTCTGTGCAACTAATGAACAATCTTGTAGTCATACCTGTTCCGTAGATACCAGCAAGATACTGATCGTTAGTTACATTAGAAAACTGTGCATACATTGTTGCGTTCTCGAGCATAGCCTCTGCATATCTTCTAGCTCCACCGTGATCATCATAACCAGCAGCCTCAGCAGCATTGTTAATAACTACACAGTTCTTAATCTCATCTGCAGCGATCTCAAGAACATAATCACCATATGTCTTTCCTGTAACAGTATCAGCTACCTCATCCCACATCTCATAAGAAATGTTGTAGGAGCTCATAACCTGACGTGTGTGATAATTAACCTCAAGAACAGAAATCTTCTCGATTGTTGAAGTGCTACCATCCTCAGCTGTCTTAACAACTTCCATGCCAGGAACTACTCTTGGAAGAAGGCCTGTAAAATAAATGATGTATGCAATAGCAGCTAATGCTAATACTGTAACAACAAGAGTAGTAATAATTACACCCTTCTTGCTAGCCTTCATATTCTTCTGTTTCTTCTTGTTATTACTTGCCATATAATCGAGAACCTTTCTTATGGTACTTGTATTTATAAAAAAACATTGTAATTATAATTCGAGCGCCTAATAAAATCAAACTTTATATATAAATAGTTATATTTGCACTATATCTTCCAAAGAATTAATAAGTGTTCCCCTATAATTCTTAAGAATTTTCTCAGGATTCATATCCGACCAACTAACTAAGGCAAATCCTGCTCCAGCATTTGTTGCACACGCGGCATCTGGTATTGCATCACCGACATAAAGCACACGACTCATATCAGTAACGCCGACACGTCTTGCACCCTCAATAATTGGGTCTGGTGCAGGTTTATGCTCCTTCGTATCCTCCGAATACACATATGTATCAAAAAGTGTATCCATGCCTTTATGTTTAAGTGTAATAATGGCAGAGCTTTCCCTTTTGGAAGTTACAATGCCTTGCTTGTAGCCAAGAGATTTCAAGTACTTTAAACTATCCATTACCCCCGGAAACAAATCCACCTTATCCTGCTCAAGCATTTGGCAATTAATCTGAAGATATTTATCAAAAAGAACCTTAGCTGTGGATTCGTCATGACTTTCAAAAGAAGCCATGAGTGGTTTACCTATATAGCTCTTAATATCCTCGATACTTCTGGTGCACTCCCCAAATACTTCCTCATATGTTTTTACAAAACTATCAATAATAACAGGGACTGAATTAATTAGCGTTCCGTCGAGATCATAAAGAATGACATCAAAATTTTTATTCACGCTTGTCACCCTTCTCTTCGTCAACGTCATCATTAATAGGATTAATATGAATAAGAACCTTAGATATCCAGTTCTCCTGAACATCTAATACTCTTATATCCAGATTCTTGTATTTAACAGTAGGATGCTCCTTTTCCTCTGGAACTCTGTCGAGAAGCTGAATAACAAGACCAGCAATAGTATCGTACTCTTCGTCATCAAGCTTAATATCAGTTACATCCTCTAACACATCTTCGAGGTCGGAAAGAGTTGTATCACCAGCAACAACATAATCTCCATTTTTGTTCTTGATTATGCTCTGCTCCTCGTCGTCAAACTCATCTGTAATATTACCAACAATCTCTTCGAGCATGTCCTCAATAGTACAGATACCCATAGTTCCACCATATTCGTCGATAACTACAGCAAGCTGCATACCACAAGTCTTCATCTCATTAAAAAGAGAAGAAATCTTACGTGTATCATGAACTACAAGAGGCTCTCTCATAAGCTTGTTAATATCGAACTCCTCTTCCTTCAATCCAAGGAGATCTTTAATATGAAGAATACCGACGATATCATCAATAGTATCGTGATAAATAGGAATTCTAGTATAACGTTCATTACGAGCAATCTTCATTGCCTCATCAAAGGAAACGTCATCAGGAAGTGACACGAGCTTTTTACGGTGAGTCATGATTTCAGATACTTCTTTGTCGTTGAACTCGAAGATATTTTCAATCATATCCTTCTCTGTCTCTTCGATGTTACCGCTCTCAGAACCAACATCTACCATCATTCGAATCTCTTCCTCTGTGACCTCTTTATCCTCTTCATTAGGATCAATCTTCAAAAGGAAAAGCACTGCATTAGTAGATGCTGTAAGAAACTTTACGAAAGGCTTAGTGATAAAACCAAAACCTCTTACGATAGATGCTGCCATATAAGCCCACTTCTCAGGATATTTCTGAGCAACGCGCTTAGGCACTAACTCACCGAGAACAAGGGAGAAATATGCGAGAACAATAGTGATTACCACTGTACATACTGCCTCTACCCATGAATGTGCTCCATTAGGATCTATTACTCCAGCAAGTTTGGAAGCAAAACTATTAGCAGCAAAAGCAGATGACAAGAATCCAGCTAATGTAACTCCAACCTGAATTGTTGCCAAAAAGGTAGCAGGATGGTCAATAAAACGCACTACCTTACGTGCGTTCTTATCGCCCTCTTCAGCTAATTTACGAATCTTAGCGTCATTTAATGAAATTACAGCCATCTCTGTTCCGGAGAAAAATGCGTTCACCAGAACAAAGAAAGCGACAATTAACAAATCAATAACTGTTTGCCCCATAGGACTTGTAGTTTACCTCAACTCATTAAGCAGTTTAATTACTGTCTCTCTAACAGCCTGTGGATCTGCCTTACCCTTGAGCTGTCTCATGGACTGACCAATAAAGAACTGGAGACTCTTCTCGTTACCACCAAGATACTCACTAACGGCCTTCTCATTATTAGCAATGATTTCTTTAATTACAGGCTCGATAGCACCAAGATCAGAAACCTGAGCAAGAGAATTCTTTTCAACATACTGGGCAGGATCAACATCCTCCTCAAATACTGCAGCAAGAACCTTCTTACCACTCTTACGGTTAATCTTTCCATCCGCTACCATCTTGATAATCTCACCAAGTGACTCCACGCGGAAATTCATCTCATCATGTGCGATATGAGCATCATTACAAAGCTTAAGAAGATCTGTAAGAATCCAGTTAGATGCCTCACGTGCATTACCACAAATTTCTACTGTCTTCTCAAAAATCTTTACAAGAGCTGTAGAACCAGTGATGATTCCTGCATCATACTCAGGAAGACCGAGCTCATTAATATATCTCTCACGCTTAGCATCAGCAAGCTCTGGCATATTAGCGCGAATATTCTCGAGATATTCCTCAGAAATCTCAATAGGCATAAGGTCTGGATCTGGGAAATACTTATAATCCTGAGCATCCTCCTTGGATCTCATTGTATAAGTCATCTCACGCTCATCGTCCCAACGACGTGTCTCCTGGGAAATCTTCCCACCAGCCTCTACTACATCACACTGACGCTCGAACTCATATTCAATAGCGCGACCGATAGCCTTAAGAGAAGCAATATTCTTCATTTCTGTTCTTGTGCCAAACTCTGTAGTACCAACAGGTCTTACGGAAAGGTTAACATCTGCACGCATGGAACCTTCCTGCATCTTACAGTCAGATACACCAAGATACTGGAGAGTATCTCTAAGCTTCTCAAGGTAAGCAATAACTTCCTCGCTAGATCTAAAATCAGGCTCAGATACAATCTCAAGAAGTGGCACACCACAACGGTTAAAGTCAACCATTGTCTTACCAGTAAATGGATCATGAACAAGCTTACCTGCATCCTCTTCCATGTGAATCTCATGGATGCCAATATACTTAGTTCCCTTAGATGTATTAATTTCTACCTTACCGTTACGGCAGATAGGGAAATAAAGCTGGGAAATCTGGTATGCCTTTGGAAGATCTGGGTAAAAATAGTTCTTACGATCGAACTTATTCTTACGTGTAATCTCACAATTAAGTGCAGTACCTGTCTTTACAGCAAACTCTACTACCTTTTCGTTAAGTGTAGGAAGTGTTCCAGGCATACCGGAACAAACTTCACACACATGTGTATTAGGCTCGCCGCCAAACTTTGTGGAGCATCCGCAGAAAATCTTGGATGCTGTAGATAACTCACAGTGGACCTCAAGTCCAATTACCATTTCGAACTCTGCCATAATCAGTTACTCCTTCTCATGTGATAATCAGTATCCTTCTGATAGTTAGCAGCGATACCAAGAAGTTTCTCCTCGGAATACTTCTGGCCAATAAGCTGCATACCAACAGGAAGTCCCTGAGAATCAAATCCACAAGGAACAGAAATTGCTGGAATACCAATTATGTTAATAAGTACTGTGCAAATATCGCCAAGGTACATCTTAAGTGGATCAGAAAGGCTCTCCCCTGCTTTGAGTGCAGTAGTTGGAGCAACTGGTCCAATAACAACGTCGTACTTCTCGAAAGCCTTGTCAAAAGCATCCTTGATAAGTGCTTTTGCCTGAAGGGCCTTGTTGTAATAAGCATCATAATAACCAGAGGAAAGAACGAAGTTACCAAGCATGATTCTTCTCTTTACCTCCATGCCAAAGCCTTCACTTCTGGACTTGATATAAAGCTCAGCAAGATCCTCTACACCCTCCGGCGCATAACCATACTTGATACCATCGTATCTAGAGAGGTTAGAACAAGCCTCGGCGCAAGCAATAATGTAATAAGTAGGAATAGCATAATCTACTATAGGCATTGGGAATGTCTCTACAATAGCACCCT
Source organism: Saccharofermentans sp. (assembly GCA_024403675.1). Taxonomy (GTDB): domain Bacteria; phylum Bacillota; class Clostridia; order Saccharofermentanales; family Saccharofermentanaceae; genus Saccharofermentans. The sequence goes on along the minus strand of JAKSRH010000006.1, from coordinate 8,008 downwards.
TTTCCTCAAGGGACTTAATAGCAGCCATAACCTGATCCTTAACATCTTTGTCCATACCCTCGCCGAAATACTGCTCTGGAATACCAATCTTAAGTCCGTTAACGTCAAAGTTAGCAATTTTATCGAGGTCAACCTTCTGTGTCTCAGTAGAAGACTGATCCTTCTCATCAAGACCACAAATAAGGTTAAATACTGCAGCAAGGTCAAGTGCATCTCTACCGATAGGTCCAATCTGGTCAAGGGAAGATGCGAAAGCAACAAGACCATAACGAGAAACCGTACCGTAAGTTGGCTTAAGACCTGTAACACCGCAGAAAGATGCAGGCTGTCTAATAGATCCACCAGTATCAGAACCAAGTGAAATATAAGCGTTGTCGCAAGCAACTGCTGCAGCACTTCCTCCAGAAGAACCACCAGGTACACGATTCTCACCCCATGGGTTATAAGTGCTACCAAAGGCAGATGTCTCTGTAGTGGAACCCATAGCGAACTCATCCATGTTTGTCTTACCGAGGATAACCATTCCCTCAGCCTTAATCTTTTTAATTACAGTTGCATCATAAGGTGGAATGAAATTTCCAAGCATATTAGATGCACAAGTTGTCTTAAGACCCTTAGTACAAATATTATCCTTAATAGCAATAGGAACACCAGCGAGAGGACCAGTATACTTACCAGACTTAATTCCCTCATCTGCTTCCTTAGCCTGCTCGAGCGCATCGTCGCAAACTGTAATGTAGCAATTGTATTTAGAATTATCCTGAGCAATCTTATCGAGGAAAACCTTAGTTACCTCTACAGATGTAAGCTCGCCGCTTCTAATCTTTTCTCCTGCCTGAAGCGCAGATAGCTTAATAATCTCTTCAGCTGTCATGTTATTCACCTTTTTAATAATTATTCAACAGTCTTAGGAACGAGGATTGTTCCATCCTTTGTCTCAGGAGCATTGGAAAGAACTGCATCTCTCATCTCGCCGTTACTTACTTCATCCACACGGAATACATTAGTTCTTCCGGAAGCATGGCTCATTGGCTCTACACCTGTAGTATCGAGCTCATTAAGCATATCAATGTAACCCAAGATGGAGCCCAAATCCTTCATGGTCTTTTCCTGATCTTCAGGTGACAATCTGATTCGTCCGAGCTTCTGCAAATAATCGATTAACTCTTTTGTAATCTCCATATGTACACTTCTCCTTATATCTTAACTTATGGATTTTATCACGGAGAATGAATATAGTAAATGTGATATATTAGTAGCATCATGAAGAAAAAAGCCGTAAACAAAAGCATACTAGTGCCTATTATCTTAATGTTTGTCATCCTCACGGGATTTGTAATCTATCGTGTGGGACCATTTCCTACTATCCCAATTTTTACTTGGACCTCTCTAGATAAAGCTCATAATCTAGGTGAAATGACACCAATTAAGAACTACTCTCCATCATATAATCTTCTAGTTATCTCCAAAGAATATCCTCTTAAGGAAGATATGATTCCTGATATAAGTGAATACAGAACTTCTGGTGTTCTCATGGCTACAGATATTACAGAAGATTATGGTGTTCTTTCAGACTACATAAGAGAAAATATGAACGATACACTCTATGTAGAAAGCTCATACAGAAGCTTTGCAGACCAAGAAAGAGTTTATAAAGAAGAGGGCTCTAGCATTGCTGCTCTTCCTGGCTGCAGCGAGCATCAAAGTGGTCTTGCCCTTGATGTATATGTTATGAATTTTGGAGGATCTGCTTTCACAAATTCTAGTGTGGGCAAATTTGTAAATACAAACTGCGGTGATTTCGGATTCATAATCAGATACCCTCTCGGAGCTGAAGAAATCACTGGTTTTGCCTATGAGCCTTGGCACATAAGATATGTTGGCATTCCTCATAGTCAAATCATTATGGATAATAAAATTACTCTTGAAGAATATATAGATTCTTTTGAAATAGGTTCATGGTACAAATACGAGAACTATCTTATTAGTCGTCAAAACCCTAACAATATCGAGGTTCCTACTAAGTATAAGGACTACGAAAGAACAATTAGTCCAGACAATATGGGCTACTGCATCGTTACTATAAATACAAAATAAATACCCTCCTTATCTAGTAAAGAGGGTATTTATCAGTTTAATAACTATTAAATCTTACTTATTTTTCTTATCCTTTTTCTGAGTGTTTTTTGTATTCTTAGTTTCCTTATTCTTGGAAACATTACCGTATACACCAGCACCAATAATACCGAGGGCGGATACACCAAGAAGAGAAATGATAATGATATTAGTATAGTCCTTCAATTCCTTCTTAGGATTCTGAACTGTTCCATCTTCTCTAACAACTGTTACATTCTGATAATCAGGTGTAGGAGTAATAACTTCAGGAACACCTGTATATTCATCATTAGTATAGAACTCATAATTATCAGTAATAGTATCCATTTCACTATTCAAAGCAGCCATGGCAATATTTGCCTTTGAATCATCGGATACTTCTGTAGTACCAAGATAACCGACTACAAAAAATCCATATGCCTCTGTCTGAATCATATCGATATCACCGACTTCTCGACTCTCATCCCATGCCCATGCTTCAAATTCAGGAACCATTTTTCCCTTCTCTACAGCAATCTCATCACCGTACTCGTATACGCCTCCATTAGCATATGCTAAAGCACCTTCAACCTGGAAAATATCAAGATCTGTACAGGAATCAAGAAGCGCCTGACAAGCTTCTTTCTGAGAATTCATCTGATCCTCAGATGTTCCTGCAGGAGCATAGAACAATGCATATCTAAGATTTGGTACATAAAGCTCAGAATCACTAAACTCATAATGATCAGCATAATCTGCCATATAGTACTCAATAAGCTTGAGGTGACACATAACCTTAAGGAGCTCGTCCTTAGTACAGTTATCACCAAAGTAAATCTGCAAATACTCATCCATTGTAAGTCCACTTGGATCTACAGCATCAGCCTGAAGGTCGGAAAAGAATCCTTCCATATCTGCTAAGTCATCTTCAGTTACCTTAAAGCCCTTTTCTTCAGCTAAAGTACGCATTATTGCAGCACCCTTAATCTGCTTTTCAGCATACGCTACTAAGTAATCACCCCATGTGCCTGATACTTCACCAGAGCCAGCAACTTCTTCACGAGGAGCAGACAAATCAATATTGCCATCAAGTGTTGTTGGGAATCCCATGTAATATGCATATGTGCTCAAATCACTAAATGACTGGATGAAATAGTAGTTGGACTCCACGATGGAAATAGGCTCACCATTAAAGTAATACTGATGATTCAAATAATATGGAAGCTGATCTCCATATACATTAGAAATATCTTTCTTAGTAAGGTCCAAAGTTTCTGTAACTGTTTCACTTTCACTAGAAACAACCTCTGAATCAGAAACTTCTGTTTCTGTAGTATCATTCTTTGAACATGCAGCAACTGACAAAATCATCACAGACATAACTAATACTGCAATAATCTTCTTAATTTTCTTCATTTAATTCTTACTCCACTTCTTTTTTATCTTCAAAATTAATTCTTTCGGCTTCTACAACCAATGGTCTATTCATTACACGATCATTTATATTAAGAATATATTCTCCTAAGAAACCAATAAAGAAAATCTGAATAGACATCAAAACAAACATACCTATTGTAACAGGAGCCATACCTGCTGGGAACTGATCCCACATGCACAACTTCAAAATAAGATAAACCAAAGCGACTACAAGACTGAGAGCTGCACATACTGCTCCACCAATAGTAGCAATACGAAGACCAATCTTAGTATAAGATGTGATAGATAACATAGCGGCATCATAAAGACGATAGAAATTATTAGAAGTCTTTCCTGCTCTACGCTGTGGCTGCTCATAAGGAATCTCCTTACGCTCAAAACCAAGCTCGGCTACAATTCCGCGAAGGAATGGCTTTGGATCTTTAAGATCTCTAAGTACCTGAACAAAAGCCTTATCATAAAGGCCGGAACCTGTGAACTGCTCAATCTGCTCTACGTCAGAGAACTTCTTTACGAGCTTATAGTAGATTCCTCTTAAGAAATACATAAACTTAGATTCCTTAGAAGATGTCTTGATACCAATGACAATCTTATAACCCTGCTCCCATGCCTCAAGATACTGAGGAATAAGCTCGAGCGGATCCTGGAAGTCACAAACCATAGAGATTGTGCAGTCACCTGTTGTCTGCAAAATACCATGATATGGAGAGTTGAACTGACCAAAATTCTTAGCGTTAAAAATTGCCTTTATTTTCTTATTCTCACTACAAAGCTTACGGAGAAGCACTCTTGTAGTGTCCTTTGAATCATTATCAATAAAAAGAATTTCGTAATCATACTGTGGTAACTGTGTATTAAAAAGCTCCACCAAAGCTTCTGCCATTGGAACTACATTTTCTTCTTCGTTGTAACATGGAATCAAAATGCTAACCTTTTTCATGTTGTTGTCCTCCTGCACCATTCAACTGTATTTTTTATCCCTTCTTCAAAAGCCACCTCAGGGACAAATCCCGTGTCTTCTGTTAGTTCCCTTATATCTGCACAAAGGTGCATAACTTGCCTGTCACCATAAGGGATTTTTCCAAACCCGATTTCCACATCAGGATTAGTTTCTTTTCCTATACATTCTATATATTCACGAAGTGGTCTGCCAATACCTGAACCGATTGGATAAACCTTTCCATGAACACCTTTTTCTGCGATAAGTCTAAAAGCTCTAGCAGCATCTCCACAATAAATGAAGTCCCAAATCTGCTCACCCTTAGTTGTCTCCGGAGAAATACCAGCCATAAGCTTACGAATCATACCAATAACTAATGTCTGCTCTCCGTCAAAAGGTCCATATACACTAAGTATTCTAGTCCATATGTGCTTAATGCCAAGCTGCTCACATCTAATTCTTGTAAGCATTCCAGCGGATAATTTAGCAATGCCGTATCCGTTTTCTGGGAACGCAGGAGTAGAAGCAGAAAGTGTGCCCTCTACGCGACCATACTCAGCCTGAGAACCAGACCCAATAAATACTTCACAACCCATCTTAGCTGCTGCCTCACATGCAGTTATTGAGTAGCGAATATTCTCCTCCTGTGCAGGAATATCATTACGACCACCGCCGGTAGTACAACCCCAAGCAAAATGATAAAACACATCCTGTTTTTCTGAAATCATGCTTGGCAAAGATTCATACTCATCTGTATTACACTCAATTACCTTAAGATTCTCATGAACAGGAAGTCTCTTAATTCTATTAGAACCACGGCGACAAACCGCAGTCACATTAACTCCGTTATTAAGAAGTTCATTAATAAGCGCTATACCTACAGCTCCAGTAGGGCCTGTAATTACTGCATTCTTCATTATCTCTGTACTCTTCCTGAACTATTACCACCAGCAAGCTTTAACACTTCCTGAACAGAAACTCTATTGAAATCACCCTCAATGGACTGCTTAAGGGCAGATGCTGCTACTGCAAACTCGATTGTCTCCTGTGAAGACATTCCGGACAACATAGCGTAAATAAGTCCACCACCAAAGCTGTCACCACCGCCAACACGATCAACAATATTAAGGTGATACTCCTTGGAGAAATAGTACTGGCCATCACTCATAAGCATAGCAGACCAGTCATTTTCAGAAGCTGAAATAGACTTACGAAGAGTGATTGCTACCTTCTCGAATCCAAACTTATCAGCAAGTTTCTTTGCTACTGACTTATAGCCGTCCTTATCAAGGATTCCACTATTAATATCACTATTATCTGCCTCGATACCAAATACATCCTTAGCATCTTCTTCGTTAGCGATACAAATATCAATATACTTAGCAAGCTCGCTCATAACTTCGCCAGCACGCTCACGTGACCAAAGTTTGCTTCTATAGTTAAGGTCACAAGAAATCTTAATACCACGTTTCTTAGCTGCCTCACAAGCATCTACGCAAGCCTTAGCACAAGCATCACTTAATGCTGGTGTAATACCTGTAAAGTGGAACCAATCTGCACCCTCAAAAATATCATCCCAATCATACTCAGAAGGCTGAGCCATGGACACACTGGAGTACGCACGATCGTAGATGCAAAGACTACCACGTGGGCCTGCACCCTTTTCCATGTAATAAATACCGAGACGGTCACCACCTCTTACGATTTTACTTGTATCTACGCCAAAACTTCTGAGGGCGTCTACTGCTGCCTGGCCAATTGCCTGGGAAGGCACCTTAGTAACAAACACGGAATCAACACCATAATTTGCAAGGGAAACACTTACGTTAGCCTCTGCTCCTCCGAAAGTCGCCTGCATACGGTCACTCTGGAAAAATCTGTAGTAACCTTCTGGTGCAAGTCTAAGCATTATTTCGCCGAAAGTAACAACCTTACTCATGTAAATAACCTCTCTTAATTAGGAATAAACAGTAGGTGTGATAAACTCACACTTCATTTTGTCACTTAACTCCTTAATTTCCTGTGAAATAAGTGCATTACGTGACTCCTTTGCCTGGAAATCATACTCAAGTTTCTTATCAAAATAATTAACACTATCCTGCTCAGAGTATCCATCCATGCCAGCTATTGCAACCTTGTTAAGACCAAGAGATGCAAGAAGCTTAAGAATCATAACACCAGCATTATCAATAATGTCACTGTTGTTACCCTGATATGATGCAAAGTTCACCATATACTCATACTTAGTTGCTTCACGCATGTTAGAAGTGATGATGCACTTTCTATCTGTCTCACCCTGAATGCTTGTAAAACGCTTCATGTTAGAACTAAAAATATAATCAATAGGATAGTCCTTAGAATCGAAGTTAACAGAAATAATTACTGGCTTCTTCTCACTAATATACTTCTCTACAACATCACTAGATGTTCTAAGGCTGCTTCCTGGTGCCATTACAAGTACATCTTTGCCATCCAATTCACTCTTAAGACTTTCAATAGCCTTACTGTCATCAATATGATTATCGAGATACTGCTGATAGAAGAACTCTGCATTCTCCTTAGAGAACTGTGGCTTCTTGTCATCTGGAATATTCTTCAAAATCTCACTAAATGACTTAACTGTAAGCGCGTGTTTATTCTGAAGATAAATAGAATAATTAGGGTGACATCCATTACTTGCAGACAAGTACATTGGAAGTGAATATCCCCAGAACTTATCCTTGTAAACATCCTCGAGGTACTCGTCCATAATCTCAAGCATTGGCTCAATCTTATAGTCTGTACCGTAAACCTCATTCATATACTCAGCAAAAAGCTCAAGGTTAAGATTACCTGCACCTCTACCCATACCGAATACGCAAGCGTCGATAAGAATATCTCTTTTAAGATTAAGATCAAGAAGCGCTTCTGCGTTACCCATAGCCTGCTGAAGATTATTGTGTGCATGATAAGCAAGGCAGATATTTGGCTTTAGGTTATTGTCAGCAAGATAAACAAGTCTCAAAAACTGCTTTCTTGTGATAAGACCAAAACTATCTACGATAGCTACACCATAAGGCTCGAGACCATTAAAAAGTTCAATTGCCTCAATAAATTCCTTATCGGAATATGAATCAGTTCCTACAAACTGTGCGAAAACAGTGTATCCCTTCTTCATGATTTCTTCGCAGTAATGGTAACCATCCTGGATTTTGCTCTTCTTGAAAATAACTCGAATTACATCGATACCTGTACCATCGTAAGGAGTAATCATATCAAGTGGGACTGGAGAACTCATGTCAACCATACCAACATACTTCATGTTAGGATCCTTTGGCTGAATGATTCTATTAATAGCTTCTGTTCCAGGATATACATTTACATCTGGATCATCCTTAACGCCCTTCTTAATAAAACCAACCTCACAGTACTCGATGCCAGTCTTTACAATCTTACTCAAAAATCCGCGAATAACCTTCTCACCAAATACAAAGTCATTAACGTATCCGCCGTCTCTTAAAGTACAATCAAGAATTGCAATATTTCCCATAAATATTC
>JAKSRH010000059.1 GCA_024403675.1 Saccharofermentans sp. | reverse complement strand
GACTCAACGATAACTAAATACTTTGCCATTTAATAAAATTTCCCCTTAAAATTCATGGAATACCTTCCATATAATACAACGCCATTACTATACATTAAAAAAAAATAAAATGCAAGAATGAAAAATAAAAATAAGCACCGTGCATATGCACGGTGCTTCCATTCTTTTTATATTATGGAGTACTTCCCTTTGCTGGAGTCGGCTCATTGTTTTTGAAAACTAAAACCTTTCTACCATTATCAGTAATCTCTTCATATTCATTTGGTGTATCCATTGATGACGACAAACTTGATGTGAAATTTTCATTATACTTATCTGCTACTGTACCTGATAGCGCACATCCACCTGTCTTATGCTCTGAACAAGATGCTTCTGGTATAATCTTAACTTCATATGACGAACCATCATCGTAAATCACCTTAACTTCATAGAAAATTTCACCGCCAAGTTCATAGAACTTTGCTGCTTTAGCCATTCTACTGTTCCCACTGCCAACTTTTCCAGAATCAGTTTGGTCAAAATTTAGCATACCCGCCATCACACCAATGGCATTTCTTTCTTCATCAATAAAAATACCATTAAACCCATTCTGATTATTTAAAGAAACATTAAACTTAAAAAATGGATTATCTTTATCGAACAAACTAGTATCAAGTAATTCTGTAATCTTCTTTCCGTCAGTATATGATGCCGAATCATATCCCTCAGCTAGATATATTCTTATTTCACCTGTCTCGAAGCTTGAAACATTTTCTAATGTACCAGTATCATGATCTCCTTTACCCGTTGCTACTTTTGTCGTACCTATAGGAACTACAACTTCCTTATCACAAAAATAATACTGCGTATCACTAGGCCACTTAGCGTAAATATCTGCCGATACAGGATTTAAAGTCCCTGATGAATCTGTTATCTTAAAATATTTGTATTTTGAATCAAGTTTTTTAAGATCATCTCCACCAAACTTAATATACATAGTAACCTGATATTCTTTACAGTTAGCCAAACTTATACCTGTTGCAGGAACAAACTGAGGGGTTCTTGTACTCACACAGGTTTCATATCCAATTGAACCTGAATAAAAACTAACATTATCAAGTTCATATCTATCAAGATGTAAAGTTCCAGAATCATTAGTTACTAAAAGTCCAAGAGTAACATCTTTTTGATAAACCTTTAAAAATATATTTTGACCATTCTTAGCTCTAAAATAATATGGTGTAGAACCAGTACCTGTCTTAATTGAATTATCTGCAGCTTTAATTTTTGTAAAATCAACATTACCATCTGCATCAGCTGAACTAAAATTATATCCTGGATAATCTCCACTAAGTCCTGGAGAAATATAATTTCCCTGTGCATCACACATTTGAAATTCATAGGACGCCAAAGCCATATCCGCTGGAATTAAATCCGATATATTATAAACCTTATTTCTAAGTATTTCTGCCTCTATAACAATAGCATCTTCATCAATTGGAGGAGTACCAGGACCTTCTGTTCCACCACCTTCCGACGGAGCAGCTGCTGCATTAACGATACTACCACCATCACCTGTATCTTCTGAACCAATATGATTACGGAAATATATATCTTTAGAAGCAGTATATGTATACTTTGTACCAGCTTGATCAACTTCTTTTTCCATTTCAACAGTAAAAACTGCCTTACTAGATTTTTTGAAAGCATCACCTGTAGTAAGCTTAATAGACTTAACATTATCAGAAACTTTCTGAGTCACTGCACCAGTCGATCCGTTAACCTGAAGATATAATACTTTTGATGTTGGCTCCAATATAAACTTATAAGAAGAGTTAGCTATTGCACCATTTCCATAATTAACAGCCTGATTAGTAATGGTTATAGATGTAGCATCGGATGAAACTCCTCTATTACAATCTACAGCTAGCTCTTCAAATAATTTAATTACCTGTTGAGCATCAGCCTGAAGATTGACTTCTCCACTACCTCTTCTATATAGCAAAGTTGAACTAAAAATAATGTTACCAACTTGAGCCATAACTATTGCTAAAATTGCCATTGCTAAAAGAAGCTCTACTAATGTATATCCTTTATTGTTCATAAACTTAATTTTCATATCGCCCCTCCTTTACTCAAACCAAGCAAGATTCTCAGTCTTTCCAGTAACTGGGTATAAAATTACAGCATTTACTCGATTCCCTTTTTTAAAAGCAAAATAATAAATCAATGACGGATCCGCAATATCTGCACCATTTACTTTTGTCACCATACCAGCAGTATTAAATTCTAGTTCTATACTACTTAAAGGTGTAAGACTTGCTGTTGATTCTATAGGAATACTATAGCCTTCTGCATTAGTAGTTCCTGCATTTTGTCCTACATAAGCATCAATTCCCCCTCCTGCAATCTTTTCTCGAGCATTAGAACCTATTTGAACATAAGTACCGTCGCTTCCAAATTGAACTACAGTAATTGATCCTGTTGCTGCACCACGTGCCATTGAAACTGTTCTCGACTTATCTATTAATGATTTTAATGAGGTTGCTGACTTAGACGTATTCGCTCCATTAATCATCGATAATGACAAACCTGTAATACCTACCAAAACAGCCGATACCGCAATTACAATCAGCATCTCGATGAGAGTAATACCGTTATTGTTACATTGATATTTTCTTAACATAGCTTACTCCTTCACCCAATTCTGATATACAATCTTATATTCTCCACCTTCATCGTTCTTATCCCTAATTTGAGCAAACGCATCACCAATTATGTCATTAGCATCCTCTCTTATAAAATATCCCCATGGATAAGCACACTGGTTTGAATCCTTTTTATATACTATATATCGGTCACCATTACCAAGATTTGCATAACCATTCATTTCTTCTACATAATATGGATACGCATTCATTAACTCAACATTATTTTTATTAGCTTTGTAATAATTAATAATGCTATCAAATTGAGCTTTAGTCATATTAACGGGGTTATTATAACCACTTACATTAATATTTGTCACCATTGTATTTAGACAATCTCTGTATTTTTCATTGGACAATTTTGACCAGTTTGGAGCAGTAAGCGCATCGCCTGTATGATTAACCTTATTTCCATTAGGAGCAATTATAGTACTACCTAGTATTTGGCCTCGTACTACTGTTTGATTAGGTAAAAAAATCAAGCTATTATCATACTGTGTGCTACCCGATAAATCATCACCTGTTGTACCATAAAAATATATTTTAGAAGTTCCGCTTGCTGAATTTTGCTCAACTCTATTAGTTGAACGATTTCCTATTGCATGATTAGAGCCACCCACATTGTCATTATACGCCGTTAAATAATCACGAGCAGTAGGAGTATTTGTTGAAGCATCAAATCCAGTTATGATTCCTACATTATCCATAATGGCAGAAGCTAAGCCCTTACCATATGTTCCTGAACCATTAAATACACTATTAGCATTGCCTCGAAGTTCTGGAAGAACATGCTTTTCGCCGATAACATTTCCAGTCCCCATTGAATCAACTTCTGCCATATAAACAGCATTACCACCAATTTGAACTCGACCTGTACCCTGTGTTGTGATTTTACCAGTAATTGTAACCTCGTTATTCAGATACAGTACTGATCCAGTTTCAACAAGTACATCGCCAACTATTAATGATTTATTACCATCAAGATGCATTTGAGTTCCATTAGAAATTTGTAATGCAATTCCGTTATGCGTTGGTGACGATGGATTATCTATACAAAAGAAGTTACCAGAAACTTGTACTACACCACCTTTGTTCCATATAAAAGCATTATCTGTCATTAAACTAAAATCATTAACTGGCACGCTTGCTGAAATAGTCTTTCCTGGTATTTCAATGTCAGTAGTAATAGTAGTTGTATAATTAACACTTTTATCGGTAACAGTAAACTGAACATTTTTATATTTAATATTCTTTCTATCACGGATATAAGTATTAGGACCTCTTGATGATACTGATACCACAACTTCTATGTTAGAATTATTAGTTACTGGCACTAGCGCCTGCATCTTTGCTGGGTCCCAAGTTCCAGTAAAAGATGATTTATAATCACCTGTGTCACCTGTACCAGTAATCACACCTAAACTAGTAATAAAACATGTTAACTTATCTTTAGTTGAAGGATCTGTCAAATACTCAGCATCTCCCAACTCCAATGCATTCTGACGCATGACAGATGTTAACTCATTAATCGCAAGCTCATCATAATAGAAATTATTCTCTGATGCCCATCTTGTTGCTTTAGTCTGATAGTTATTATATGACATAAATGCCAATGATGTGGCCAATAGACCAATGAATAATATTGCTATAACTACCGAAACAAACGCCATACCTTTGTTACTTTTCATTGTAAGACTTCTCCCTTCTATTGCCCTATTATTTATAACGAATTCCACTATCAAGAACTAACAATGGAGTATCTGTATCCATAAATTGGCTAGTACCATTGGCAGCAACATCATGATCGTACACAGCTACACGTATACTACAAGGATAAAATTCTGCTGCAGCTTTCGTTGTAGCAGGAATAACATAACCAATAATATCAAAATGATAACCGTTCCATTCTACATCGCTATATCCGAAAAATAAACATCGCGCATTTGCAAGATCAACCAATTCTCCTGATGCGTTTTTTGTATCCAAACAATCAGCCCATAGAACAAGATATTTGCCACCAGATGCAACATGCGTCTCAGACTTTAGAGATGTGCCCCATGCATTCAATATACTATATGATGTGGTATTCAAATTTCCCATCGCAAGATCTGAAGTACTTACTGGATTACCATTAAAATTCAAATTGTTTAAACTCGTTCCAGCACACGAAATACCAAAATTACGTGTATTTTTGTAATAATTTACAACATTATTATTATATATATCATTGCCAGACGCATCCAAAAATCTGGCAAGTTCATTTCCTCCATTAAGTGCTACACCTTTATATGACGATAAAAGCCCTCTATAACTCTTTCCACTCATACTCTCTATTACTGCCTGACCTGCATCAGTAGCACACATGACCTTTCTAGAATTCATATTAACTCTAGACGAAGCAATAATAGTATTCATAACCGGACCGAGTACTATAACAAGAAGAACTACCGCTATAATCAATTCAACAAACGAAAGACCCTTGTTATTAGCTATGATATTGTTTACATTACTCCTTTTATTCATCATATAATCCTCAATCTTCTTCATATATTTACATCATGTGGATTGTACTAATGTACAATCCACACGATATAAAAAATAACTTTTACAAAACTAATTTTCTACAGCATCATTAGCTGCATTATTACCATTTGCTGCCTCTTCCATTGCAATTCTTTGTAACTGTCTAAGAATGTTAGCCCATGGACCAAAAATACCAAATTCATCATTACCACGAATATCATCTGTAATCTCGGGCTTCACAGAGATTGGCAAGAATTCTCTACCCTCTCCACCAGTTACTGCATACTGGGCAAGATTCATCTCTCCTTCAACAACACCAGTTTCTTCATCATACTTGAATGATATCTCTCTATATATCATTGGATAAATCTCATCATCACGGATATATCCCAACATATGATTTACAAAACTTTGATCATAGCATGCGAACTTAAGTTTTGAGCTATTTGCTACAGCAATATACTCTGTTTCAACAAGTTCTGCACCAGTCGGATTCTCTCCGTCCTCTGTTACAAGGAGCTGGCTACTAATTGGTGTTAATTCATTTTCTTCAAATTCAATTGAATGCACTCTTACACCAGGTTCAATTGTTTCAAGTGCCTCAAGATCGTTGTATTCTTTTCTCGCTTCTTCATTGTTGCGAGCAACATACTCCGAATACTCCATATTAAGAAGATACATCACATAACTTGCCTGCTGAATATCGGCTGGATACTTTGCAATAATTGCATCACGTTTTTCATTATATTCCTTAGTTCCAGCAATATACATATCTCTATTTTTCTCAATTTCAAGAAGTTCATTGTATCTAGCTTCAAGTTGAACAATTTCATTGTCAAGATTAGTAATTCTATCTCTTGTATCCTTGATATATAAGAAATATGGAAGTAGTATTACTCCTGCAATACCAATAATAACTAATAAAAATTTATCTCTATTACTCATTATTCTTCCACCTCCCCTTCAGAAACGACTTCTTCGCTAACCTCTGTATCCTCTGTCTCTTCTTCTCCAGTAGTTGGGTTACCGAGATGGAATGAAACCTTATAACTTGACTTAACAAATGTCTCTAACACACATCCACCGAAACGTTCTTCATAATCATCCTCAAATTCCATTCCAGCTTCATAATGCTCATATCTATCAAGTTCAGTTACTGGTGGTTCGTCTTCATCATCATTTAATACGTATAAAGGCTCTCCTGTCTCTTCGTCGTGACCAGAAAGGAAAAGAGTAACATATTCCTCAGAATATGCATCTGCCTTAAAATCATATACATAATCCAACGAAGAAAGCTGATTAATCGCATCGGCAAGAGAATTCTTTGTGACACTATCCCATGAATCGACTATTACCATCTCAACTTCGCCGTCTACAGCTTCAAACTCTCGAAGATATGCGCCCTTTGGCATAACACTTTCCATATCCACGAATAAATTAAGAATATATTCATTATCAGAATAAGTGCTTTTATCAAAAGCATCAACTATTTCGTACTGAAGCTTTGCTTCTTCATAGACTTTTGCAATCTCTTCAATATCTTTAATCTTGTCTATCTTTACTTCTAATTCTGCCTTCTTTGCTTCTCTATCCTTGAACTGCTTATATGTGTATCCTGACCATCCTGCCATAGCTACTGTTGCTACGCAAAGGACACCGACTAAGAACTTAAAAGTTGAATCAGAGCTAATTGAGCTCTCTTTTCTTCCAAGATCAAGCTTGAGCTGCATTGGCTGAATAACAGCACCAATGTTAGGAAGGTAACGAAGTACTTCCTCGGCAGTAAGAGCTGCCTGCCCCTTAATCTGAACACCTGAAAGAGTTTCGAAGTGCTGAACTGGAGCACCAAGCTCTCTCTCAAGGATTTTCTCAATACCAGCGATAGCTGAACCTTCACCGAAGATTCTAATACCCTGAAGTGCATCACCTGCATTCTTAGATCTATGATACTCAACTACTCTACCGATACCACTAACAAGATACTGAACTGTCTCAGCATACTCATCAGCAGTAACATGCTGATCAAGAAGTGTTTCATTGGAAAGAAGTGTCTTAGCATCTTTCTCTGAAATCTTCTTAACGTCCATAAGAGCACTGATAACCGCATTCTTACCATATGGAACTGAACGCTGAAGTACAAGTGTCTTTCCACGCATCATGTTGACATATGTTGCATCCTTCTCAATCTGAAGAACCATATCCATACGTCCTTCTGTCATCTGCATACTAAGAAGCTGGATGATAGAGTTACCAAAATAATCGATACATTTAACGTTAAGCTTAAGTTCCTTAGCTAATTCGTAGTAGCATCTTATGAGGTCATTAGGAGCTGCAACAGCCGAAACTCTTGTCTTTCTTCCTTCCTCATTAGTATAATCCTCGAGTTTTGCATATGCGAAGCAGTAGTCTGTTGCATTACTCATTGGGAAATACTCATTAGAGTTAGCCTGCAGGATTCCCTGTAGTCTCTTCTCATTCTTGATGTAAGGAATCTCAATATCCTTACTAGCTATCTTCTTACTTTGTACAGTGAAGATAACATCCTTGGCAGTAAATCCACGTCCGAAAATAGACGATCTAATTACTTCGGAAATTGATGTAACATCTACAAGATATCCATCATTAACACTATTATCAGGAGTGTTGATTTCCGCAGCATTACAGAGAACTACTGCCTTATTGGTTGTCTGCATCTCAGCGATTCTGATTGCATCAGTACCAATATAGATAGACAAAATTTTATTCGCCATCCCTGTTTGCTCCCCTTTCGTGAGTTTTGTTTTTTGTAATATATTAATAAAATCAGCCTAGGCCAAAATTATCCATAAAAATTAAAGAATGTACTAACGTACCAATCTATTACCTGACTGCCCCATATCATCATGATATATACACCCATTGATAAATATGGACCAAAAGCAAGCATATGTTTTTTCTTTAGTATTACCATCATAGCCCCATGAATTATAATACCAAGAACCGAGCCTATCACCATAACAAATAGAATCTTCTGCCATCCTAGCATAAATCCTGTTGCCGCCATAAGCTTTATATCACCGCCACCCATTCCTTGACCTTTAGTAGCAAGCGCCATCAGTAAAAATATACCACTCACTGCTGCTGCACCTATTAAATAGTTATACCAATGACTCAAGTCACTTCCTAAACATATAAGTCCAAGACAAGCAAGTGCGATATTAAACTGCGGTGGTATCTCGTTTACAGCAAAATCTACAACGGATATTGCCAACAAAATGCTAGAAGCCACCATATACACAAGCGGCAAAATAGATATCCCTTCAAAAAGATATACCACCAGCCATAAAAGGCCACCTATTG
>JAKSRH010000058.1 GCA_024403675.1 Saccharofermentans sp. | reverse complement strand
GTTTAATAAGCCTGTTTCGGTGTTACAATACCTTTACAAACATAAGTTCTGGTGGTAATATCGCATTACAAGCAAACATATGTTTGTAATATAAGAACGTTTATAGGGACAACGTTCGTCAGAAAGGAGGATTAAGCCCATGATTTAGTTAAGCAGATTAGATCTGCCGTCAGCAGTAGTTATAGGCAAATAAAAAGGTTTGGAACTGAACCAGAACCAAACCTGAAAGTGATATCACTTTTTATGTAACCAGTAATAGTGTAACACTTATATTTTCCTCTGACTACAAAATCACTCAAAATTTTTAATATTTAATTGGAGGAAAACTACCATGAAGAATTTTAGTAAACACTATTCTTTTATTTCTAATACAAATTTTTGCACTCTTAGGCAGTGCCATTCATTGTGCCCTCCCAGAGGTAGCACTCCTTAATGCTCGATGAAAGTAATGGTATCGTTGGAGGTTTCGCAATTGTCCCTAATTATTGTTTGCGAGACAAACGAGTAAAACCTACTGACAAAGGCATTTACGCTTATATCTGTGGTAATGCACCTGAATTCCTTTGTAGTGAGAAAGCTATAGCTAGTAACCTTGGGATTTGTCCTGATACCGTTAGCAAGGCAATTAAGAGACTTACTGATTTGGGTTATGTGAAGAGGATTCAGCTTCGTGCTGAGAAAGGAAAGTTTGGCAGAGTTAACTATGTTGCCAATCCTTTCCCATGTATTCCAGATGAAACTCAGGAAACTCCTTCTTCGGAAGAACCGTTAACAGAAAAACCGCTTAGCGGAGAACCAAGTCACTTAATTATACTAAGGATAAATAACATTATTGAAACAACCCTTAAAGGGATAACCCCTAACCAACTGACTAGTGATCAAGCACTGTTTGAAAAGAGAGTTTTAAGAAGAAACTTTAAATTAGAAGAGTTAGTTATATGGGAAGAATGGAAAGCCAAAGGTGTTGATCCGTATCTGATACTTAGAGCTTATGTTGATACCGAGTACAAAGGTAGAAACCAGACTCTAATGGATATCGATAATACACTTAAGGCGTGGGAGTCATACGGGGCAAAGTCATATAAGGATGTTGAGAACTATATTCTCGATAAGCTCTACGAAAATATCGTTAGTAAGATTAAGAGCGATAATCCTTATATTACAGATGAAGAGTTTGAAGCAAAGGTTTCAAGAACCGATGCTTGGACAACTCTTAACTGGCGTGATGAGATAAGAAAAGCTTATAACACTCATCACTTGGACGAAGCTCGATTGATTCTTTCCGACTGTCCTACTGAGGTGTTCAGATATCTTTCAGATGACATCCTTGAATTCGCTGCAGATTACTTTGAGCGTACTGGCAAAAAAAATAAAAAGAATGCCGCTTTATCTTTTGTGGAAGGAGGTAAAGCTTATGCCTAAGTCGATTGAAGAACAGATAGCAGAACTTGAGACAAAAGCAGCTCAGGCCCTTGAACGTAAAGAGCGTACTGTAGCTTTGAAGAAGAATCGCAGTAATAGAACTCATCGCTTGTGTGTCATTGGCGGATTAGTTGAAAGTATTCTTGGAAAAGACATCACTGAAGACGACATCCCTAACCTTAAGACATTCCTTGTTGAAGCTAAGAAAATTCTCGGCGACTTCAGATCTTATACTTAAAGATTTGTAGAAACCGGAAGATAGCGGATTACTACCTATTTTAATAGGTAGTGCGCACTTACAGATGGGCGGAGCCCATCTTGATGTAAGTGCTTATCCAACCCTTCACAAAGCAAGACATAAGCATAGTAACTAACATGGCGATTTACCACTTTACTACAAGTATCGTTAAAGCAAGCAGTGGTAAATGTGCAGTCGCAAGCAGTGCTTATATCTCGGGATCGTCACTATATGACGAGCGTCTCGGTATGGCATTCTCCTACAAAAATAAGGATGAAGTCGTCCATACCGAGATACTTCTTCCCTCGAACGCACCACCTGAGTATAAGGATAGGAGCGTTCTCTGGAACGAAGTCGAGAAAGTACAGAACAAATCCAACTCAAGATATGCTCGTCAATTTGAATTTGCTGTACCTAATGAATGGTCACGAGAAGAAGCAATAGAGCGCTCTCGTGAATTCATTCAGAAGGCATTTGTCGATAGAGGCATGGCTGTTGATTTTGCGTATCACGAGAAAGATGGCAACCATCACATCCACTGTATGTGTACTGTCAGAGGATTTAAACCCGATGGTAAATGGGACAGCATGGAGAAGAAAGTCATCGCTACAGATAAAGATGGCAATCGAATTCCACAGATAGATCCAAAGACAGGACAACAAAAAGTAAGAGTTAGACCTGGCAAGGGTGCTGAAAAATTATGGAAGCACATCACAGTTAAGGCTAACGATTGGAACAAAAGAAGCACACTTCTCGAGTGGCGTAAGGATTGGTCAGAGCATTGTAATAAGTATCTAGCTAAAGAAGACCATATAGACCATCGTTCTTATGAAGAACAAGGCAATGGTCTCATCCCTACAATTCACGAAGGATATGCTGCCAGACAGATAGAAAGAGATGGCGGAGTATCTGACAAATGTGAGATCAATCGCGAGATTCGAGAAACAAATAGCATGTTGCTAAGGCTCAAAGAAGAGATTAAGCAACTAGCAAAAGACATTATCAGAAAGGTTGGTGATTTGCTTGGCAGAATTACCAGAAGTAGTTCGACTTATGAAGCTACAGTTAGAGCTTCTGAAGTTAGTAGAACAACAGCAGAAGATAATCGAGAGACTGGAGGCAGAGAATCAATCACTGACCTACCGACTCTCATTGCTAAGTCCGAAGAAGTAATAGCGGACACAACTAGACTAATAAATGAGGAGGTAAACGATAGTGCCAGAAGAACTATTACCAGAACAGAAAGTCCTGATTCTGGAAGAGGAATTGAAGAAACTTCAGGAACAGAACCAGCTCCTGAGGGAGGAATTGACTTCATTATCCAATCCTTTGGACCTACTCCTACAGCTGAAGAAGACGAAGTCGACAGAGTACGAGAACTACCTGTTGAAGACCTCGATAGCTCAATTGAGCGAGAACTTAAAGCAGTTAACGACCGAGTCGAAGAATTCACTAAATCAGTTGGAGGGACAAATGAGGACTCAGGAGAAGGAGTTAAGCGAGAAGATAGCAACACTCCAGACCTCACACCAGGCACTCGAGGAGAGCCTACAGAGCACTCTACAGACGTTCAGACAGGACATGGTGGATTCGGTATCGGATTCGCTCGATGAGTCCGTAGAAGCGATCAGAGGCAATCTAGAAACAACGCTAAAAACGCTAGATGAAGATGAAAAGAGATTCTTTAAAGAACATAGCTCAAAGATTTATGAAATCAAAGTATATACGTCTGACATAAATCTTTCAGTGAAGAAATGGAAAAAGCTGATTTTCTATAACTTCTACCTAGAGTTGATGATAGCTATAGCGATTATTGCCATCGCAATAAAAATTTTTTAACGGAGGAACTAAATGGATAATAATAAGCCAATAATTTTTGAAAAGGAATCTGCACCTACAAAGGCAGATAAGGATTTGAACCTTATGATTTATCAGACACTTATGGGAATTTCTATGGCCCTGTCTGATGTAAGAAGAAAGGTTGACGATGTAGAGACAAAGATGGAGAAGTCAGGTTATCAGCATGATGGCCTTCCTCTCGATCAGAAGTATCTCCTTTCATTGGAGGAAGCTGCTGAATATAGCGGAATCGGCATCAATAAGCTCCGTGAGATTTCAAACGAGAGTAATTGTAGTTTCGTTATGTGGAGCGGCAATCATCGTAAGTTCAAGCGTAAGTTGTTCGAGAAATGGTTAGACGAATCTTATTCCGTATAAACCAAAAATTATGAATAACATCTCGTTTGGGTACATTAAAGGTACACCATTCGTGTTATTATGTACCCAAGCGAGTTTTGTTTGAGCCGAAAGGAGCTAATTATGAATTCAAACAAAACAAGCAGAGTTGATAACAGAAAAACCAAGCTAAGATCTGGTGAGAGCCAGCGTTCTAATGGAACATATCAGTTCAGATGGACGGATATCAATAGCAAGAGACATACCATTTATGGTAAGACACTTGAGGAACTTCGTAAGAAGGAAGCAGAACTTAATCACGACTTTGTAGATGGTATTCCACCTGAAGCAAAGTATATGACAGTAAACGATCTGTTTGAGCAGTGGTGTGAGTTGAAGCGTGGCCTTAAAGATACCACCTTCCAGAATTACAAGTATATGTATAACACCTTCGTAAAACCTAACTTTGGTGAGAAGCGTGTATCACAAATCAAGAAGTCTGATGTCAAGAAATTCTATAACTACCTCTTTGATGAGAGATGTTTGAAGATTGCTACTATTGATAATATTCATACCGTTCTTCATCAGGTATTTAGTATCGCATTAGACGATTGCCTTATTAGAGTTAACCCTTCTGATAATGCACTCAAGGAACTTAGCACAATGCACTCTGGTGAAACTGAAAAGAAGAAAGCTCTTACTAAGCCACAGCAGGAACTCTTTTTGAACTTCCTAGAGCATAGTGAGACATTCGGTCATTGGTATAACATCTTCGCAGTTATGGTTGGAACAGGAATGCGAGTTGGAGAAGCAACAGGACTTAGATGGTGTGATGTGGATTTCGAGCAGAATACCATTACTATCGACCACACATTGGTTTATTATCAGCACGCTGATAATGGTTGCTACTTCGGTATCAATCCTACTAAGACTAGAGCTGGTACTCGTAAGATAATGATGATTGATATGGTAAGAGAAGCACTTCTTAAGGAGAAAGAATATCAGACCATGAATGGTTTGAAGTGTGAGTCTAAGATACAAGGCTATACAGACTTCATATTCATCAATCGTTTTGGTCATGTTCAGCATCAGGGGACACTTAACAAGGCATTGAGAAGAATCATTAGAGATTGTAATGACGAGGTGCTTTCAAGTGGTCAGATAGATCCGGTTCTATTACCACACTTTAGCTGTCATAATCTTAGACACTCCTTCACTACAAGAATGATTGAAGCGAAGATAAGTCCTAAGGTTGTTCAGGAAGCATTAGGTCATTCGGATATCTCTACTACAATGAATATCTATGCCGATGTAACAAGAGAATTGATGACCAGTGAATTCGATGAGCTTAATGGGTATTTTAAGTCTAAAACACTTAAGAACATTGTATAAACCAGAGCTTACACCACCGTACACCAATTTACACCAAATGAGATAGAAAAGAACATATGTTTGTATAGTTCTGTTAAAGGTGTAACTTTTGGAGAACACTGGAAATAAAGGCTTTTGAGGGCTGTCGAAAACTTAAGAATATCTTTGTAAAAGGTAAAAACGAGCTCTCCCAACTCTCAAGAGTCAGGGCTGATAAACGCAGTAATATCAAGGGTTTTCAAGTGTAAATACCTTCTAGTACGACCAAAGTACGACCAATTTTGACATAACTTTTTATAAGTGGTTTAAATCCGGTCGTAGTAAGAACAGAAAAATACATTTAAAAATCACGACGCAAAGCTGACTAATACACCCTATGTTGTACGAGTAAAACTAGTACGACACAGGGTGTTTTCATTTGCCTTTTTAGTACATCTTAATTTGTTTTGTCGTATGCTCTAGCAAGCAACGTTTTTTACTATCCATTGGATATCCAAAAACAAAATCAGCTGTCGCTGATAGCTTGTTAGGGAGTTTCCCTAAGACCCTGAGATGATGGCGACACTTATCAAAACTAAATAATTGTTTTATTATCTAGGTGTTGTGGAATAATGTGCATAATGATAAATCCCAATGAAATGCTTATGGAAAGGAGCCAGCTATGCAGATAGGTAGTAGAAAAGAAATATCTGTTACAGTGTTGTTTACGGCTTTATTTCTACTTGGCGGTCTTATCCATATCGTTATGGGGCCTTGGGATTTTACCAGTTGCGTAGCACAGATATATTACAGTGCTCTTGTTCTTATTTGGGCAGTGACGATTAATAACCGTATAGTAAATAAACGAGTACGACAGCTTATGATTTTGACGGCAGGGTTATTTATGCTCGCTTTCTTTCTTCAGATGTGTCGTTATCGTATTTTTGAGGAGTTCCTCACTGCTAGCAGATATTTCTGGTATGGTTATTACATTACGATAATATCTGTTCCTGTCTTATTTCTATTTGTTGTTTTGCATTTGCAACTGCAGGAGAACGAGAGACCAAAAAGACACTGGTTTCTTATGCTGATTCCTTCAGCTTCTCTAATTATGCTTACCATGACTAATGATCTTCATCAGTTGATATTTATCTTTACTAGCGGAACAAATGGTCAAACAGGAACATATTCTCACGGAATGCTTTTTTATGCTATTTATGTCTGGGTTATAGCTGTACTTATTCTGTCGCTATATCTCGCCATAAAGCAATGCCATATTCCTAGTATCGGTAGGAAACTTTGGATGCCACTATATTTTGCAGCTTTTGGTATTCTAGCCGTGCTTAGTATGTTTGATGTTCCCAAAATTGCAGGCATAAGCGTTTGGATTTTTATCGAATGCCTTGCTATGGTTATCATTGGTATGGAAGAAGCGTGTATCCAGTTGGGATTGATTCCTGCCAATAGCAGTTATCAGATGATAGTTAATCACTCTAATAAGCCATTTATTTTTTCTGATGAAAGTGGTGTACCTGTTTACACTACAGAAGCTGCGAGAGAAATGTTCCAGCGAGAAGAAAATGTACAGATACTTACTAAGCCGATTAGTGGTGGTAATGTATCTTGGGCAGTTGATTTAAGTAATATAAATGAGCTTAATAAGAAAATCGAGAAGACTACAGCAAGCATCGAGAGTAGAAATGAGATTCTTAAGAGTGAGAATGCTTTGAAGGAAGAAGAAGCTAGGCTTACTGCACGTAATACTCTTTATAGCAGAATAGCAGAGACTGTTAAACCACAGCTGGATGCTATCGAATCTATGTTGGATGATGTTGATGATAGAAATCTTGCCAAGATTGCAGTCTTAAATGCTTATATTAAGAGACGCAGTAACATGGAGCTTTTAAAATCAGACTTGAAGCATTTTCCTACTGAGGAACTCGCATCAGCTATTAGAGAGTCCTGCGAGTATCTGAAGCTTTGTGGTGTTAATGCAATGCTTCACGTTATACCTGAGTATGAACTTTCTGCTGATTCTCAGCTTTCCTTATACGAATCTTTTGAGGTAGTAATAGAAAGTTGTCTTGATACGCTAGATATTCTTCTGGTTAATATTACAATGCAGGAATCAAACCCTGTGTTAAGAATGACTCTTAAGGCATCAGATATAGACGTTGCTTCAATTCAGAATAAGTTTGTAGATAATAATGGAAATGTTGTTGCCTTTTTAACAGACGATGAAGAGGGCGAGATGACAATTACTATAACATGTCAGGAAGGAGAAATACTCACATGAGATCAATTTCTTCTCTTTCCCTATTTTCACTTGGTGTTTTAAGTAGCTGGCAGATGTTTTTATTCTGGGCAGGAGTATATATATTGGTATTCGGTCTTCGTGATAAGAGGAAAATGAATCTTGCTCTGCGTAATACTCTTCTGGTTCTGCTTTGCTTTGTTAATTACACGTTGTTTCAGCTTACAATTGGTTATAGCACACAAAATGCCGTAACCAAGACAATGATAAATATCGTGGAGCAGTATTCCCAACTTCCTGCGATAGGTTTGATCGTGGTGTGCGTTATATTAACGATAATAGAAATATTTTTGTATGTATCAATGAAGAAATGGTACAACACGCATATTACATCCGCTTCTATCAAGGAAATGATTGAGACTCTACCTGTAGGTATATGTGCGTTCGAGTCAAATGGAAAAGTAACCTTAAGAAATAGAACTATGGAGAAGCTTTGTCGTTGCCTGACGGGATTACCTCTTCTTAACGGTAATGAGTTTTTTCAGATTCTTAAAGAACAGAAGGAAGACCTTACAGACTTTGCTGTATCGTTACCAGATTATGGTGTGTGGACCTTCGAAAGAGATGATGTTACAAGCGGTAACGATAGTTTTACATTGCTTATCGCATACAACGTAACAGAAGCCTATCAAAAGACTCAAATGCTTGCAGATAAGCAAAAAACAGTAGAAGAACTGAGTGAGAAACTCATTGCATATAATAAGGAAATTGAAAATGTTACGACGCAACAGGAAATCCTTAATGCGAAGATTCATATCCATGATGAGCTTGGATTAAACCTTCTAGCCATAAAACACTATCTTGTGTCTGGTGGAAATCGCCAAGAGCGTTCGGAGCTTCTTGAACATCTAAAGGAGAATATCAAATTCTTGCAGCAAGATGAGAGTTCTATCAAGCAAGATGAATATTCACTAATCCTTACGACTGCTAAAGACTTAGGTATAAAAGTTCGGATAAATGGAGACCTTCCACAGAATGAACCTACTAAACATATTGTGGCTACAGCAATACATGAGTGCTTTACAAATATTATTAGACACACAGATGGTGATACGCTATATGTGTTGCTTACAGAAAACGAGCAAATAATCACAGTTCAGTTAAGTGATAATAACTCCAGACCAGTTGGTGATATTACTGAGACCGGAGGACTTCGTTCACTTCGAGACCTTATAGAGCATTCAAGTGGTAAAAT
>JAKSRH010000057.1 GCA_024403675.1 Saccharofermentans sp. | reverse complement strand
GTGTATGCCTGGTGACCACGTAACAATTTCTGCAGAGCTCATCACTCCAATCGCTTTGGAGCAGGGTCTCAGATTCGCTATCCGTGAGGGTGGTCACACAGTAGCTTCCGGTACAGTTTCTACAATCATTGAGTAATCTTTGATTAATAACTAACCAAAGTTAATAAGAGGGCTCCGAGTAATCGGAGCCCTTTTTGTATGCAATAATTGTTTCAATATAAAAGGTCTGCATATAGAATGCAGACCTTTTGATATGTGGTTATGTCCAAATTTATGGAACTGTATTTGTTGAAAGGTAAGGGATAATTTCGTTACATGAATATGTATTTAATTCCCAGATACCAATGTAATCGCTTGTTACTTGATTGAGAGTTCCTGTAGTAGAATTATTGATAAGTTCAGGACCAGAGAAATCATAAGTCTCAAAATATACATAGGCCTGAGAATGATCAAAATCACCATTGAACTCATCGTGCCAAACGATTGTATTTTGGCGAGGAATATAGAGGACCTCAATCATATCATAGAAGTCGAGTATTTTTGTTAATTGGTTATTGTGAACTGTAAAGATTGCAGCATCATACCACCCTGCAGTTACAATAAGTTCAGGAATATCATCATCATTAATATATAAGAATCTATAATTGCAATCAGATGAATTCATGTATAAGCCAAAACTATTATTATCAATTGCAGCTTGGTAAACAGCACCCCAATTAACAGGTTCCATAACGCTTGGAGCATTAAGAGTGCTAAAGTCAATCTCATTACCATACATTATGTATTCACAAATAAAACCAACCTTATATTCATTATTACTTTCTAAAGGATTACTAGAAATGGAGGTGAGTTTATTATTAACATAATCATCTCCCATATCAGTAACACTATGAACAGAAATAATACAGATAGTTTCGCTACTAATATCAGCTCCTTCAGCCCACAAGTAGGAATATCCCTTTAATTCATCAGAGCAACCATCAATATAGAAATAACAGTCTTCGGTAGAATTAAACTTATCATTAGAAACGCTACTAGATAATTCGCAAGTGGTATCGATATAAAGAAGGCTACCACCCATAGATTCGCACATCTCCTGTGCTTCTTCCATTGTACAATCTACAACAACAGGTTGATATCCATGAACTGGAGGAATTGTTTCAGAAGAGAGAATTGAATACATTTCGCTATATGTGTAGATACATGAATCAGTTAGTGACACGTAGTTCGCATTTATAATCGTAGAATTATTAAAGGTATCTTCATCAACTTCGCTACCGTTAATGGAGTATTTGAATACAAATTCACCAGGTGTAGCGTTGTCATTGGCATAAATGCTGTTTGTTAACAATGCAGAATGGTCATCATTTATATAATTATAAGTAATTGATCTTTCGTTATATCCAGCATAACCAGACTTTATAGAGTTCTGGCCAGGAACATATTGGATAGCAATATTATTTTGAGGGAAATAATCTAAAAAGGTTGCTAAGCCATTTGAGTATGTATAAAGATAGTAATCATTCTGCCCCTCATATTGAGAGTATTTGATTAATAATTCTGGTATACCATCGTCATCAATTGGAACGAGAGCAAACGAAGCTTGTGATGGGTTATAGGAATTAATTTGAATATTGCTTGGAAGATACATAGTCAAGTTGCTAATTACATCGAGATATGCAGTCTCATAGTCAAAGTTAGATGTTGCATTTAAATATGTTAATGTTGGGAGCATGAATTCTGTCTCAGTAGGAAGGGTTGTTTCTTCAATAATAGTGGTTGCCGATGATTCATCGCTATCCTTTTTGTTGGTAGGGGTATTATCTTTATTCATAAGGTTTGTAACAGCAACTGCACCTACGCCTATGACTGCAAGTGCAGATATACCAGCTACAATTTTTGTGATAATGCTCTTGGTAGCTGCAGTTTTCACAACATCTTTACCACGTGAAGTATGCCCCTTGCCATTTGATGGTTTTGCTGGATTGGATGGAGTTGTAGCCTGTGTAGCTGGGTTAGGTACAGCCTTACCAGCTTTGAAGATTTTTGTTAATTCCATTGCTGCCTTGCCGGAAGCAAAAGGGATAAAACGCATAGGTGTAGAAGAAAGGTGTGTGTTGAAAAGTGTTGAAAGGAATGGAAGAGTACAAGCAGCACCAGCAAGTCTGTCGCCAGTCTTTTCCTCATAGTCAATAATGCCTGACTTAATTTTAACACGTGCAAGTTTAAGACGTGACTTTACAGTACCTGTAGAACACTGCATGATGGAAGCAATCTGCTCGACATTTAATCCGTCGAAATAATGCATAAATACTGTCTGATACTGAACTTCAGAAAGTTCATTTCTAAGGATATCGAGGACTATTTTGCGCTTCTCGGACTTCATAATGTATGCGTCAGGCAAAGTCTCGAGGTTATCATCTCCATCGATGAGATCTTCGTTTTGAACTGCATCATCAAATGCAATAATATTATGTCTGTTTTTAGCTTGAATAATATTAAGCGAAGTGTGTACGGCGATTGTTTTAATCCAACCAAAGAAAGTGTTATTATCCTGAAGAGTAGATATCTTTTTAAAGGCAGTGATATAAACTTCCTGTGTAGCGTCTTCAGCATCTTCTTGATTTTTGAGATGTCCTAAGCATATCTGATAAACCATTCTATAAGAAGCGTTATAAAGTTCAGTAAAAGCCGCACTGTCTCCCATCTTAGAACCAATAACGGCGTTAGTTATATTAATATTTTGTTCCATAATAAATTCCTCCTATATAAATTTACTACTTTAGGTTATTGTTCAGGAACTGTGTTAGTTGACAAATATCCAACAATTTCATTATATGTAATAGTAGGGTTAAATGGGATGTAATCAGGAGACATCTCACCCAAAGTATAAGTTCTACAACTAGACACACAGATACCATAGACATTTGACACATAATAATTGAAATCAAAATTAAAATAAGTCACGTTACAGTTATCGCCATCTTTTCTATAATCACTAATTGTATAAGTAGCAATACTACTCTGGCGAGGTGCATACTGAGAAGTAGAGACAAGGCAAGAAACGTGAACAACCCTATCATTATAAATTGTAAAAACACATGAGTGAGAGTTGTTCTCGTTTATAACTAACTCAGGAATATTGTCATCATTGATATATACTAACTGATATAAAAAATCATCCATATTGCCTGTACCGCCACTGAAATTGGCTTCTTCATGCCATGCTAGAACTACATTGTTATTGAGGGCATCCATGTAATAAGAACCCCAGTCGATAACTTCTTCTTCTGTCTCAAAGGAGAATTCATTATGTTCCTCTTCCTTTATAACTGGAACAGGTGTTGAAGTAGTTTCTGTAGGTTCATCATAAAATTCGATTGTAAGAGTAGTTGTTTCCTCGTGATTAACATGCTTTTTGTTATCCTTCTTTGAAGTTGTGCATGCTGTAAGGGATAAAACCATTGCACCAATAAATATGCTTGTGATAATTGTTCTTTTCATTTTTGTGACCTCCGTATGTGTCAATTTTTTTGATTTATACCATTAAGACAACACGAGGAAGGAGGATGGTTTAATTTTCAAAAAAATTTTTTCAAAAAATTTTTCCCGGAAGTAATTCGCTTCCGGGAAAGTGTTTTATGTGAAATATCGAAATGATAATTAGCCTGGAATTGTACCTGTTGAGAGATAACCCAAAATCTCGGTTTCAGTATACGCTGGCTTATATGGGTGGTCTGGATTTGACTTATCATAAGTCTGTATATACTCTAGTTCGCCATTAGTTATCGTATAAGTATTGACATTCCAGTATCCATCATTTACTGCGAGCATTGGTATAGAACTTCCACCAATTAAATCATATGTAAATGTTGATTTGTCCAGAGGTAAACCAGACTATTCAGAACACAAATTGAAAACAGTGTCACTTGTGATGGCTTCAGTATAAATTACAGACCAATTTTGATATCTTGTTCCATTTAAATTTACTCCCTTTGTTATCGTAATATTTTTTTGGATTTATACCTAGAAGACAGGCACTGCTACATGAAAGGTTTTAGTTTTAGAAAAAATTATAAAAAAATCCCGAAAGCTAAGAAATGCTTTCGGGAAGTTAGTTTGAGATTAGCAGTCATCATCTTTAGTTTTACTTATATTCCATTCGGTATAGGGGGCTGGTACATGACGCATAACCTCTTCGAAGAATCTTGTCAAAAATGCTTTGTCATTTTCTTCCATAGGCAATTTTCTCCTTTCATTTATAAGACAATATGAAAAAAGGAAAAGGTTTTATTTCGTAGAGAATATTTATTAAAAATTGAGGCAATTTTGGGCTAAAATTATAAATTGAGTAGAACGCAACAGATATTGACTGTATAATGCTGTTGTGTAATACTTTGATTATCAAAGGATTTTATAGGAGAGACGTATGATTACTGGAAAAATCGTTGGTTTAGGTTCATATTTGCCACCTAAGATTATGACAAACGATGACCTTGCAAAGATTGTTGAAACAAATGATGAATGGATAACAGAAAGAACTGGAATCAAGAGAAGACATGTTGCTGATGGTATAGAGGACAAGTCTTCAACAATGGCATGTAAGGCAGCAAAGGAAGCTGTTAAGGATGCAGGAATTGATCCTTCTGAAATCGATCTCATTGTTGTAGCATCTACTACACCAGATCTTGTTTTCCCAGAACTTTCAGTTTGTGTTCAGGGTGCAGTTGGCGCTAGTGAGGACTGTGCGTGTTTTGATGTAAATTCAGCATGTCCTGGTTTTATTGCAGCATATAATACGGCTCAGGGTTTTATCGAGAGTGGAAACTCAAAGTGTGCACTCGTTATTGGTGCAGAGTGCCTTACTAACTACGTTGATTGGGAAGACCGTGGAACATGTATCCTCTTTGGTGATGGTGCAGGATGTGCTGTACTTAAGGCTACTGAGGTTGACGCTTCTGAGAAGAACTCATTTATTATGAGAGCTTCTTTGTCCCGTGGTACATGCTTACACTGTGAGAATATGAAGCAGCCAAAGAGATTTGAGGAAGAGGGATTCCTTAAGTCAACAAATATGTTCATGGCTGGTAGAGACGTATTCAGATTTGTAGTAACAGAAATCCCACAGCTTGTTGAAGATCTTTCCAATAAGTATGGATTTGATATAAATGATGTGGATCACTTTGTGTTCCATCAGGCTAACCTAAGAATTATTGAGGCTACAGCTAAGAAACTTCAGGTTCCACTTGAAAAGTTCCCACTTACAATTGCTGATACAGGTAATATTTCTTCAGCTTCTATCCCAGTTCTTCTTACACAGATGAAGAAGGAAGGTCAGCTTAAGAAGGGTGACAAGATTGTAATGAGTTCTTTCGGCGGTGGACTTACTTGGGGCGCTAACTATTTCGTTTTCTAATTTTAACTATATAAGGAATAACAAGGAGAAAAATTATGACAACTATTGCAGAAATTCTCGGAATTAAATATCCACTTTTCCAGGGCGGTATGGCTTGGGTAGCAGATCATCATATTGCTGCTGCAGTATCTGAGGCAGGTGGTCTCGGTATTATCGGTGTTGGTGGTGCTGATGAGAACTGGCTCCGCACACAGATTCAGGAAATTAGAAAGCTCACAGATAAGCCTTTCGGAGTTAACCTCATGCTCATGAATCCACGTGCAGATGAGATTGCTAAGGTTATTGCTGAGGAGCATGTAAAGGTTGTTACAACAGGTGCAGGTTCTGCACAGAAGTATATTCCAATGTGGAAGGAAGCAGGTTGCTTTGTAGTTCCAGTAGTTCCATCTGTAGCAATGGCTAAGAAGATGGAGAGAGATGGTGCTGACGCTGTTATCGCAGAGGGTACTGAGTCTGGTGGACACGTTGGTGAGCTCACAACTATGGCGCTCGTTCCACAGGTTATTGATGCTGTTAATATTCCAGTACTTGCTGCTGGTGGTATCGCTGATGGTCGTGGTGTTGCAGCTTCTTTCATGCTTGGTGCATGCGGCGTACAGTGCGGTACAGTTTTCTGTGCTTCTGAGGAAGTTAATATCCACCAGAATTACAAGGACATGATCATCAAGGCTAAGGATACATCAACAAAGGTTACAGGTCGTAAGGCAGGTGCTCCTGTTCGTCAGATTAGAAATCAGCTCACAGCTAAGTTCCAGGAGCTTGAGGATAGAAATGCTGGCTTCGAGGAGATGGAGGCTCTTGGTGTTGGTGCTCTCCGCAAGGCTGTAGTTGATGGTGATACAAAGAATGGTACATTCATGGCTGGTCAGATTGCAGGTATGGTTAACGAGATTAAGCCAGCTAAGACAATCATCGAGGATATGTTCGCTCAGGCTAATGAGATCCTTGGTAATGCTAAGCCAGTTTGCTAATTAAGAAATAAACCAAAAAGAAAAGGAATAAAGAAAATGAAGATTGCTTTTGTTTACCCAGGTCAGGGTGCCCAGAAGATTGGTATGGCTCAGGACTTCGTAGAGCAGTACGACTATGCAAAGGAAATGATTAAGGAGGCATCTGAGGCTTCTGGAGTTGATATGGAGAAGCTTCTCTTCGTTGAGAATGACGATATCAACGTTACAGAGTTCACACAGCCTGCTCTTGTTACAGCTTGCATGATTATCAATAAGGCTCTTGTAGATGCAGGTGTTAAGTCTGATATTTCTGCAGGTCTTTCCCTCGGCGAGTATTGTGCTCTCGTTGAGGCTGGTGCAATGACTTTCTATGATGCAGTTAGACTTACAAGAATCAGAGGTAGCCTCATGAGCAACACTGTTCCAGCAGGTGAGGGAACAATGGCTGCAGTAATTGGTATGGATGCTGATGTTATCCAGAACATTATTAAGGACTTTGATGGCGTAACAATGGCAAACTTCAATTGCCCTGGTCAGATCGTTATTACAGGTAAGACAGAGGGTGTTGTAGCTGCAATGCCTAAGCTCCAGGAGGCTGGTGCTCGTAAGGTGGTTCAGCTCAATGTTTCTGGTCCTTTCCACTCACCAATGCTTAAGCCAGCAGGTGACGAGCTCCGTGTAGAGCTTGATAAGGCTGAGATTACAGATCTTAGAATCCCATATGTAGCAAATGCTACAGCTGAGATTGTAGATAATAAGGATCAGATTAAGGATCTTCTTCAGGTTCAGGTTTCTTCTCCAGTTAAGTGGGAGCAGACACTTCGTCTCATGAAGGACAACGGCGTTGACGTATTCGTTGAGATTGGTCCAGGTAAGACAATCGCAGGCTTCGTAAAGAAGACTTGCCCAGAAATCCCAGTAATTAATGTTTCTACAGTAGCTGATGTTGAGGCTTGCGTAGCAACACTTAAAGAGATGGAAACAAAGTAATTTATAAACATTTGAATAAGGAGAATTATCATGGCTAGAACAGCAATCGTAACAGGTAGCGCAAGAGGAATTGGTAAGTGCATTGCAATGACACTTGCTTCCAAGGGAACAAATATCGCAGTTATTGACGCTTGTCCAATCGAGGGCATCCAGGAGACAGCTGACGAGATCAAGGCTACATATGGTGTAGAGACAAAGGCTTATCAGTGTAACGTAACAGATGCAAATGCAGTAAAGGAGTGCGTTGCTGACGTTAAGGAGACATTTGGTTCTGTTGATATTCTTATCAACAACGCTGGTATTACAAGAGACGGCTTCCTCGTAAGAATGAAGGAAGAGGATTTCGACGCAGTTATCTCTGTTAACCTCAAGGGTTCTTACAACTTCTTCCGCGAGTGTGTGCCTGTAATGAGCAAGCAGAAGTTCGGTCGTATCGTTTCTATCAGTTCTATCGTAGGTCTTCAGGGTAATGCTTGCCAGGTTAACTACTCTGCTTCCAAGGCAGGTGTACTTGGTATCACAAAGTCTGTAGCTAGAGAGTATGCTTCCAAGAACATCACAGCTAATGCAGTAGCTCCTGGATTTGTTCAGACTCCAATGACAGACGTTCTCCCAGAGAAGGTTAAGGAGCAGTACATTGCTTCCATCCCACTCGGCAGATTTGGTCAGGTTGAGGATATCGCAAACTGCGTTGCATTCCTCGTATCTGATGAGGCTTCTTACATCACAGGTCAGTGCATCAGCGTTGACGGTGGTATGCACATGTAATTAATTTTCGAAAGAAAAATAGGAGATAAAGAAATGGCA
This sequence comes from Saccharofermentans sp., assembly GCA_024403675.1. Taxonomy (GTDB): domain Bacteria; phylum Bacillota; class Clostridia; order Saccharofermentanales; family Saccharofermentanaceae; genus Saccharofermentans. The sequence continues at coordinate 857 of JAKSRH010000057.1, read as the reverse complement.
AACAGAGTAGTTATTACTGGTATGGGTGCGATCACACCTCTCGGAAATAATGTAGAGAGCTTCTGGAATGGTCTCGTAGAGGGCCGTAACGGAATCGGATCCATCACGAGATTTGACACAACAGACTACAAGGTAAAGGTAGCTGCTGAGGTTAAGGATTTTGACGTAACACAGTACATGAGCTTCAAGGATGCAAAGAGAATGGAGCCATTCGTACAGTATGCAGTAGTTGCAGCAACAGAGGCTGTAGAGGATGCTGGACTTGACATGGAGAAGGAAGATCCTTTCCGTGTTGGTGTTATCGTAAGTTCTGGTGTTGGTTCCATGCAGGCTAACGAGAGAGAAATTTCTAAAATCAACGAGGGTAAGAAGGTTGGACCTCTCTACATCCCAATGATGATTGGTAACATGGCTTCCGCTAACATTTCTATCAAGTATCACATGATGGGTAAGAACCTTGATATCGTTACAGCTTGTGCTTCTGGTACACACTCCATTGGTGAGGCATTTAAGACAATCAAGTACGGTGATGCAGATGTAATGCTCGCAGGTGGTGCAGAGGCTGCAGTTTGTCCTTCTGGTGTACTCGGATTTACAGCTCTTACAGCTCTTTCCACACAGGAAGATCCTAACCTTGCTTCCAGACCATTCGATAAGGATAGAGATGGTTTCGTAATCGGTGAGGGTGCTGGTGTTCTCGTTCTCGAGGAGCTCGAGCACGCTAAGGCTCGTGGTGCACATATCTACGCTGAGATTGTTGGTTACGGTGCTACAAACGACGCTTACCATATTACTTCTCCAGCAGAGGATGGTTCTGGTGCTGGTATGGCAATGAAGATTGCTATGAAGGAAGCTGG
>JAKSRH010000056.1 GCA_024403675.1 Saccharofermentans sp. | reverse complement strand
CGCTGACACTATCGGCGTTGACGAGATTAAGATCGACCCATCTGATCTCCGTGTAGATACATACCGTTCCACTGGTAAGGGTGGTCAGCACATCAACAAGACAGACTCTGCTGTACGTCTTACACATATTCCTACAGGCGTTGTTGTTGCATGTCAGTCAGAGCGTTCTCAGATTCAGAACAGAGAGACAGCTATGAATATGTTGAAGGCTAAGCTTCACGCTTTGCTTAGAGAAGCACATATGGAGAAGCTTGAGGATCTTAAGGGTAATCAGATGGAAATCGCTTGGGGTTCACAGATTAGATCTTATGTATTCTGTCCATATACAATGGTTAAGGATGCTAGAACAGGTTATGAAGAAGGCGATGTTGATGCCGTTATGGATGGTAAACTCGACGGATTCATTAATGCATTCTTAAGCGGAATGAAGATTGAGAAGTAATTAATTATTCGGAGGATATAGATATGAAGGTATTAGTAGTTGGTGGCGGCGGAAGAGAGCACGCAATTTGTTGGACACTTAAGAAGAGTTCAAAGGTTACAGAACTTTACTGTGCACCTGGTAATGGTGGTATTGCTGAGATTGCTACTTGTGTACCTATTAAGGCAACAGATATCGAGGCCATGGCAGACTATGCTAAGGACAATAATTTTGATTTAGTATTTGTTGCTCCTGATGATCCTCTCGCATTAGGTCTTGTTGATAAGCTCGAGGAGAAGGGCGTACGTGCATTTGGTCCACGTGCTAATGCAGCAATTATTGAGGCTTCTAAGGCTTTCTCCAAGTCCCTCATGAAGAAGTACAATATTCCTACTGCAAAGTATGAGACTTTTGATAACAAGGATGATGCTCTTAAGTATCTTGAGACACAGCCTATGCCAATTGTTATTAAGGCTGATGGACTTGCACTTGGTAAGGGTGTAATTATTGCTCAGACTCTTGATGAGGCTAAGGCAGCAGTTATCTCCATGATGGAAGATAAGGCATTTGGTAGTGCCGGTAATACAGTAGTTATCGAGGAGTGCATGGTAGGTCCAGAGCTCACACTTCTTGCTTTTGCTGATGGTAATATCGCTGTTCCAATGATTTCTTCTCGTGACCATAAGAGAGCATATGACAACGATCAGGGCCTCAACACAGGTGGTATGGGTGCAGTAACACCAGGTGCTGACCTCTCAGATGAGGATATGGCTTCCATCCAGAACAAGATTGTTAAGCCTACAATTGAAGCTCTTAAGGCAGAGGGTAGACCTTTCAAGGGTGTTATCTATTTTGGTCTAATGCTTACTAAGGACGGTGCAAAGGTTGTAGAGTATAACGCAAGATTTGGTGATCCAGAGACACAGGCAATCCTCCCACTTCTTGAGACAGATTTCATGGATATTATTGATGCTTGTATTGATGGCACACTTGCTGACATCGAGATTAAGTGGAAGAAGAAGTGCTCTACAGTAGTAGTTATGGCTTCTGGTGGATATCCAGCATCTTACAATAAGGGTTATGAGATTACAGGTATCGATACATGTGGCAAGCTCGTATTCCAGGCAGGAACAGCTCTTACAGAGGATGGTAAGCTTGTAACAAGCGGTGGACGTGTTCTTGTTGTATATGATGAGGGTGACACACTTGATGAGGCTATTGATGGTGCATACGAAGGTGTTAAGAAGATTTCCTTCAAGGACGCTCACTATAGAACAGATATCGGACGTACAGTAGGCAAGTTCGGCAAGGAGTATCACGCATGAGAATAGGCCTTTTTGGCGGTTCTTTTGACCCAATTCACAAGGGCCATTTATCCATAATTAAGGGTGCAATTAATAACGGTGACGTGGATATCGTCATCGTTATTCCAACTGTACGTAATTCTTTTAAGCGAGGCAAAGTGTTAAGCGCTGCGCCATATCGATACTTTATGACTAAGGCTGTTATCGAAAGTGAGTTTTCTGGTAACAAGGTGCTTGTAAGTGATGCAGAGTTTTCCATCCCTGGCATCAGCTACACAGTGTCTACACTTAAAAAGATTACTAGCATGAATTACCTCGTGCCTTTCCTTACATATAACGGCATTAAGCCTAAGAAGGCTCTTGAAGAGCATACTTTCTTTTGGCTTTGTGGTTCAGATATTTTGCCTTCATTTACTCATTGGTATAAGCCTGAAGAAATTATCTCTATGGCAGGACTTCTAGTAGCATTAAGACCTGGTGAAGAGTGCGATATTTACGAGGAGCGTGAGCGAATTAGTAAAGAGTTTGGTTTTGAGGCTAATATCGAGTCTTTCGTAATTGATGGTGTAGAAGTGGCATCCTCTGAGGTTAGAATTACTAAGGACTATGAGGACGTTCCTAAAGTGGCACAGGAGTTTATTAAGACTCACAACCTTTATGCGGATAAGGAAGTAATGGATGCTGTATCTGACGAAGCTGCAGAGAAATTTTTTCTTATGGCAGCTGACCTTTATGAGTATCTAGGCGAAAAGCGTTTGCTCCATACTATTAATGTTGGTCTTTTATCTGCAAAATACGCTCTTATTCATGGTGCAGATGTGGATAAGGCACTTATAGCAGGACTTTTACATGATTGTGCTAAGGAGTTAGAACCACAGGTACAGCGCGATTATGCTAAGGAGAGATGTGGAGATACCTTTGCTGATAAGAAGCTTTTGCATTCTCCAGCTGGTGCAGTATTTGCTAAGAAGCGTTTTGATGTAGATGACGAAGATATTCTCAATGCTATTACTTATCACACTACCGGTCATGGTGGTGCTACACTTCTTGATAAGATTGTTTTCTTGGCAGATAAGTTAGAACCTGCTCGTACTTATACAGACCTCACTGAAATGCGTGAGGTGGCATTATCAGATATAGATGCTGCACTTCGTCTATGTGTGGGCGCGGTTCGTAAAAAGTTTGAAACCCAGGGTAGAGATATTCACCCAAAAACACTTGAGTTCATGAATGCGCTTGGCGTGTGATATAATGAGAATAAGAAATTAAAAGGAGTTTATCCTATGACTAGTAAAGAAATCGTAGATAAGGCATTAGAAGCATTAGAGTCTAAGAAAGGTATCGATATTGAAGTCCTTGATGTTGCTGACAAGACAACTCTTGCAGATTATTTTGTAATCGCTAGCGGTTCTTCTACAACACAGATTAAGGCTTTGGCTGACGAGGTTGAGTATCTTGTTAAAACAGATATGGGCCTTTATCCAGATCATGTTGAAGGTCGTTCTGGTGATAGATGGATGCTTATCGATTATAGAGATGTAGTTGTTCACGTAATGCATCCAGAAGAGAGAGCTAATTATAATCTTGAGAAGCTCTGGAGTACGTTGACATTGGATCACCCATCTGAGACAGAGATGGACGAAGAGTAATGATTAAGGACCCGCATCGCGGGTCTTTTTTATTTGGGTGCGACTTATTCATGTGAGATGTTATCAATAGTGTCATTAAAAAAAGAAAGTGATGACGATTTTGATGACACGTGTTGGACCAATTGTCGGTGATTGTCGATTATAACGGTTGAATGTCGGAAATTGTAGAAATTTGTACCGTTTGGGGCATATTTTTCATGGTACGTTATAAGTAATTATATTTACAGAGGTGATACCATGAATTTGCATGAAGTTATTTCTAAGAAAAACATAGTATATCCTACAGCTTTAGGCCTTGTGATACTTATGGGCCTTGCCTATAAATATTTGGGTGTGAAGAATTACGATAGTTTTGTGCAAGGGAATAGTACCGAGGTAGAGGTAACTGCTACAGAGAATGTTGTTTCAGGATCATTACCTACAAACAATACGACCTATATTCAGGTATATATTTGTGGTGCTGTTAATGAGCCTGGTGTATATGAGATAAAATATGATTCAATATTATATGACGTTGTGCAAATGGCTGGTGGATTACGTGAAGACGCAGCAGCTGAACACATAAACCTGGTTATGGGACTAAAGGAAAACGTTTCTATCTATATTCCTACACAAGATGAATTTGCATCACAAATTTATGCTTCTGAGGTTGTGTTATCTGATGTTTTTGGAACACCTTCAGGAGATAGTAATAATGAAGAAGGCACCCACAAAATCAACATCAACACAGCTACTAAAGAAGAACTTATGTCAGTATCTGGTATAGGTGAAGTGACTGCAGATGCCATCATTGAATACAGAAATTTAAATGGAACTTTCGCGTCCATAGAAGATGTCATGAACGTTAGAGGAATAGGAGAAGGAAAGTTCGATAAAATTCGTGATTTTATCGAGGTGTGAGATAGAGGTGTGAGGTAATTAGTTAAGTGTATCCGTAAAGACCACGGACACGGACTTCGCCACTGCTTAAATCTTCCTCGTGACCATCATTAAAACGGACGCGAATAGAGAAGTCGTCATTAATAGTAACTGCAAAGCCACGACGAGGAATCTCGTTAGGATCTGTGTGTACAGATATAACGTCAACTTCTTTGCCGATAGTAACGCAACTACTTCTGTACATAGCGAGGTATTCACCAGCGTTCTGAGGCCAGTTAGAAGCTAAACGATCGAGTTCTTTTATTAATTCTACTATGATACGAGCGCGTGGATATTTAGTACCACCATCTTGAGCTGCGATAGAACTAGCAATCTCTTGAAGCTCAGGAGGGAAGTCAGTTTGTTTTTGATTAACGTTAATTCCAATACCGATTACGATTCCTGTGACAAGACCGCTCTCAGTCTCTACAAACATTTCAGTAAGAATTCCACAAACCTTCATGGAATTAATAAGCACGTCATTAACCCACTTGATTTCAGGACGGATTCCACATGCATTCTCTATGGCATTACATACAGCAACAGCAGCCCAAGCAGTGATTGTGCTAGTAGTAGATATCTTATCAGGTGGAAGTGTTGGTCTTAAGAGATAACTTAAGTATATACCAGTGTTTGGAGGTGATATAAAGGAACGTCCGAGACGGCCTTTGCCGGCACTTTGGTGGTTAGCAACAACCACAGTTCCAGCAGGGGCTCCATCGTAGCACAGGTCCTTTGCAATCTTGTTAGTAGAAGTAACTGTATCAAGGCATGCTACAGTCTCTAAGCGCTTCTCAGGAAGGTACGCGAGAAGTTCACCGGAGTTTATCTTATCTGGATGCTCGATAAGTTTATAGCCTTTGTTAGTGGAAGAGTCGATTACATAACCATCTGCACGCAAAGCCTTTACCGCAGTGTTAACTGCAGCACGACTAATATTAAGCTTAGTACTAATCTTCTCGCCTGATAGATAAGACTCGTTGTTGATCAAATCTGCGAGAACGATATCCTTGGTGCTAGGCATGACCGACATCCTTTCCGATAGATTGTAAACGTAATTCGAGACCTATTTTACCATCAAGATTGCTTTCGTGCGAGTTTGCGATAAATAGTGAAGTACATGGCAGTGAAACTAGCTGCACCACCAATAACGTTAGAGATAGGTTCTGCGTAGAAAACGCCACTTACAGCGTCTGTCATAACTCTTGGTAAAAGGATAGTCAGCGGCACTACAAGGATAACCTTACGAAAAAGGGAGAAGAAGATGGCGCGCTTTGCTTTACCAAGTGCCATAAAGGTGGACTGGCCAGAGAACTGCAAAGACATAAATACATACGCCATAAAGAAAATGTGGAGGTATGGTACAGCGACTGCGTTTGTTACTGCATCATCACTAAATAATCCAATAAAGAAACTAGGGAAGAAGAAGACTACCGCCCACGCAAAGGCAGTATAAACAAATGCGAACATGCATGAGTATCTGATTCCTGATAGAACTCGATCATATTTCTTCGCACCATAGTTAAAACCAAGAACAGGCTGGGCACCTTGTACGATACCGTTTACTGCTACGCCCATAATGGATCTAACAGAGTTGACTATGGTCATGATGCCTACATACATTTCGCCACCATAAAACTTAAGAGTACGGTTACAAACAACTTGGGTAAGGCTGTTAGTTATCTCCATAACAAAACCAGTGAAACCCATGGCAACGATGCTACCGACAATGGATGGTTCGAGGTGCATGGATTTTCTTGAAAGAGGGATAACTGCTTTACCGCCAAAGCTTGGAAGGAAGAAACGCATTACCCATAAGAAAGAAACAACCTGAGAAATAAGTGTCGCGATAGCTGCGCCACTTATGCCAAGGTTTAACGTAAAAATAAAGATAGGGTCAAGTATTAAGTTAAGTACGGCGCCGCTCATAGTGGTAATCATGGCAGTGATAGGGGAACCTTGCGCAGTGATATAGAGGTTCATTCCAGTACCAATCATGACGAAAATGGTGCCAAGGACATAAATTCGGAGGTAAGAATATGCATAAGGGAAACTTTCTGGTCCTGCACCTAATGCATAAAGTAATGGTTTCGCAAGGATGCTAACAAGCAAGGTAAGAATTACGCCACTTATGGTAAGGAGCGTAAAAGAGTTACCCATTATGCGTGATGCCTTATCTATATCACCTTTGCCTCGGTTAATGGAGAAAATAGGACAACCACCCTGTCCAAAAAGAAGTGTGAAGGCAAGGATGGCACTAATGATAGGAAAAGTTAGTCCGAGACCAGTAAGTGGGGCTATACTTTCCTCTTCAATGTGACCAATATAGATTCTGTCTACGATGTTATAAAGAAGCTGGGCCACCTGCGAAAGTGCAAGTGGAAGTGCCTGCTTCAATATAAGTTTTGGCATGCTGCCAGTTCCGAAATCAGCCTTGTTTTTATTCATGAATAACATTGTAGTACAATAATTTTATATGTAAATAATTATCTATATGGGTTATTGGGGAGTAACTTATGGAGACTATATTACTAGTGTTTGGAATAGTTGTTGGCGCATTTTTAACAATCGAAATCGTGATATTTCTAGGATTTGTATTTGTTTTTGTACGCCGTAAAGTGTGCAGAAATTCTTATTTAACACGTACTAGAGCAATTCCAGAAGGAAAAATATACACATCTAGTAATAAATCAACTGGGGAAGCCATGGAGGATTTGGTTCCTGTATTTGAATTTTGGGAGTCTCCTAATATGTCGGAATTTTCCTGCAAGGTTGGTAAGCAACTTAATACGAGAGTAAAACGTTCAAAAGATCTTATGTATCGCCATGAAATAGTTCGTAAACTTAGATTTGTTGATTTATATGCTACACAGAATAACAAATCTGGTGTTTACCGTAAGTGGGATAATGGTGGTAAGGAATGGAAGTGTTGCAATCTTAACGGAATGGTTGTCGAAGAGTATTACGACAAAAGCGGTAATTTATTAGTTCCTTCATTTATTTATCCTAGTGCTACAATTTTAGGTGCTTTATCACGTCGTCTTCGACCAGATGATAAGAGAAATGCCCGCATGAAAGATAAGTGGGGGAAGATAACGGAGTTTACTGATTTTTATATAGAGAATAGAGTATCTGAATGTCCATCTTGTGGTGCGAAACTCCCTTCTGATTGTAAGGATATTATTTGTCCGTTTTGTAGTTCTACTGTGTATTCAGATTATTATGATTGGCAGGCTGAAGTAGTAGAAATAGAACCAATTAAACTTCGTTATAGAGGTCTTGTTGGATGGATTATTTATATCTTTAATGAGAAAATCGATAACAAGGTTAAGAATAAAAATACTAAGGACAAAATTGTCAGGTTTTCTGAAAATGATTTTCGAAACGATATTTACGATATTCTCATGAACGATTGTGAAGCTTATGGTGAAAGAGTGATTGATTTATGGCTTGGGAAAGTAAATATCATAAAGGTTACAAATACAGAAACCGATACAATTTTAACTACAAAGGTTCAGATAAATAAGACTCTTATTGAAGGTGATAAGAAAATCACTAAGAAGGAATACACCAGTAAAATTAACTTTAAAAGATGTCGTTATCCTAATAAGTTTGATGCTAATTCCGCAGATTTTGATAAATATAAACAGTGCCCGACATGTGGTAGTCCATTTATGCCAGATAGCAAGGGAAACTGCAATTATTGTGGCGGATTCCTTTTCTTAGATAAGTTAAAGTGGAGCAAAGAAGAATAAACGAATAAATCAAATCTTCTTGGTTTACTTTTGGTGAAAAATTCTTTATTATACATAGTTGATTAATCTTTATATAAAGGAGAAATGATATGAATCTTTCACCACTTCAGACAGCAAGATATGAGTATCAGCCTAAGCTTCCAGGCATGCTCAGAAATGGTATTGCAGAAATTTGCGTTAAGGAAGGCGCTGCTACAGCTTCTGTAGCTGATCAGGATAAGATCGCTGCACTTTTCCCAAATACATATGGTAAGCCAGAGGTTACTTTTGAGAAGGGTTCGAACACATCTGTTGCTAAGAAGCAGGTTGTTGGTGTAATTCTCTCCGGTGGACAGGCTCCAGGCGGACACAATGTTATTTCTGGTCTTTATGATGCCCTCAAGGCAACAAACCCAGAGAACCAGCTCCTTGGTTTCAAGGGTGGTCCAGATGGACTTCTTAAGAATGATTATGTAGTATTCGACGATCCATTCATCGATTCTTACAGAAATACAGGTGGTTTCGATATCATTGGTTCTGGTAGAACAAAGCTCGAGACAGAGGAGCAGTTCAATATTGTTGCTGAGAATGCTAAGAAGAATGGCCTTACAGCTGTTGTTATCATCGGTGGTGATGACTCCAATACAAATGCTGCTACACTTGCTGAGTACATGGCAGCTAAGAACACAGGTATCCAGGTAATTGGTTGTCCTAAGACAATCGACGGTGACCTTAAGAATGAGGATATCGAGGCTTCCTTCGGTTTCGATACAGCTACAAAGACATATTCCGAGCTTATCGGTAATATCGAGCGTGATGCTAACTCCGCTAAGAAGTATTGGCACTTTGTAAAGGTTATGGGTCGTTCTGCTTCCCACGTTGCTCTCGAGTGTGCTCTCGAGACACAGCCTAACATCTGCCTTATCGGTGAGGAAGTTGCAGCTAAGAAGATGTCCCTCGCTGATATCACAAATTACATCGCTGATTCCGTAGAGAAGAGAGCAGCTAACGGAGATAACTTCGGTGTTGCTATTATCCCTGAGGGTATCGTAGAGTTCGTACCTGAGTTCTCCGCTCTTATCGCTGAGATTAACGAGCTCCTCGCTGGTGAGGCTACAGAGAAGTTCAATGCACTTCCTGATTGGAACGCTAAGTATGAGTTTATCAAGGCTGGTCTTTCAGCTTCTGCTTTCGCAGTATTTGATATTCTCCCAGTAGGAATTCAGCAGCAGCTCTTCCTCGAGAGAGATCCACACGGTAACGTACAGGTATC
>JAKSRH010000055.1 GCA_024403675.1 Saccharofermentans sp. | reverse complement strand
TTAAGGGTATTCGTGCAACGCTTCATCCAGATTCCCCAAAGACAGTCTGCATCAGCGTAACTGAGGGTAAGACTGGTGAGCTTACAGCTGGTGACATTGTTCATGATGACGAAGTAGAAATCATGAATCCTGATCACGTAATTGCACACCTTAATGGCGAGTCCAAGGTATTTATCGAGCTTACAATCGGTCCTGGCCGTGGATATCGCACAGCTGTACAGAACAAGTCCCAGAATCAGGCAATCGGAGTTATCTCCATTGATTCTATCTTTACACCTATTAAGAAGGCTAATTACACAATCGAGAATACTCGTGTAGGCGAGAGAACAGATTATGATAGCCTTGTTCTTGAGGTTTGGACAGATGGAACAATCGATGTAGATGAGGCTCTTTCTTCTGCAGCTGATATTCTTATTAAGCATCTTTCTCTCTTCACACGTCTCACAGAGACAGAGGCTACACTTAGCTTCAAGAGCCTTGAGACAAAGAGCGAGAAGAATTCTGAGCTTAGTAAGGTAATTGAGGATCTTGATTTCTCAGTTCGTACATATAACTGCCTTAAGAGAGCTGCTATTAACACAGTAGGCGATCTCATTTCCAGATCTGAGGATGAGATGATTAAGGTTAGAAATCTTGGTAAGAAGTCTCTTGATGAGGTTATTGCCAAGCTCGAGGAGATGGGTCTCCATCTCGCAGATTCAGAAGAATAATCTAGGAGGATATAAAAATGCCAGTTAATAGAAAACTTGGTCGCGCAGCAGATCAGCGTACTGCTATTCTTCGCAACATGACAACGGCATTCGTTATCAACGAGAAGGTTGAGACAACAACTGCTCGTGCGAAAGAGATTTCTGCTATCGTTGAGAAGCTTATCACTGACGCTATTAAGGAGAAGGATAACTTCACAACTAAGGAAGTAACAGTTTCAACAGCTAAGCTTGATGGTAAGGGCAAGAAGGTTCTTGTTTCCAAGACATCCAAGAACGGCAATAAGTATGATGTTGTAGATCGTGAAGTAAAGACAAAGACTGTTCAGGTTGACAGTGCTTCAAGACTTGCAGCTCGTAAGAGAATGGCTTATTGGCTTCTCAAGAGCCACGATTCCGAGGGTAACACAATTAACCCAGTTAATAAGATGTTCGATGAGATCGCACCTAAGTATGCAGGCAGAACAGGTGGATACACAAGAATCATCAAGCTCGGTACACGTCGTCGTGACGGATCTGAGATGGCTATTCTTGAGTTCGTTTAATTGATAATTAATCAATAAGAATTATTCCAAGAAGCGAGGTTTACACCTCGCTTCTTTCTTTTTATAATCAATACCATGGATTACGAAGTTATAGCTGAAGATATACATTTTTCTTATACTTCTTACGACGAATCAGAAGCTACGGAAAAGAGAAAAGCAGTAGATGGAATGTCCCTTTCTATTAAGAAAGGGTCTTATACAGCTATACTCGGACCTAATGGTTCCGGAAAATCTACATTTGCAAAATTAATAGATATCCTTGAGGTGCCAGAAAGTGGTGTCATGAAGGTATTTGGATATAACACTTCAGATGAAGAACATTTCTGGGATATTAGAGAGAATTGTTCATATGTATTTCAGAATCCAGATAACCAGATTGTAGGTACTTTGGTCGAAGAAGATGTTGCTTTTGGACCAGAAAATCTCGGTATTCCAACTGAAGAATTAAGAAGAAGAGTTGATGAAGCTTTGACTTATGTTGGACTTCAGGATTTTGCAAAGAAAGAAGCTGCAAATCTTTCTGGTGGTCAAAAGCAAAAACTTGCTATTGCCGGTTCTCTTGCTATGAAACCACAGCTTCTTATTCTAGACGAGTCAACAGCTATGTTAGACCCTAGAAGTCGTGACGAATTCCTTTCTATTGTAGAAAAAATGAATAAAGAAAAGGGTATAACTGTAATTACAATTACCCATGATATGAGTGAAGCATCTAGATGTGATGATGTATACGTTGTAAAAAACGGAAAAGTATTTATGCATGGTGTTCCATCTGAAATTTTCGCTCAAAAAGAAAAGATTAAAGAAGCAAGTTTGGAACTCCCAGAAGATATAGAGTTATACACTGAACTTTTGGATATAGTAGATGAACCAGTTATAACATCTACATTAGATAGTCAGGAAGCAATGATTAATAGCGTAGCTTCTATATTGCCATATAAAGATATGGAAGATGTTAATCCTGAAGCTAAACACGAGAAGAAAAAGAACCCTTATAGCGGAGTAGTATTAAGCGTAAAAGACCTAAGTTTTAAATACGAAGATAAGGGCAAACTAATCTTGGATAATATAAATCTAGATGTAAATCGTGGAGAAGTATTAGCTATTGTTGGTAAAAGTGGTTGTGGCAAGACTACCTTGATATCCCACTTTAATGGACTTTTTAAACCTCAAGAGGGGGATGTTGTTTTTAACTCCTCTAGTGGGGACTCGTATTCCACGAAGAACAAGAAAGAATTACTTAGAATACGACATGGAATTGGACTCGTATTCCAGTACCCAGAATATCAGCTTTTTGAAGATACTGTGGAGAAGGATATTGCTTACGGACTTCGCAAATTGAATCTTAGTCCAGAAGAAAAGCATACTCGTGTATTAGAAGCAATCTCACTTGTAGGTTTGGATGAAGAGCTATTGTCTCAAAGTCCATTTGAGTTATCAGGAGGCCAGAAGAGAAGAGTTGCTCTTGCTGGTGTATTGGTAATGAAGCCAGAGGTTCTTGTATTAGATGAGCCTGCATCTGGACTTGATCCTAAGGGTAGAAGAGATATGTTTGCTCTCATTCGTAAACTTAGTGATATTGGAACAACCATTATTCTTGTTTCACATAATATGGATGAGGCGTTTAGATACACTGATAGAATATGCTGTATCAAAGAAGGTAAAATTGCAGAATTAAGGGATGCAACAGCTCTTTTTATGGACAAAGAAAGAGTTAATGAACTTAATCTTTCTTTCCCTCATTTGGTGGAGTTTTCAGACAAAATTAAGGCTGCAATAAAAAAGCAGATGCCGTATGTAGTGTTTGAAGAAACACAGAAAAATGCAAAGGATGAAGCTAGTGCAATAATTAGAAGTATTAAGGCTAACGTGGAGGTGGAGCATGCTAAATGATATAAGCCTCGGACGTTATATTGATACAGGTTCTGTGCTTCACAAAATGGACCCTAGGGTAAAGTTTGTAATTTATCTATTGTATCTAGTAGCTATATTTACCATGAAGTCAAAGATCGGCATTCTAGTAACAGCTGTTGTGGTAGTATTGCAGATAATACTTTCGAAGATGTCACCAAAGAACATCTGGAGTACAGTAAAACCTATTCTGCCAATTACCATCTTTATTGTGCTTCTTAATTTATTCACTATTAAGACAGGTAAGACGTTATGGCAGTGGAAGTTTTTACAAATTACTACAGGCGGTATAGATAGCGCTGTTTTTATGGGAGTAAGACTAATATTTTTAGTGCTTATTACTAGCACAATGCTTACGCTTTCGACGACACCTCTTAAAATTTCTGACGCGCTTGAAAAGCTTTTATCTCCTCTTAAGGTAATAAAAGTGCCTGTGCATGAGATGGCGATGATGATGTCTATAGCACTTCGTTTTATTCCTACGCTTCTTGACGAGACTGACAAAATAATGAAGGCACAACAGTCTCGTGGTGCTGACTATGATACTGGTTCCATAATAAATAGACTTAAGGGATACGTTACAGTATTAATTCCACTTTTTATTTCTAGTTTTAAAAGAGCTGAGGAATTGGCTGTGGCTATGGATGCAAGGTGTTATCGTGGTGGTGATGGTAGAACAAAACTAAATCCGCTTAAAATCACCTCTTTCGATATTACATGGGGTGCAATTTTACTAGTCGGAGCGGCAGTAATTGTTGTAGTTAACATAGTCTTCAAGTAAAGACAAAATCATGTTTTCATGATAAAATAAGATGTTTTCGAGAGAGAGAACATTAAATTAAATTTAATGGAAGGTAGGTCCTATATATGGCTTATTACGTAGGCATTGATCTTGGTGGTACTAACATCAAGGCTGGTGTTGTAGACATCGAAGGTAAGATGATAAATAAGGAGAGCATTAAGACTAATGCTGAGCGTCCTATGGAGGAGATTATCCATGATATGGGTACACTCGTTCTTACTGTTATTGAGAAGGCAGGAATGAAGGTGTCTGATATCAAGGCAATCGGTATCGGTTCTCCAGGAACTCCAGACAATATTGCAGGTGTTCTTGTATACGCTAATAATCTTCCTTTCAACATGGCTCCTATGAGAAAGCTCATTAGAGAAGTAGTTGACCTTCCAGTATATATTGATAATGATGCTAACTGCGCAGGTATGGCTGAGGCAGTTGCTGGTGCAGCTAAGGGTTGCAAGGATTCTGTAACTATCACACTCGGTACAGGTATTGGTGCTGGTGTTATCGTTAACGGCAGAATTTATTCTGGATTTAACCAGGCTGGTTCTGAGTTTGGTCATACAGTTCTTGTATCTGGTGGTCTCCAGTGTTCTTGTGGACGTAAGGGTTGCTTCGAGAAGTATGGTGCAGCTACAGCCCTCACAAGAATGACAGAGGAAGCTTCTATTGCTCATCCAGAGTCTTGCCTCAAGGATGTAATTGCTGAGGAAGGCCATCCTAATGCAAAGGCTGCGTTTATCGCTATGAGAAGAGGCGATAAGGTTGCTGAGCAGGTTATTGACGAGTACACAGATTATCTTGCAGATGGTCTTGCAAATGCTATTAATACATTTATGCCAGAGGTTCTCGTAATCGGTGGTGGTGTATGTAATGAAGGCGATCCACTTCTTATTCCACTTCAGGAGAAGACAATGTCTAGACCTTACTTTGGACCTGGCGTTAAGAAGACAGAGATTCGTCTCGCTCAGATGGGTAACGATGCTGGTATCGTTGGTGCTGCTATGATGGGTAAGTCCTGCGACGACGACGGAATCGACGGTAAGAGTAGCGCTGTATAATAAGTACTATGCCAAGAATTGCTCTTGTTTGTGAATACGACGGCACAGAGTTTGTCGGATATCAGATTCAGAATAATGGACGTTCTGTCCAGGAAGAGCTTAATAAGGCTATTAGTACACTTTACAAAGAAGATATAAAAGTAACGGGATGTTCCAGAACTGATGCTGGCGTGCATGCGCGCTATCATGTAAGTTCCTGTGACGTCCCGTTTTATATTCCTGAAGAAAAGATTCCTTTGGCGCTTAATCCATTCCTACCAGAGGATTTATCTGTAAAAAAGGCGATATATATGTGCGATGACTTTTCAGCGCGTTTCGATACCCTTGGGAAGAAGTATATATATCGCATATATTCATCTCCTGTTAGACAGCCTATGAAGTCTAGGTACGCTTATCACGTTACGTATAAGCTTGACGTAGATAAGATGAAGGTCGCAGCAGCATATTTTGCTGGAGAACATGATTTTGCGGCATTTTGCGCAGCAGGAGGAAGTCAGTTAACTACAGTAAGGCGCATTCATCATGTAATCGTGCGTGAAAATGACGACCTGGTCGAGATTGAAGTTAGTGGCGAGGCGTTCCTTTATAACATGGTGCGTATTATTGCAGGCACTTTGATGTATGTTGGTCTTGGGAAAATAAAACCAGAAGATATTCCAGATGTGATTAAATCATGCGAAAGGAAGCGTGCAGGGCAGACACTTCCTCCACAAGGGCTGACTTTAGAAGAGGTATATTACGATTGGGAGTCTAAATGCCATAGGTAATTGAAACACAATGATTTCATGATGTATAATGACAGGGTATGAATATGAGATTGATTAAGAGCCGCACGAGTGGTGCGACTCTTAATTCTTTTTAGAAATAAAGCTTCTTGGGGATTATGGAGGTGTTTATATGAACTTAAAGGGACGTTCTTTTTTAACATTAAAGGACTACACACCTGAAGAGATTGCATATCTTATTGATTTGGCAGCTGAGTACAAGGCTAAGAAAAAGGCTGGCATCGCAGTTGATAAGCTCAAGGGTAAAAATGTAGCTCTTATTTTTGAAAAAACTAGTACAAGAACAAGATGTGCTTTTGAAGTAGCAGCACATGATCTTGGTATGGGTTCCACATATCTTGATCCATCAGGTTCTCAGATTGGTAAGAAAGAGAGTATTGCTGATACAGCTAGAGTTCTCGGAGGTATGTTTGAAGGTATCGAATATAGAGGCTTTGAGCAGACAATCGTAGAGGAGCTTTCTAAGTATGCGGGTGTACCAGTATGGAATGGTCTTACAAATGAATACCATCCAACACAGATGCTTGCAGATCTTCTTACTATTAAGGAAATTTTTGGTGATTATAAGGGCAAGAAGCTCGCTTATATGGGCGATGCTCGTTATAACATGGGTAATTCTCTCATGATTGTATGCGCTAAGATGGGTATGCATTTTGCAGCAGGTGCACCTAAGGAGTATTTCCCAAATGCTGAGTTGGTTGCTCAGTGTGAAGAGTGGGCAAAGCAGTCTGGTGGTTCTATCACACTTACAGAAGATGCAATGGAAGCTGCTAAGGATGCAGATGTTATTTATACAGATGTATGGGTGTCCATGGGTGAGCCAGATGAGGTATGGGAAGAGAGAATTAGAGCTCTTTCTCCTTATAAGGTTACAAAGGAACTTATGGCTAATGCAAAGGAAACAGCGGTATTCCTTCACTGTCTCCCAGCATTTCACGATCTTAAGACAAAGATTGGTAAAGAAATGGGCGAGAGATATGGTTTCTCTGAGCTTGAGGTAACTGATGAAGTGTTTGAAGGACCTCAGTCTCATGTGTTCCAGGAAGCAGAGAATCGTATGCACACAATTAAGGCTGTTATGGCGGCTACTTTGCTTGGTGACGAGGCATAATTTAGGCAATTATAAACGATAGTTTTTCCAAAGTTTAAGAATTGTATAATTCGGCTGGAATTCGTTGAAAAGCCCATTTTTGCTAGGTATAATTTCCATAGAGATACACGAAGGGAGGTATATGTTATGGAAATGTTCACAGAGAGCATGTGGATGTTGTGGTTGATTCTTACAATCGTCTTCGCAGTTGTTGAAGCGGTTACATTAGGTCTTACAACAGTCTGGTGCGCAGTCGGATCCTTTGTTGCAATGATCCTTGACTTATTCGGAGTGCCAACTACAATTCAGCTCGTAGTATTTGTGGTTGTTTCTGTAGTATTCTTCATCATATGTATGATTTGGCTTAAGCCTCAGCTTGATAAGCTTCAGAGACTTCAGTTCAAGCCAACAAATGCCGACAGAGTACTTAACCAGGAAGGTGTAGTAATTAAGTCAATTGATCCTATCGAAGGTGTAGGTCAGGTCAAAGTAATGGGTCAGGTTTGGTCAGCCAAAGCAGACCAGAGCATTCCAGAGGGAACAGTAGTTAAGGTTCTTCGCATGGAAGGCGTAAAAGTAGTAGTAGAAGTAATTTAAAAGGAATATAGGAGGATATAAAAATGGATCCAGTAGTAGTAGTAATCATTATTGCAGCTATCATCGTAGTTTTTGCAGTAACATGTATTAAGGTAGTACCACAGGCTACAACATATATTGTTGAGCGTCTCGGTGCTTACAAGACAACATGGGACACAGGTTTCCACGTAAAGATGCCTGTAATCGATAGAGTAGCTCGTAAGATTTCCCTTAAGGAAAAGGTTGCAGACTTTGCACCACAGGCTGTTATCACAAAGGATAACGTTACAATGCAGATCGATACAGTTCTTTTCTATCAGATTATCGATCCTAAGCTCTTTACATACGGTATCGAGCGTCCTATCACAGCTATTGAGAATCTCTCAGCTACAACACTTCGTAACATCATCGGTGAGCTCGAGCTTGACCAGACACTGACATCCAGAGATATTATCAACTCTAAGATGAGAGAAATCCTCGATGAGGCAACAGACCCATGGGGAATCAAGGTTAACAGAGTAGAGCTTAAGAACATTATCCCACCACGTGAGATTCAGGTAGCCATGGAGAAGCAGATGAAGGCTGAGCGTGAAAAGAGAGAGTCCATCCTCATCGCTGAAGGTCAGAAGGAAGCTGCTATCCGTGTTGCAGAGGGTGAGAAGGAGTCCGCTATTCTTCGTGCTGAGGCTAAGAAGGAAGCTGCTATCAGAGAGGCTGAAGGTCAGGCTCAGGCAATCCTCGCAGTACAGGAAGCTACAGCAAAGGGTCTCCAGTTGATTAAGGATGTTGGAGTTGACGAGGCAGTTATCAAGATGAGAAGCCTTGAGGCTTTTGAGAAGGCTGCTAATGGTCAGGCAACAAAGATTATCATCCCATCTGAGATCGCTTCAATCGCAGGTCTTGCTACATCTGTTAAGGAAATCGCAAAGAGCTGATAAAAAACTATGTTATAATAAAGCTCCGGGGCAAAGGCTTCGGAGCTTTTTATTTTGATTGAAAGGTGGTCAATTAATATGGCAAATCCTATTGTTACTATTAAGATGCAGGATGGCGGCGAGATTAAGGCAGAGCTTTATCCAGAAATCGCTCCTATTTCTGTGGAAAATTTCATTAAGCTTGCAGGTAATGGCTTCTATAACGGACTTATCTTCCATAGAGTAATCCCTGGCTTTATGATTCAGGGTGGTTGTCCTGAAGGAACAGGTACAGGTGGTCCTGGTTATACAATAAAGGGTGAGTTCTCCGCAAATGGTGTTCAAAATGATCTTAATCACACACGTGGAGTTCTTTCTATGGCTAGAGCTATGCACCCAGATTCTGCTGGAAGCCAGTTCTTTATTATGCATGAGACATCTCCACATCTTGATGGACAGTATGCGGCTTTTGGTAAGGTTATTGAGGGTATGGATGTAGTAGATAGAATTGCTTCTGTTCGTACAAACTATATGGATAAGCCACTCGAGCCACAGGTTATTGAGATCATGACAGTTCAGATCTAATTTTAATTATTAATTGCAAAAGAAAACCGGTCATTTTGTGACCGGTTTTTGTATGTCTTAATTTTCTGGATGATAGATGTCTTCTTCGGTTACGCTTGATAATTTAACCGCTAGAGCACATTCGATTCTCTTACGGAATAATTTACATCCATATTCATAAATACCTGCTACAGAGCCCTGTGAGTGGTAACCGTTAGCAGCGCAGCCACCTGAGCAGTAAAGCTTAGCCCAGCAATCCTTACAGCCTTCTCTAGTGTAAGCATTGCACTGAGCAAATTCGTTACGCTTTTCTTTGCCATTGTCGCTTAAGCCCTCGAAGATATCACCGAGTTTATACTGAGGATCATTAACGAACTGATGGCAAGGGTAGAGATCACCCCATGGTGTTACAGCGAGATATTCTGTGCCAGCACCACAACCAGAAATACGCTTGTAAATGCAAGGTCCGCATGTAAGATCGAGCATGTAGTGATAGAAAGTGAATCCATTACCCTCGGAATTACGCTTAATCATCTCTCTAGCGAGTTTCTCGTACTCAGCCATAAGAATGGGCAAATCTTCTTCAGTGAGCGCAGAAGGGGACTCTGGAGAGGTTACAACAGGTTCCATAGACAATTCCTTGAAGCCAAGGTCTGCCATGTGGAAGATATCGTTAGTGAAATCTGTGTTGAAATGTGTAAAAGTTCCGCGCATGTAGTAACTCTTATCACCACGCTTTTTAACAAATTCTTGGAATTTAGGCACAATGATGTCATAGCTTCCACGGCCCTGACGGTCAACACGGAATCTGTCGTTAACTTCCTTTCGACCATCGAGAGAAAGTACTACGTTATGCATTTCCTCGTTACAGAACTCAGTAACTTCATCAGTAAGATTGATACCATTAGTAGTAAGTGTAAAGCGGATGTTTTTGTTAGCAGCCTTTTCAATGGAACGACCGTATTTTACAAGCTGCTTTACTACTTCCCAGTTCATAAGAGGCTCGCCACCAAAGAAGTCGATGTCGAGATTGTGGTGGTGGCCAGAATTCTCGATAAGGAAATCAATAGCGCGCTTACCAACTTCATAGCTCATGAGGCCACATTGACCGTTAAAATTACCCTGAGCCGCAAAGCAATAAGAACAATTAAGATTACATGTATGAGCTACGTGGAGGCAAAGAGCCTTTAATGTGTATTTCTTTTTCTTGAGATCGATAGCAATACCTTCGTATTTATCAGGGGCGAAAAGCTTGCCTGCATCACGAAGAGCCTCGATATCGCTAATGCATTCGTCAATATCTGCTTCAGTTACATTATGCTTAGGAACAATAGCTTCGATAATCTGCTCTCTTGTAGAGTTCTCATACATCTCGATAATGTCATATGCTACTTCATCTACAAGGTGAATGGAGCCAGAAAATACATCAAGAACCACATTCTTATCATCAAACTTAAAACAATGAATCATTATTTTTCCTCACTTATCTTAAGGCATAAAAAAAGGTCTCATAAACTAGGTTGCTAGATTACGAGACCTTTGATTTTACCGCAAGTCTATAATTTGCTATTACTTAGCAGTCTTTTCGCAAGACTGATTAGCTACACCACAGGATGTCTTGCAAGCAGACTGGCAAGATGTCTGGCACTCACCGCATCCGCCGTTCTTAGAAGATGCATTCAAATCACGAGTGTTAATTGTAATAATTCTAGACATAATCATTGCCCCCTTAATATTTATACAGAGAAATTATACTAACCTTTGAGTATCTGTGTCAACCAAAAATAACTCATTATCAGCGCTGAAAGGGTCCTTAGTTAGATGAAGTCCTGATGTTATAGCGTCTTTAATATACTTTGCGTCTTCTATTGATATGATTTGACCTGGAATAAGAAGAGGAATTCCTGGTGGATATGCAAAGAGATATTCTGCAGATACGTGTTCAACATAATTATCTATCTTATCAAGTTGAACTGATGTAGAAGGAGCTACTAATGCATCTCTCATGCTTTTCCCACTAACATATGCACCTGAAAGATTTCTGGTAGATATGGAAAATGCAAGCCCATCCAAGTTATCTAAAGAGCTATCGATTTGTAATATCGCATCCTTAAATATTGAAAGAGATTCTTTGGTGTCTCCAACACCTGTCATCGCTATTACATAACTCGGGAATGCAGCTTCAAGTTCTATTTTGTACTGTTGTCTTAATAAATCTGACAAATCATATCCTGAGATTTTCGAAGAGGTGATGACAAACTTCGAAGGATCGTCAGATGGGAATAGAGTCAGATTTTTAAGATTTGAAAATTCTTCTCGTATATTTTTAAGACCAGATACCCATGATTCGAATGAAGCGGATTTACCTGCAACGTCTATAGATTTGCAGACGCCATCCATGAGCACGTATGATGGGCTAGAACTTTCGGTGGAGTCTTTATAGTGTTTAATAAGTTTACGAGGAACTTTATTTCCACATTAGAAGCAAGCTTCAGGAATCGATGGCAAA
>JAKSRH010000054.1 GCA_024403675.1 Saccharofermentans sp. | reverse complement strand
TTCTTTAACATTCTTAAATGTTTCCTCTTTTGATATTTCTAATGATACTGATATCTCTATGGTGGTTCCGGGTAGCTATGAAGGTGTAACTTTTGATGCAAACCATAAAATGGTTATTGATATACAAGGGGAAACACATGTAATTCATGTGCGTACAAGTGGAGCAGTTTTGGATAATGCTTTTATTACTTATAACCTTGATAAAGTAAAAAATATTATGATGTGGTTTGTAGTCGCCACATTAGCACTTTCTATTGTGTGGTCAATAATTGAATATTTTAGACGCAGAAGTTTGTATGATATTTTTGCTTACCGCTCTAGTCTTACATCTAAGCTTGCGCATGACCTAAAGACTCCATTGATGGCGATTTCATCTTATTCTGAAAATTTGGCCCTTGACCCTAGTGGCCCTAAAAGTAAGCATTACACAGAAGAAATCGTAAAAAATGTTTATTACATGAATGACATGATTACAAGTGTTCTTCAGCTTTCTGTCTCTGAAAACACTAGAATTATTCACGATAATGAAGAAGTAAATCTTAAGCTTATAGTAGAAAATATAATTTCTAAGTTAGAACCAAGAATAGAAGAAAAGAAACTAATTGTTGATATGTCTGGATTTAAAGATGCAAGTCCTAAGACTGATGGACGTATTCTTAGTAATGCGCTTACTTGCCTTATAGAGAACGCAGTAAAATACGCTGTCGAGGGAACAACGATAGACATAATAAGTGTTAAGGGTGGACTTATTTCCATAAGAAATAATTTTGTTGGTTTTATTGATAACGAGAAGCAACTAACAGATCCTTTTGTTCGTGGTAATACTAGTCGTGGAGAACTTGGTGGTTCAGGTCTTGGCCTAGCTATTGCCAAGGAAGATTTAAATGCGCTTGGATACAAACTTGATATAGAAATAGACAAAGAGTGTTTTATTGCGAGCGTAAAAAAGTATTTCTAAAGGAATGTAATCTAGAGTAGACAACTTCGTGACATCTCATAGATATCATTAAAGTATCGATATTATTACGATAGAGATGAGGTGACACATGAAGAATATTCGTAAATTTATAAGTGCTGTTCTTGTTGGTTCGCTTTTGCTATCTATGAGCTTTATATCGGGTTGTAAGAATCCTGAATATACAGTTGCTCTTAATGAAATAAGATATGTTAATGAAGATGATCCTTGGTATGATACAACGGTTATTAATACCAATCTAGAAGAATATGGCTTATATATATCTTATTGTAGCGTACTCTATTCTGGAGAGGATTTCTTTATTGTAGATGTATCGGGCTCAACAATGGATCCGGATAATTGGTATGAGAAAGATTTCATTTATAAATATTCTTATGATGGAGAGCTACTTGGTACATTTGATTTTGCAGCTTTAAATCCTGATATGGATGATTATCCAGTAAAATGCTACGAATATAATGGTGAGATTTACTATCTGGTTAATTATCAGACATGGGATGATGGTTCTGGAGTTGAACAGGAATATTGTGTATGTACCATTGATTATGAAACTCAAACTCTAGAAATACAAAATAAATTGGATTTCTCTGATTGGTATAAGGGTTTCCCTGTTGTAAAAGATATTGCTGTATCTGGGGATTATGTAGTGTATCTCCTTACAAGATATGATGAGATGGAAAGTGCATTTTATGTATTCGATATGCGAGATGGGTCTCATTATATTGTAGATGTGCTAAAGGATACGGATTATCTGGATTTTTGGTTTGAAAGAAGTAATATGCCCTGTGATGGAGCTATCTATTACTATGCTGAGAGAAGTGAGGATAATGTAGTTTATTCTTTTGATCCTGAGCTTGGTAAATACGAAGTGGAAAGGGTAATGGATTATTTCGGTGAAGATATGTATATCATGGGGGATGGTACATATCTGACTCAAGATGGGAATATCATTATAAAAAAGGATATTAAGACGGGCGAAGAGATTGAAGTGGTATCCGACGTTTTTTGTAGCTCAGTTTCACCAGCTTTTTCTGACCTTAACTATCTATATGCGTATTCTGGAGATACTGTAGTTCTTCGAGCTGATGAGATTAATAATGCTCTGGGGTATCAGAGAATTAAGTTGTATTTATTAAATAAAAGCGATATTAATCCTCACGCGGGTAAGCAAATAGTTACGCTTGGTTATTCTGATTTTGGAGTTGATTCTTTTATGGGAAATCTTGTTGAGATGAATAACTCTAATTATGATAGCGAGTATTATATTCAAGTGATAAATGATTACGATATGTCCGATATGTCTAAAGTATGTGATGACGAAGAAATTACATTTGACGAGTACTATGTAAAGAAAAATGACCAGCTTATAAGTGATATTCGTGAGGGTAGTGGTCCTGATATAGTTGTTGGCGGAGCACGATTTTCTTCAGCAAATCCGAGTCTGATTTATGCTGATCTCGCGCCTATTATGGAGGCTGATTCAGCCTTTTCTAGTGATGATTATTCTGCGGCAGTTACAAAAGGATTTGAGGCTGATGGTGGAATATATCATGTTCCCTATGGGGTGACCATATGCGGTTTGGCTATTCTTGATAAACAATATGATGGTAAGGGCTTTACTTATGAGGAGTATGTTGATTTTGTTAATTGCCATATGAATGGACACGATCCTCTAGGAAAATCTGACCAGTATAATCCTCCAATTGAAGATTTTGAATATTTTCAACACTTGTTCTCCATATGTGCTAGTGATTTTATGGTTGATGGTAAGTTGGATATTACTAGCGAAGAAAATGGTGAAAAATTCGCTCAAATGGCTGAGCTCGTAATGAATCGAGATATTGTTTTTCATTCAGAAGATGGAGAGCTGATTAATGCACGTACACTTGGTGTAAGTAATTTTTATACTTATATAGACGCGACTGTTTTTACAAAATCATCTACGCCTACAAATATCGTTGGAATCCCATCTTATGATGGAAGGGGAGCGTACTCACTTTCTGATTATACAGTTGCCATCACAACTTGTAGCGCGGACAAAGAGGCTGCATGGTCGATTATTCGTCAATTGCTTAGTTATGACGTACAAAGTGTAACTCCAGAACTTTTTGCACCAGTAAGACTTGACGCTTTGGAGGCTGGTATTGATGAGCAAATTCGTCTTATGGAGTGTGGTGAATCGTCATTGTGGTGGACATGGTATGATCAGTCATTTGATTTTAAGCCGTTTCGTGAAAAATATGTGGATATGATTTGTAATTTGGATACTTTTGTGTATGTTGACCCAATGATTATTTTGATTATGAGCGAATAATTGCCTGCTTATTTTGAAGGACAGAAACCACTGGATAATGTAACGGAAATCATTGAGACTCGTGTGAATAGTTATTTGGATGAGCAGAAATAATAGGAATAGGAGCATTATATGAAAAAGTCAAAACAATCTGTTGCGGTACTTCTTACTGCTGCGCTGTTATTTGGAAGTATTTGGGTTTCTGGGTGCAAAAAGAATGAGACTAAGGAGATAGAGGTAATATCTGCAGATTCTATATGGTATTCGACAGATAAAATAGATATTTCTTCTGTTTATTATTCGGACGGTAAAAGTTACTCTAGTGTTCAATTTAACTATCTCGGAATGGTTGGCGAAAATTTTTGTAGCTTGGTTCAAGCTGAAGAGATGATTCCAAATGATTTTAATTGGGAGACAGATAGTTTTTATGATTATTATCAAAATGATATATTGACTGTTAATTCAGATGGTGAAATTGTAAATAAGGTCGCTTTGTCTGAAGTGATTGATTATGAGAGTGAATATTTTAAAGAATTTAATCTTATTGATGATGTTATCAATGTAACTATTGTTTCTTACGGGAGTGAGAATACCAATCGATCTTTTTATGAGATTTCAGTAAATCCAATTACAGGGGAAATAAGTGACAGAGTACCGCTTGATATGAATGCAAATTCTGAAGCTTCAGGGGATTACGATGAGACCATTAATGTTGGGGAGTATAGGATATCGACATATTTCATTTCGAATTTTGAGGCAAATGATTTTTCTTATAGATTAGAAGTGTCTGACAGAGCTGGTAATGTAAATGACGTAAATTTAAGTGAGTTGTTCCCAGAACAAAATATATTAGGGTTGTATGTTTTGGAGTATGGTGAAAACTCTGCCATGATTATTACATATGATGAAGAGCATTCTAAAAAGTTTTTTAAATTGAATTTTGATGATATGACAGTAAGTGATACTAGTCCAGATGGTACGGATTGGATAGGAAGTGTTAATGTTTCTGATATTACTTGCGTAAATGGTCATGCATATTATGAAACATATGGTTGTATTAATGAAATTGATTTTGATAACCAGACTGTGAAAAAGGTTTTTGATTTTAATGATAGTAATGTTAATCGATTTGATATAAAAGATTGTAATCTCGTTGATTTTACGGAGGAAAACATTATTTTCACATGCAGAACATGGCCTGCAGGAATGTTTTCTGATGCTAAAAATGAATTTTTTCTTTATAAACTTACTAAGGAAGAAACTAATCCGAATACTGGAAAAACTATAATTGAAGTTGGTTGTATTGGTGAGGTTACTAGACCTTTGGCAGATGCTATTTGCGAATATAATGAGACTAATCCAAATTGTTTTATTAGATTTGATAATACCTATAATGTAGATGCTAATCTTAACCTAGGATACGATGTCCCATATGAGGAAAGAGAAGAAGCATATAGAAATTTGCAGACAGAACTTTCTTATCAGCTCTCAATGGATTTAATAGCAGGAGAAGGGCCAGACATTATTGTTGATGGCTACGCATATAGTCAACTTAATAATGAAGATTACTTGCTGGATTTGTCAGGTTACATGTCTGAACTTGATACCTCGAAATACTTTATGAATGTAATAACTGGAACTCAAGTAGATGATTCTATTTATCAGATTCCTGTATCATTTGCTTTGCAGGGTATTTTCACGTCTGCTTCTAATGTTAGTGAGGGGCAGGTTGGATTTACTTTCGAAGAGTATTCAAGGTTTGTTACTGTTGTTTGTAATGGTACTGACCCTATACGCTTGCCAAGACTGCCATATTTTTGTGAATGTATAAGTTCTATGAGTGATTTGTTTATGTTATCTGATGGTATGGATTTTAATAACAATGCATTCAAGGAATTGGCAGATTATACTAGAGAAAATGTACCTAAAAAGTTGTATGGGGAAGTTGATAGTCTTGATTTTCTAGCAGCTTATACATATATAAATGGTTTTGATGGATATCTTTTTGAATATACTTATCGTAATGATGGTTATTCTAACAATTATTTGGATCCTGTGCTTCTTGGATTGCCTTCTTTTGATGGCAGAGGACCGTCCATCATGATACAGAATTCAGTTGGAATTTCAGCACAAACTGCTAATCCAGATGAGTGTTGGGAATTTATCAAGGTGTTGCTTGATGATAATGTTCAGGAAAGTGTAGCAAGAAATTTAGCGTTTCCTGTTAATAGAGAATCATATGAAAAAACTGCTACGGAGATGGTAGAGGTTTGTAATAGTATTTCTTCTGGTAGTGCTAATTACTCATATTCTGCAGTTGGTATGGTGGCTGTGGAAGTGAATATGGATGCTGTGCAAAATCTTGCTGACACTATCAGTATTTCGCGAGTTTCTTTGCTGGATCCGTCTGTAGCTATTATTTTATCTGAAGAAATACAACCATACTATGAAGAACAAAAAGAGATAGATGAGGTGATTGATATCCTTCAGGATAGAGTTGATACAGTGTTTGATGAAAGAGGTTAATTATCCATCTCTAAATAATTGAAATTAGCAGGAGGACAGTTTGATAGAAATTGTTCTCCTGTTTTGTATAATGAAATAATGTTGTTTGTATGAACCGGCGTTGGAATAGGAAGGGAAAAGGGATAATGGGAAAGAAAGTGAATTTGGTGTACTGCCCTAAATGCGGTGAGGTATCAGATGCTTCGTTGTTATATTGCGAACATTGTAAAGAGTCTCTAAGGGGTGCGCCAGAATTTGACGCTAGTGAAGAGAAGAATAAAAAAAGACAAGCAAGAAGGTTAAAGAGAGATATAAGGCGCAGCGCTCTAAAGGCTAAAAAAGAAGCTTTCTTTAAAAAATCACCTATCTTGAAACCTCTATACAACGTGCTAAGAATCTGCCTTGTAATTGGTATTTTGGCAGGTGTTATACAGTTGTTTAAGATAAATGAACTTGCAGGATTAATTGTATTGACAGTAGCATTTATTTGCTTTTATGGTTGGTACACACTGTTAATAGTAGACAATATTGATTCTTATTGTTCTTACACAGAAAAGCTTCCGTCAGGAATGATTGAGAGAGAAAGTGGAGCTATACGTCGCTTTTTGTGGGGACTTGTTGTTGGAGGCGGTTTTGTAATAATCGGACTCTTGGGAATGATTGGTGCTTATATAACTGAAATGATTGGATAAAAACATAACTTATTAATGCAAAATATAAACCCTTGAAACTGTTAAGTTTCAAGGGCTTTTTATAGAGCTATTAAATCAATATGTGACTAAAGTCATGTTCAAAATGTGCCAAAAGACAGATTTGTTATTGACGGGGGAGTACTAGAATCTTAACTGTAAGAACGAAACAAATGAACTTCAAAAGGAGATTGGTTTTATGAATACAGTAGTTAAGTTAGAGGGACTCATTAAGAAATACGATAACAAGCCAGTTGTTGATGGTTTGACTCTTGATATTAAAGAAGGTGAGATTTTCGGGCTTCTCGGGCCTAATGGTGCTGGTAAATCAACAACAATGAATATGATTTGCTCGCTTCTTAAGCCTACAGCAGGAAACATCGAGTTGTTCGGAATGGATATCAAGAAGGATGCTAAGAAGATTAAACCTCTTATCGGTTATATTCCACAGGACTTAGCAATCTACGGTAACTTGAAGGCATGGGAGAATGTAGAGCTTTTCACTTCACTTTACGATGTAAAGGGAGCTGACCTTAAGAAAGCTATTGATGATTCACTCGAGTTTGTAGAGTTAACTGATAGACGTAATTCTTATGCTAAGACATTCTCTGGTGGTATGAAGAGACGACTCAATATTGCATGTGCCCTCGGCCATAAACCAAAGCTTCTTATCTTCGACGAGCCTACAGTAGGTATCGATCCACAATCTAGAAACTTCATTCTCGAGAAGATTAAGAAGGCAAACAGTAATGGCACAACAGTTATTTACACAAGCCATTACATGGAGGAAGTTGAAGCTGTTTGTACACGAGTAGCGATTATGGATAACGGTAAGATTGTTGCTATCGGTACTAAGGAAGAACTTAAGAATATGGTTCGTAAGTCGCCAGATGAAGACATCTCTCTCGAGCAGGTGTTCCTCACACTAACAGGAAAGACATTAAGAGATTACGTTGAGGGCTAAGTTAATGAATAAGTTATTAGTAATAATTAAAAATTATCTGAAGCTTATTTTTCGTAATAAGGTGATGATAATTGTGGTGCCAATAGCAACCGTGCTTGTAGTAGCTGCGTTGGCAAATGCTTTCCATACACTTCTTGACACTAACGACGATGTTGCTGACTTCAAGATGGGTTATGAGATGCCAGCTGATAGCAAGTATGCATTTATGGAAAACATTATGATGAGCTCGTTCGAGGAACAGGGTGTAGAAACTGTCGAATATGAAAAGGCTGATCCAGAAGAAATAATATCCAAAGGTGACATAGATGTATTTGTTACTTTCGAGAAGGATTCATATCACATCTACGGCGATGATAAGAAGGAACTTCAGGTAAGAATAGTTCAGTATGTGCTCTTCAATGTGGATAAGAGAATGGATACTATGTTTGTAGGCAGTAGCGCTAACAATGTAAAAATCTCATCCCTTGAGACTATTAAGACATCAGAAGCCGAGAATTATTATGGCATTATCGAGATAGTATATTTCTTGAGTCTTTGCACAGTTTTCCTTAGTTTTATTTTCCAGACAGAGAGGCAGAATAGCATTGGTATTAGATTCCGTGTGGGAAATGCAGGCAGCTTTACAAGATATATGTCCAAGTACATTTCTTGTTTGGTAATTGCAATTTTAATTCAGGTTGTTTTGGTAAGTGGTGTTGTTCTTTCACTATTTGATGTAACTATGGGAAATCCGGTCGTGTTCTTTGGAATCCTGATCCTTACTGCAATAGCATTTACGGCTTATGGCTTGGTTTTCTTCCTGCTATTTAATAACATGGCAGTTTCAATCGGTCTTTTGTTTATGACTTTGTGGTTTGCAGGCTTTGTTGGAGGAACTTTCGAGACATATATGTATACGGTTATCACAGAGCCAATTAAAAGATTATCCCCTCTGTACTATGTTAATAGAACTTTGGTAGAGACTTCAGTAAATGGAAGTAGTAGCTATCTAGGATCATGTATCGTAGTGCTCTCAGTATTGACAGTAGTTTGTATGCTACTTGGAATTATTATCACATCACGCAAGAAGGAGGTTTAATTTATGTTTATCAATGCACTTAGAATGGCAAAATCTACAGCAAAACTTCTTCTTAGAAATAAAGCATTCTTGGTAATTGGAATTGCTGTTCCACTTATTGCTACAGCTTGTATGAATCTATGGAATAACATGGATAAGCCAGAATTTAAAGATGATATGTATGAACTTAGTTCCATGGATTCCCAGATTGCATACCAGGTTAATTTCAATCGTTTCCCAATTAAGGTTTACGATAAGGTGAATAATGAAGAGTCTATAAATATCTGCACCAATCTCGATGCGACTGGAATGTTCCAGGTGTTTAAAGTGAATGTTTCCAGTGAGAGCGATGAGGCAATCATGGAGAATGCTGAGTATACGGCTATGAACGATAAGGTTGGTGCTATCATCATTCTCGAAAAAGATTTTGCTGACTCCACAATTTACTCTGTAGGTGATGATGAGAGATTTGATCTCTTGGTAGATACATTTGATTTAGTATTAAAGAATCACGATGCAGTTAGTAGTGAGCCAGTAGCCACTTTAATAACTGTAACTTCTGATGATAACGTTAATTATTATGAAGTTAGAACTGTAGGATTCTGTCTTGCTATCGCATCAATAGCATTCGTATTCGGCGGTGTGCTTGTTCTTGGTACAATTCTCCAGGAAAAGAATGATCATGTATATTCTAGAATTCTTCTTACAAAGGCGAATAAAGCAAGTTATCTTCTTTCAAAGATTATTCTTGTTGTAGGTATCTCTATTTTTCAGGCAATAGTATTGCTTCTCGGATTTGTACTTCTTGTAAGAGCAGATGTTGGAATCACAGTTTATCAGTTCTTCTTTATTGTTTTGCTTGAGGGACTTGTCTTTAACCTTCTTAGTGTATGCACAGGGTTGTTCTGTAAATCAATGGCCGGAAGTGCTTTCTTGTCATTCGTAATCTGGAGTATGTCAGCTCTTCTTTCAGGATCATATTTTGACATCAGTGGTGCGAGTGAGATGTATAAAAAAATTGCGCTCCTCATGCCAGAGAGATGGGCTTTCTTCACAATATCCAGATTCCAGAATGGAAACAACAGTGGCTATTCATTATTGCTTTGTGCAACACTTGCGTATTTGGTTATAATATTCGTAATTGGAGTTTTGGGATTAAAGCTCAATGAAGAAGAGTAAGAGGTTTATCGGTGGAAAGTCATCTTCGTAGTTTCTACTTTGTATTAGTTAAATTCGTTGGAATTCTCGGCCTTATTTGCTGGGGAATAATGCAAACGCTTGATTCTACATTTATGGCGGGAAGTCAGTTTCTCCTGGGGGCACTTTTCCTTTTGTGTTCAGTTATGACTGATATCGATAGTAAACACCGCAAATTATGGATTATGGGAGAGGGAATACCGGCAGCGATTGCCGTATTCCTTTTTCCTGTTATAGGAATTAATTTTGCTGTTATTACGTTTCTGGATGCGGTATCAGGATTCGCTGTTACATATTATCTTGCTTGTTATTTGTTTCTTGTTTTCGCGTATGCTAAGCAGCTTAATATTGGTGTGTACTTCCTGATAATTACATTCTTATTCTTGCTGTATCTTCAGAATTATAAGATTATCGGATGGTACAAAAAGATTGTGGGCGAGAACATTGCTACCGAGTCACAGCTTAAGTCAGACATGGAACATAATAATGCAGCTCACAGGAATGAGATGCGTGAATCCAGACTTCGCCATGACAATGAACTTCTAGAGGAGAAGGCGCGTATTTCTCAAGCACTTCATGACAAGCTTGGTCACAGTATTAACGGTTCCCTTTATCAGCTTGAGGCAGTAAAGGTGCTGATGAGTAAGAAACCAGAAGAGAGTGAGAAGATCCTTCAGGAAGTTATCGATAATCTTCGTGGCAGTATGGATGAGATTCGTGTAATTATCCGCAATGAGCGCCCTGACAAAAAACGCATGGCACTTAAGTCTTTGCAGGCACTATGCGCAGAGTGTGAGGAACAGTACAACATTAAGGCTAATCTTGAGGTTCAGGCAGATGACAAGGAAATCCCCGAAAATATTTGGGATATTATTCTTGATAATGCTTTCGAGGCCGTTACTAACGCACTCAAGTATTCTGGTTGCACTGAAATTAGCATAAGTATTACAGCCCTCGGTGAGGTGGTAAGGTGTGTTATTAAGGATAACGGAAAGGGTGCCGAAAACTACGAAGAGAGCATGGGTATCCAGGGTATGAAGCAAAGAGTGCGTAATGTTAAGGGATACCTTGATATAGAATCAATGGGTGGATTTACAATAAATATGATTCTCCCAATTAAGAAGCAGGTGTGATTATGGAATCAATTAAAGTGATTATTGTCGATGATAGTGATTTTGTTAGAGATGGTATGAAGATCATTCTCGATATTGATGATGATTTTGATGTGATAGGAACTGCGTCAAATGGTCAAGAAGCCGTGGAGTTAGCGCGTGCTAATAAATGTGATGTGGTTCTTATGGATATTCAGATGCCGGTTATGGATGGTATCGAAGCGACGAAAGTGTTCGTGGAGGAGGATCTTGGTAAGGTAATGATTCTCACCACTTTCGACGATGATGAGCTTGTTGATAAAGCCATAAAGAATGGTGCTAAGGGATACCTTATTAAGAATCATAAGCCAGAAGAACTTAAGCAGATGATTCGTTCCATCCATCAGGGCGTTCATATCATGGACGAGAAGGTGTTTGATAAATTCGTCGACGTTGGAATTAAGCCTAATAGTAATTTTAATAAGGAAAATTACACAGCTAGAGAGTTGGAGATAATTGAAGCAGTGGCATCAGGATTGTCTAACAAAGAAATCGCTGAGAAACTTTTTATTTCAGAGGGAACAGTTAAGAACTACATTAGTTCGATTCTTTTGAAGGAAGGTCTTTCTCATAGAACGCAGTTGGCTGTTTATTATCTAACTGGCCGAAAGGGAGTATAAAAAAGAAAACCCTTGAAATCGTTAAGTTTCAAGGGTTTTACTGTGGAGCCGCTTGTGGGACTCGAACCCACGACCTGCTGATTACAAATCAGCTGCTC
>JAKSRH010000053.1 GCA_024403675.1 Saccharofermentans sp. | reverse complement strand
TAACTATTACTGGTAAAGGAAACTATTCTGGCACAATTACAAAGACATTTAGTATTACAGCAATTGGGCTTACATCTTCTAATACAACTGTAAGCGGTATTACTAATAAGACATATACAGGAAGTGCAATCACACAGAATATTACAGTTACATATGGTGGTAAGACATTAGTTAATGGAACAGATTACACAGTAAGTTATTCCAACAATACAAATGTTGGTACAGCTACAGTTTCTATTACAGGAAAGGGTAACTATTCTGGAACAGTAAATAAGACATTTACTATTAGTGCTGTTGTTACACCTGCACCAACTACTGCACCAACACAGGCGCCAACACAGATACCAACAAACGCACCAACTTCTACTCCAGTGCCAAAGCCAACAACAACTCCTGCACCGGCTTCTGAGGGTGTACAGGGATTCTGTGAGAGACTTTACACTTGTGCTCTTGATAGAGGTTTTGATGATAGTGGAATTAAAACTTGGGTAGGCGTTCTTGAAAGTGGGCAGATGAATGGTGCTGAAGTTGCAGCTGGATTCTTTTTCTCTGAGGAATTCCAGAAAGCTCAATTAAGTGACGAAGAGTTTGTAAAAAGACTTTATAAAACATTTATGAATCGTGAACCTGATGCGGCTGGATATAACACTTGGATTAACTACATGAGAGAGGGCCATTCAAGAAGAGAAGTATTTGATGGATTTATAAATTCTACTGAGTGGGCAAATATTTGTCTTAGATATGGAATTGATTCTGGTAGTAATACTCCTCCATCTATTACTATTGAACCATCTACAAGTGTAGTTGCTTTTGCTACAAGGTTATATTCTACATGTCTTGGAAGAACACCTGAGAAGAAGGGTGTAGCTGATTGGTCAAGCTTCCTTGCAAATCGTAAGGTTACTGGTACTGAAGCAGCTTATGGTTTCTTCTTCTCCAGTGAGTTCTTGTCACATAATTATGGCAATGAGGAATATGTAGATCGTTTGTATAGAACATTTATGGGACGAGAAGCTGATCCTGATGGAAAGGCATTGTGGCTTGGACTTCTTGAGAGTGGAGAATGGTCTAGAGAAGATGTATTCTATGGATTTGCAGGCTCTGAAGAGTTTGGTAAAATTTGTAGTTCTTACGGAATTAGAAGATAATATTTGAATTTAATCAGGTAATAAGGACTCCCGCTTAATTAAACAAAGCGGGAGTTTTTAATTGTCCTTATTTTTGAATTGAAAGTTTAGAAATACTTTACACGGAGTTTAGTGGGATGTATAATTTTAGCCGTTGCAAAAGTTTAATAATACTAAACTTGGAGTTTTATTTATGCAGATTGGTGAGAAGATTAAGTTCTTGAGACAACAGAATAACCTTACTCAGGAGGAGCTTGGCGATAGATGCGAGCTTTCTAAGGGTTTTATTTCTCTTCTTGAACGTGATATGACTTCTCCATCTATCGCTACTTTAATGGATATACTCGAGGCTCTTGGTACAAATATCGTGGAGTTTTTTGACGAGGACGAGCAAGAAGAAAAGGTCGTTTTTACTGAAGATGATTATGCTGTAAAAACTGATTCCGAGCTTAATAATTCCATATGTTGGCTTATTCCTAATGCACAGAAGAACAGAATGGAACCAATAATGGTTACTATCGAGGAAGGTGGACAGACTTATCCTGATAACCCACATGAAGGAGAAGAGGTCGGATATGTTCTTGAGGGTTCTGTGACAATTCATATTGGAACTAAGAAGTATAAGGCGAAGAAGGGCGATAGCTTTTATATTAGCCCAGATAAACCACACTATATATCTAATGAAGGCAAACGAGTCGCTAAGATTATGTGGATATCATCGCCACCAAGTTTCTAATAATTATCATCATTAATAATAATTTCAGGAGGTCTACCCCCATGAGTGAAAATAAAAAACAGCTTCTCGAAGATGCTACAGGTAAGGAACATATTATTGAGATTAAGGATCTCTGCAAGAGCTATGATGACAATCAGGTTCTTAAGAATATCACATTTTATATTCGTAATAATGAGTTTATTACTCTTCTTGGTCCTTCCGGATGTGGTAAGTCTACAACACTTCGTATCATCGCAGGTTTTGAGACAGCTGATTCAGGTATTGTAAATTTTGAGGGTGAGAATCTTCTTGATACTCCAGCATATAAGAGACATATCAATACTGTATTCCAGAGATATGCTCTTTTCCCACATCTTAACGTATTCGACAATGTTGCTTTTGGACTTCATCTTAAGAAAGTACCTAAGGATGAGGTAAAGGAGCGCGTTACTAAGGCGCTTAAGACAGTAGGTCTCGAGGGTTATGAGAAGCGTTATATTGATCAGATTTCTGGTGGACAGATGCAGAGAGTTGCTATTGCTAGAGCTATTATTAACAGACCTCGCGTACTTCTTCTTGATGAGCCTCTTGGAGCTCTTGACCTTAAGATGCGTAAGGAGATGCAGATTGAGCTTAAGCAGATGCAGCGTGAGCTTGGTATTACTTTCGTATACGTAACACATGATCAGGAAGAGGCCCTTACAATGTCTGATACTATCATCGTTATGAAGGATGGTGTTATCCAGCAGATTGGTACTCCAATTGATATTTATAACGAGCCTAAAAATGCTTATGTAGCCGACTTTATCGGTGAGTCTAATATTATTCCTGGCATTATGAGTAAGGACCTTGAGGTTACTTTCGCAGGAAGCACTTTCGAGTGTGTTGATAAGCTCTTTAAGGAGATGGAGTCTGGTAAGGAAAACCCTGTTGATGTTGTAGTTCGTCCAGAGGACATTTATGTTAAGGAAGAGGCACCTGAC
Organism: Saccharofermentans sp.; assembly: GCA_024403675.1. Classification (GTDB taxonomy): domain Bacteria; phylum Bacillota; class Clostridia; order Saccharofermentanales; family Saccharofermentanaceae; genus Saccharofermentans. Next base: position 8,820 of record JAKSRH010000053.1, on the reverse strand, counting down.
CACATTAATGGTACTGTTGACTCTATTGTCTTTAAGGGTGTTCACTACGAGATTATTGTTAAGTCTGATAACGGAATCGAGTGGATGATTCATGATGTTGACCCTGTAAATGTTGGTCAACGCGTGGGTCTTACATTTGATCCAGATGATATTCATATTATGCGTAAGTCACAGTTCTCACCTGACCCAGATAGCTATGGAGTTAAGGTAGAAGATCAGGCGGAGGATGAGGAATGAGCAACCTTAAGACTAAGTTAAAGGTCATGCCGGTCCACGCGATTATAATGTGTATATCGGCATTGATTTCTCTTATTGGAATATTTATTCCAGTATTTGAACTTTTTGTTCAGTACAACAAAACACGTGTATATTCACTTTTGACATTGCTTACTAATCCTAGAGTGTTTGTACAGCTTAGAAATGGTTCCGTAGACCTTAATTTCCAGATGTTTGGAATTGGTGTGTTTATTGTGACCATGATTGTAAGCGTAGCAGCTCTTACTCTTGCTCTTGGATTTCAGCTTTATTCTGATAACCCAAAGACAAAGCGCTGGGGTTGCTTTAGTGTAGCTATCCTTCTTATCTTGAGAATTGCTGTGCACGTATACACACTTGGTAATTTCATTACTGAAAAGATGATGAATGACAACAAGCTTAATGCTCAGCGTCTTTACGTAGTTCAGAATATTTGGGGTAACATCATGGTTGTTGTATTTGCCCTCGGTATTGTAGCAGCTATTTATGGTGCACTTGGACTACAGATGCATATGAAGCTTATGTCATATCCATACATGGCATGGGTTGTTATTTTTACAATTCTTCCATTGTTCCTTATTCTCTTTAGAGCGTTCTTTGCAAGTACAGGTTCTGGATATCAGTTTACTCTTGATGGATTTAAGACTCTTTTTGATCCCGCTAAGAAGGTAAACGCTACATTCTATGGTCAGACTTTGACTCTTCAGGAGAACTTCTCTGTATTTATTCGAAGCCTTGACTATGCTGCATGGACGACAATTGGATGTCTTATTCTTGGTTATCCTCTCGCATATATTCTTGCTGATAGAACAAAGAAGATGCATAAGACTTCTAGTAAGCTTCTCCTTCTCTTCGTTCTTCCGATGTGGATGAATACAATGCTACGTACATATGCTTGGCGTGCATTCTTCGGAAAGATGGGTGTACTTAATACATTCCTCGCAAGTGTTGGTCTTATTAGTAATCCAATTGATTTCCTTGGTAATCCGGTTACTGCAGATATCATCACAAAGGTTGTAATGGTAAATGACTTCTTGCCATTTATGATTCTTCCAATCTACTCAGTGCTTGTTAAGATTGACTCTAGTCTTTCCCAGGCTGCAGCGGATCTTGGTGCTACAAGAACACAGTGCTTTACTAAGGTTATTTTCCCACTTTCTCTCCCAGGTGTAATTTCTGGTATTCAAATGGTATTTATGCCATCTATGACTTTCTACATGATTCCAGATATCATCTCTGAGGGTTCACGTACAACTATTGGTAATACAGTTCAGTCCTTTATCCTTAATGAGAGTAAGGCAGCGCAGCAGGCAGGTAACGCACTTTCTTTGTTGCTCCTCATTTTCGTGCTTATCACAATGGGTATTCTTCGTAATCAGGATAAGGAAGCTTCAGGAAATGGAGGTATGGTTCTATGAGATTTCTCAAGAGATTATTTCCAAATATTTATATCGGTTTGATTTTGGCGTTCCTTTATTTGCCAATCTTGATTCTTATTGTGTACTCATTTAATTCTGTACCAAAGTCATTCCTTTGGGGTGGGTTTACATTCCGTAACTATGCAAATCTTTTCTCTGGTAGTGATGGAAAGGAACTTCTTGAGTCACTTCTTACTACACTTAGAATTGCTGCTATTGCTGCTGTAGTTTCCACTTTCTTTGGTGTAATTACTTGTCTTGGTCTCGCATATCTTCGTAAGAGAACACAGACTCTTATTATGAGTCTTACTTATATTCCAAATATCATGCCAGAGCTTGTTACAGGTATTTCCTTCATGCTTCTCTTTGGTTTCCTTGGAGTGCAGAAGGGACAGTTTACTTTGATTTGCGCACACATTGCTTTCTGTGTGCCTTTCGCAATTCTATCTATTTCACCTAAGATTAAGCAGCTTGATAAAAATTTGTCAGAGGCGGCTATGGACCTTGGTGCTACTCAGTGGCAGACACTTCGTCTCGTAATCATTCCTGAGATTATGCCTGGTATCCTTTCCGCACTTATGCTCACATTTACAATGTCTGTGGATGATTACCTTATTTCAAGTTTTAATGTAGATAGCTCTACACAAACACTTCCAATGAAGATATACTCCATGGCGAAGTTTGGTGTTAATCCAAAGATGAATGCGCTTACAACAATTTTGTTTGCAGCAGTATTCGCATTATTAATATTGTCCAATCTATCTGAACTTAAAGGTAAAGATAAAAAAGTTGGTAAATAAAGAGGAGGGTTAAAAATGAAGAAAGCAATTCGTAAGGTAATCGCTGGTGCACTTCTTGCCACAGTAACAGCATTCAATGTGTTTGCAGTAACTGGATGTGACAAGCGACAGGAACTCATCATCTACAACTGGGGTGAGTACATTGCAGAGGACACAATCGAGAAGTTCGAGGCAGCTTATCCACAGTATAAGGTAGTATACAGAACTTTCGAGACAAACGAGACTATGTATCCAACACTTGATAACACATATGATGTCATTATTCCATCTGAGTACATGGTATGTCGTCTTATTAACGAGGAGCGTATTCAGCCACTTGATATGTCAATGCTTCCAAATGTAACAAAGTATATGGATCCAATGTTTAATAGCGTTCGTTATGCTGAGGATGTTAACGTATCTAATGATGTACTCGACTATGCAGTTCCATATCTTTACTGTACAGTAGGTCTTGTATACGACGCTAACAAGATTGATATTCCAGAAGGAACAACAGATCCTGAAGTTATTTGGGGCGTTCTTTTTGATGAGGCTAATGCAGGTCAGATTGGTATGTACGACTCCATGCGTGAGTCTATCGGTGTTGCCCTTAACTATCTTGGATATTCTATTAACACAATGGATGAGGGTGAACTTCAGGAGGCTCTTGACCTTCTTATTTCTCAAAAGGCAAACCTTAACCCAGCTTATGGTGTAGATAACCTTAAGGATAAGATGGCATCTGGTGAGCTTGCTGCTTCTGTTGCTTGGTCTGGTGATCACATCGTAATGCTCGACAGAATCGAAGAGCTTGGAAATGATGATATCGATTTGAGATTTGTTCTTCCTACAGGTTCTAACTGGTCTGTAGATATGATGTGTATCCCAACAAATGCTCAGAACTATCAGGGTGCTCATGATTTTATTAATTTCATGTACGAGCCAGATATTGCTGTAGCTAACTGTGAGTACGTTGGTTATTCCACACCTAACACAGCTGCTAAGGATATGCTTGATCCAGAAGTCGCTAACAATATCTACTACTATCCAACAGCTGAGATTTTTGAGACACTTCAGGTATACTTCACATCTTCTATCATCGAGGAGAAGTACACAGAGCTTTGGAATACAGTAAAGGCTAGTGCTTAATAGTTATATTAGATAATCAAATTAGAAGAAGCTGTCTCTTTTGTGAGACAGCTTCTTTTTATGTATAACTAAATAAACTGTAAATTGAAGGAACGATATATAGAAGAATGAGGGAACTTCTTATTAATAGAAGTGAGAATTGAGGATCGACATTTAATGAAGTCGTATCATCAGTCTGGGAATTCTTTAGCTCAGCTAGATACGTTATTATAAAAGCTATTCCAAATCCTACCATTAGTGAAAATGGAATGGATAAGGATGGAATGATGTGTCTATAAAAGTTCATGTCATCATAAATAGAGAATGAGATCTCTGGATGATGATGCACAAAGTTACTATGAATTAATAAAAGAGTAGCAGTGGTTTTCATGTGGGCTGTAATCATAAATGTGCCAGTAAAACAGATTTCCATGATAAGAAGATTATTAATGTTTTTAGCTGTGAGCACTAGTATTGTGAAGAAAGGCAATAAATAAATAAGCCACTGAATATGGAAGTTTACAAAAGAAAAGAAGCAAATATATGATACAAATGCCAAGAAGATATTAATTTTTATATTTTCCCCATTCGTAGTAATCAAATAGGCAATAGCACATATAATGCAATAAGAAATGATAAAAATAGATATATCAGCTAATCCACCAGGGATAATCGTCTCGAAGATACTGTCTGTAAATCCAAAATTGCTTTCTCTTACCCCGATAATATATTTATATCCAGGATCAACTATGTACGGAATGAGAGATGTTATTGTGAATGGTGCAAGAGCTACTAAAAAGTTGAGAAGAAGCTTTAATAATTTCTTCTCTACTATGAGGATTAATGGGAAATACATGATTAGTGCAAAAGGCTTCATGCAGGCTGCGATTCCCACAAGAAGTGCAAAACGAATATACTTTTTATCATTGTAGAAAAGCAAAGCATATAAGCAAACGATTACTGCGAGTACATCATATTGATTGCAAATTAATGTACAAAGTATAAAAATCGGAGAACTTAAATAATAAATAGGCGTGTTTTGAATAGTTTTACCTGTAATGCGGTTTGCAATCTTTGCGCATAAAACAGCAGCCCAAATACTATAACCAATCATAAATACTCTGATTACTTCAGAATAAGCTAAACCAACATAATCAAATTCAATCAATTTAAATAGTAAATACACAGGAAGTATTACTATTGCCATTACAATGTACATAACTGGGTTATATGAGGCAGCATCAGAATTAATACCATTATTAAAATAGCCACCATTTGCTGCTCTATCAGCTACGATAGAGTAGAAGCTGGTAATCTTTCCTTGGTATAAACAGTTTAGAAAATCGTGTGTGTGCCATGTTGTAAGGCTCATATCAAATACTTGGTTAAAAAAGTAGGTCGATATTATTGTGAGAGCTATTGTATACACCCAAAGAATAGCTATCTTTCCTCTAGGGCATTTATTAACGATTTTGCGGAAAAAGTACTTAAGATAGGTAATTATTGTCATAAATCTATTCCCTGTAACTTTACATTATGTATATCCTAACATTTTATTTATAATTGCATAGTGGCTGATTTGAAGTCAATATGATTACTTATTTTTTGTTCTAAATGAAGATTATTAGCTTTATTGTTATAATTGTGATGAAAGTGAGGGCTTTTTATGAAACTTACATTAGATAGACCGCAAATAATTAAGGAAGCCGAAAGCAGTAGAAGATTCCTTAAGTTTGATAACAAAATTTTATGCCTAATCTTTGAATGCTTGATATTTTTGGCAGTTACTATTGTTTTCCAGATAGGACAGACATTAGGATCTAATATCTTGGGTATTGGCCTTTATGTTATTTCTCATGGAGGAATGGATTCCTTAGAAAAGATTAATAACTGGGAATACTTAGAGCCTATCATGATCGCTTCTGAGATATTTGCCACATTAGCCATTATCCTCTTTGCCTTTTTATGGCAGAAACGTAAGCCAAGAACACTTGGATTTGTAAAGAAAAACGCCTTTCGTGATTACGCCATCGGTCTTGGTACAGGTTTTGTTATGTTTTCCACTGCTGTTGGTATTTGTGTGGTTACTGGTGCACTTTCATTAAAGGCAGCAGCTAATGTAAATTATGTTCTTATTGGTGCATACGCTATTGGTTGGTTCTTCCAGGGTATGGCAGAGGAAGTAATGTGCCGTGGCTTTTTCCTCGTATCTCTTGCGCGAAAGAATAATCTCGTGATTGCTATCCTTGGTAACTCACTTGCATTTGCTGCGCTTCACCTTGGAAATGATGGTATTGGAACTCTTCCACTTATTAACCTGACACTTTTTGGTATTTGTGCTTCTGTGTACTTTATCAAGACTGGTAACATCTGGCTTGTTAGTGCAATGCATAGCATTTGGAATGCAGTTCAGGGAAATCTTTATGGAATTCTTGTAAGTGGAGGTTCTACTGGTCCTACAATTCTTACTTCCACAATAGATCAGGGTAAGACTCTTATTAATGGCGGTGATTTCGGACTCGAAGGTGGCCTTGCGGTTACTGCAGTACTTATAATTACAACATTTATTGGTCTTATGATTCCATCAAAAAAAGACGTTTAAGATAAAAATATTATAAATCTTGTATATGAAGGCTCCCGTTCAACTGATAGGGAGCTTTTGTATACTTATAACAAAAAGATATAAGGATTTTCTGCCTGTTTTTATCTGTGTAACAATGTTAAAATCTAGTGGTTGAGATTAGAAATTGGGGTTATTTTGGTAAAAATGAAAAAGATAGTACTTCTTGGTTGTAATGATAAGACAAGAGCTATTGTTCCTATTCTTTGTAAGGACGCTAGTATTGCTTCGGAGATTTGTATTGCGTCTAGAGATAAGTCAAAGTGTGATGAGATTAGACTTAAGTATCAGGGTAGTCCTGTAAGAATTAGTACCGCACGTGTGGATTTAAATAATGAGTCTGGTACTAGAATGATGCTCAGTATTGCTCAGCCAGATATGCTTGTAAATCTTACAGAGGCATCATTTAGTCCTATTATTATGAAGCTTTGTCTTGAGATTGGCGTACCATATGTTGATGGTACTTTGTTTGATATTGGTGCAGGCGATTTACTTTCCAAGCAGTTCGAGTTTTTTGGTGATTTCCGTAAGAAGAATTTAACTGCTGTAGTGGGTTGTGATTTTAATCCAGCAGGCATTACCACTCTTGTTAGATCTAGCATGGAAGATGATTTTGATTCTATCGATTCTGCGGATATTGTAGAAATGGCTCCTAAGACAGTTGCTAAGAAAATGTCTATCAAGGAGCTTGTGGAGTTTACAGATGAGGGTGAATCTAGTTTAAGTGCATCTTATATTGAAGATGGTAAGAGAGTAGATCTTGAGGATTCTACTATTAAAGTTGTATGCAAACTTCCTGATAATGAGGAGCAGACATTCTGGGGCAAGGACAATATTATTGTGGAAGATTTTCTCAAAGAGTTACCAGATGTCCCTACAGTAAGATATTATTCTACAGCGGTAGACAATAAGCCAGACACTTCTATCCTTGATGAGCTTTCAAAATTTGGTCTTCTTTCAAAGAAGCCTATTGAAATTGAAGGGGTAAAGATAGCGCCTCTTGATTTTATTTCTAAGCTTCTTGAAAATTATGATTCTGATGCACCAAAGAATAGTGAGAAATCTGCTCATAAGGCAGATAAATATGGAATGGGAATTATTCTTTCTGGTAAAAAGAACGGAGAGCCAAAAACATCCATGATTTATATCAAGGACGTTGCCAAGTGCAATGCTTATGCCGTTATCGCAGGTATTAGATCTGTTGCTAATAAAAAATGGAATAGGGCAGGCGTATTTACACCATGTGCATTTAAACCATCAATTATGCTCGAAAGCATGAAGAGAGATGGTTTCTCATATGAGATGTTTGATATAGCGCCTATAGAGGTAATTAAGGAGGGTAACTGATGTCTTTGAATCAGCGCAAAGTTCTCATTGTCGAGGATGATGAGTCAATTAATAATCTTATAAGGGTAGCTCTTACTAAGCATGGCTTAGCATGTACACAGGCTTTTTCTGGTACAGAAGGACTTCTTAATTTTAAGGCTGATAAATTTGACCTTATTATCCTTGATCTTATGATGCCTGGTATGACAGGTGAGGATCTTACTCATGCTATTAGAGAGACATCCAAGGTGCCTATTATCGTTGTATCCGCAAAGTCTTCTGTGGATTCTAAGATTGACCTTCTCGCTATGGGTGCAGACGACTTCCTTGGCAAGCCTTTTGATATAAAGGAACTTATTGCTAGAGTTGACGTTCAGTTAAGACATGTTGGTGACGGCTTTGTTTCTGAAGAGAGTACAGGAGATAATTTGTTGGTATCTCGTGATTTGGAGCTTAATCAAGATACATTTGAAGCATTTGTTTGTGGTCAAGAGTTGACACTCACACGCCAGGAATACAAGATTCTTGAGCTTTTTATGCGCTATCCAAATAAGGTTTTCTCTAAGCAGGAGATCTTTGAGTATGCATGGAATGAATGCTATATTGGCGAAGATAAGACAATTAATGTTCATATCAGTAACATTAGATCTAAGATCAAGAAAATTACTGATGAAGAATATATTGATACAGTATGGGGTATTGGCTTCCGTTTAGCTAAGGGTAAGGCTTAATTTTTTCTTTAACAATTATTATCTTTACTTGAATTTTTCGGCGTAATAATAGCACCATATAAAAAGTTTAAGGAAGATAGGTTTATGGAAGACTATTTGCTTGTAACTGACAACTTAACTAAGATTTATAAAAGTTCTACTGCAGTTGATAAGGTTAACCTTCACATTCGTAAGGGTTGTATTTATGGCCTTATTGGAAAAAATGGTGCAGGTAAGACTACTATTATGAAGATGATTTCCGGTATGGCATCACCATCTTCTGGTTCTTTTTCCTATGTAGGTTTTAATGGCGGTACTGATGAGGCTTTTTCTCGTATCGGTACTCTTATTGAAGCTCCTGCTATTCAGCCTAATTTCACAGCTTATGACAATATGAAGATGAAGTGCTTGGCCTACGGTATTGGAGATGCGGAATACATCAATGAAAAGCTCGCATTAGTTGGTCTTGGCAAAGTTGGAAAAAAGAAGGCTGGAAAGTTCTCCCTTGGTATGAAGCAGAGACTTGGTATCGCACTCGCACTTGTTGGTGCGCCAGATTTCCTTCTTCTTGATGAGCCTATTAA
>JAKSRH010000052.1 GCA_024403675.1 Saccharofermentans sp. | reverse complement strand
ACTACTATTAATGACATGATTTCTGGAGAAACAAAGTCAGAAGATGCTTAAGCGCCTAGAAATAAACAATTTCGCCGTAATATCACACGCAATACTTGAACCAACCACTGGATTTAATGTAATTTCTGGTGAAACTGGTGCTGGTAAATCTTTGCTTATCGACGCTGTTGATTTAATCCTTGGATCTAAAGCTTCTAAGAATTTAATTCGTAATGATGCTGACGAAGCTTTTGTGGAAGCTGTATTTGATATTTCTAACCATAAGGACAAAGCTTTTCTTGATATCCTTGACGAAAGTGGCATCACTTATGAGGACGACATTATTATTATTTCCCGTAAGGTAAGTAAAGATGGAAAAAGTATTGCCCGTATTAATGGACGCACTGTAGTTCTCGCGTTACTTCGTAATATTAGCTCTTATCTTGTAGATATTCATGGTCAACATGATACACAGAAGATTTTTGATGATTCTACTCATGTAAATATGCTTGATAACTATGGCGGAGCTGAAGTTATATCTTGCAAGGATAATTACCGAGCTTTACTTAATGAATATAAGTCCATTGTTCTTGAGATTCGTCGAATTAATTCCATGCCTGAATCTATGGATAAACAAAAGGAGTTTCTTGAATCAGCTATCAAAGAAATTCGTGATTGTAACTTCTACGACGGTGAAGAGGACGATTTGATTACTAAACGTAATAAGTATCGTTTAATTAAGAAACAGTCTGAATATCTTTCCGAGATGGATAATTTACTTAATAACGACGATTCCAACGGTATGAATATCGCTGACCGCGTCGCTACATGCCTTAAAACTGCGTCCAAGCTCAAGGATGCAGACGAATCTTATTCTGACTTGTACGAGCGCCTAGACGGTGTTCTAGCCTCATTTGAAGCTGTTGCTAATGAAATAAGTGATATTGCTTCATCATCTGAATATGACCCTATAGACGCGAATATGGTTGATGAACGTCTAGGTAAACTTATGGATCTTAAGTCCAAGTATGGATCAACAATTGTTGATATTAACAATTATGCTTTTAAGGCTGAGGATGAACTGAAGAATTTGTCAGATTCTAAGGTAAGACTTAGTGAACTTAAAAAGCAGCGTGTAGAGTGCGAAAAGAAACTCATAGAAGCAGGTGAATCACTTACAAATATTCGTCGTATTAAGGGTGAAATGCTATCTTCAGCAATTACGAATGAACTTAGAGATCTAGAGATTCCTAATAGTAGTTTTCATGTTGAATTTACTCGTCGTAGTAAGGACAGATTTTTTAGTAATGACGGTATAGATAATGTGACTTTTATGTTCTCAGCTAACCCTGGAGAACCTCCACGTAATCTTGCTCATACAGCTTCTGGTGGTGAAGCATCTCGTATTATGCTTGCTATAAAGAACATTTTGTCAGAGTGTGATACTGTTCCTACTTTGGTATTTGATGAGATTGATACAGGTGTTTCTGGTAAGTCATCTATAGCTATTGCAAATAAACTTAAATCTATTTCATCCAAGCATCAGGTATTGTGCGTTACTCATACAGCTCAGCTTGCTGCGGCAGCTAACAGTAACTATCTCATAGCTAAAGCAGTTTCAGATGGTGTAACATCCACATCAATTAGTTGTCTTGATGGTGAAGCAAAGATTAAAGAAGTATCACGCTTACTTTCAGGTACCAATGTGACAAAATCGTTAGATTTGGCAAAACAGCTTTGTGATATATTTATGTAAACCATTATATTTTTGGAGTTAACTATGTCTTTTCTTGATTTTATTAGAGCAGTATTTTTTGGAATAGTGGAGGGAATAACTGAGTGGCTTCCTATTAGCTCCACAGGACACATGATTCTTCTTAATTCTATTCCGTTTTTTAAGCTTGATGTATCTGAAGAATTCCTTGATTTGTATCTTGTTGTTATTCAGCTTGGTGCGATTCTTGCCGTAGTTCTAATTTTCTGGAAAGATATATGGCCATTTGGCATCAAGAATAACAAGAGTCCTCTTAAGACTACTGGTATAGGTCGTTGGATTATGAAGGACAAGTTCATTATGTGGTTCAAGATTCTTGTAGCTTGTATTCCAGCTGCTATTGTTGGTGTACTTTTCGATGATGTTTTTGACGCATTGTTTTATAACTACATTTGCGTTGCTATAGCACTTATCGTATTTGGTATAGCTTTTATCGTGGTAGAAAACTACATCAAGAACATGAAGCCAAAGACTACTTCTGTAGATGAGCTTAGTTATAAGCAGTCTTTTCTAATTGGTGCATTTCAGCTCATAGCTGCAATTTTCCCAGGTACATCTCGTTCTGGTGCTACTATTGTTGGTTCTATCGGAATTGGCATTAACCGTGAAACTGCAGCAAAGTTTACTTTCTACTTAGCAATTCCTGTAATGTTTGGCGCATCACTTCTTAAGATTTTAAAATTTGACGGTGATGTTTCTGGCTCAGAAATAATGCTTCTTGTTGTCGGTATGGTGGTTGCTTTCGTGGTATCCCTAATTTGTATTAAGGGTCTCATGAAATACATTCGTAAACATGACTTTAAGGTATTTGGCTGGTATAGAATCGTACTTGGCGTGGTTGTCCTTATTTGCGGTGTTGCTGGTCTCCTGAAATAATTTTTTTACTAGAGTGAAGGATGATGTGATTTCGGGCGGAAAGCTGATTTCCTTTAAATCAACCCGAAATTTTTACTCTTATTATTAACTGATTAAAGTAACTTTTCGGGTGAAATCGTATGCAAGTGCAAATCTGCCCGAAAAACTTTCGTGTTAGAAGCACATATATATTAATTTTCAGTGGGGAATGCTTGGAAATACATGATTAATACGTAAAAGTTTCGGGTGAAAATGGTATTTCCTATAAATCCGCCCGAAATAATCGCTTCTGTGAAAAAATGTTGAAGCATAATTTCGGGTGAATACTCATTTATATATAAATCAACCCGAAAAGCAATCCCTTAAACGTAGAAAATCTTGAAAGATTTACTATATAAAACGGGCTGAGAAAAATATTCACAGCCCATTTCATGTTCTATATCTATTCCTTAAATCAGCGCTCATCCATTGAACGATATTCCTTACGTTCCTGAACGCATCTATATGCAGGTCTTATAATCTTGCTAGCATTAGTTAATTCCTCGATTCGGTGAGCGGACCAACCTGAGATTCTAGCTATAGCAAAAAGTGGTGTATAAAGCTCAGTAGGGAGGTTCAACATGGTATACACAAATCCACTGTAAAAGTCGATATTAGCTGATACACCTTTATAAATATGTCGCTGTTCACTAATGAGACGAGCAGCAATACGCTCGACATCAGAGTATAACTTGAATTCTTTTTCCTTATGCTTTTCTACAGATAACTGCTTAACATATTCCTTAAAGATTTGTGCTCTAGGATCAGAGATGGAATAAACGGCATGACCCATTCCATATACTACACCAGCACCATCAAATGCCTTCTTGTTAAGAATCTTATCAATATATTCTGTCAAAGCATCTTCATCATCCCAATTCTTAACGTGCTTCTTAATATCAGCAAACATTTCTACAACCTTGATATTGGCACCACCATGCTTTGGTCCCTTGAGGGAGGAAAGAGCAGCAGCCATAGCAGCATAAGTATCAGTACCAGATGATGTAACTACATGTGTAGTAAAAGTAGAGTTATTACCACCACCATGCTCTGCGTGAAGGACAAGAGCTACATCAAGAATACGAGCTTCAAGCTCTGTAAACTTACTATCAGCACGAAGCATATGAAGAATATTCTGTGCAGTAGAATAATTTGGCTGTGGTCTATGGATAACAAGAGAACCATTATCGTTATAGTACTTCTTCGCGTTATAGCTATATACGGCTAGAACAGGGAAGAGAGATATCAATTCCAATGACTGTCTTAATACATTAGGAATAGAAAGGTCTGTAGCGTTGTTATCATATGCATAGAGATTAAGAATCGCACGAGTAAGATTATTCATGATGTCATCTGAAGGCTTCTTCATAATGATATCTCTTACAAAATTCTTAGGCATTGTAAGACGATAATCACTAAGAATTTTCTTAAAGGATTTAAGATCAGATTCTGAAGGAAGTTTACCAAAAAGCAAAAGGTAAGATGCTTCCTCGAATCCGTCAAATCTATTATCAGTTGAAAATCCATTAACTAAGTCATGTACATCAATACCACGATAATAAAGTTCACCATCGCACTGTACGACTTCACCGTCAATATTCTTAGAAGAAATAATTTCAGAAATCTGTGTAAGACCTGTTAATACGCCTTTACCATTCAAATCTCGAAGACCACGTTTGACATCATATTTCTTATAAAGTTCGGGATCTACTTTGTTTTCTACGCAATAGGAAGCGAGCTCATTGATTTCATCTGTGACTTTCGAGAATTTGTTGGTGTTAGGCATTATTAATTACTCCTTTTTTGATTCTGGGGTAGTCTGCTTAGCAGCCTTCTTGGAATTCTTCTTGTGCTTACGTACAACAAGAATGATTATAATTGTCAAAATAATTATACAGAATAAAATAATACCAGGTAAAGCTGAGATTGTCCAAAGAAGGAACTCTTTAGCGTTTTCCTTCACATTTGCCACAGTTTCACTCCATGTTTCACTCATTTCATCCTTAAGTGTCTTTTCCTGCTTAGGATTCTGACGCTTTTCTTCAATAGTTTCTTTTTCCTTTTCTTCAATAACTTCATTGAGGTTAAGGTACAAAGTAGAGTATGTTACCTGGTTCTCAAGATAACGTGCCTGTGACTCATAACTCTCTATCTGATAACGAACAGAGCTAATCTCACCCTGAAGATAAACGATAGTTTCCTTATCTTTAGCTTCCTCGAGCATGCCCATGAGGTCATCAAGCTCGATACGAAGTGACTCTAGTCGTGACTCCATATCAACATAATCAAGTGTTACATCCTCTGTAGATTCACTTCTATTAGTTACTGTTACATGCCCCTCAAGGGAAGACACAAGGCTATCAAGCTTATCTGAAGGAACACGAATTACATAACGAGCTGATCTATAGTCTCTCTCATTACCAGTACCAGTGATGTTCATTGACTCATAGTAACCACCATTAGTCTTAACAGCATTATCGACGATAGACTCAAGTGTAGGGAAATCAGCTGTATCTGCAGTAATTGTCATTGTGCGGATAAGCATAGCTCCAGAAGGGAGACTATTATTATTTGTAATATCGTTACTTAACTCCTGATATTCGTAATCGTAGTTATACTCATATTCGTAGGCATCCTCAGCTACGATACCATAGCTATATCCGTTCTCTGGAGCTGCGGCTGCTGTCTCTCTATATTCAGTAGTATATTCTTCGCTCTTTGTACTGCTATCTCTGGAAGAATTCTTCTTAGATGATGTTGTTGCCTTACTACAACCTGTAAGTAAAAGAACAAGTGCTAAAGCAATAATTAATGGCTTTTTAAAAGTAGTTTTCATTTGTGTATACCTCGCTTTCATACATATACACGGATAGAAAACTACTTGGTTGCAAAAATTATGAAAAAATTTTTAGATCAAAAAACCACCATTAACACCAAGAATCTGACCAGTAATAAAACTGCCTTCATTAGATGACAAATAAAACACTGCATTTGCTACATCTTCAGGGGTACCAATACGCTGAAGTGGAGTCTCTTCTGCGAGGTTATCTTTCTCTATAGGGGAGTAATGGCTCATCATGTCAGTATCAATTACTCCTGGAGACACTGCATTTACGCGAATTCCAGAAGGACCTACTTCTTTTGCAAGGGATTTAACATAAGCATCCATGGCACCTTTGGTAGCAGAGTAAAGTGCTTCACAAGACGCACCAGTTTGTCCCCACATGGACGAAATGGCAATGATATTACCACTTTTTTTGTTAACCATAGAAGGCAACACTTTATTTATCATAAGGAAAAAACCACCAAAATTTGTATCCATAATGTGGTGGTAGTCTTCATAAGAAAAGTCGTTTGCAAGACCTGTAAGGGAAATGCCACTACAATAAACCAAAACGTCTACGTCACCAAACTTTGTAACTGCCTCATTATAGCCGTTATTTATGTCATCTTCTGATGTAACATCACACTTAATAGGAAAGACGTTATCACTTTCGTGACCAGGCGCATTTTTGTAAAAATAAGATACATTGTCACCATTATTGGCAAACTTATTAACGATACCAGCACCAATTCCACGGGAGCCACCACAAACTAAAATATGAGACATACTACACCTTCCTTAAGTTTCTAGGAACAGAATAAAATAGTTGATGTGATTAATCAATAATATTAAAATAATTAAGTTATTTTAAAAGGGAAAAAGGTATCAATTTATGGATAATGAAAATAAAGAAATCGAGAATGAAGAAATATTTTCTGATGACGAATATAAAAAGGCATTAGAAGCTCTTAATTCTTCAAAATCAGTAAGATTAAAAGAGACTAAGAAGAAGAAAGAAGAGAATAAAAAGCCTTCTAATCCTAATGGTAAAGAAGCAAAAATGGATCCTGTAATTATAGGTTGTATTATTGGTATTTGCCTTGTTGTTATAGGTGCTGTTTTGTATTTTACTATTCCAAAACTTATGGTAAAGAACATTGGTATGTCTGTTAATGACATTCGTGCAAAGTACGAGGCATCTAGTGTTTATTCTAATACTTTAGCTGAGTATGGACTTAGTATCCCAGCTGTAGAATATGACACAGAAGCTCAAAACGGTGCATCTAATGTTAAGCATTTTAATGCAATCATTAACCCACAAGTTCCAGAAGTTAATCTTTCTGTAGCTATCGAAGGTAATGAGCTTAATAATGGAATGGTTACTGAGTTTCACATTATGGCTCAGCTGAAGACAGATGCAAACTCTTATAATTTCTATTGGATTTTGTTTGCAAGTTATCTACAGGTTTTTGATGAAGAATTGGCTGATGATACAGCTTTCTTACTTGCTAGTGAAGCTATGAATAATATTAGCGATGGCAAGTATTATGAGCTTGGTGATGTAGCTTATCGTGTACAGCTTAAGAAATTAAATGATTCTTTTAGCTATGTACAGATCGAGTTTGTTAATAAAGATACTCTTACTGCTGATCAGATTAGCAAGTCTACAGTTCTTGAATCTGCAGCTTAATTAATTATTTTACGAGGTAATTTCATGCTTACAGACAGCAATATTTCCAGAATATTGGAAGCTGCTATGAGTAAGTCCTGCGACTTCGCAGAAGTATTCTATGAAGAATCTACTTCTAGAGGTGTTGCTCTTCTTAATGGTAAAGTAACATCTGCAGGTACTAATTATGATGCCGGTGTAGGTATCAGACTCATGGCTGGAACCAATGTAGTTTATGTATATTCTAGTGATAAGGATCCTGAGGTCTTAATTAATCTTGCTAAAGAAGCCGCAGATGCACTTAAAGGTGGCTCAAAAGCTGATATTATGGAACTTCAGGCTAAGTGCTTCTCTACGCCTAATCTTATTAATATCGACCCTATGAAAGTACCCAAATCTGATATGGTTGATTTTATTAAGAAGGCGTCTGATTATGCATCTTCATATAATGAGATGATTACTCAGACAACAGGCTCTATCGCTACAAGTAATAGAATCATTCGCGTATACAACACACGTGGACTTAATAAGGAAGAATCCCAGTCTCGTATTAGACTTTCCATGGAAGTTATCGCTACCAAAGATGGTGAGAAGCAGACTGGTCGTATTGCACCAGGTACTATGCGTGGATATGAGTTTATTAATGAATATCCTATTCTTGATAAAGTAGCTGAATGTTGTGATAGTGCTATTCGTATGGCTGGTGCTGGTTATGCACCTTCCGGCAAGATGCCTGTTATCCTTGGTAACGGTTTTGGCGGAGTAATATTCCACGAGGCGTGTGGTCACGCTTTGGAGGCAACTTCCGTTGGTATTAAGAGCTCTTGCTTTACTGATAAGATTGGCGAAAGAATCGCTTCTCCTATCGTAAATGCTTTTGATAATGCACGTATTGAAGGTGAGTGGGGATCATACATGGTAGATGACGAAGGTAATGATTCATCTAATCTCCAGCTTATCAAAGATGGTATCTGTGTTAATTACCTTGTAGATGAACTAGGTTCACGTCGTATGAATATGCCTGCTACTGGTTGTGCTAGACGTAGTAATTACTCTTACGCACCTACATCACGTATGAGTAATACATTTATCGATAAGGGTACAGATAAGGTAGATGACATCATCGCAGATACAGAATACGGTTTGTATTGTACAAAGCTCGGTGGTGGATCTGTAGACACTGCCACAGGTGAATTTAACTTTGCTGCTAATGAAGCATTTATCGTACGTAATGGTAAGGTATGTGAACCAGTTCGTGGTGCTACACTTATCGGTAAGGGCCAGGAAGTTCTTATGGATATTGACCGTGTAGCAGACGACTTGGAGCTCTCTGCTGGTGCTTGTGGCTCTATTTCAGGTTCTGTACCAGTTACTGTTGGTCAGCCAACAATTAGAGTATCTTCCATGCTTGTAGGCGGAAGAGATAGTGGAGAGGAGGCTTAATTATGGATATCAAAATTGCTGAGCAGTTTATGAAGAAATTAATCGAGAAGTCCTCTTCATATGGTTTCGAAGAGGCAGAAGCTACATTCATGAATAGTAGTTCCATGAGTGTAGATATTCTTAACGGTGAAGTATCTTCTTACGAGCGTTCATCTGACCAGGGTGTGTCATTCAGAGGCAAAATCAATGGTCAGATGGGTACTGCTTCTACTACAGAATTTGATGACGATGCAGTAGACTTCTTACTTAAAAGTGCCCTCGAAAATATCGAAGTACTTAACGATGAAGACGAACACTTCATCTATTGTGATCCTGAACACGCTATTCTAAAGTACGAGGCTTTAAGTGATTCTTACGCTAAGAATACATATAACAAATTTGCTGAGATTGGTCTTGATCTTGAGAAGCGAATTCTAGCTATAGATCCTGCTGTAAAGGGTGTTGATTACTTAAGTATTGGCTGTTCTACTGGTCCTCAGCTTATTATTAACTCTAAGGGCCTTTATGCGTATAAGGATGATGACTGCGTTACTTTGTATGCTGGCGCTAGAGCTGAACGTGACGGTGTAGTGAAGAGCGGTGGTTACTATTGGTATGGCAAAGATATTGATAGTTTTGAGCCAGATATTTTCGTAAAAGAACTCGAAAAGCGTCTCATGGGCAAGCTTGGTGCTACTTCTTATAACTCAGGTACTTATGACATTGTCCTTGGTAACGAAGCACTTATTAGCTTCATTATCACTTTCTTTGGTAACTTCTCAGGTTACTCCATGATGAAGGGAATTTCCCTTCTCGCAGGAAAAGAAGGGGAGACCATTGCCTCACCTTGTTTCACTTTGCGCGAAGACCCTAACTACGATAAAGCTTTGTTTAAGCTTCCTTTTGATAGCGAAGGTGTACCTACAAAAGCAAAGGCATTTATTGATCACGGTGTCTTTAACACAGCACTTTATAACTTAAGATCTGCACACATGGCTGGTAAAGAATCTACTGGTAATGGTTTTAAAAATGGCTACAAAGCTAACGTCGCTACAAGTTTTACAAATCTTATTGTTGATCCTGGCACAAAGTCTTTTGACGAGCTTTGTGAAATTGTTGGTAACGGCGTATACATCACAGAGCTTAATGGTCTTCATGCAGGTGTTAATACTATTAGTGGTGACTTTTCACTTTTCTGTGAGGGCTTTAAGATTAAAAATGGTAAAATAGATGGTGCTGTGGAGCAGATTACTATCTCAGATAATTTCTATAGTGTTCTTAAGAAGATTTCTGAGGTTGGTAATGATGTTATTGCAGAGCCTCATGGCGAAGGTGAATTCTTCTGTCCATCTGTTATTATTAAAGATATTTCAGTTGCCGGTGATGGCGAATAAATAGATATTAAATTATTTGGAGGATATATAAATGAGCGATTATTCAGTTGGCACAAAGTGCTTACATTCAGGATACGTTCCAACAAACGGAGAGCCACGTCAGGTTCCTATTATTCAGAGTACAACTTTCAAGTATGATTCTTCTGACTACATGGGTGCTCTCTTTGATCTCGAGGCTACAGGTTATTTCTATACACGTCTTCAGAACCCAACAAATGATAATGTAGCTGCAAAGATTTGTGATCTCGAGGGTGGTTACGCAGCAATGCTCACATCTTCTGGTCAGGCTGCTAACTTCTTCGCAGTATTCAATATGTGTGAGACAGGCGGTCACGTACTTGCATCATCATCTATCTATGGTGGTACATATAATCTCTTTGGTACAACACTCAAGAAGATGGGTATCGATTGCACATTTGTTGATCAGAACCTTTCTTATGAAGAGCTCTGCAAGTTCATCCAGCCAAATACAAAGTGTGTATTTGCTGAGTCTGTAACAAACCCAACAGTAAACGTACTCGACATCGAAAAGTTTGCTAAGCTTGCTCATGACAATGGTATTCCACTTATTATCGATAACACTTTCGCTACACCTATTAACTGTCAGCCAATTAAGTGGGGCGCTGATATCGTAACTCATTCCACAACTAAGTACATGGATGGTCACGGTGTTCACGTTGGTGGTGCTATTATCGATTCTGGTAACTTTGATTGGATGGCTTCTGCTGATAAGTTCCCAGGTTTAACAACACCAGATGAGTCTTATCATGGTATTACATATGCAGAGAAGTTTGGCAAGGCAGCTTTTATTACTAAAGCTACAGTTCAGCTTATGAGAGACCTTGGCTCCATCCAGTCTCCACAGAATGCTTTCTATCTCCAGATGGGTCTCGAGTCATTACATGTACGTATGGAAAGACATTGTGCTAATGCTCAGAAAGTAGCTGAATATTTGATTTCTGATGAGCGCGTTGCATGGGTTAATTATCCAGGTCTTGAGAGTGATCCATATCATGCAATGGCAGTTAAATATATGCCTAAGGGTACTTGCGGCGTAATGTGCTTTGGCATCAAAGGAACACGTGAGCAGGCTAATAAGTTCATGGATTCCTTGAAGCTCGTTAGTATCGCTACACACGTTGCTGATGCAAAGTCTTGTATCTTGCACCCAGCATCTCATACACACCGTCAGCTTTCTGATGAGCAGCTTCGTGAAGCTGGTGTAGCTCCTGATCTTATGAGACTTTCAATTGGTCTCGAGGACGCTGATGATCTTATTAATGATATTAAGCAGGCTTTGGATCAGATTTAATTATTTTTAATTAGTAAAGAGAGTACAGGTAATACTTTGATTGTCAAAGTATTACCTGTTTTTATTAGCTCATTAGTTTAATAGTATCTGCAAGTAAAGCTATAACTGTACGTATTCCGTGAGTAAGTTTCAGAGTACCGTATGTATATCTATAATAGATACAAATTCAATAAATTTTGAATCAAGTGTCATCAGAATTGTCATCATTAAAAAAATCGATGACAGTTTTTATGACAAATACTAATAAAAGCCGATTTGTCATCAAAATCGTCATGATAATAGAAATTTGATGAAACTTTGGATAACAACACAATATAATGCGTTAAATCATTTATTAATATTGCTATAACTAATCATTAAAGCCTTTTAAACCTCTTCCTGATTCACCAAAACTATAATTATACCGAATTAGATATAAAGAAATATTATTATGAAAAGCCCTTCTGCATTTTATAAGGAATTATAAATTAATCGTAGCGAGGTTCATCAAGACCATGTCTTCTGAGATTAAATGTAAAAACTAATCTGAAGATAATTAATACAAAAACACAACCAGTCATATCAATTAAAAAATCATATAACGATAAACAACCAGAAGAAGAGCAAATCAAA
>JAKSRH010000051.1 GCA_024403675.1 Saccharofermentans sp. | reverse complement strand
CAATTGCATTAACCCTGCCAGGAGCCAAGTCCCCGTGGTCAACATCCTTTTTAATAGATTTACCTAATGCCGCTACGAAAGAAAATAACTGTTAACTACAACATGATTGCGAAAAAAGGTTAACTTTTGTATAATGTTAACTATAACATCAAAGCAAAAATAGGTTAACTAATATGAATCAAATCAAAATACTAATTGAAGAATTAAATACACTTCCACAAGGAAGTATTTCTGAGAAAAAGATTAAGGGAAAGACCTACTTTTATCATCAATTTAAGCAGAATGGAAAACTAGTAAGTAAATATCTTAAGCAGCCAGAAGTTGAAGAGTTAAGACGATTGATTGCACGTCGTAAAGAGATAGAAGAGGAAATCAAGAAGATTAAATTTTCTGGACGTAATTTGAAAAAGCCAACAAAGCGCAGTCGAGAGTTAACCGGTGATTTAATGATGGAAGATGAAGTTGTAGCTAGTTTTGAAAATGGAGTATTGAACTACATTGATGAGCAAAAATGTCCTCTGCTAATTAATCGAACTGGAAATATATACTCATTTCTAGCTACACGGGCAATAGATCGAGATAGAACTCACTCCAGACTTTTAAAGAAATATTTGAATGTAATTGAAGAAGATGATGCCATGGTTTCAATTTATTCTTATGGTGCAACCATAACGGATAATTATTGGTTTAAAGCCAAAGGATCAAAACTGAAATACAAAGATATTGCCTTTGAATTTGATTATTATAGTGACTTGGTGTTAAAAGGGGATGTAGCATATATACCTAAGTATCCTAAGTATTCTCCGCAGCTAACTTTGACTGGAAGTTATGAGAAGTGTTGGAAATTAATTGATGGAAGCTGGTATTTGTACAAACAAGGAAATGATAACGAGATATTTTCCGAACTTGTTTGTTCGAAGATAGCTGATTTATTAGGAATTCCAACAGCAGAATATGAATATGATGATGGATTTATTCGAACAAGAAACATTGCTGAAGAATATAATTTGGAGCCTGTTTCTTCCATTGCTGGAGAAGATGATTCCTTTGGGAATGTGTTTAATGCAATCCATGAAATTTCTGATAAGATTGCCGTTGAATATCTTCGCCTCATTCTTTTTGATTTTATTGTGTATAATGTTGATCGTCATAATGAGAATTGTGGGCTTTTTAGAGATAAGCAAAGTGGAAAAATTATAGGTCTTGCTCCAAACTACGATAATAATATTGCTCTGCTTAGTGGAACATCTAATCTGAAGTTCAATGCAAAGCATGATGGACTTGCTTCATATCTCAAGAAGTTTTTGCACGATTGTCCAGAGGCAGCAGTACTTTTGAAGGAAGTAAAATTTAACGAGTTGAGAGCTGAAGATATACAAAAAGTATTTGATTCAATAGTAATTAAACGCGATGAGGAATTAATAAAGACATACATTCTTGACAGATATAATTATATCTGTAATTTGCTTTATAACTGAGATTGTTATATATTTTGCGTTTGGAAAGGAAACAGAGTTTATTTATCATCGTGATAAAGATTTGATAAAGAACCACGAATAACATTGAATAAAGATATCGATTTTGATAGAATCGCAACTACATATAGTAGGTGGATTAAGCGTAAACCACAGTATATGTTTTGCTATACCGAGCTTGAATAATTCCAAGTGGCTTGCAAATTAAAATGCAATGCACTCCTTCCAATAGGAAGGGGTGCATTTTTTGTCTGAAATTAAATATGAGAACGTATTATAATAAATAAGGGAGAGTAGTCACGATAATGTTGTGACGATAAAGGAGGCACTAGGTTATGAATGTAAAATTTAAACGTTCAATTGCATTTTTGCTAACAGTTGTAATGCTTGTTGGCTTTATGTTTACTAACGTTATGGCCGACAATACTGGAGTAGCGGACTTTGTAGAGCGTCTTTATACTATCGCACTGGAGAGATCTTCTGATCCAAGTGGAAAGGCTTTATGGATTGATGAACTTGAGAGTCATCGTCGCAATGGTGGAGAAGTTGCCGCAGGATTCTTTTTTTCAGCTGAGTTTCAGAATAGTGGAGTAAGTAATGAGGAGTATGTTACAAGACTCTACAAAACTTTTATGAATCGTAATCCAGATTCGGCTGGATTTGATATGTGGACTGGACTTCTTGCTGAAGGCATGAGTAGAGAATATGTTTTCAGTGGATTCGTAAATTCTACAGAGTGGGCAAATATATGTGCTTCTTATGGAATTATTTCAGGTGGATGCGCTGTTGCTGATCAGTATGTAGGGGATTTCGTTGAGAGAATGTACACCAAGGCCTTGGGAAGAGCTTCTGAGGATTATGGTCGTAATTTCTGGACAAATCAGATTATTTCTGGTGCTAATACTGGTTCGGAAGTTGCTTATGGATTTTTCTTTAGTAGTGAGTTCATGAACTCCAACTACACTAATGAAGAGTATGTAAAGAGACTTTATAGAGTATTCTTTAATCGTGAATACGATCAGGCTGGCTTTGATTTATGGGTTGGTCTGTTGAATGATGGTGCATCGCGTGAATATGTTTTTAATGGATTTGCAGGATCTGCTGAATGGGCAAATCTATGTGCCATATATGGAATTAATCAAGGTACAGCAAACTTCACAGGTAATACAACATATAATGGATCTATTGGCGGTTCGTCTAGCGGATCTGGAACAGGATCAACTAGTTCAGAACCAACTGAGCTACCATTGGGCTGTGTAGCTGAAGATCCACTCAGTATTCCTTCAGTAAATCCATTGAATTATACATATGAGATTTATCCACTTGTATTTAATCTTAATTACATGTTCTATGTTAAGACTGATAATCCAGATCCTTACTCATTCAGACTTGTTGATGAGAATACTGTCTATTCTGATGAGGTTAGAGTTGTTCAGCCAGTGAGGGAAGGATTTGCGGATGTTTTGTATGAGAATACAAATACATATCGTGTAAATGGTGGATATATTTGTACTAACTATATGGAAGACTGGGAGTTCTTTGACGTATCTGACGGAATTGATGGTGGTAACCTTAAACTCCAGGTTAGAACTAAGTATGACTTACCTTACTCCTATAATGTTACAAATTATCAAAATAACTATCGTAGCTGGCAGGATACAAATGTGACTGTTTATTGTCAGCCATTAGTGGATATCTACGATTATTTGATTCAGAATTATACATCACCTAATAATGACTTTTTCACTAATATGGATGCAGTACAGAGTTATGTTAGAACGCTCTCTATTTATCCACGTAGTCTCTATGATGATAGTGTTTCAACTGGTTATTATGCTTGTTTAGCAGCTTCACCATATCCTGAGCTTTCATTGAATAGACATTATGAATCGACTTATACATCTGTAAAGCAGAATCAGTTGATTCTTTATGCTAACCCATTCGCATTGCATTCTCAGTCATACCCAGGCCTTATGGCTAATTTAGCTTTGAGGTTGAATCCTAATGCTACAGTTGCAAGTGCTGGAAATCACGCATATGTTAATGTCTCATATAACGGTGTAACTAGGAGTTATGGTGGAGCAGGCTCAGGTGGTCCAGGAGAGATTTTTGCTGCTGATGTTACGAAGATATTTACTTTTAGTGGTGGAGCAGATGACTACTTTACTCAGCCACTGTCAGTATGGAGCACACATTATCTTGATCTTTGTAGCCAAGGTAATGCGCGAAGTACAGCATTAGCAGAATCTTTGTCGTTGGAGGAGTTCAGAGGTAATTCTGGTGCATGGATCAGAGTTGCGTACGAAGGTAGAAGACTAGGAGATTATAGCTACGCATACGTTTGTGGAAATTATTACACACCTAGTATGTCAGGTCCTGGCAATAGTTTAGAGAACTGTTGGATAGATGGTCGTTACGTAAATAGGAATAATGTTTATGAACCAATGACATTTGCAGAATCTCTAAAGAATAATCCATCTTTCTTAGTAAAGGATACTACTTTTGAGGTTCATCAATATAATGGTTCAACAACTACACATACAGGAAGCGTTCTATATAGATATGATTCTGCTCACGATTGTTGGGTTGGTTGTTATAGTTATGATCAGGCATTGAAATTTAATCCATCTTTGATTCTTACAAGAAATCAGGTTCTCGCGATGAATCTCGATTATAATTACAACGTTGTTCCAAGTAGTGGATATATTTATGATTCTACAGCAGCACCAGGAACACCATTTAGTAACTAAAATAGTATTAGTATTATAAGCAGTCGGAAAGCCCTTGATTTTCAAGGGCTTTCTTTATATCCGTTAGAATATTGTATAATGTTGTTTGCATTAGCTATTCATAGATTGGAATGAGGGTATAGTTTTATGAGCGAAGAAATTAAAACTACTAAGCCTAAGAAAGAGAAAATGTCTGAGGCAGCAAAGAATATTCTTTTCTTCTTAGTAATGGGACTTATCATAAGTCTTATTTTTACAGGAAAATTTATTTACAAACACGGTAATCCAATTCACCTAAATGAGGCAAGAGCCAATGATGGTGATAACATTGAAGTGTATATAAATTATAGTGCACATTCAGACTGGGATTATACTTATGATTTCTGTTACTGGGTAGGTCTCGATGATAGTGGTGAGCAAACCTATTTATTCTGTGAAACAGATTACCTGCATTCGGATAACAGACGCCGTGGTGAATGTTTGTTATCTTCAGATATTTACTATGAAATACTTCAGATGGTTAATGAAGAGAATCTTGCTCAAGATAGAACATCAAACATTGATATGGGATATCCTCTTGATCCTGACGGTTTGAACTATCCTGTGCTGATTGTTGTGAGTTCAGATGCCGGATATAGCTTTTATTATGCTGATTCTTCAGCTATCGCTGACAGATGTGAAGAATTAGAGCAGTTCGTTGATTTTGATTAGTAAGGAGGCAGGATATGAAAAGTAAAGTATTAATATCTATTTTTTCACTTCTTCTTGTAGCTAGCGTTGCTTTTAATATTTATATCTATGCACCTTATACTTTCGGAAAGATGCATAGAGGCGATATGGTGCGAATTTATACGGATGTGGATTATGCGCATGGACGTCACATGGTTTATGGGCAAATGTACTCTCTAGATTATGCTGATGGGAATAAGCAATGTTCATATTTAAGTAATAACGATATCTGGTCTATCCAGCGTGGTGATAAGGAATATCAGGAAGGTTATCACGTCCATTCTAACTTGGATGTTTCCTACTATGAAGATTTACGCGCTCTCATTAATAGCAGTTCGCTGGAGGAAATAGATGGTGCTTCATGGGAAATGGGAACATTTGATTTCCCAACAGCTGAATACAGTGCACCTTTTGTAATTGTTATTGGAAATCGTATTTATACAACTGATAACGAGGAGATTTTGGAGTTAGTTCAGCAGTACGACGAGCGCGTATCACAAACGGTATATAACATGGGAAAAGGCGAAGAAGATAGATATAAATAAACCGCAATAAGAGACTTTTATATCGCCTCATTAATTAACCTCTTCTTCTGTTTCTTCAGTTTCTTCTGTAATGTCTTCTTCGGTCTCGATAGGGTTCTCTATATCAGGTGTTTCTTCGAGAAGTTCCTCCTCTTCGGCCTCTTCTTCTGGCGGATCTTTAAGTTCGACACCAGTGTAATCGAGCTGATACTGAATAGACTCTGTCCCTATAACCACCTCGTCAGGAAGAGCACTCTCGTCAAAGTTATAATTCCACCACTTTATTTCGTTGGCACTAAAGAGGCATATGAAATTATATTTAGTATTCATATCTGGTGCGAGGCAGGCATCACAGTGATACCATTTGCCATCAATCTTAACTAGATTCCAGAAGTGAGGTGTTGGCTCAGCAGGGTAGCGCTCTAGGCAGATGGACTCAATTCCCATGGAGCCTAACATAGCATGAGCTACTGCCATATATGTGTAGCAGTCGCCACTATATGTAGTAAGTCCATCGTAGGCGCCTGCTGTCCAGTCACAACGCTCCGTGTCTCTGATATACCACATGTGACTACTAACCCAGTCGAAGATTCTTAGGGTGATTTGCGCGTCGGACATGTTTTCATTGCATATGTTATTTCTCTCGATTACTTCGCGAGCAAGAGCATAGATTTCTTCAGGATCGTAGTATCTATCAGGTTTTACTCGTAGGGAAAGCATTATTGTGACAGAAGAGGAGTTGCCGTGACCATCTGTTGCTATGTAGGTTACAGGATATACGCCTTCAACCTTTGCCTTAACTTCAGAAGTATCAATGTCGAGGACTGGATTAGAATCTAGATTGTCCTTAACAGTAACACCATCTCTATAAAGTATAGTGTCTCCTATAAATGCCTCAATATCTTTGGTGCCAGATATTACAGGTGCCTCTGGGTCATAAATAATGGTGAAAGGCACGTCGATAATTGTCTCATTACCGTAGGCATCAATAAGTTTAACGGGGATGTCGCGCGTGCCTGGTTCTAGCTCCTGCCCCATAGGGTTAAGGTATTCTGCAGACACAGAAGACAAGTCGTGAATATTACCTACTACATCTATTGCGGTAGGGATTTTGTCCCAGTAAATTTCCTGAGGGATAGCTTCTCCTGTCGGAGGTGTGGTATCTACGATATTAAGTATTACTTCTTCAGTTACATTAATAAAGGATTTTCCAGTTTGAACCTTGAGTTTATATGTTTGAGGAATATTAGTGTCTATAGACGAAATATCTGTCACGAACTTAGTGTTGGTGGCATCACTTGTAAAAAAGCTCTCAAGCACAATTGGGGTTCCAGCTTCTATAGTGACTTCCTTATTTACTTGCTTTCTTAAACTATTCGCGTAGAAGTAGAAGGACGCACCGATAATAATAGCGACAGCAACTAGCGACAGAGCTGCAATTAATACAACTCTTTTTGTTGGTAGCGTGCCCTTCCTTTTTTGTGGTGCGTTTTTTGTCATAAGGTTTTATTCCACAACTTCTTCTTTTAAAGTCAGATTTGCATAGTCAATTTGATCTTGAATAGATTCGGTTGCTACGACAACACCTTCTGGCAAGGTGGCTGGGTCGTAGCTACTGTGACCTGGCTTAAGTTCCGCGTCGGTATATAACGCATAGAAAGTAATGTCAGTCATGTTAAGGAAAACACACGAGTCACAGTGATACCATTTACCATCAATTTTAACGAGATTCCAGAAATGAGGTGAAGGAATTTCTGGGTAACGGTCGATGGTAATAGATTCTATGCCCATGGCACCAAGCATTGCGCGTGCTACCGCCATGAAGTTATAGCAGTCGCCTCTAAGGGTGGTAAGTCCGTCGTAGGCGCCAGCAGTCCAGTCCACACGGTCAGAACGGCTAATGTACCACATGTTGCGGCTAACCCAGTCAAAAATTCTAAGTGTAATTTCTATGTCTGACATGCTGTCGTCGCAGATGTTATTTTCATCGATAATTTCGCGGGCAAGCACATAAAGCTCCTCAGGGTCGTAGTACCTTTCGGGCATAACTCGCATGGTAAGTTTTACCGTAACAGATGTGGTGTTACCGTGCTCGTCAGTAGCTGTATAAGTTACAGGATACACGCCCTCTTCAGTGCTGTTTACCCCGGATGTGTCCACGGAAAGTGTAGGGGCCTCGTCGTAATTATCAGTTACGGAGATGCCTTCTCTAAAGATGATAGTGCCCCCGATAAAGGCCTCTTTATTTTGGGCGCCGTTAATAGTAGGTGGGATGGTGTCGTAAATTACGGTAAAAGGCACGTCGATAATAGTCTCGTTACCATAGGCATCTGTAAGTTTTACTGGTATGTCGTGCTCGCCTCTAGGAGTGGTGTTACCCATATGGTTAGCGTACTCCACAGACACATTTGAAAGATCGTAAATGTCAGTAACGATATCAGTGGCGGCCGGAATCTCATCCCAGTAAATATGCTGAGGGATAGCTACGCCTGTCGGAGGAGTGGTGTCTACGATATTAAGTATTACCTCTTCGACAGTAGATACGTGATATCTTTCCGTCTTCACCTTAAGTCTATAGGAAGAAGGAATAGTGGTGTCGATACTGGAAATGTCTGTCACAAAACTAATGTTAGGCGCATCCGCAGTAAAAAAGTCAGTGAGGGCGATAGGGGTACCAGATTCGATAGTAACTTCGCGTATTACCTGTGCCCTAAGAAAATTAAGATAGCGAAAATATAGCCCCACAATAACTAAAGTTATAAGAACTACAGAAAGCGCAACGATTATCACGATGCGCTTAGTGGAGAATTTATGTTGTTTGCTGGACGCCGCTTCCTTATTTTCTGACATAGTTCGCTCCTATACTTCTAATAGGCATTTTACCCTATTTATAGTTACGATACGGTTAAATATTTGGGGCGTCCTTAATACTAGGTGATTAATCTTTTACAATAATTGCGTCAGCAATAGTCTTTACTGCCCAGAAAAGAAGGCCAGCTACAATCCAGTAAATGCCTGCGAACTTCCACAAATTAAGTGCGAGGCCCATGATGAGGAAGATAACTGTAGCGATAGTCCAGTAAATAGAAGTAACTTTGCCGAGTTTCTTTTCTGTCTTCATCTTCTCGCGGTCCTTGTGCTCATTGAGGAGTGTCTCATAGCAAGTCTTGATTCTGGAGTTACCGAGGGTGATACCTACACCTGCAGCGATCATAAAGAAAAGGAGGCAAAGCATAGCGACTACGATATAGTCAGGTGCATTAGCAAGGCTAGATGCGATAATGCCTGCAGGGCTGAACATGAAAAGTAAGAAAGCAATCATGCCTGGCTTAACGTCTCTATTCTCGAGCTCCTTGAGCTGCTCCTTAACCATGCCGGAAACGCCGTATTCAGAATCAAAGTCGTCTTTCTTGAGGTATTCGAATTCCTTTTCCTCTTTATCAACTGGAATCCAAAGGATAACTCCAAGTGCCACGAGGATGAAAAGTACCAAGAGGCCGATGCCAGCGGCCAAGTTCTCAGTGATGCCAAACATCTTATCGCCAGAAAGACCAGCGAGCATAATGAGTGTTACTGGACTAAGAATAAAAGCTACAGTTCCAAGGATAGCTTTGCTGTTGTTGTTCTTAATTGTCTTAATATACTTAACTGCTTCTTCCATGCTCACCTTACGAGCAGGGCTGCCTGACTCTACAGGTGCTGGCTGTGCGGAAGGAACTTCTGGCTCCATCTCATCTTTAAGAAGGTAATCGAGGCTTACGTTAAAAAGTTCTGCCATCTGAATAATTCTATTAAGATCAGGTACGGACTGTGCGCCTTCCCACTTACTAACTGACTGTCTGGACACGGATAACTTATCTGCTAATTCTTCTTGTGACCAACCGTTTTTCTTTCTCTCGTTGATAATCTTGTCTGCTAAAATCATATCCCAAAATCTCCTTTTGAAATTGTTAGTTTGTTACTTGCGACCCCTTCGTCGCTTACACCATAAATCTACCAATTTCGGCAGTTGCACACTATAAAGTGGACTTTACATTATGTCAACTAGCACCTTACAAATGCTGATTTTACTATTGTTTCGGCGATTTTTAAACCTAAAGCCCCCTCAAAATGATAAAATGCTCCTGGAATTAATTTTTGAGGTTCGGAGGGTTATATAATGGATTTTCTCGAGTTAGCAAAGGCAAGATATTCAGTGCGCAAATTTAAGGATGAGCCAATTAGTAGTGAACACATGGCTAGAATTCTTGAGGCCGCTAATGTTGCACCTACAGGATGTAACTATCAGCCACAGCGCATCTATGTAGTTAAGAGCGAAGGAGCGCTAGCTAAGATTAACGAGGCAAGCAAGTGCATCTTTGGCGCCAAGACAGTTCTAATTTTTGCTTATGACAAGGGTGAGGACTGGAAGAACCGCCTTGAGGAAGGTGTGCACTCTGGTGTTCAGGATGTGTCCATTGTAGCGACCCACGCCATGATGGAGGCATGGGAGTGCGGCGTAGGTTCATGCTGGGTAAATTTCTTCTCACCAACAAAGCTTCGCGAGATTATGGGCCTTCCTGAAAACGAAGAGGTGGTTTGCATCATGCCTATAGGTTACCCTGCAGATGACGCTGAGCCTCTCGCGAATATGCACTTTACATATAAAGAGATTGGGGAGACAGTTAAGGAGCTCTGATTGTTTTTTGGGGGGCGGCGGCGTTTTTTGGGGCGGCGGCGTAGTACGGCGTAGTACTAAAATCGTGATTTTGAGAATTTAGTACTATGGCTTGTAGTACTGAATTTAAAAATTAGGAAATTTAGTACTACATTTCTTCAAGATAAATAGTACTAAAAATGAGATTTATAAATTTTAGTACTATATTGATTCGAACAATTGGTCGGATTTGGGGCTGTTGGCGCGAAGTTGGCGCAGATTTGTAGTATTAAAATATGGAAAATTAAAAATTAGTACTATAAGGTGTAGTACTAAAAATCACAAAATGGAAAATTAGTACTACATCACCTTAAATTCAGCGCAAAACTAGTTTACGCAGGCAGTCAATGATAAAGAGGTAGAGCCAGCCCACAATGAGAAGTAGGACGAGGAGTGCTAATATCCACCACATGTAACCCATAAATGGAAGCTGATTTGTGAAGCCCCACGCGCCTGCGGGACTTCCCCAGTTAAGGAAAAAATATGGATAATTAATGCCTTCCGCAAACTCCCACTACAAAGAAATCCACCACAGATAGTATTGGTACTACCACGTGGGTGAGAATGTTTTGAAGATTCCAGACAGCGCCTCCCATGGTAGGTGCGCGCCCCATCCGCAAATAAGAGCAAGGGCGATATTTGATTGGATGGTAAAGTACATGAACACGGTGCCACCGCCCATAAAAGTGCCGCGACCTGCGTAGGCGGATAAAAATGTGCCGACAATGGCAGATAACCCCATACAAATTCCCTCCCAATAACTATAAGCTATTTCTTTAAACTATCTTAATAGAAATTGTTTTGTTTCTTTTACATTTACTGATAGTATGCTAATTGGGGAGAAGAAAAATAAAAGGGGTAATTTATGAAGATTAAAAGATTAGTGGCAGGATTACTTACGGTAGCTATGGTGATTGCACCAATTACTACCGTGTCCAGGTCAGTTTTTGCAGATAGCGAAATTCAGATTACAAGTACTTTGTTTAAGGACAAAAGTATTAGAGACTATGTTTCTAACAACTTTGATACCAATAAGAACGGCTACCTTTCTACGGACGAAAGACTGGCAGCAAAAAAAATATCTTTTTCTGGTCATTTAGTAAGAATAACAGACATAACTAATGTGGCTAAAGTTTTTCCTAATATCGAACAATTGAATTTTGATACTAATTTGACAAATCTCGATTTTTCAGAGTTTACAAACCTTAAGGAGTTGTCTCTTAATGGTACTTGGGCTAGTGAAGAAGTTAAATTAAATGTTTCAATGAATACTAAATTGGAAAGACTTGACTTAGAGCATGTTAATATACGCAGTCTGGATGTTTCTAATAATACCAATCTTAAATATTTAGAAATATTTGATACTGAACTTAAATCTCTTGATGTATCAAATAACAAAAAGCTAGCTAGATTGAGTATTGATAAATCGCCTGTACAAACCTTAACGGCTGGAGATATGCCTAATATATTGGAATTAGCTGTGGGTGATATAGATAATTTATCTATCGATTTATCCAAATCAACAGAGCTAAGAGCTTTAGTTATGACTAATATGAATGTGCCTAATCTCGATTTATCAAATTGCTCCAAGTTAGAGCATGTAAATTTGGCAGAATCTAAAGTAGAAACACTTGATCTGAGCCACAATCCAGCTTTGATTTATATAGATGTTGAGGATTCTACACTTTCATCTCTTGATATATCGAATAATCCTGAATTAATTTGGGTAAGTGTCGCTGGAACAAATATTCAAGAAATAAATATATATAACAATCCTAACTTGCTTTTGGCACTTGGAGCTGAAGGTGTCCGTGAAGAGTATCGAGGCAAAAATTATGAGGATCAAGAACAGGATTATATTACTGAATCATATAAATATGAACGTAATGAGGACATTATTGTTTGGGATACATATTATGGTTATGGAATGTCATTTTATAAATTGCAAGTGACTAAGGGAACAACTGTACATACAACAAAGGTTGTTCCATCCACTCAGCCAACCCCATCAACAACACCAACCCAGCCATCACAGGTTCCAAGTACAATCCCACA
>JAKSRH010000050.1 GCA_024403675.1 Saccharofermentans sp. | reverse complement strand
TAAATATTACTTGTTAACCTTGTCCTTGAGCTCCTTACCAGCCTTGAAAGCAGGTGTCTTAGCTGCAGCAATCTTGATTGTAGCGCCTGTAGCTGGGTTACGACCCTCACGAGCAGCTCTCTCCTTTGTGGAGAATGTACCGAAACCAACGAGAACTACCTTCTCATCGTTAGCGAGTGCCTCAGAGATAGAATCGATAGTAGCCTTAAGAGCTGCCTCAGAATCCTTCTTGGAAAGACCAGCCTTTGCTGCGATAGCATCAATAAGATCTGTTTTATTCATTGTAAAAGCCTCCTGTAAGCCTGTTAGGCAAATTTGCATTGATATTATGAACTGATTTAGTGAGTGTGTCAAGTCTTTTTGCGAACTACAACGCCCAGTTTACGGGCTTTGGAGGAAAATATAGCAAATGACAAATCAATTATTATAGTGTATCCTTATTGATGATAAATAATGAATGGAGGGAAACTCAAATGGTAGTTACTAAGGATACTATTATTGGAGATGTTGTAGAGGCAGATCCAGGTGTTGCTCCTGTTCTTATGAACGCTGGACTTCACTGTCTCGGTTGCGCAATGGCATCTGGTGAGACAATTGAAGAGGCTTGCTATGTTCATGGAATGGACTGTGAGACACTCGTAGCAGAAATTAATGCTTATTTCGAGAAGGCTCAGTAAGTAGCTTTCATAACAATATGGAATTCAGTACCTGAACCAAGGGTACTTTTTACCGTGATAGAGGCATCGTGATGGTCGATAATCGTTTTTACGATAGAAAGACCAAGACCGGTGCCTTTAATGTTTTTACCAGAATTCTTGGCACGATAGAATCTATCAAATATATTGTCGATTTCTTCCTGTGGAATTCCAATTCCATTATCACTAATTGTTACATGGATAGTTTGTTGCGCAACTGGAAGTTCGTTGCCTTCTCTCCATGCTTTAATCTTGATTAAGGCTGCGTCGTAAGTGTAGTTGATAGCGTTTGAAATAAGGTTCTCGAATACTCTGCTAATCTTCTTTGGATCTGCTTTTACCATGAGTAAGTCTGTCTCTGGCAAATCGATTTGAAGCTTCTTTTCTGTACCTCTTACGTCACCGTCATACATCATGTAAAGCTCATCAAGAAGTTCTGCCATTGAAACATCTGCGAACTGGAACTCGTTAGTATTTGATTCCATTCTTGTGAGTTCTACTATATCTGATACTATACGTTCCATCTGAGTAGAACGCTTGATAATGTTTCCAAGATAATTGTTTACCTGTTCAGGCTTCATATTTTGACCAGCAGACTGTAATAAC
This sequence comes from Saccharofermentans sp., assembly GCA_024403675.1. GTDB lineage: Bacteria > Bacillota > Clostridia > Saccharofermentanales > Saccharofermentanaceae > Saccharofermentans. The sequence goes on along the minus strand of JAKSRH010000050.1, from coordinate 10,972 downwards.
TCAGCATAGCCTCTAATCGCTGTGATAGGAGTTCTAAGGTCATGGGAAACGTTTGATAATACATTTTTTCTTGCTTCTTCGTTTTCGAGAAGCTTCTTATTGGTGTTGTAAAGATCCTTATTAATCTCGGATATGTGTTGGGTTTTTTCCTTAAGTAAGAACTGAAGTCGTGATGACATTGAACTTAGCTCATTAACTTGTTTTACGTAAGCATTGGAAAAGCTTACAAGTATTACAAGGAACAAGATTACATAATAAATAGTGTAGATCTTGATGCCCCAAAGTGTTGTTTTACAGTTAATCATATATATGAATGAGAACATGTAAGCAGAGATGAAAATTAACGCTATACCAGAGTTCTTATTGTTGGAATATAAGAAAACAATCTTAATAATTCCGATGATTACAGTCAGCATCATCAATGTGAGTGCACTAACAGTAGGGTATACAGTAGTTGCGAGATGACGGTTAAGGAATTCTGTAAGTAATATGGCGATACCAATCAAAGCTACAGCGATATAGTCTATTTTTAATAATTTATGTTTTTCTGAAAGTTCTTTATCATAAAACAAATATGAGATAAAGAAATAAGATAAAACAATTAATGTAACTAATAACACCTGGCATATGATGGCTCTAAGAATAGAGTTAAGAACAAGGAAGTTATTATCAATCGCACTAAATATTGTATAAAGAGTCTCAAGTAATAATACAACTATGAACTTGCGTTTGTTTACGAATGTCCTTACAAGAATAATTCCACCGATAATACAAACAACAAAAATAAATAACTGGAATGAGAACCATATAGAATTGGCTACGAGATAAATATCCTCGTCGTTGCTAGAGGTGAGGGAAGGGCTTGCTGTGATTCCTGGATTTTTGATTCTAGCATCACTTTGAACAAAGATTTCTATATCTATGATTGTATTAGGATTTGATGTTACAGGATAAGTAATAGAACCGTGGGATACATCGATTCCGATAATTTCGTCCGTTCCTATTTGACCTACAGGTTTGCCATTACAATAAAGCATACCGATACCGTGAATATCATCAAGATGTAAATACAATGTATCGGTATTAGGAGAAAGAGAAACTCTCATAAGATACATTGCGTTTTTCTTGTAAGTGGAGTCTGTAGATTCTAGTTTAATTTCATTAGTGTTGACCCATGTATGATGTGGTCCCAAATCATTCCATCCATACTCAGAAGAGATGCTTACATTTTCTGCGTGAGGTAACTTCATCAAATTTATGAAGTTGTTGTTAGTTAAGTTGAATTTTTCTTCAGTCATATCTGGAAAAAAATACCAACCGTCATCAAACAAGACGTTGATATCTTCAACATCTGGCTGGTGATAGATAGTTTTTAATCCGTTTTTTGTAGGTACAGAGCTTAAGCTATAGTGATCTAGTTGTTCAGCACTTAAGGAAATGATAAGAAATAAAACAGTGAAGAAGAACATGAAGAGAAGAGCCGGAGTTCTTTTCTTTTCTTTAGTGTTGATAATGTTTTTTCTTCTGTTGACCATAATATCTCTTCTGGAAATTTATTAGCGCCCGCTAATTAAGAAACTAACGGGCGCTTTGATTATACTTGCTTATAGATTAAAAATCACCATGTACGCTGTTTTTTACAGGTGGATATGCGAAAGAGTATCCGATACCCCATTCTGTTTTTATAAATGTGATTTCTGGTGCAATCTTTTCCATCTTCTTTCTAAGGTAGGAAATATTAACCATTACAAGATGATTGTCACAAGCTGATTCATCACCCCATACGTGTGAGTAAATCTTAGCGAAAGGAACAATAACATTAGGTGTTTCTGCTAAGAGTCTAAGGATATCAAACTCTCTATTAGTGAGGTGTACAGCTGAATCCTTAAGTGTTACTTCACGAGTCTTAATATTAATCTTAAGTGGTGCATACTCGATAAGGAATCCTTCGCTCTTCAAACTACGCTTGATATGAGCGCCGATACGAAGACTTAACTCTGGAAGGGAGTATGGCTTTGTGATGTAGTCATCAGCACCAGCCTGGAAACCTGCAATCTTATCTTCTACCTGCTCCTTAGCTGTAAGGAAAATGATAGGTGAATCGGAGTAAGCCTGGATTCTAGGAGGCAAATCAAATGCGCTTCCGTCAGGGAGCATTACATCTAATACGATACAATCAAAACTATATGTCTGAATTCTCTCCATTGTCTCAGCAATAGTAGTAGCAGTTACGATTTCATAACCCTCACTCTCAAGGAATGCACGGTTAATCTCAAGAATATCGTTATCGTCATCAACGAGCAAAACTCTGTTCTGTGCCATAGTGGTGTCTCCTTTATGAAAATTTCTCTCTTTTACACTGTTAATTATAAATGACAAAATAAAAAATACAACTTAAATGGTGGGGATTCACAAAATGTTAAATTTTATTTATTTGATATAATAAAAAGTAACATGAAGTACTTATCAGCAAACAATTATTATCGCCAAAGATATGGGAAAAAGATGTATAAAGCATCCATTAGTCTAGCTACAACGTGTCCTAATAGAGATGGAACATGTGGCTATGAAGGATGTGCCTTTTGCTCTGGAGAAGGGTCTGGCGAATTTGCTACAAAGCAAGATCAAGACATCTTATCCCAGATAGATAATGCAATTGAGAAAGTCTCTTCAAAAATAGATGATAATACTGGTTTTATCGCTTATTTTCAGAGTTTTACGACGACATATGTTAGTCCCATGGTTTTAAGATTGGCTCTTAAAGATGCTATGAATCATCCTAGGATTGAAAGTATTGCTATTGCTACTAGACCTGATTGCCTAGACGAAGAAGTGATGGCCATAATTAGTGAGATTAATAAACAAATCCCTGTATCGGTAGAACTTGGACTTCAAACTATTTCTGATGAGGTTGCTGCTGACTTTGGACGTGGGTATAAAACGTCCGTATATGATGAAGCGGTTAGGCTATTACATGGTGAAGGTATAGAGGTAGTAACTCATGTGATATTTGGCCTTCCAGGAGAAACCGTTGACGATATGATGGCTACTATAAAACACTGCGTAGAAGTTGGTACCGATGGGTTTAAATTTACATGTCTTTATTTACTTGAAGGGACTAGATATGGACAGCGCTGGAAGCAGGGGGATATTGTTCCTTTAGAGATGGAAGAGTATTTTGATATTGTAGAAAAGGCATTGGAGTTTATCCCTTTTGAGATTCCGATTCTTCGTGTGACTGGTGATGGTCCTAAGAAAATTCTTCTTGCGCCTATGTGGACAGCTAATAAGAGACAAGTGGTGAACTATATTAATAGGAGATTTGCATAATGAAGCAGTATATAAATGAATATATAAGTTCAGTAGAAAGAATCATGCGTTCAAGTGATAAACAGCATGAGCAGTATACTAAGCTCCTTCGTGAATTTGAAATGAAGATAGCTTACTTTCAACATGAGAGATTAATTCATCTTATAGTTACAGTGTTATTTGCGCTTCTTGAAATGTCTGCTATTTATGTAATTTTAGTTAGTCCTAATCTTGGCGCAATAATATTTAGCATCATGTTCTTGGTGCTTCTTGTGCCATATGTGATGCATTACTATTTTTTGGAAAATAGTGTTCAAAAGATGTACAAAATGCGAGATAAAATTATCGAGCAGTTGGAGGAGTTAGCTGATAAGGCTTAAGGTCATACTTGCCAAGGGAAGCAATTGCACTTTCGTAAATCTGTGTAACGAACTCCCAGTAATCTTCGTAATCCTGAATATTTGTAGTAAAGAAAATGTCGAGAGGGATACCACAGCCGTTAAGTGTGCCCTGTGACTTGATTTGGAGTGCGAAATCTTCCTTAACCTGCTCGCTAGCCTTAAGTGCATCAAGCAAATCGTTACGATAGTTTGTAAGGTTAGTTAGACCTTCCTTGTCGAATTTTACGGAGTTAGCATCAACTGTAATCATAATGTGGCCCTGACGCTCGCGCTTTTCTAAAGTGTTATGCCAGTTCTTAAATGGTACAGAAAGGAAAGTGTATGCAGGCACTGTGTATACAGTATTGTCGAAAGCAGTTACTTTTACGGAAATAAGTGCGATATCTGTAACACTACCTTCTACATTAAGTGAAGGGATACTAATCCAGTCACCAATCTGAAGGAGGTTTTCGGAAGTGATTTGTACGCCTGCTACGAGACCGAGAAGAGCATCCTTAAATACGATGGAAAGTATTGCTGTAAATGCTCCGATTCCGCTAATGAGGATCATAGGGTTCTGGCCCATTAATACGGAGAGGATAATAATTCCAAGGAGAACATCAATTACAATCTTTACTACCTGAAGAGGACCCTTGATAGGACGAGTCTTGGAAATTTTCTTTGTGGAGTAAAAGTCGTTAATTATATCAAGAACGCTACCAATGAGGATAATGATACAGATAATCATTCCTACCACAGACAATTTGCTAATAAACCAGGACATGGATGGAATCTTGTCTGTAAAAAAACTAATCATCACAAATAATGCAAAGACTGTAAATTTCTTTGGCATTTTTCTCACTATTACAAAACCAGAAATAAGCTGGATTGTATCTGATTTGGATTTGTTATGCATTGCTGCTGTGATGGAACTTGCTATGAAATAAATGACGATTAAAGTGATGGCCATAATTGCAAGTACTATTAAAATCATTCCAACATGACCAAGAGTGTCATTGCCGGTAGCGTTACTTATGAATTTCTCAAGTTTTTCGAACATACTAATACTCCATATCCAAATAGAATGAGTGAAATTGTTGATGGGATATATGCATAATCGCACAACATATTAATTATAACACGCACGCATATAAAATATCAGGTGTAAAAATGCACAACAAAAATGAATGTTTTTTGACCTTATGTAGTGTTGATGTTTGTCCTATACGAGTTATACTTAAACTAGTTCCAGGGAATACTGAACAACAGTATTTGAACAGGGATTACCGCCCGATAGCACCGATATTGAGGAGATTAATACTTAGGGTGTGAGGGAAGTACAAGCACAGTGACTGACGGAACGGTAGTAGCCGTTTACAAGTTGCAGTTGTGGCATAGCAGATGTTCGGTAATTGTTCCGCGATCCGGTGAGATGTCGCCGACGACAGGTAGGTTCCGAGGTAGAAGCAGGATGTCATATCGGTTCGTGCAAACCGAGTAGCCGGTATAGTTTACGGCAGAGGAGCTTCGCTCCACGGTAAACGTGAGAAATAGATTTAGAAACGGTGAATGGGAGACATGAGTTAGTCGATTTGAGTCTTGGCAGATGCGAGCATGATGCAGCCGTGATGTGGATGAAAGCTTGGTGGAGTTGTAATGGGTAATGTGTTCGAGGATTAGGTTCGCTGGAGCGTGTATATATAGGCCGTCCTTATAGGGACGGCCTTTTTCTTGTGTTATTATATATGTGATTTACTGTGAATCGAGGAGAGAGAAATGGGAAACGGTTTGAATGAGTTTAATGAGCTTAGACGCATGGTTAGAACAGGAGCTTCCATCATGAATTCCATTGAGCAGGATGAAAAGCGTAGAAAGATGGAAGAACTTAGAAATTCAACAGCTCAGCTCGAAGAAGATAAGCGTCGTATGCAAGAAAATGAAAGTGCATACCAAAGAGGTCTTAAGGCAAATAAATCTGGTAGTGAAAGATTTGAACTTAAGGAGATGACTTGTCCAAACTGTGGTGCTCAGATGAAACCTAACGAAGTTGCTATGGCAACTTCTGCTTTGGGATCTGTTGATTGCCCATATTGTGGCTCCAAGATTGTTCTTAATGATGAAGTCAAGAATGCTGAGTATGTCCATAAGGTAGAAGTAGAGCAGAAGAGAACTCAGATTGAGGATCGTAAGCTTAAGCTCGAAGAAGAAAGACTTAAGGCTCAGCGTGAATTCGAGAATAACAAGAATACAATTGATACTATTAACTCAATTGATCAAGGTATTACTAAAGCAATGCATTTTGGAAGAATTGCTATTGGATGTTTTACTGTTGGTGCGGTTTTCTTTGTATTACTGATAATGTTAATTATTTTCTTATTTAATCGATAAATTAAATCTAAAGAATAACAACTGTAGGACATTCTCTACACAACTTTGACACATATAAGTACTAGTATAATTCTGGAATATAATTTCAGGAGAAGGTTATGAAGCGTTTTGTATCAGTACTTTTGATAATGTGTTTGATGGTCGGAGTTGCTGGGTGTAAGGATAGAGCAATTCCGGATTCGATTGCTGAAACTAGTGAAAATTCAGTTGAAGATATACCTGCGGAATATAAAGAGATTTTAGCTGATATAGATATCACTTTAGATAAAATGGAAAGAGGTAACTATACAGTTGGTGTTGATGGTCCGTGGGGCGTTGCTGATTATCTGTGGGGCATGGGATATGATGAATACCGTAGTAAATTGGGATATCAAGTGATCGATATTAATGGTGATGGTGTTGATGAAATGATCATTGCATTACCTCTGGATGATAAGGATGGATATCGAATATTAAATGTATATACATTAGATGGAGATGAAGCTATTCAGGTGGCAGAAACCTATCCTCATTCTGATTGGTATATAAATTCTGATGGGCTTTTTATAAATGTAAAGCTTGGTATTGTTCCTTATTACACAGCAACTGTATATCGCTTTGATGATAATTCTAGTAATCTCACTGAGGTTTATAGCCTTCACAATGAATATATAGAAGACACAAGAGAAGTTGCTGTCTATGAATCTGTTAATTGTGGTGAAGAGACTATGCTTTATATTACTGACGATCCTTATGGTACAGATGAAGTTTTCGAATATTACATGGATGTAGTAGATGAATATGCAGATAATGTGTATGAATTTGATTTAGTTTCTGTTTTTCCTTAATATAATGAATAGTGGAATGACTATTGCATGTTACTGCAATAAGGGTTAAAGAGGTATAGATGAAAATCCAGACTTCAAATGAAGTAAAAGTAGGGAATATATGCTACTTAACAGAAAACAGTGGAGACGCTCCGATTTCTGTATATGTAATTCATGGTAAAAACGGGGATATGCTAGTTGATACTGGGTTTTCTACAACTTATAAGTCGATTATCAAGTGGATTGACGCTAACAATTTTAATATTACTGATCTCTTCGTTACTCACGCACATCCTGATCATGATTGGAACGTGGCTAAGCTAAAAAGTAAGTTTAAAGCTAGAGTGTGGGTTGGAAGTAAGGACGTAAGTTTAATCCGTAATTTTAGTTCTCAAAAGCAGTTTCCTACTGCTAAGGCGTATAACTTTAGAGTGAAGTGGATTAATTTTTGGACAAAAACGCCTCTTTTTAAAAGCAAAGTTTATACACCAGATGTTGTTGTAACAAGTGAGGGCAGTGACTTGCCTGTAAAATACGGCTACGACTTTTCAGTAGTTTTCTTGCCTGGACATACTTTGGGTTCTATGGGAATTAAAACGGATGATGTCCTTTATTGCGGTGATGCCTTTGCGGTATTAAATGGTAAACCAACGGTGCCACCTCACGCACATAACGTCGAACTACTAAATGAGTCGATTGAAAAAATTAAGACAATTAATCCTAAATTTCTTGCGTGTGGACATGGTGTTCCTTACGTGTATAGCGAGAGGTAATAAATGAACGCAGAATTTGATGTTACTGATATTAGAGACACAGTTATTGCAAAAAATGTTCTTATGAGTTTTTATATTTATAGATAAATCTTAAATAATAGGATGACGTAGATGGAAACTTATGATGAGATTTTTGCTGGATGGCTTGTTTTAGGACAAGTGTACGAGAGACGGGCGTTTCGTGTTGCTAACAAGAGTGCTCAGCGAGATTGGAACACGATTAAGCTTCGCGAACGTGAGGCAAGGGAAATAGAAAAGCTTCATAGAGACTTTTTTTGAATTAATTTGATGAGGGTGAAATGTTGAGGGATAAGAGATTTCGTTCGGTATTTGTAATTGAGACGTTATTGCCTATAGTTGTTGTAGTGTTGAGTGTAATTGCGACAGTCTTTTACAATTCTGCGGTGCAGTACCACAAGGAGAAGATGATTTCCGAATATCAGAGAGCTTATGATTTATACACAGGTTTTCATCTTAGTGCAACGATTCTAGGATTTGTGACAATTGGTGTAGTGATTGTTATAGGTATTATTGCTTTAGTTATGATGATCATACGTTCTCTTAGTTCTAGAAGAAAAGAAAAATACTATGTGGCTAGACCAAGGACGATTTGGTTATATAGTATGGGCAGCACTGTGGTTACCCTAATTATTGTTTTTTTGTTGATTGCTTACACTTCTGGTAGAGGCGTTTAAAGTGTATAAGAAGTTTAAATTTCCACTATTGATTTCTGGAATAATATTTGTTGTATGCATTTGCTTTGCAATTGGAGCAGATGTTTTCAAGCTTGAAAATGAGACCCTTTTTATGGTTGTTGGCATACTTGGTGGTGTTTCTTTTACTAGTATGGTTGTGTGTGCACTTTTTTACTTGGTGTTTAAGTTGGCTGGGGTGTCAGAGAAGACAACGAGTGTTAAATTTGAGCAAGTAAAGCATATAGGTTATACGACATTAGAGAATAATTTTGATGGTGTAATTAATAATCCTACATGGGATGATGTTTCTGGATATATCAATAAAATGTTTGATAATTCACAGGAATTTATTACGCTCACCTTGGCGGAAGCGGTTTACAGCATAAGATTTATGCAAGCCGCTAGGATAGAAGATGGAATCAGTCTTCAACTTGGAATAGAAGAGAATGGTGCAACTAGAATAGTTGAAAAGATTTGTGATAGGGAACAGACAGTTGCCTATATGGATATTTTTTTTCAGTATGGTAATGTAGAAAATGTAGCGGAATTTTTACCGCTTGAATTTTATGAGGTGTAGATAATGGGAAACAAAATGAAAGTTATTAACCGAGATCAGCTCAAATATATTGCAGCGTTCTTTATGTTTATCGGACATTTTTTTACTTTTACGATTAAAGAACTGCATTTCTTGGGGTTACCATCGGTGCTGGTTAATATGGTGTTGTGGTTTATGTACATAGCGCCGCCTATTTTTATGTTTTTTATTTCTGAGGGATTTGTTTATACAAGAGATAGAAAGAAATATATAATACGACTTTTGATTGTAGGTGTTGTTACACAGTTTGCATTTGTCTTGGGTAATGCAGGTGCAATGGACTGGTATATGTTCTCGCATAGCGGAAACGTCATATTAACTCTCTTAATAAGTTTACTTATACTCATGATTTATGAAAGTAAGCTAAATGTTTTCTTGAGGGCAATTTTGGCACTTGCTTTGATTGGGTTTACTTATTTGTGGAAAATGGAGTGGGGTGTTGTAGCACCACTTGTGGTGTTCTCGTTTTATGCTTTTAGAAACAAACCAGTATGGCGATTCGTTATATATGATTTGATTATGGTTGGATATACTGTCATTAGTATGGGAATGAATGTTCCGTTCTTACTTGTGGTTCAGATTCCGATTATTATGGTTACTTTTTTCTATAACGGTAAGAAGGGTCGATTTCCTCGTTTTTCAAGAAACTTCTTTTATATTTTCTATCCAGCACATATGCTGTTTATCTTTTTGATTAAGGTACTTTTCAAGGCTTGATTATCTGACTGATTGAAGGAGACAAAAACGAAACACATATTTGCTATTATTTAGTTAGAGGAGGTAGCTTATGTTTCGTTTGTTAATTGTCGAGGATTCTAAGCAGATTTGCGAGAATATGGTGGACTATTTGTCTAGCGTAACAGATAACCAGGTTGAAATTAAGGTATTTAACCATGGTGCGGATGCGATAACTTTTCTGAAAAGTTGTAATGAAATTCCATTTGATATGATTTACCTTGATATTATGCTTCCGGGTGCCTCAGGGTTTGATATCTGTCGTGAGATTAGAGGACGAAGTGATTGCCCTATTATTTTCTTAACTGCGCTTGGTACTGAGGACAATATCCTAAAAGGCTACACTATGGGTGCAGACGATTATATGGTAAAGCCTTTTTCTCTTAATCAGCTTTATGCTAAGACATTATCAATTCTTCGTAGAACTCAGAAAAAGGAAGCGACACTCCTTACTTATAAAAATATTACGCTTAACCCTCTTGCTATGAATGTTTTGGTTGATGGTAATGAAGTGGATTTGCCTTCAAAAGAATATTTTTTGATGAAGCTGTTCATTGAAAATCCAGGTAGAGTTTTTACTAGAGATGTTCTTCTAGATTATGTTTGGGGCGGAAATTTTGAAGGAAGTTCTCGAGTTGTTGATAACCATATAACGAAACTTCGTAAGGCATTAGGTAGTGCAGGAGAACATATAAAGACATCTATCGGAAGGGGGTACAAGTTGCAGTGAGTAATAAAAAGAAAAAGATTGAGAAGCCAAATTTTATTGTTATATTTCTTGTTCGTTTTGTTATTTTGGCTCTAATCGCTACAGTTGTATTTAGTTATGTTTATTACCGAATGGAAAGAACATATTATGATGATCTCGAAGTTCAAAAAAATGAGTTTGATTATTATGTAAGAGATGCTATTGTTAATGACTTGCTAGATAGTGGCAAAAAGACTATTAGCGAGAAGTGCAAAAATGAGATTTATGCACGAATGGCGTATCTTCCTGTTAGAACTGGCGTTATGGCGGAAGTGTATTACGATGGGAAATTAATTCTTGATAACGATCCTCGTGTTTTACTATACATAAATGATAGATGGTATATCTGTAAAAATGAGGAAGTAATTGATCTTACATCTAATTATCAGATGAAAACGTTTGACCCTTACGGGGAAAAAGAAATACCTGGTCCTTTAGCAGATCATTATTATATTAATGAAAGAACGAAAGTATTCTTTCCAGCGGATATTGCCGACACGGATTATAAGTATTTTGATCCCAATGAAACAACATTGGAGTGGG
>JAKSRH010000005.1 GCA_024403675.1 Saccharofermentans sp. | reverse complement strand
CTTGTGTTATTAATAAGTCTTGCTTTCGTTGCAGTTTTGGCTGGAATTCTTTATCTTTACTGGAACATAGGAACAAGAAATAAAAAAGCATAATTGGGGTGAAGGCAGCTTAATCAGCTGTCTTCTTTTTTATCTCTTAAATGTCCAAATAATATACCATGTTAGTTAAATAATTTTTTGACGAATTTTTGACGAAGAAAATGAAAACCCTTGAAAATCAAGGGTTTCCAGACTAAGTACATTATTCAAGCTCTATTGTTCCAGGAGGCTTACTTGTCATATCAAAGAGAACTCTGTTGATACCCTGAACCTCGTTGATAATACGATTCATTACTGTCATAAGAACGTTGAATGGAATCTCAGCGCACTCAGCTGTCATGAAGTCGATTGTACGAACCGCACGAACTACTGCTGCGTAGTCATAAGTTCTCTCATCACCCATAACACCTACAGAACGCATATTAGAAAGAGCTGCAAAGTACTGGTTAGGCATCCATGGTGCATCTGTACCATGCTCCTTCTTATACTCTGCGAGAGCCTTATCGATCTCTTCACGATAGATATAGTCAGCATCCTGAACAAGCTTAACCTTCTCAGCTGTTACTTCACCGATAATACGGATTCCAAGACCAGGTCCTGGGAATGGCTGACGGAATACGAGGAACTCTGGGAGACCAAGCTCAAGACCAGCCTTACGTACCTCATCCTTAAAGAGGTTTCTAAGTGGCTCGATAATCTCCTTGAAATCAACATAATCAGGGAGACCACCAACATTGTGGTGAGACTTAATTACTGCGGACTCACCGCCAAGACCAGACTCTACAACGTCTGGATAAATAGTACCCTGTGCGAGGAAGTCAACAGTACCAATCTTCTTAGCCTCTTCCTCGAATACACGGATAAACTCCTCACCGATAATCTTACGCTTACGCTCAGGCTCTTCCACGCCAGCGAGCTTTGCATAATATCTCTCCTGTGCATTAACACGTACGAAGTTAATATCGAAGCGACCGCTCTTACCGAAGATTTCCTCTACCTCGTCACCCTCATTCTTACGAAGAAGTCCGTGGTCAACGAATACACATGTGAGCTGCTTTCCAATAGCCTTAGCAAGAAGTGCAGCAAGTACAGAAGAATCAACACCACCAGAAAGTGCGAGGAGAACCTTACCGTCACCAACCTTAGCACGGATATCCTTAATAGCATTCTCTACGAAAGAATCCATCTTCCAGCTACCTGATGTCTGGCAGATATTTCTTACAAAGTTATAAAGGATTTCCTTACCCATAACTGTGTGGAGAACTTCTGGGTGGAACTGGATGGAGTAAAGCTTCTTCTCCTCATTAGCTGCAGCTGCAACAGGACAATCTGCTGTGTGAGCAATAATCTCGAATCCAGGAGCAGCCTGGGAAATATAGTCATTGTGGCTCATCCATACGATAGTGCTGTCAGGAATACCTGCAAACAATGCATCCTTGGAACCATCAATAAAAGTCTCAATCTTACCGTATTCACGTACAGGAGCACATTCTACCTTACCTCCGAGAATAAGGTTCATGAGCTGCGCGCCGTAGCAAAGACCAAGTACTGGAATACCAAGCTCAAAGAGCTCCTTGGAATATGTAGGTGCACCCTCTTCATAACAGCTATTAGGACCACCTGTAAGGATGATTCCCTTAGGATTCATAGCCTTAATCTTCTCAATATCAATCTTGTAAGAATAAATCTCACAGTAAACATTGCACTCACGAACACGACGTGCAACGAGCTGATTATACTGACCACCAAAGTCAATAACCAATACCAAATCCTGCTCCATATATATCTCCTTAAAAGTAGATTCAAAAAATAATAATGTAGATATAATAAAAATCCCTCGAGGTTAATGTCAACCCCGAAGGATTTATTTATTAAATATAATCGCCAATTCTTCCGCAGTATTCATCATACTCTTCCGGTGTAATAGCTCCGCTAGCAAGCAAATTACCAAGAGCCGCCCTTGCGCATTCTCGTAGCTGTCCTCTATCAATATCTTCCATATTTATAGAAGAAGGCATGTCTGGGAACATCTTATCAAGACCTTCTACATATGTATCACCATTTTCCTTTATGACAATACGAAGAGTAGACTGAAAAGGAACACCTGGCTGAGATTCAATACCATTAAGAATTTCATTTTTAAGTAAAGACTCTGCTGTACTCTGACCGGCTCCAATAGAACCTGAATTAAGAGCAGCATATGCCGCAGATGTCATATATGATATAAGCTTATCATTTGTTATAGCGTTAGCAATTGCTCCATCTACATCAGGAGCTGTACCAGAAATAACAACTGTAGCTTCTGTACCATTTTCAGTAGTAGTTACTTCGGACACATCAACACTATAATCCAAGCCACTATAATAAGAATCTGCGAGAGCACCTTGTGCGCCATTTTGTGCAAGATCAGCCTCGATTACTTCAGTAATATATTCATCTACTGTCTCAAGTACTTCTTCACCAAAATACTCTGTGTAGAGACTGTCATATTCTTCCTGAGTAATTCTTTCTTCCTCAAGAAGTTCGAGAAGTGCTGTCTTCATAAGTTCAGACATCTCTTCATCACTATAGGAAGTAGAATCCCACTGAATAAGTGGAAGGAGTTCATCTGGAGATACAATCTTATATGCTCCATCTTCATCACAGCTAAGTGTATACTCCATCTCAAAGTCTACCTTAGCGTTATTAGTCATGTAATCAACAACAGAATCACCCATAGTAACTGTCATATCATTATCAGCTGAACCATATGTGTCATCGTGATTCTCTAAGTAAAGAACTTCCTTTACCATATTAACTTCATAACCATCATAAAGAGCATCAATAGCACCGTCGATATCATAAGCAGTACCTGTAATCTTTACGACAGCAGACTTTCCATCATCAGAAACGAGGCTAGTCTCGTACTCCATGCTGTCAAAATAAGTAACATATGGTGCGTAACGAAGCTCTGCACTTTCGTCATATATAAAAGCATCTTCTGAAACTGCATACAGAGTATGTGCATCAGCCACTTCACCCTTTGCCATAGTCTCAATATACTTTTCAACTACTTCCTCTGGAGTTAACTGAGTAGGCTCTTGTGACTCTATACTCTCTGTAGCAGCATCACTAGCTGTAGTCTCATCCGTATTATCTGATGACTTGCATCCACACATAGAAAAAACCATAGCAGTAACTACTACCAATGGAACTACCTTGTTACCAAGTCTCTTCATTATTTCCTCCTACATAGGTCGCAGAAATTCAATCCAAAAAAATATCCACAGTAAGTATAGCACCCTACTGTGGATAATAATATTATTCAAAATATCAGAGATTCTTAGTTCTAAGTGCTCTAATAGCGTTCAAAACAGCAAGAACCATTACTCCAACGTCAGCAAAAACTGCGAACCACATGTTAGCAATACCGAATGCACCAAGAATCAAACAAGCAAACTTAATAAGAAGTGCGATTACAATGTTCTGATAAACGATACGGATACATTTACGAGAAATCTTAATACCCTTACTAATCTTCATAGGGTCATCATCCATGAGAACTACATCCGCAGCTTCAATTGCTGCATCAGATCCCATAGCGCCCATTGCAATACCAATATCTGCACGACTTAATACAGGTGCATCATTAATACCATCACCTACAAAGGCAAGTGTGTCCTTGGAACCCTTTTCGCTTAAAAGACGCTCAACTTCAGTTACCTTATCAGCTGGAAGAAGTTCAGATCTAACCTCGTCTACCTTAATGTCATCTGCTACCTTGTCTGCTACACGGCGAGCATCACCAGTAAGCATTACTACCTTTTCGACACCAGCCTTCTTCATCTCACTAATTGCCTCGCGGGAAGTTGGCTTCTCCACATCAGAAATAAGGATGTGGCCTGCGTAGTCACCATCAATTGCTACATGAACTACAGTACCTACCTCGTGGCACTCCATTGGTTCTGCACCAACCTTTGCCATGAGCTTTACGTTACCTACAGCGACCTTCTTACCATCAACTGTAGCAATGATACCGTGACCAGAAATCTCTTCGATATCTGTTACACGAGCGCGGTCAATGTCTTTTCCATATTCCTTCTGAAGACTCTTACTAATAGGGTGAGAAGACGCTACCTCTGCATGTGCTGCGTAATCTATAAGTTCCTCATAAGGGATAACTGCGTGATGTACACCAGTTACCTGGAAAACGCCCTGTGTGAGAGTACCTGTCTTATCGCACACAACAATCTTTGTGTTAGCAAGAGTTTCCATGTAGTTAGAACCCTTAATAAGAATACCTTCTTTGGATGCACCTCCGATACCTGCGAAGAAAGTAAGAGGAATACTAATAACAAGTGCGCAAGGACAACTAATTACAAGGAAAGTAAGCGCTCTATAAATCCACTGTGCCCATCCTGCCGGATTACCCAGAAGGAGACTAATAACTGGTGGAAGGATAGCAAGTGCCAAAGCAGAATAACAAACTGCTGGTGTGTAATAACGAGCAAACTTACTAATAAAGTTCTCAGACTTGGACTTACGGGAAGAACTCTCCTCTACGAGAGTTAAAATCTTGGATACTGTAGACTCTCCGAAAGCCTTAGTTGTGCGCACACGAAGTACGCCTGTCATGTTAATGCATCCGCTAATAACTTCGTCGCCCTCTTTAACTTCACGTGGGAGGGACTCACCTGTCAAAGCGCTAGTATTAAGTGAGGAAGAACCACCCTCAATAATACCGTCGAGAGGTACCTTTTCACCTGGCTGAACCACGATAATGCTGCCAATCTCTACCTCATCAGGACTAACCTGTGTAAGGTTACCATCTACTTCAATGTTAGCGTAGTCAGGTCTAATATCCATAAGACTACTGATGTTCTTACGGCTCTTACCTACTGCGTAACTCTGGAACAACTCACCTACCTGATAGAAAAGCATTACTGCTACAGCCTCGTTGAAATCACCTTCGCCTGTCTTAATAAGCTCATAAATAGCGAGACCAAATGCACCAACAGTAGCGATTGCCATGAGGAAGTTCTCATCAAATATTCGACCGTTTAATATTCCTCTTCCCGCCTTCTTGAGGATGTCGTAACCGATAACAATGTATGCGGCAAGATATACTGCGAGGCTAATGAAAATATTAATATCAGCGAGCTTAAGTGCGATGTTAATTCCGATAAGAAGCACTGTCGCGATAATTATTCTTCTAAGCATCTTCTTCTGTTTGCGTGTCATGGTAAATAAGTTCCTTCGTTGTATTTATCTTTTAATTAGAATTCGATCTCGCAATCTGGCTCCACCTTGCGGCATGCCTTGAGAACTGCCTTCATTGTCTTCTTCTCATCAGCGCCCTCTTCGAACTCTACTGTCATCTTCTGTGTCATGAAATTTACTACTGCGTTAGCTACACCTGCTGTCTTGTTTGCTGCATCCTCCATGAGGTTAGCGCAGTTTGCACAATCTACTTCAATTACGTATGTCTTCTTCATTTTTATTTTCTCCTTTTTGGTTGGTTTGATTAAATGATTGTTTAATCTTTATGGCTGAAATATAATTTGTTTTGGAAGGGGAGTCAACGCTATATAGGAATCTACTGCCAAAAGGGCTAAGTTGATTTCCAAAAAGGAGAATTATATGTCAATTAAGGAACTTCCGCATCACCATGGGGATGAACACGATATTAAAGTACTAGCCGAAAATCTCACAAATCATGGAGATGATTTCGCCAAAGTTTCCGAGTTTTTTAAGCTTTTGAGTGACCCTTCACGTGTGCGTATTTTCTGGCTACTTTGCCACCACGAAGACTGTGTTCTCGACATAGCATCCCTTGTAGGTATGTCTAGCCCAGCCGTATCTCACCATCTCAAAGCACTCCGCGACAATGACCTAGTCACTTTCCGCCGCGTAGGAAAGGAAGTTTATTACAAAGCAACTGATAATGCGCTTTCTAATCTTCTTCACGAGATGATTGAAGATACAATTGATATTGCTTGTCCTGAACACGGCCACGACAACTGCTGCTGTAATCACGAGAATCATGGTGACCTTGACCACTCCTCCGAACAGATTGAAATCATTCACGATATTCACGACTATCTGTCTCATCATCTAGATCAGCGCATTACTATCGAGAATTTATCACATCAGTTCCACATGAATCCTACAACGATTAAGGCGGTCTTTAAATCTGTATATGGTAATTCCATTGCCGCGCATATTAAGGAACACCGCATGGAGCAAGCGGCCCGACTTCTAACTTCTACTGAATCTACCATCGCCGAGATAGCTGACGCGGTAGGATACGGAAGCCAAAGCAAATTTACTTCCGCGTTTAAAGAATTCCACGGCGTTCTTCCTACAGAATATAGAAAGAAATAATTACAGATAAAAAAAGCGGGGCCCAATAATATGGATCCCGCTTTTATAATACTTAATTAAAGTGAAGAATTATCTCTTCTTTGTCTTAATCTCAGTAACAATCATATCAACAAACTCGTCGAAACCAACTGTTGTTGTCTTCTGCTCGCCGTGGAGACGGAAGGAAATAACACCCTCCTCAGCTTCCTTAGCACCAAGAACTACCATGTAAGGAACCTTCTGCATCTGAGCCTCACGCATTTTGTAGCCGAGCTTCTCAGAACGTGTATCAAATGCTACACGTACATCAGCATCCTCGAGAGCTGTGATGAGCTTATCGCAGTAAGCCATAAGGCTCTCATCATCTGTCTTAACAGGAAGAACCTTAACCTGTGTAGGAGCAAGCCATGTAGGGAGGTTACCCTTTGTCTCCTCAAGGATATAAGCCATGAATCTGTCGAGGGAACCAAGGATAGCTCTGTGGAGAACTACTGGTGTCTTCTTCTCGCCGTCAGAATCGATGTATGTAAGTTCGAACTTAGCTGGGAGACAGAAATCGAGCTGACATGTGGAAAGAGTAATCTCATTACCAATAGCTGGCTTTACGTTAACGTCGAGCTTAGGACCATAGAAAGCTGCCTCACCGATTTCCTCTGTATACTCGATACCAATCTCGTTCAATGTCTCACGGAGAGCCTGCTCAGCTGTATCCCACATCTCATCATCCTGGTGATACTTCTTAGTATCTGCTGGATCTCTGAGGGAAAGTACACATCTATAATCTGTAATACCGAAATCCTCATATGTGGAGAAGATAAGGTCACATACGCTCTTTACCTCATCCTTAATCTGGTCTGGAGATACGAAGATATGGGAGTCATTCTGACAGAAGTGGCGACCTCTCTCGATTCCCTTAAGAGTACCAGAAGACTCGAATCTGAAGTCATGAGCAATCTCAGCGATTCTGATAGGAAGATCCTTATAAGAATGTGGCTTATTAGCAAAGATTCTCATGTGGTGTGGGCAGTTCATTGGACGAAGAACGAAGCTCTCACCTTCTACTTCCATTGCAGGGAACATGTTCTCCTTGTAGTGATCCCAGTGACCAGATGTCTTATAAAGATCAACTGTACCTACGCATGGAGTCATTACGTGCTGGTAACCAAGCTTACGCTCCTTACCCTTGATGTAATCCTCTAACTCCTGCCAGATTGTGTAACCGTTAGGAAGAAACATTGGAAGACCACGGCCGATAAGATCATCTACCATGAAAAGACCCATTTCCTTACCAATCTTACGGTGGTCACGCTCCTTAGCCTCCTCAAGAAGCTTAAGGTGCTCTTCGAGCTCCTCTGCTGTTGGGAAACATACACCATATACTCTCTCGAGAACCTGGTTCTCTGCATCACCCTTCCAGTAAGCACCAGAGTGCTTAATAAGCTTAAAGTTACGGCAAAGCTTTACGTTATCTACGTGAGGACCACGACAGAGGTCTGTAAAGTCGCCCTGATCGTAGCATGTGATTGTTCCATCTTCCATGTTAGAGATGAGGTCCATCTTGTATGGGTCATCCTTAAACATCTCGAGAGCCTCATCCTTAGAAATCTCTCTTCTGTAGATCTTAACGCCTGTCTTAGCTACCTTCTTCATTTCCTTCTCGATAGCTGCGATATCTTCCTCGTTAAGAGCCTTACCACCAAGGTCCATATCGTAATAGAAACCTGTGTCTACTACAGGTCCTACCCAGAACTTAGCATCTGGGTAAAGGTGCTTAACTGCCTGCGCCATAAGGTGTGCGCAAGAGTGGTTCAGTGTATTAAGCTGCTCGTCTTCTTTAAAATTTACCATGACTTTATTCTCCTTTTCATGTCATAAAAAAAGCACTCTCAGAACATGCATCCGAGATGCATTTCCAAGGGTGCGTAACGCACGGTTCCACCTTAGATTTAACTCATTATGTCTTTAACGTAACTACACGGAGTCGCTTAGGGCGTGGGCCTGAAGCCTAACCTTCGGCGATCAGCTCGAGAGTGGTCTTCGTATAATAACCGGTCAAATCCCTCTCAGCCTAGGGGATTCTCTCTGTGGACGTAAGTCATAAACTACTGTCTCTGTCTTCGCTTTTACCTAGCAATAGTATCACATAGACTGCCGTCAAACAAGCGACAATCCTTAGAAAAGCATCTCCATTTCGATACATTTCCACTGGCGTCCACAAAAAGCATATTCCTCTTCCTCACCACTTCGCACATGGTCTTACACTTAGCATACGATACTCCAAATTTTCCCTTTTACCTTAGGGTCTACACCATAAACTTCAAACAATTTGCTTATGGTCACAAATTCATATCCCTGCTCCTTAAGCTCCGAGATAATTGTAGGTAACGCCTTCACGGTCTGGGTGTTATCGTCAAAATCATGCATAAGAATAATAGCGCCTGGAACCACTTGAGAAAGGACATTTTCGATGCGCTTTTCTACCGTAGTCGCACTATCCCAATCCACACTATCGATTCCGCAAATAAAAGGCATATCAATCACATCGTACATGATGTCATTAGTCTCGATAAAAGGTGGGCGAAAGAACTTAGGTGTCACTCCCGCAAGAGTCTCTATACGACGAGTGGTTTCTGTTATTTCAAGCGCAACTTCGTCTGCCGTTAACTCAGGCATGTGACTATGGGTAAGTGAATGATTACAAAGTTCACATCCAAGGGCAATCTGGCGTGCCATAGTAGATTTCTTCTCTTCTACTACGTTTTCACCAATAAGAAAAAAGGTTGCTGGTACATCAAATCTTTCCAAAATATCGAGAACACTTGAAGTAACATTTGACGGACCATCATCAAAACTTAGTGCAATATATTTAGTATCCATAATCTACTTGTACCACTTTTATAATTTGAAAGCTATAATGTATTTGTTTTTAAGGAGTTAGATTATGGGTTTGGGGCACGCACTATATTTGATATTGATATATCCTCTACAGCTTTTGTTTGAGTTTGCTTTTTCTATTTCAAGCAAACATGTAAGCAACTATGGATATGCCATTATTTGCCTTAGCCTAATTGTAAATATTGTAGTTCTGCCTCTTTATATCCGTGCAGATAAGATTCAAAACGAGCAGCGCGAAATCGAAAAAAAGCTAAATCCAGGAATAAATCACATAAAGAAGTCATTCTCCGGCGACGAGCGTTTTATGATGCTCCAGATGTACTATAAACTCAATAGTTATAACCCAATTATGTCTCTTAGAAGCGCCACATCACTCCTTCTACAAGTGCCATTTTTTATGGCGGCATATAACTTGCTCTCTACTCTTCGTTGCCTTAACGGCGTTTCCTTTTGGTTCATCAAGGATTTAAGCCAACCTGATGCCTTGTTTCATATTGGCACTTTTTCTATTAATGTTCTTCCTATACTTATGACATTAATCAATGTCATTTCTGGACTTGTCTACACCAAAGGCCATCCACTAAAAGAAAAAATACAAATAAATGGTATGGCAGCTTTATTCCTTGTTCTTCTATATAACTCTCCTGCTGCATTAACATTTTATTGGACACTTAATAATGTCTTTTCCCTTGTTAAGAATATCGTTAATTATTTTTTTGCAAAACTAATAGACGTAAACAAAACAAAGAAATCTATATCCAAATTATCAGCTTTTATTCCTCGTAGTACGAAGACAACAGGTTTTCAGTTCGTACTATCACAGCTAGCAAAAGTATCTCTTATTGCTTTTTATGTACCTAGCTTTATTCTAGCTGCCTCACCTCTAGAATTCATGGATTCATCTGATATGAGTAACCCAGTAAAATATCTTGGTCCATCTGTTCTAATTGGATTAGGTATTTTAGTTGTATGGGAATATGTAATTTATTGGTTACTTCCATCAAAAGGTAAAACAATTTATAGTTACATATCTGTTGGATTATTCATGTTCTTCATGGCTAATTATTTCTACGCTACAGATGTAATGAAAAGTTTGGACTTCTTAATAGCAAGAGAAATTACATATGTATTTGTAATAATCTTTTCTGTAGGTTTATTTTTATTAATCAACAAATATTCAAAATTTCTTATCAACACAGCCATAGCTGCAACTTTGGTGTTTACTTTATTTGTTGGTTTTTCAAGAGTGAATGACGCCACTAATCATTACAATGATTTTCATCAACCTGAAAACAAAGGTGAACTTCAGATTAATTTGTCCACAGAAGGAACAAATGTCATTGTTATTATGTTAGACCGTTCTATTGGTTATACAATGCCATATGAACTCGAAATGTTTCCAGAACTTAGCGATATATACGACGGTTTTGTCTATTACCCAAATACAGTTTCTTTCGCGGGGCATACCAATCTTGCAAGTCCTGCTTTGTTCGGAGGCTATGAGTATACTCCTGAAATGATTAATATGAGACCAAATGAATCTTTGGAATCTAAGCATAATGAGGCCCTTAAGGTATTACCTACTATATTTTCAGCAGAAGGATATTCAGTTACAGTAGTTGATCCACCTTACGCAGGATATGAACATATACCAGAGACAATTATTTATGATGACTTAGCTAATGTATCTGCCTACTATACAGGATCCGATTACAACCAGTACGCAGATACAATAAATCCAGAGCTTAACGCTGTTCGTAATAGAGATTTTTTCATTTATGGTCTCTGCAAATGTATGGTTTACGGACAGGATGTAATTTATGACTATGGTAACTATCAAAATCCTAATCGCACTATTTACGGTCATGAAACAAGTGTAAATAGTATTAGTCTTACTGGCGAATGCTATAAGGCATTAGATCACTATGGTGTATTAAACTCACTTATATCTATGACTAATATATATGACGATAATTCCAACCACCTACTTGTATTCCAAAATGAATTAACTCATGATTCTCTCGAGCCTAGTATTAATTACATTGATCCTAGATTCGACTATGAAGAGTTCCTTCGTCAGTCAGAAACAATATGTGGTGACAATGAAGGTGTAAAAGTATCTTTCCTTTCTACTGCTACCTCCCTATTCACAATTGGAGATTGGTTAGAGTACTTAAAAACGAATGGTGTATACGATAATACTCGTATCATAATCGTTTCTGATCATGGTCATCCAACAGGATTCACTAACAATCCTGCCATGGAATATTACTCTCCTTTATTGTTGTATAAGGACTTCAACAGTCACGGTTTTGAGGTATCCAATGAATTCATGACAAACGCAGATACTCCATACCTTGCAGTAAATAGTATCTTTGAAAATCCAGTAAATCCATATACAGGAAATATCATTTCAAACGATTACAAAAATAACTTGCCTATAAAAATTTCCAATTCACACGATTTGTTTATCGCATACAATAATGGAAATACATTTACTAATAGTAATAATTGGTATGAAATAACAGATACAAACGACATATATAATTCTGACAACTGGCAGAATGTTATAGAAGAAGGAGCATAAAACCTACTATGAGCTTATATATTGATCCAGGAACAGGAAGCATGTTATTTACCATCGCCATCGGCGTAGTGAGCGTCGCTGTATTTTTCTTCCGTTCATTGCTATTGAAACTAAAGTTTCTTGTATCTAGAGAAAAAGTAAATATTGATAAAGATCACCAGAAGTTTGCTATATTTTCTGATAGCAAACATTATTGGAATACATTTGAACCTATTTGTGATGAATTTGAAAAACGCGGTATTGAAATAACATTCTACACTGCCGCTCAAGACGATCCAGCTCTTAGCAAAGACTATAAATATGTAAAATGTGTTTTTGCCGGCAAAGGAAATGCTACATACTCCCGAATGAATCTTTTAAAGGCAGATATACTTTTATCTACAACTCCAAATCTCGATGTGTACCAATGGAAGCGCTCACGTAATGTTAAGTACTACGTGCATATTTTCCATGCCATCTCAGACCCAAGTCTTTATAAAATGTTTTCTCTCGATGCTTACGATGCAGTATTAAATATAGGCCCTGTATTCGAAAAACAAATTAGAAAACTTGAAGAACTGCGTAATCAGCCTAATAAAGAAATCGTTAATATGGGACTTCCTTATGTTGATTCCCTTTTCGCGCGCAAAAAATCTACACCTGATATCAAAAACGACACTCCTGTTGTACTTCTTGCACCTTCTTGGAATACAAATGCTATCCTCGCAAGATACGGAAGTCCTTTCATAAAAGCCCTTGTTGATACTGGATATCACATTATCATTAGACCACATCCTCAATCATTTAAATCTGAAAAAGAAATGATTGATAGACTCATGTCAGAATTCCCAAATAGCGATAAGCTTGAATGGAATAGAGATAATGATAATTTTGATGTCCTTAATCGCTCTGATATCCTTATCTCTGATTTTTCAGGTGTCATCATGGACTATTATCTCGTTTTCAATAAGCCTTTCATTTATGCTGATTTTGATTTTGATAGCTCTCAATATGATGCTTATTGGTTAAAAGATGACCCTACATGGTTGTTATCAACTATCAGGAAAATTGGTTCTCCTATCGATGAAAACTATTCAGAAAACATTAAATCAATAATCGACAAAAGTCTTAATAATACAAATCAAAACAGCATGCATGATGAGGTGCTTAAGCAAGGATTATCAAACCTTGGCACCTCAGCAAAACATACTGTCGATTACCTTATTAATAAGCAGAAAGAACTTACTGAAGAAAAATAATTATTACTCAGTAATTAATACGTTAACGTCTACCTTCTTAATTCTTCTAGATGCTCCGTATGCAGCGATATAGGAAATCACCATTATGAAAACAAGTGGAATGAGATACATGGATGGATAGAAGTCTATCGTCATCTGTGTAGATCCAAAAGTACTAAAAAGAATTCCAAACACCGGTGTCAAAATTACTCCTGAAAGTATTCCTCCGAGGAACGCTCCGAGAGTAAAGATAATCGCGAATCTAAGGGCGAACTGTGTGCGGATACTTGTTGAAGTGAATCCTGATGCCTTATAGATTCCAAGCTGCTTAACTTCATTATGGAAGAACTTGCTGCAGCTCATGTTGATGATGATGAACACCACTGCAATAGCGATAGCGTACACAACATACTTAATGATGTCGATAATTTCCTGAATATCAGAACCAAATATAGCTGTATCAGGTGCTACCGCATTAACCTCCTCATACTTATCGTTAAGTTCCTTACAGATTTTTTCTGCATCCGCATGAGGATACCATTCATTTGGATTATCAGGATTCTCAAGAACAATAACCATGTATGCCTGATCAAATCGCTCATCAAAGCCAATTCTCGCAGCTGCATCAAGTCCAAATGCGGCAACTCTTCCCAAGTCCTGTGTAGTACTTACAATTCCTGTAATAAGATAGTCAAAAGAGTTTCCGTTATATGTAAGTGTAATAGTGTCGCCAATACCCTTCTCATATTCAGAGGCAACTGCTTTACCGATTACTACTTCGTTATCGTAAATAGGTGCGCGACCTTCAGATACACAGTGAACCTCTTCACCAATCTCATATATTGTTGTGAGAATATCACCATATTCACCAGATACATAATAGTTAATCTGACTATAGTGGTCCTGAATTGTAGCCTTAGAAGCGATATCATCTAGAACTGCCTGCTGGTCTTCTTCACTTAAGAAATAATAGTGTCCAAGGTAAATTTCTCCGACATCAGACATACTAAGAGCTGTTCTCTTAGAAGACATTGCAGAACCAGATGCTTGTGCAAATACAAGAAGAACCATAAGGATGAGCGATGAGATTGTAAGACCAAGATAACTCATCTTTGAAGATGTAATCTGTCTTACTGCTAAGCTTAATGACAAACCCTTCTTAGTAACAGGAGTAACCATCTTACTAGAAAAATACACGTCACTTCCCGTCTCAGAAATTGCCTTATAAGGAGACACACCTGATACCTTTGCTGTGCAAATTACAATGATAATAAGAGAAAGCAAAAGGATACCCATGATAATTGCACTTGTTACAAGAATGTCGATATGAGGTGTTAATACATAACCAGCAAGTCTGGCAAATGTATTAAGAATAAATCTGCATAAACCATAACCGAGAATAAGTCCGATAACGATACCAACAAGCTCTGTCACAAGATACTGAATGATATAAACCAGACGAAGTCTTCTGGCGGAAAAACCATTAGCCTTCAGGATACCAAGTTCCTTATAGTTATCACGTACAGCAGATGTAATAGTATTACCAATTACTATATCGAGTACGAGATAAAGTACCAGTGCCACGATGATAAGTACAGTAGAGAAGATATCTGGAATAATGCAGTTATAACCCAAGAATTCATCTCTTTTCATGGTGTTACTACTATAGTCATAAAGGCCTGTCGCATTGTTAACAGCATCTCTGAAATTTCTGCTACTCATGGATTTGTCAGTCTTATAAAGACCAATAACGTAAACATTAAATTCTTCATCATAACCATTACCGAGATTGTCCGTAATTACATCATTATAGAAGTCCTCATAATCAGCCTCGTTAACAAGTACATTCTTATATCCGATAGTAATGGACGCATACTCATCCTCGATTATGCCTCCGATAGTAAATGTCTTACGAATATTCTCAGATGTAAGCTCGACTCTATCACCTACATGTACATCAATCTGGGATGCAATACCATTAGAAAGATATACTTCACCTGGATTAATTACATAATCTTCACCAAGTTTTTCTGTAATAGCTTCATTAACCTGTGGATATCTGATTCCCGTATCAGCAGCAGGCTTAGGCATAATCTGAACTGTGGAAGTATATACTCTGGATCTGTCATTAGGATCCCAGCCCTCTGGCATAATGCGGTGAATGCCAAGTACTGGAGTAAGGGTATAGTGATCAACGCTGTCGAGATTATCAAGTCCCTTAATAACATCATCAGTTACAAGTGAACGCTCTACATAAATATACTCATCTGCCACGCCGATATAGTCATACTCTTCAGCAACACTCTTATCTGTAGACTGCATTACGTTATAAAAAGCAACAATACTTGTAACGCAAAAAACAACGAGAAGAACGAGTCCGATAAACTGGCCCTTATGAGCCTTAATATTTGCCTTAACAATAGTTAAAATGTCCATACTTCACCTCCGATTACCAGTTAAGTGAAGTAAGCCAAGAATTTACCTGTGCTTCACGTGCCTTTTCCTCAGACTCCTTATAAGGCGCCATCTTAAGTTCGCCCTTAATGGATCCATCTTCGATATAAAGGATACGTGTACATCTGATTGCAGTCTTAATGTCGTGGGTAACGAGCATTATTGTCTGACCATTGTTATTAAATTCTGTAAAAAGATTAAGAACGTCGCGGGAAGCGCTTCTGTTAAGAGCACCTGTAGGTTCATCTGCAAACAAAATCTTAGGCTCGTTAATAAGACCTCTAGCGATAGCGCATCTTTGCTGCTGACCACCACTAGTTCTAGCTGGATTATGGTCCTTAACCTCAAGGATACCTACAGTATTAAGAAGCTCATCAGCACGCGCATCGACTTCCTTACGAGTCTTATTCTTATTAAGGTAACCAGGAACTGCCACATTCTCACGAAGTGTAAGATTAGGTACGAGATTCATCTGCTGAAATACAAATCCGAACCCACCGCAGCGAAGCTTAGTAAGCTCCTTCTCATTCATAGAACATACATCTTTGCCGTCGTAGATAACCTCACCTGAAGTAGCCCTTGTCATACCGCTTAAGCAATAAAGAAGTGTAGACTTACCAGAACCAGATGCGCCCATGATTACCACGAACTCACCTTCCTCGATAGTAAGATCCACATTGCTAAGAACGTGGTTCTGCACGCCCTCATTCGCATATGTTTTACAAAGCTTGTTTACCTTTAATACTGTGCTCATTTAATTAGTCTCCTTTGTCAGTTTCTTAACTTTATGGCTGGAGTATATTCCTTCCAACATTAAGAGAACCTTAAGAAACTACATCAAAAATAATTTTTCCCATAAAACCTACGCAAGTCTCGCCGTCATATACATTATTTAGCTCGATTTGAGCTCCCATCTTATCTGCCAGATAGTTACAAATATAAAGGCCAAGACCTGAACCCTGAATGCCTTCCACGTTATTACCACGATAGAACTTCTGAGTAATAAAAGGCATGTTTTCCTCAGGGATGCCCTTGCCGTAGTCGCGCACCTCTGTTATTACTTTCGAGCCCTCCACGTAAGTCTTAATATCCACGATAGTGCCCGCGTACTTACCACTATTTGCCACCAAATTCTCGAGAATCTGCGTAAGTCTTGCAGGGTCCGCCTTAATATAAACACTTTCGCTAAAGCCATCGTGATAACGCACCTTATCGTCAGCAGACAAAAGCTCCACTGTCTGCATCATATATGCCTTAACATCAAGTTTTGTAGGAGTAACAGACAACTGATTCATGTCAGACACAGAGTGAACAAAGAGGTCGTCAGTCAAGCGTCCCACCTCGTCGCACTTATCCATAATAGTATTAAGGTACAAGGAACGCTTCTCAGGAGTGCGGTCAAGATTAGCCTCCAAAGCCTCGCAATAAGTGCGGATAGAAGAGATAGGCGTCTTAATATCGTGAGACAAAGTGGCTATAACCGTCTTGTTGTTATCGATAGCTGTTTTCTCCGCATCACGCGCCTTCTTTATCTCCTTACGCATACTATCAAAAGCCCATGTAAACTTACCAAAATACTGCCCCTTTTCCTGGTTAAGTGGCACGTCAAGATTTCCTGCCGCCACCTGTGACGCAAAACTCTCAAGCCTGTCAAAAGGACGAAGGATAGCAGCATAAACATAAGCAAGAACAATAACCACAATAGCTAGACTCACACCGCCCATAACAATGTATCTATAGGCGTGAGTCTCACTGGTACCAGTTTTATCTGCAAGTAGCGCCAAATTCTCTTTGGCACCCTCCTTATCTCCGTTATCAATCTGATAATTAATCTCATTGATATCGACCTTGACCATATTGGAAGATGCGTTATTAGCCTCACTTCTATCAATAAAAATGAAAACTGAAGTGATAATAATTATTATGGCCGCCAAGAAAAATCCAAGCGTAATTACTTTGCCTTTATTACTCATGTTAAGCCTCGTCAATCTTAAGTGCGTATCCCACACCACGAACTGTAATCAAATACTTAGGGTTAGATGGGTCATCCTCTAATTTCTCGCGAAGCCATCTTATGTGAACGGTAAGTGTAGAAGGCTCCACCACGTTATATGCGCCCCACACCTCCGAAAGAAGTTTCTCCTTATTAACGGCCACGTTTTTGTTATTTATAAGATAATCAAGAAGGTCGAATTCTCTAAGAGAAAGTGTCACCTGCGCACCACCTTTAGTCACAGTGCGAAGCGTGCTGTTAACGCTAATATCTCCGAAAGTAGTTACCTTCTCCTCGGAGGTAAAACCATAAGTCCTCCTAAAAAGCGCATTAACATGACTTACTAACTCCTTAAGAGAATATGGCTTACTTAAAAAGTCATCGCCTCCGATATCGTAGCTTTGAATACGATCGTCCTCCATAGTTCTTGCACTAGCAAAAATAATTGGGACACTAGAATACTTACGAAGATCCTTACAAAACTCAAATCCCGTACCGTCTGGAAGATTAATATCCAAAATAATTAACTCCACTGTCTGCTTAGAAAGAAAGTCATATGCAGCCTCCAAGGAATATGCCTTACATGGCTCATAACCATATTCAGTTAACGTATCCTCGATGATACTTGCCATTGCCTGATCATCATCTACAATTAGTACTCGCTTTGCCATAAAACACTCCTAACCTAATGCGAGAAAAGTAATATATTTATAAATTAATTATACTCGCATTTATGTAATAATATTGACTAGAGAATTTTTTCAGGGGGATTGGCAGGAAAGAATGGCTTTATACATTGACCCAGGTACAGGTAGTATGCTTTTCACAATACTTTTAGGTGTTGTGAGTGTTGCTGTATTTTTTCTGCGCTCTGTTTTTGTTAAATTAAAATTCTTTTTCACTAGCGGAAAGGTATCTATAGACCACAATAACCTTGAATATGTAATCTTTACTGATGATAAAAGATACTGGAATATCTTTGGTCCAATTTGTGATGAATATGAAAAAAGAGGAATCGAACTTCACTACTATACAATGTCCTCAGATGATCCTGCACTTAACAAAGAATACAAATTTGTTAAATGCGAGTTTATTGGTAATGGTAATAAAGCTTTTTCCAAGATGAACCTACTCAAAGCAGATATCGTATTGTCCACAACTCCAAGTCTCGATGTATTTCAGTGGAAACGTTCTCGCGATGTTAAATGGTATACCCACATCTTTCATGGCATTTATGACATAACTACATATAGAATTTATGGAACAGACTATTACGATGCAATTCTTATACCTGGTCCTATATTTGAAAAGCAGATTCGTGATCTAGAAGCATTCCGTAATCTTCCTAATAAAGAAGTTATTACAGTGGGTATTCCATCCCTCGATACTATGGCATGTAGATTAGAAAAAGTAGAAAAGAAAGATAATGTTATTCCTACTGTTCTTCTTGCTCCATCCTGGGGTGATAATTCCATTCTTAATCGATACGGAGATAAGATGATAGACGCACTTATCGCGACTGGATATGAAGTTATTATCAGGCCTCATCCACAGTCTTTTAAGTCTGAAAAAGAACTTATGGACAAGCTCATAGCAAAATACCCTGATGGTGAAAAGGTTAGCTGGAATAGAGATAACGATAACTTCAACGTCCTTAACAAAGCTGATATTATGATTTCTGATTTTTCTGGTGTAGTTTTTGATTATACTCTCGTATTTGGTAAGCCAGTTATATATTCAGAAATCAACTTTGACGACTCTATGTATGATGCCCACTGGGTTGATGATGAATTATGGACATTCAAAAAACTCCGCCAAATCGGACGTCAACTTGATGACAATTTTGAATCTACAATTAAAGCAACTATTGACGAATGCCTTAATAGTAGTGCCATTGAAAAAGAATTAGAAATTGCCAAAAATGAAGGCTGGAATAACATTGGAAATTCTGCAAAAACCGTTGTGGACTACCTTATCAACAAACGTAGTGAACTTATCAAAGTTCCAGAAAAGGAGGAAAAATGAGCTTTTTAACTTTCCTCTTTCTAATCATTATCGGACCTTTAAAGTATCTCTTTGAAGCAGTATTTTCCATTTCTGATCGCCACGTAAGCAATCCAGGATTTGCCATAATTATACTAAGTATTGTGGTAAATATTTTGGTATTTCCTCTTTATCATCGTGCGGATGTAATCGAGAAAAAAGAACGAGAACTTGAGAAAAAACTCAAGCCTCAACTAGATTTTCTTAACAAAACATTCAAGGGCGATGAGCGATTTATGGTTGTTCAGACTTTCTATCGCCAGAACAACTATAGCCCTATACGTGCACTTTACGGAGCAATTCCTCTCCTTCTTCAGATTCCATTCTTTATTGCTGCGTATGACATGCTTTCTAATCTGCAAAAACTTAACGGTGTATCCTTCGGAATAATAAAAAATCTCGGAGCCCCTGACGCTATGTTTACCATAGGTGGAATCGCCGTTAATGTTCTTCCTATCTTAATGACTGCCATTAACCTCGTATCAGGTGCCATCTATAATAAAGGTTCTTCTCTAAAGGAAAAAATACAGCCAATAGTACTCGCTCTTGTATTTTTAGTATTACTTTATAATTCACCAGCAGGTCTTGTATTTTACTGGACACTTAATAACTTCTTCTCTCTTTTAAAGAATGTTATTACCTTCTTTGTAGAACGCCATAATAAAAACAAACCTTCTACTAACAAAAAGACTAATAAAATCAGCAAAATAATATCTAAAATCCCAGAAGCAAAAAAAGAAGATTCTCTAATCTTCATTCTCGCAGGAATATCTTTGGCGCTTCTTATTGGACTTTATATTCCTGCATCTATTGTTGCCAACTCACCACTAGAGTTTCTCGACCCAATACTTTTTGATAACCCTGTAAAATACATATGGTATTCCTTTGCACCAGCTATCGGAATATATGTGGTATGGGCGGCTGTAATCTATTACCTTGCATCTCCACGTCTTCGTACTGTTATGGAAGCAATACTAGGTGGATGGGTGCTTTTCGCTATCTACTCCAACATGGCTTACGATGGCTCCATCGGTATTATTAATGCCAACATGGCTTATGGATTTGGATTTACTGTGACCTTTAGTATTATGCAGCAAATTATAGATATTGCTGTGCTTGTTTTCGTAATAGTATTTGTCTACCTTTGCCTTATAACAAAGCGCCAATACATTACGTTCTTATTATCAGTAATCCTCATCCTAATGGTAGTTATCCCGTCCCTTGATGTGCATAAAATATATAAGGAATACGGTAAATTCCATGTGCCAGATAAGGTTGGTATGAATATCGAACTTAGTAAAGATAACGAAAACGTTGTAATTATTATGTTAGACCGTGGATGTGGCTTCCTTGTAGAAGATATTTTCGAGGTATACCCTGAACTTCAAGACGAATACGACGGTTTCACACTGTATCCTAATACCACTTCTTTTGGTAGACACACTTACCTTTCTAGTCCTACTATTTTTGGAGGGTACGAATATACTCCAGATAACGTTAACAAACGTCCTGATAAAGCCTTGCGTGACAAACACGATGAGGCACTAAGTGTGCTTCCTGTAATGTTTGCCAATAATGGTTTTTCTGTATCAGTTATAGATCCACCATTTGCAGGATATCAGGAAATCCCTAACACCGCTGTAATAGATAATCTTGATGGTGTTGAATGCTACTATACTGGTTCATATTTTACTGACGAGACTATTTCGCTTAATACAGTAGAAGCACGTGAACGTAACCTTTTCTGCTTCAGTCTTTACCTCACTTCACCTCTTTGCATTCGCGATTATGTTTACGATTCAGGACGATTCAATAATCCTAATGACGATGAGTTTGTTAATCAGGATATTTATAGTCTTAACGACGCTGATGGTATGCCTTATACAACATTAGTCCAGTACGACGTACTCAACAACTTAAGCAACTCTACAAATATTAGTAATAATGGCGGTTCTCTCGTATTAATGCAAAACTGCCTTACTCATGAACCTGCTATTTATGACACTACAGATTGGCAGCTTCACTGGAGTGTAAATAACGAAGACAATGCCTTTAATGATTTGTCTGAAGGGTCTGTGGTTCGTATGATGTACTATCAAAGTGACTATGTATCTTTGATGCTTCTTGCTCAGTGGTTTGATTTCCTTAAGGAAGAAGGCGTTTACGATAACACTAGAATCATAATCGCTAGTGATCATGGCTACGACTTATCTGAGAACGACCCAGCACGAGGCCTATCTGAAAGCTACAATGCTATTCTCCTCGTTAAAGATTTTAATAGTTCTGGATTTACCGTGTCTGATGAGTTCATGACAATAGCAGAATCCCCTTCTATAGCTGTTTCTGGTGTAATCGATAATCCCGTTAACCCATTTACAGGTAATATAATTACAGGACGCGACAAGACAAACGATACAGTGATTGTTAGTAATGGTAGTTACCTTGATATTCACCACATCGATGATAATGTATTCCCAGAAGAAGGTGGTTGGTACATTATCCATGGAGATGTAAAAGACGTCACAAAATGGGAATCCTCCGAGACATATCCCAATTAAAGATTATTCATAATCAAAAAGCCCGTCGTTTTTCTCTTCAAGTGCCTTAATCATGTGATATGTAAACTCATTATATGGCGTAGGAACCCCAAGTTCCTTGCCCATCTTCACCATACTTCCGGCAAATACATCCACCTCAGTGTGACGTTTATTATCCAAGTCTTGAAGCGTGGAATATCTAGCGCGCTTTTGCACCTTGGAACCTCTAAAGGAGGATGCATCTGCAAGAGAAATGTCGACACCCTTTGCCTTAGCAACTGCATCTACTTCGTCTCTTAACTTGCCCTGAATGAACGCCACGTGTTCACTATCCTGATACGCACCCACACCGCAGCTAATCATAGCCTGAGGCTGATTGTTAGCAACATTAAGTCGGAATTTGCTCCATATCTCGCTTAGAATAACATCTGTACTTCTGTAGTGAATTCCCGTGTTGCTGAAAAGATTGTCGAGCGCCTGGATTCTTTCCTGGGAGCGACTCATATCTTTCTCGCCGTATATAATGCCGATTGTGGTCTCAGGATCGAATTTTACCTCGTTACCACGACGCTCGGAGGCAACCTTAATGAGTGAATGAACAATCTGACCTTCAGGGATAACCCTAGCGATAACCTCCTCGCTATCTACACCGTTAAGAAGACTCATAACCACAGTATGATTGTCTGTAATTTCCTTAATATCCTCAAGACTTTCCTCAAGCGCAGTATACTTGGTACACACAATGAGTAGGTCTGCACCGTGCGCCTCAGAAGGTGTCTTAATAATTGGCGTATACTTCTCGCCGTTAATCACAAAACCACTACTACTGAGGCGATCCTTACGCTCACCATCTGCCACAATGCAAAGATCTACATCATCCTTATGAGAAAGTCCCCAGAGAACATAACATCCAACTGCGCCAGCACCTAATATCGCTACACTTTTGTACTCCATGCTAATGGTCTCCCCTAATATCTAATAGCAAAATTTTACCATTAATGTACGCCGTTCTTACGCCGTTCTCATAAATAGTAATAGAATTCCGATTTTCTATTTTTAGTACTACGTGTTGTAGTACTAATTTTTGATTTTTAGAATTTTAGTACTATCAAAATCGCAGTAATACCAGGAAATTAGTCGAAAATCGGTCTGTCTCGGTCTAAAATCTATCCCTCGATAGTACTAAAATATCGATTTTTAATATTTCGTACTACAGCCACAGCAAAAATATAGTATTAATTTGGGAATTTCTAAATTTTAGTACTATACGGCATAGTATTAATTGGGGATTTCAAGAAATTTAGTACTACTCGACACTCCCACAGTAATCAGATAAGCATTAATCCCATAATAATTATCCACATATACGCCATTGTCTTTGGCATCATGAGCATACCAATCTTAGGATTCTTCTTCGCCCATAGAACCACGGGAATGTAACATGCAAAACTAATAATTATTGCTGCTACCATGGCAAAGTTTCCTACCATGGCAAAAAGAATTACCATAATAATTCCTACCACTATAAAAGGTACATTACGAATAATTCCCCACCTTAAATTACCGCCAGAAGTCCACTTGTTATTAGGAGCAAAGCAAAGGAGTATACGCAAAAAAGCAAAACTATAAAGAAGGTAAACAACTGCGCTAGATATGCCCGTATTAGGATTCATAACATACCACACCTGATACAAAACCAGATAAAAAACTGTCATGGTAATGGAAGAAACAAACAGGCCTAAACCCGCCCAAAAATCATACTTAGCAAACTTATCCTTAAGTGCGTTAATGATACGTGGAACTAGGTGGAAAGAATCACCACCAGCTAGAATTAATGTCATTAAGCCATAAAGATAAATAACATAACGTCCAGAACTTGAAGCCAGCATAATTACGCCAGATATAAAGCCAAATACCAGATAAATAATACTGAATACTGCCTCACCTATCTGGGGCATTTTGGATTTACGGGCCTTGCTGTCTTCCATATGCTTAAAGTCCTTTATTTCTAATTATTTTATCCAGGTCTTCTGGCTTAACATCTAAAGGTGTCAGAGGTTTCTTGGATGGAGGAATTACCTTAACATCTATAAGTCCCTTTGTGGACATATTCTTTATATCTAATTCATCATCATGTACATTAGACTTAACAAGTTTCTTGGATACAGAATTAAGACTATAAGACAGACCAAGAAAAATAGCATATATAACCGATATAATTATCATTACAATCATTTTTGTATCTGGCATATTACAGTCCCTCCTGTCTGTTCTTAACAAAGGATATGAGTCCTGAGTTTGAACTAGAAGACATGCTTAACTTTGCTTTTCGGAATCTGATAATTGACATAACAAGTCTTACCAGAGGAATTACTCCCCAAAATATTCCAATCGTAATGAAAAATTCACTCAGAATAAGAGCAATTCTGTTAGTCCAGAAAAATCCAAGTGCGACACTTATAGGAACTGCTATAAGAAGTGTCTTGGCAATAATTTCTGCCGCCAATTTGGCTTTATTCCATGGTATTCCACCAACAAGCTTTCCAGTCTGACCATTAACCATAAAGGTATAGGTATTTCCACCACTCTTATATGTCATGAACCATGCTGGAAGCATCATGAGAGTAGACTTTCCATTAAACTTATAGGATGTTTTCTTGTCAGACATAAGACAGATTCTGTTTAGATACTTGGTCCTGTGAAGAACTCCTGCAGCACGTTTTACAGCTACTTCTCTGGATTCCATTACATTCACGTCCGCCATATCTGCATAAAAACCCATAAGAATATCTTCACTGAAAAGTTCTAGCTCCTTAATGTCATATGGTTCCAGTTTATGACTTATAGAATCATCCAGACGATATGAACCATCTATAAGAAGTTTATCAAATACCGCAGCAAAACTCTCTCTATAATAGATAGAGCCCTCGTTACCTCTGGCTTCATAAACAACTGATTCCAGCTCAGTAATATTGTGCTTATAAAAAGGAATATACACACCTCTAATGGAATCAAAATTAATTTTCTTCATATCACCAGGTGCATATTTACAGTCTTTAATTGATTTCTTAATAATGCTGATAGCCTTTTCCTTAGTTATAGAAAAAGGAATTATTTTCTCAGGGCGTCTGCTTTTAGCTATACGTGAAAATACTATTGTAGGATTACCACAATAAACACAGACAGTAGCTACTTCTTCCTTAGTGGCAGATATTTCCGCACCACAGGTATCGCACCTGTAAATTCTGGCGTTCATAAAATCTGCTGCCGTAAGTAATTCTTCTTCTACCTCTCTATTAGGAGTTCGGTCCACATCACAACTAGAACCACAAGTCTTACAGAAAAGCTTCTGACTTAATACATTAAATACAAGTGGTGAACCACAGCCCTGACATAACTTATTCATTATATCCCTATCTTTTTACCAATCTGAGTCCCAATCTCCTCCACCGGAATCCCAGTCTCCTCCGTCCCAACCAGAGTCCCAGTCATCTCCACCAGAATTAGAGTCACTATCATTTCCAACAAACTCATTATACCAATTATCAAAGTAATCAGTATCTTCAAAATCTGTTATATCGTAATCATCATAGTCGCCACGAAGCTGATATTCCTTGTAATCATCCTCATCAAAAGGTGCTTCACCGTAGTAATACCACTCACCTTCATCATCATCGTAGTTATAAAAATCACCATCAAGATTATAATAGTACTGATTGTCATATTCATAATACTGATTATATTCAGGATGTTTTTTGCGATACTCATTTACCTTGTGTTCATCATATGCAGCAGATGCAACACCTACTCCAAAAATACCCAAAAGCACTGCGCCAACAATAAATTTTTCGGACTTAAAGAAAGAACCCTTTGTTTTCTTTCCTAAATTACTGCTATTGTTCTTGGCATTTTTGGCCTTCTGCTCATTCATCCTTTCGCGAAGCTTCTGGAAAAGTTCATTAACGGCATACTCCTCATCAGCACCATCATAACGAACCGCGCGTGTACCATCCGCCTTATTCTTATAAACAACGAAAGTTCCGTGCTCTTCATCCTTATAGATACCAAAGGCCTTTGCCTCCTTAATATCTTTACCTATAAAGAAACGTGTTACCTCTTCTGGTGGAAGATTTTTCTCCTCATACCAAAGTTTTAATTCCTCAATCGTCTTAGGCTGTTCTGGAGCAGTCTTGCGGTAGTGCGCATTTACCGCACCACAATTAGTACATTTCTCATCGTAATCATTAATTACAGATCCACAAAACTCACAATTAGTCTTCATACTTACCTCTTGGATATGAGTTATTCGATTTATATTATATCAATTTTCAGTCTGTATTTATTCTGTATAAATTATGGATCAATCCACATTGCAACACGGACACCATAATTCATAGTATTGTTATAACCTTTATAGCTAATAACACCATTATCTCCTACAAAACATGCATATTCATAGAATTGTCCTGTACTACGTAGGTACCATAAACATGTTCCATAGTAATCAGAAACCATTACATTAGAATCGATAGCAGACGCAGTTGGATAACACTGACGGGAAATGTTATCAGGGAAATATCTTTCTACTTCGGCAATACTTAACAAAAAGAGTTTGTCTTCAGTATCATTACTTTGAATTGCTTCACTATCTGGATTAGGTTCAGTTACAACTGTTGTAGTCATAATCATATTCTTCTCAGATTCTATAAATGCAGTATTAAAAAATACATCGTTAAGATATCCTCTGAGAGAACAGGTTTCCCATGTACAAGAATCACCCTCTGCATCATAAGGCACAGTTGTTACAGCATATTCTGTTAATACCAGATACTTACCATCCTGCTCATCTAGAACAAGCCATGTAATATCTTCATCGTCAAATCTACCTAACTTAATAGTTGAACCAATTCTATAGTCATTATCATCGTGATTAACTTCAATTTCAGTAGGAGTTGGTATCACAGTATTAGGAACAGGTGTTACTGAATTATCAAGATTTACCCACATTACTGGGCGAACAGATACCAGCGTGTCATCAACATTAACTCCGCCGTAATCTACAGTTCCATCACCATAAACCAAAGTGGCATCACTCTGTGTGTCACCAGGAGAGCGGAGCCACCACCAGGAGCCGCCATTATCATTAATGTGTGCACCACCAGCAAGAGCAAACGCTGTAGGATAACAAATCCTGTCTTCATTAGTTTCAAAATATGTTTTTGCTTCGTCAATGCTAAGCACGTATATTTTTTCCTGAGTGTCATTTCCAGCACTGGATGAAACATGTGTATTAGGTTCTGCAACCACATTAGTTAATACGATTTTGTCCTGCTCTGCCTGTGAAAAGGCTTCATTGTAAAAGTCGTTATTAAGCCATGCCCTAAGCGTACAAGTCTCCCATGTAACGTCAGCTTCGGCTTCGTTATATTTAATACCCTTAATAGAATTCTCTGCTATTACGAAGTAACTTCCGCCCTCATAATCAAGAATACGCCAACTAATAACTTCGCCACCATACTCTCCAAAAGTAAAAGTGTCACCAATACCATAAAGTGGTTCGATATCAGATACAACATTAATGTCTTCTATTGATTCTAAAACTGTAGTCTCTGTCTTTATATCGGATTTTGAATTGGAATTTTTTGAGGAAAAGTGACGAAAAGCGCCAACTCCCACTACACCTATCACAGAAACAGCAAGAAGCGATGCAACAACTTTCGTACCAACACCTTTGGTGGCAGCTACTTTCGCACCATTAGCTACAGCACCCTTCATCGCAGCACCAGTGGTACCTAAGCCAGAGAAAGGGATAAATGATATTGGTGTTGAATTAATAGAAGACTTGAGGATAAGTGCAATGGAAGGGATAGCACCATTAACTGCCAGTCTATCACCAGTTCTATTTTCGTACTCTTCGATGCCCTGCTTAACCTTAACCTTAGCGCTCTTAAGTCGTGTCTTAACAGTTCCTTCAGGGACATTCATGAATCTGGCAATAAGGTCAATTGGCATATCGTCATAGTAATACATGAATAAAGTCTGATACTGAACCTCAGACAGAGACTTCTCCATAATATCCATAACAATCTTACGTTTCTCATCTCTTAATACATATGTATCTGGAAGGATCTCGATGTTATCGTCACCCTGAATATTTTCATCTGAACCGATAGTGTCATCATAGGATAAGTGATCATGTCTGGAATTGAACTTATTAATGCTGGTAAAAACAGCTATTTGCTTAACCCATCCGTAGAATGTGTAATTATTTTCCAGATTCTGGAGCTTGTTATATACCTGAATAAAAACTTCCTGTGTTGTATCTTCAGCATCTTCTCTGTTTTTAAGATGTCCTAGGCAAGTTAGATATACCATCTTATAAGAAGAGTTGTATAGTTGTGTAAAAGCATTTGAATCTCCGTTTTTAGCTGCCTCTACCAGATTATATAACTGCTGATTCTGATCCATTTTGTGATCCTCCTGACGTTGTTAATTATAGCATTTGGTGCTTTACTGATTTGCTTTATATCTATTAAGTCAGTGTGAATTTTGCAAAAGTTCAAATAATCCAAAAAATTTTTCAAAAATCTAAAATGACAAATGTCACATCAACTCGTGATGCACCTCACTACAAGACAAAATCCCCAAAATGCATAATGGTGTCATAACCGATACGGAGGAAATGAAAATGACTAATGTTGTTGAAGTAAAAGGCTTAGTTAAAAGATATAAGGAATTAGTAGCAGTTGACCACCTTGACCTCAAGGTAAAGGAAGGTGAGATCTTGGGTCTCCTTGGTCCTAACGGATCTGGTAAGTCCACAACAATCAACTGCCTCCTCTCACTTCTCGAGTATGACAAGGGTGAGATTAAGATTTTCGACAAGGAGATGAGCCCTAAGGCTTATGACATCAAGTCACAGATTGGTATCGTTCCTCAGGAAGTTGCAGTTTACGACACACTCACAGTTGAAGAAAATGTTGATTTCTTCTGCGGCCTCTACATCAAGGACAAGGCAACACGTAAGAAGTACGTAGATGAGGCAATTGACTTTGTAGCACTTAATGATTTTAGAAAGTTCCGTCCTAAGAAGCTCTCCGGTGGACTTAAGAGAAGACTTAACATCGCCTGCGGCATCGCTCATAAGCCAAAGCTCATTATCTTCGACGAGCCTACAGTAGCAGTTGACCCACAGAGCCGTAACAAGATCTTAGAAGGTATCGAAGAACTTAATAAACAGGGTGCCACAATCATTTACACATCCCACTACATGGAAGAAGTTGAGAAGCTTGCTAATCACATCGTAGTAATCGATAAGGGAACAGCAATCGCTGAGGGTACAGTAGATGAACTTAAGAACTCCATTAAGACAAGCGAGTTAATCTCCATCGAAGTTGGTGGCCTCGACGACAAGACACTTGATAATATCCGCGACATGAAGAACATCTTCCGCGTTGATTATACAGAGGGTGTCCTCAAGGTAGAGGCTGGAAGCGGTAAGCATAACGTTCTCGATATCGTGAACATCCTTCAGGAAAACGGATACGCAATGCGTAAGATTACCTCCGAGCAGCCAACACTTAACGACGTATTCCTCGAGCTCACAGGTAAGGACTTAAGAGACGAGTAAGACCCACGAAAGGAAAAGAAAATGTTTACATATTATCTTCGTAACAACTTAAGAAACAAGACATTCCTTTTCTGGTGTCTTTGCTTTCCACTGGCACTCATGTTGTGCTTCAAAATTGCTTTCGGAAACTTAACTACAGTAGATACAATCATCACTCTAGATACAGCAGTTATCTACACAGGTGAGAACGCCAAGTATGAAGAAAGCTTCCAAACAATGATGGATAACCTCACAGAAGGCGAAGAACCACTCTTCAAAGTACATGAGTATAGCAGTGAAGATGCCGTTACTAAGGCACTTATCAAGGGCGACATCGATCTGGCCTTTAAGGTAACTGATGGTAACGTTGAAGTTCTTCTTTCAAATAGTTACACAGACACAGCTTGTGCAGTAGGAAGAGCAGTTGCTGACACTTACATGAATAACTACACACTTATCGAAGATGCTTTTGCCAAGAATCCTATGGAGGCCATGACACTCATAGACAGCCTCGGTGAAGAAATAGATGTGTTAGTTCCAGCACCAAGTAACTTTGTAGATGAATCCCCTAACCCATACATCTGGTATTTCTATAGCTCATTCGTTATGGGTATGCTCTTTAACTCCATGAACGGAGTAAACATGGTATATGATATTAAGGCTGATGTTTCTTCTGCAGCTATGAGAGTATCAGTTAGCCCATCCAAGAAGTCCCGTATGATTCTCGCATGCTTCATGAGTAAACTCGTAGTTGCTCTGGTAATAAACATCGTGCAGCTTTTCATCATGAAGAATATCTTCGAAGTTCCACTTGGCAATAATTACTTTAAGCTTGGTTTATTCGTCGTAGCCTGCAACGTCTTTGCTATCGCATTTGGTGAGGTTTGTGGATCTCTCATGAAGGGCACTCTCGATAACCGTGAGAATAAGGTAACAGCGATCATTATGACTTCTGTTTTCCTCTCAGGTGAAATGATTGCTTCACTTCCAGGCTTCTTAGAGCTTAACTGCCCAATCATTAACGATATCAATCCTGCAACTGTAATGAACATGGCTTTTTATCGCCTTGCTTATTCCACTAAGGATTTTGACTTCTACACTAACATGGCAAAAATCATTATCACAGCTATCGCACTTCTTGCCATCAGCATCGTAATTTTAAGGAGAGAAAAATATGCATCTGTTTAAAATGTTTTTTAAGCTCGTAAATCGTAACAAAACAGGTCTTATTATTTACGGCATCATCACAATCGTAATGCTCGCTTCTCTTATGATGATGGTTAATAGTAATGCAGGTGATGCAGCAGGTATTTCCGCAGAGAAGAAGAGCTACGACATCAGCTATATTGATAATGATGATTCTGAGCTCAGCAAGGCACTTGTCGAGTATATGGATGTTAATAACACCATGACAGACTATAGCGACAAGAATGAGTCAGAAATCAGTAATCTGGTATTCTTCGATATCACTGATTTCCACATGGAAATTCCTGAGGGATTCGAGGAAGCTATCGAGAATGGCAAGGACTATAAGGAAATTACTTATTCATCCTGCGAAGGCGCCAAGTCTTATATCTCATACGATATTGATTCTCAGGTTAATGGCTTCATTCAGGCTTACCAGAACTACATTAAGCTCGGTTATGACAAGGCAGAGGCTGCTTCCAAGGCAAAGGATCTCATGACAACCAACGCTACTCTTACTGTAGTATCTGACACAAAGACAGACGATACTAACAAGGATAAGAATATTGTCATTGCCAATATTAACCAGTTCTATCCATACCTCATTCTCGGTATGCTCACACTTGGTATTGGTCACACAATCATTGCTAATAACAAGAAAGAAATATCAGACAGAGTTAATGTTGGTCCTGTTCCAGGTTACATGACACAGCTCATTAACACACTGGGCCTTATGGTTTCCGGAGTAATTATCTGGGCAATCTTTATGGGTATCAATCTTATCTATGGACATGACACAGAGGTTATCAAACAGTACGGCTGGGTTGTAGCACTTAACTCATTCGTATGCATGCTCTCATGCTGTGCTATCACATCTCTTTTAACAAGCCTCATTAAGAACTCCAACATTCTCTCCATGACAACAAATATCGTTGGCCTTTCAATGTCATTCTTCTGTGGTGTATTTGTTCCAATGAGATTTATCGGAAGCAAGGTACTTACATTTGCCAAGTTCCTTCCTTTCTACTGGACAGTATATGTAAACAATATGACTTATGAGCCATATTCCAAATACGCTTTTGACTTGAAGCAGGTGATCATTGGTATCTCTATCGAGTTCCTCTTCGCAGTAGTTCTTGCAGCTATCGCACTTTTGGCAGCAAGTAAGCGTATAATTAAGGAATGATACACAGAATTGCCGACAAGACATTAATAACTATAATTACTGCAGCCGCCATCGTCTTCACCTATGAGGACGTAGCGGCTGTTCATGTTGCAAGTCTGCTTTTAATGATTTTGTGTATCCTTTCTAGCGACATTATTAGTCATAGATACACCCCTTTTGTTATGGCGGTTATTTCTATAGTGACGACCATAGTTAATCCTATTTTTGCTTTCTCTATAATCGGTTGTGTGTATCTTTTTATGTATCGCCGTGATGTCTGCGGTTACGTGTGTGCCGGAGTGATGGCGCTGCTACCTTTCGGAATCAATTTATCAACCAGAGGCAGTTTACTAATAATGCTTATTAGCCTTGTGGCTGGGTATATTGCTTTTAATACCTCTTTGTCCCTCACGAAAGTGACCACGTCCATGAATAAGTACGACGAGGCTCGTCAGGAGGCACGTGATGCTGCCAACAAGCGTCGCGAAATGCGAGAGAAAACAGAGAACGACATCTACACGGCCCGTCTTAAGGAGCGTAATAGAATTGCCCGTGAGATTCACGATAATGTTGGTCATCAGATCACACGAGTTATCGTTCAGATGCAGGCGCTCAAGATTATTAATAAAGACCCTAATGTTGGGACACAGCTAGATTCTGTAAGTGAGACTTTGGACCTTGCTATGACTGGTATTCGTCGCTCTGTTCATGAGCTTCATGACGATTCTATTGACCTCGCGATTGGCGTTAATGACATTGCCAAAACCTTACCTGAAAGATTCAAGGTGGATATCTCCACATCCATTGAATCCCCTGCTGATAACACAACAAAAACAGCTATTCTCGGTATAATCAAAGAGGCTTGTACTAATATTAGTAAGCATAGTAACGGCGATAAAGTTCGCATTGAAGTTGTAGAAAATGCATCCTTCTGGAGAGTGCTTATCCATGATAATGGTAAGTGCCCTGAACGTGAATATTCCTTATCATCTACATCTACATCTGATGGACACGGAATAGGACTTAGTAATATCTATGACCGCGCATCTTCTATGGGTGGTCGTGTAAATATCAAAAGTGGTTCCTCTGGATTTGACGTGCTCGCCACTTTACCAAAGACTAAATAACTGGAGAAAAACTTATGAGAATTATTATTATTGACGACGATCCATTAGTATCATCTTCTCTTCAGATTATCCTTAATAATGAATCTGATATGGAGGTCGTAGCTACTGGTAACTCTGGCTTTGATGCTGTTTCTCTTGTTGAGAAGCACTCACCTGATGTTCTTGTTATGGATATTCGTATGGATGGCATGAACGGCCTTGAAGCCGCTGAGAAAATTCTCGCCTCTAACCCTGATATGAAGATTTTATTTCTCACTACATTCCTTGATGATGAATATATTAACAAAGCCCTCCGACTTGGCGCTGCTGGATATATTTTAAAACAGGAGTGCGGTACTCTCGTGGCTTCAGTTCGCGCTGTATATGGTGGCCAATCTGTATTTGGAAGTAAGATTGTAGAAAAGCTTCCAGATATGCTTAATCGTAAGGAAAGATTTAACTACGATGCCTTCGGTATCACTGAGAAAGAACAAGAGCTTATTAAATACGTAGCTGACGGTTTATCTAATAAAGAAATCGCTGAAAAGATGTTTCTTGGTGAAGGAACTATCCGTAATTTAATGAGTTCCGTACTAAGTAAATTAGACCTTAGAGACAGAACTCA
This sequence comes from Saccharofermentans sp., assembly GCA_024403675.1. GTDB lineage: Bacteria > Bacillota > Clostridia > Saccharofermentanales > Saccharofermentanaceae > Saccharofermentans. The sequence goes on along the minus strand of JAKSRH010000005.1, from coordinate 61,597 downwards.
GCTTGCATGTTTTTACTATAAAAACATTATCTGAATTGATTAATTATAAATAACTAGTGAGGTCCTTATGGTTGGGTCAAAAATACTAAAAAAAGCAATTTCATCTATTTTAATTATTTCTATTCTTGTGGGAGCCATGGCAGGCTGCTCTAAGAAAAAGAATTCAGAATCTGGCGCCAGTGACGAATCCTCCGAGTCAGGAATAACAGAGACTTCAACTAATGAGACATCTGGCAAACCATCCTCTTCTGTTCCTGGAAGTGACGTTACAACATTTACTCCAACCTATGGTTCTTCCCTTCTCGATACGGGAAATCTTACTGAGACAGGAAATGGCTACGAAGGAATTAAAGCAACAACTGACTACAATTATGGTCAGGCTCTTCAGATGTCTATTCTTTTCTATGAACTTCAAAGATCAGGTGACCTTCCTGAGCAGGTAAGATGTAACTGGCGTGGAGATAGCTGCCTTACTGATGGTCTAGATGTAGGCGTTGATCTTACTGGTGGTCTTTATGATGCAGGAGATCACGTTAAATTTAATCTTCCTATGGCATATACTGGTTCCATGCTTGGCTGGTCTGTATATGAGGACTTAGAATCATATGAATTGTCTGGTCAGCTTCCTTATATTCTCGATAATATCAAGTGGATTTCTGACTATCTTATTAAATGTCACCCAGAAGATGAAGTTTATTACTATCAGGTAGGTAACGGTGGCACGGATCACTCCTGGTGGGGCCCTGCTGAAGTATTAAATATGGACCGTCCTTCCTACTGTGTTACCAAAGATAATCCAGGTTCTGCAGTAGTTGGTGAAGCCGCTGCTTGCCTTGCAATTACAAGCATTATCTTTAAGGACGTAGACCCTGAATATAGTGAGCTTTGTCTCGAACACGCTAAAAGTTTATATGAATTTGCAGACACTACAAGAAGCGACGCTGGCTACACTGCAGCAAATGGTTTCTACGATTCTTGGAGTGGTTTTTACGACGAACTAGCATGGGCTGGTGCGTGGTTATATATTGCAACTAATGACAATTATTATCTCGATAATGCATGTGAATGCTACACAATGACTGGCCATGATTATGACTGGGCAATGTGTTGGGACGACGTTCATATCGGTGCTGCTGTAATGCTTTCTAAGCTCACAAATTCTAATGTTTATACCAAAGATGTGGAGGATCACCTTGACTGGTGGACAACAGGTACTTCTTCTGGTGAAAGAATCACATACACTCCTAAGGGTCTTGCATGGCTTGATTCTTGGGGTTCTCTTCGTTATGCGACTACAACAGCTTTTATCGCTAGTGTATATAGTGAATGGGACGGATGCCCTTCTGATAAGACAGATAAATATTGGAACTTTGCTGTAAGTCAGGCTGAATATGCCCTTGGTTCTTCAGGATTTTCTTATCAGATTGGTTATGGTGATTCCTATCCTGTTCATCCTCATCACAGAACTTCTCAGGGTTCCTATTGTGATAACATGAACGAACCTGGTAATGCGCGCCACACACTTTATGGTGCCCTTGTAGGTGGTCCTGGTTCTAATGACGACTATACTGATGAAGTTAGTAACTATAACACCAACGAGGTTGCCTGCGACTATAACGCTGGCTTTACTGGTCTTCTTGCCAAAATGTATGGTCACTACTATGGTGAAACTCTTGTTGACTGGGGTGCTGTAGAGCCTATTTCGGAGGAAGAATATTCTGTAGAAGGTTCTGTAAATGTATCTGGCGATGACTTTGTTGAGATGAGAACTTTCGTATATAACAAGACTGCTTGGCCTGCTAGAACAGCAGATAATCTTGAGTATCGATACTTTGTAGATTTAAGTGAAGTTTATGCGGCTGGCGGTGATGCTAATAGCATCGAAGTAACAACAAACTACATGCAAAGTGGTACATGTAACGGCCTTCGTGTATGGAACGAGGATTCTCATATTTACTATGTAAGTGTGACTTTCGAAGATGGCCAGTTAGCACCACGTGGTCAAAGTAATTACAAGGCAGAAATTCAGATTAGACTTCGTAACCCTAATGGTCCTTGGAATAACGATAATGACCCTTCTTATCCTTCCCTTAATGGTGGTTCTCCAACGACTTGTGCCCTTTATGATAATGATGTTCTTGTTTATGGTAACGAACCAGGAAGTAGCGGTTCTAACGCTGGTAGTAGTACTGGAAACGGAAACACAGGCACTACATCAACTACTCCAACTGAGACAACTGCTCCTTCTACTTCAAGTGGATCCACAGGCGGCACAGCAAGTAGTGGCGACATCTCAATCAACGTAAGATATGACAGTAATGGCAGTTCTAGCAACAGCATCTCTGGCACAATCGATATAACTAATAATTCATCTTCTTCTATCGATTTGTCATCACTTGCTGTTAATTATTACGTGACAAATTCTGCGAAAGGCACCATAGTTTTTGAGTGTTACCACGCTGCAGTTAATGGTTCTAATGGAAGCTATACTCAGCTTAATAATGTAGGTACATCCATAAGTTCAGTATCCTCTCAAAATGCAGATACATTAATCGTCATTAATCCTGGAAGTGGAACTCTTGATGCTGGAAGCACACTTACTATCAGTTTTGCTATTCACTATTCAGACTGGAGCACATTTGACTCTAGCGACGACTACTCTGCGCAATCACTTGATAACATAGTAATTACATCTGGCAGCAAAGTTATTTATGGAACAAAGCCATAATTTGCGCGAAGATTATCAGATCATCTGCTCTTTGCCGTTTTGTATGTAATCAAAAGCCTGGTCACGAGCTTCATTTTCAACAGAGACATCAAGTGGTGGTAATACATAGTCATTACCATAGCGGTTACGCATGGCAATCTCTATAAGCATGTCTGTAATAAGAGGATTTTTTGGAAGGAAACTACCATGTGAGTATGTGCAAAAAGTATTCTTATATACTGCACCCTCATAGCCATCCTCACCATTATTTCCATGACCAGTAATAACCTTCATAAAAGGCTTCTCGCCTTCACCAAGGTATGTACGACCACTGTGGTTTTCAAAGCCAACCACCTTAGTTACTTCACCTGAAGGTAAGGTAAATTCATATACAGTATCGTTAATAAAACGCTCCTTTTTACCCTCTGTATAATGAGGCAAAGCACCAAGACACTTAAGCATGGAACCATCATGCTCACGGTAATACTGGCCAAGCATCTGATAACCACCACAAATGCAAAGGAAAACCTTACCATTTTCAATCATGTTCTTGATTATGGAGCCCTTTTCTTCAATGAGATCCTTTGCCATGATGTTCTGCTCACTATCCTGACCACCACCAAAGAAACAAATATCAATATCATCTTCATTAATTTCATCTCCAACAGAGATGGAACGAATCTCAACATCAATTCCACGTAAAGAAGCACGACGATAAAGGGCTAAAACGTTACCACGATCGCCATAAAGATTAAGAAGATCAGGATAAAAATGTCCAATTACTAATTTCATATTCCTACCTCTTACTTCCAGAAATCCTTGAGACCAAGCTCATTTACAAGACGACCACGTAAATCCAACATAGATGTGTAATTAGGAAGTACATAAACGCACTTACCTGCTGGACACTCTTCAAGTGCCTTTTTAAGCATTTCCATTACGTGGCTCATATCACCACTTTCAGTTACGTTACAACCTGAATAAGTAACACGAAGCTTCATATCACCATAACGCTGACCACTAACATAGATTTTAGAAGGTAAATCCTCTGCTTTACTTTCAAAATCTACGTCCCAAATCCATGAAACGTCCTTACCATCAGCAAAATTACTATTAAGACAAAGCATAAGAGCGTCCGCATCACTACTTTCAGCTACAAATGACAAGGATCTATCAAGACCCACTGGGTTTTTAACAAGCAAAATACATAAGTTTTTATCACCAACAGCAATCTTTTCCATACGTCCAAAGGCAGCTTTAACATGCGATTGTGCCTCACACGCGCGAGTAAAAATTTCTCTATCATTTGTCTTACCCTTAGTAACCTCTTCAAATACCTCAACTGCAGCAATGGCACCACAAGTGTTATAAAGATTATGACTTCCAGGTATTTTGAGAGTGATATCCTTAGTCTCACCACTACCATTATCCTTAATAGAAAATGGGAAGTTATCCATGGATGGACTTATGCCACCGTCGTAGATGATTCCGAAGCGCTCAAGTGGACTTTTGAAGCCACAAGAAGGGCATTTGAAGTTACCAAGATGGCCAAAACTTCTAGATTCGTACTCATATTTTACGTTACAGTTAGGACAATACACCGCATCGGAGGAAGCCTCGAGAACGCCCTTTTTTGCTGGATATTTAACATTGTTACTCTTCATTGTGGCCTTATCTATACCAAAGAAAATGGACTTTTCTTCACGTCCTTTACCAAGGGAGGCTACTAAAGAGTCATCTGCATTCAAAATTAGCTTGGCAGATGTCATATCTATACCATTTGCAATACAGTCACGTGTGTGAGTAAGTTCTCCATAACGGTCTAACTGATCACGGAAAAGGTTGGTTACTACAGAAACCTTAGGATTAAGGTCCCCTGCAATTTTTGCGAAAGCAGCTTCATCTGTTTCTAATACATATACCTTGTCGCCTTTACCTGTACCCTTCTCACAAATGAGGGTAGTAGCGATACCTGATGCAAGATTTGCACCTGAAATGTTGTTTATAACGTCATAACCCATAGATGTAAGCATCTCAGAAATCATATGAGATGATGTTGTCTTACCATTTGTACCTGTAATTGTGATGATATTTTTATTTTTAGAAAGGTCTTTTATAACTGATGGAGATACTTTAAGTGCAATTTTACCTGGTAAAGTAGTTGCACCTTTACCCAAAAGTCTTAAAGATTTACGTGTAAATTTTGCTGCAAAAACTGCGAGTTTAGTTTTGCTCATGATAAACAATATGTCCGATTACAAGAAGACGCATCTTTTCTGTTTCTGTATAAGAACAAGTTACTAAAGTAATCTGCTTGCTATCGGTAATATCTCCTCTAATATTATCTTCTAATTCATATGCATGAATAATCTTAATATTGTCTACTTTATATTCAAATGTTTGACCTTTGATATTAGTAAACTTAATAATATCCCCCATCTGAACCTGATCAAGATAATGGAAATTAGTTTCTGCATGTCTCATATGATGTGCAAGAATAGTACAATTTCCATCTTCTCCAGGAAGAACTGAATTCTCGTGATGGCCTCCACCATATCTTAAAGATACGACAGTTGCTTCATCCCATACAGCAATATTGATACCTACAGATTCTATTTCCAAAGTACCAAGAGCTCTTAAAGTAACGTAATTAGGCATGTTCTCGAGTTCTTCTTCAAGAAGACTACTCATTGCAGCCTTATCCTCGACATTATCTACGTAATAATCTAATTCTTCGCCATTAATAGCATTTGCATCTCTAGGAACGATAAATGTTACTTCTGGTTCTTCATCACTATTAGGATTAGCAATATTCTCGGAAATTTGTGCCTCAATAAGGTCGAGACCCTCTTCTGCCTTTTTCTCACGACGATAATTACGAATTGGGTCAACAAGAAGAAGTGCTACACCTGCCAAAAAGAGCAAAAGTGCCAACACCATCAGAACATCAAATTTTTTCTTTTTTCTTCCATAACCATCGTTTTTCATACTGTCATTATAATGCATACCTGTGATATTATGTAAACGATTTTTATTTTTTGAGGGAGGAGTAAATCATGGCAGATGATATTTGGTCCAAGGCTTTATCTATTCTTAAAGCAGATCCAAAAATAGATTCCGTTATTTATGAGAGTATTCTTTGCAAAATGAAGCAAGTAAATCATGATCCAGATGGAACTATTATTCTTTCATGTCGTGATGAATACTCCATGAGTGTAGTTAAGGGTCAGAATATTGATTCTTACATTAAGGGTGCCCTCAGATTAATCACAGAAAAGAATTATTCTGTTAATTACGTTGAAGAAGGTAATGAACCAGCTCTTATTACTACTACCGTTGCTCAGAAAAAAGTAATGGCTAAGTCATTTTCTGCCACAGAAAGAATTACTTCAGAATTTACTTTTGAGAACTTTATTGTAGGTGACTGTAATAGATTTGCTCACGCGTCTGCAATTTCTGTTGCTACTCATCCTGGCAGTACTCAGCGTAACCCTCTTTATTTGTGGGGTAATTCAGGTCTCGGTAAAACTCACCTTATGAAGGCAGTTGGTTATAGAATTAAGGAAAATTATCCTGAAAAAACTGTTCTTTATACTACTTGTGAGGAATTTACTAATGCCTTTGTAGCTTGTATGAATAATTCAAGTTATGAATCTTTCCGTAATAAATATAGAACAGTTGATGTTCTTCTTATTGATGATATTCAATTCCTTATTGGTAAAGAAGGTACTCAAACTGAATTCTTTAATACTTTTGAAGCACTTATTACTTCTGGTAAGCAGATTGTAATTACTTCAGATAAAGCTCCTAAGAATCTTACTGAGCTTGATAATAGACTTACTTCTCGTTTCCAAAGTGGTATTTTGATGGATATCCAACCACCTGATTTCGAGACTCGTAAGGCAATTTTTATTAGTAAACTTGAACACGACAATATTGTTCTTTCTGACGACATTATTAATTATGTTTGTGAGAATGTAACTCGTAATGTCCGTGAACTTAATGGTGCATATAACATGGTATCTGCTTGTTATGCACTTATGAATGGTAATCTTACTTTTGAAGAAGTAGAACAGAGACTTCAGTCCTTTATTTCTCCTGGTAAGACAAAGAAACTTACACCAGAAATTGTTATTGAAGCTGTATCACACTACTATGACATCACTCCTGAAAAAATGATGAGTAAGCTTCGTAATGCTGAAATAGTAGATGCACGTAATGTAGCTATGTATATTTGTCGTGACCTTCTTGAAATGCAATATGAAAAGATTGGTGCATGTTTTGGAGGACGTAAACATACTACTGTTATGAATGGCTGTAACAACATTGATAAGAATGATTCTCTTCTTAAAGATATTGAAATCATAAAGAGAAGAATTGTTGAGTAATGAACAAAAATTGTTCATTTGTTCATAACTTAATGTAATTTTACTGTTCATAGAATGTTCCTAATTTTCAGGTGTTCATAACGTCATTTTTATGAACATTTAAAGTGACACTTTTTACACACCCTTTGAACATGCATAAAAGCCCATAAAATATAGTTCAAAGATATTTTTGAACATAATCTTCATACCATAAGAATAACACTACGAAGAGAATAAAAAATGTAGTATAATGTTGGACGAAATGAATTCTATTTTTCTGATGATTTTGAAAGGATTTTTATATGAAGTTTAATTGTAATAAAACTGATTTAATTGAAGCCGTTTCTATTGTTCAGAAGGCTATCAAGACAAATTCTACAATTCAGATTCTTGACGGTATTCTTATCCAGGCTGCTGATAAGAAGATTAAGCTTACAGGTTATGACCTTGAGACAGGTATCGAAGCAGATCTTGTTGGTGATGTTATTGAAGAAGGTTCTGTAGTTATTAATTCCAGAACATTTGGTGAAATTATTAAGAGACTTCCTGAGGAGATGACTACTATTACTACAGATGAGCGTAATAGTGTTGCTATTGTTTCTGGTGCATCTAATACATCTATTAAGGGATCTTCAGCTGAGTCTTATCCTAAGATTCCTATTATCGAGACAGATAATAAGATTACAGTAAGTCAGAAGATGCTTAAGACAATGATTGATAAGACAATCTTTGCAGTATCTAAGGACGATACAAGACCTTCTCTTACAGGTTGTTTCCTTGAGAGTGATGGATCTGTTATTTCTATGGTAGCTATTGATGGTTTTAGAATGGCTTTAAGAAGAGTTGAAGCTGGTTCTGATTTCCCAGAGATGAGCTATATTATCCCTGGTAAGGCTCTTTCTGAGGCAGCTAAGATTTTTGATGGTGATAATGATGATAATGAAGTAATTATCTATTCTTCTTCTAATCACCTTCTCTTTGATGTTGGGGATGTAAGAATTGTATCCCGTCTTATTCAGGGTCCATTTGTTAACTACAATTCTATTATTCAGAAGAATCCTAAGACTATTATGACAGTTAATCGTAAGGCACTTCTTAATGCTGTAGATAGAGCTGCTCTTATTATTATGACTGATGAGAGAAGATGTCCTGTACAGCTTGCTATGTCTGATGATTCTACACTTCTTGTTGCTGCTAATGCTGAGGCTGGTGCACATAAGGAGAACATTGATGTAGAAGTTAAGGGTGATCTTATTGATATTGATTTTAACTACAAGTATTTAATTGATGCTCTTAAAAATATTGATGATGAAGTAGTTAATATTGAGTTTAATGGTTCACAGGGTCCATGTATTATTGTTCCTACTGACGGAAATGGATTTGTATACCTCATCTTGCCTATTAGAAGATAAATGTTCATAAAGCATATAAATATTAACAATTTTAGAAATTATGGAAGGCTCGAACTTGATGTCGGGCCTTCTGTTAATGTTATCTATGGAGATAATGCTCAGGGTAAAACTAATCTTATTGAGGCTATTAATGTTTGTTCTTGTATTAGTTCTAATAGAACTTCCAAGGATAAAGAACTCATTAAGATTAACGAAAATGAGTATGATATTTCCATGCTTTGTCATGATGAAGTATATGACTCAGAATTTACCCTTAAAACTAGGTATTTTTGTGATAATAACAGTTCAAAACGTTATATGGAGTACGATGGTGAGGTAATTCGTAAAATATCCAGTTATATAGGCGTTTGTAACACTGTTATATTCGCTCCAGAAGACTTAAATCTTGTAAAAGGTGCACCAAGTAGTCGTAGAAAGTTCTTCAATATGCTTATTTGTAAGATTTCAAGTAAGTATGTTGATATTCTTAATCGCACTACTAAGATTTTGAATCAAAAAAATGCATGTCTTAAGTCTTTCAAAGGTAACACTTCTAATATTGATAACATGGCATTAGATTTTTGGGATTTTTCTCTAGCTGAATTATCTGCTGAACTTATTATGTATCGTTATAGATATGCTTGTTTACTTTCAGAAAAGGCTTATAATCATCATTTTCTTATTTCTGATGGTAAAGAATCCATAAGTGTGTCCTATTGTACTATTTCAGGCTCTGTAGAGCTTATAGAGGCTTTCTTAAAAGATAACGATTCACGTACCTTATTTATTGAAGGAAAGCTTTCTGAGGCTATTTACGGCGATTTAAAGGCTAAGTTAACTGATTTTATTCTTAAGAAACTTAAATCAGTTCGTATAAATGATGTAGAAAAGGGTATTTCTTCTACTGGTGTTCAGCGAGATGACCTTGATATTAAGCTTGATGGCCTTTCTATGCGTCTTTATTCTTCTCAGGGACAACAGAGATCTGGTTCTCTTTCATTAAAACTTGCTGAATTAGATATTATTCGTAATGAAGTATCTTCTACTCCTATTTTGCTTTTGGATGATGTATTTTCTGAACTTGATATTAAGAGAAGGACTAATCTGCTTAATAGTATGAGAAATGCTCAAATTTTTATCACATGTACTGATCGTTCTTTTGTAGAAAATGAATTATCTCAAACTCTTCTTAAAGATATTGAACCAACTTATTTTTATGTTTCTAAGGGAGTTGTCACTAAAGCGTAATTACTAATAATAATGCGCGCAAATTCTTTTATTATAATAAGCATATTATATGTTATAATTTATTTGTAAATTTCTCGGCTTTTTTCCGTGTTTTGGAGGAGTTTTATATGTATGTTCATATTGGTGGAGATGTTTCTGTTCAAGCAGAGTCCATATCATCAATAATTAACTTCGATACTATTCTTCCAGGCCAGAAAGATATCACCGAATTTATAAGAATTGAAGATGACAATAATAGACTTCAGTATCTCACAGAGGATATTCCAAGGTCTTTGATTGTTACTTCTGATAGGACATATGTAAGTCCTTTATCACCTTCAGTTCTTAAAAGACGTATAGAAAATGGCGAATATTTGTGATTTTTTACGTAAATTTAAGTGTGTAACATTGTTAAATTGGGTTAAAAATAAAATTTATTTGACATATATTAAGGAGATTTGATAAATGAGTGACAAAGAGAAGGAGATTGATCTTAGTTCTTCTACTCCTGTTACAGGTGAGGTAGACATTTACTATCAGCCTGTTGAAGAAGGTGATGGAGATGAATTAAGAAATCTTGCAGAGAATCCTAGAGCTCTTACAGATGACTTTAATGAGGAAGCAGTTAAGCAGGATATTGCTGCTGTTACAGAGGGTCAGGATGACTTTGATTCTTCTAATGCTAGTGATTATGATGATAGTGATATTCAGGTCCTTAAGGGTCTTGAAGCTGTTCGTAAGCGTCCTGGTATGTACATTGGTGATACAACACTTAGAGGTCTTCACCACTGTCTTTATGAGATTGTAGCTAACTCTGTTGATGAAGCTCTTGCAGGTCGTTGTGACACTATTGATGTAGTTCTTAACAAAGATGGTTCTGCTACTGTTAAGGATAATGGTTCTGGTATTCCTGTTGGTATTCATCCAGTAGAAGGCATACCTACTGTAGAAGTTGTACACACAGTACTTCATGCTGGTGGTAAATTTGGCGGTGGTGCTTATAGTATTTCTGGTGGTCTTCACGGCGTAGGTGCATCAGTTGTTAATGCTTTGTCGACAAAAATGACTGTTCAGGTACGTAGAGAAGGAAATATTTACGAGATTGGCTTCGAAAAGGGTAATACAGTATCACCTTTGAAGATTGTAGGTAACTGTGATCCTTCAGATACTGGTACAACTACAACTTTCCTTCCAGATCCTGAGATTTTCCCAGAGACTGTGTTCGATTTTGATACTATGATTACTCGTTATCGTGAAATGGCTTTCCTTAATAAGGAAGTTACTATTGATTTGCATGATAATCGTACAGATGTACCTAATGATAAACACTTACATTATGATGGAGGTATTATTTCTTTCGTAGAGTACCTTAATCGTCGTAAGGAAGCTATTAATCCAGCTCCGATTTATTTTGCAACAGCTGATAAGGACTGTTTTGTCGAGATTGCAATGCAGTATAACGATTCTTATCAGGAAACTGTTTATTCCTATGCAAATAATATTGCTACTGGTGAGGGTGGTACTCATCTTACAGGTTTTAAGGCTGCTCTTACAAAGGTAGTAAATGAATATGCTCGTAAGTATAAGTATCTTAAGGATAATGATAGTAAATTGCAGTCAGATGATACAAGAGAAGGTCTTGCAGCTATTATTTCTGTAAAGCTTCCTGATCCTCAGTTCGAGGGACAGACAAAGACAAAGCTCGGAAATCCTGAGATTCGTACAATGGTTGAGCGTGTTGTAGCTGATAAGTATATGACATATCTCGAGGAAAACCCAGATATCGCTAAGATGATTATGGATAAGTGTCTTTCTGCTTCTCGTGCTCGTGATGCTGCTAAGAAAGCTCGTGAACTTACAAGAAGAAAGACTGTATTCGAGAATAATGCTCTTCCTGGTAAACTTGCAGACTGTCAGTCTAATGAAGCTGAATTCTGTGAAATCTTTATCGTAGAGGGAGATTCCGCCGGAGGTTCTGCAAAGCAGGGACGTGAGCGTAAGTTCCAGGCTATTTTGCCACTCTGGGGTAAGATGCTTAACGTAGAAAAGGCTCGTATTGATAAAGTTTATTCTAACGAGAAGCTTCAGCCAGTTGTAATGGCACTTGGTGCTGGTATTGGTGATGAATTTAATGAAGAGAAGCTTCGTTATCATAAGGTTATTATTATGGCCGATGCCGACGTAGATGGTTCTCATATTAGAACACTTCTTCTTACATTCTTCTTTAGACATCTTAGACCTCTTGTAGATGGTGGATATGTTTATATTGCTTGTCCTCCACTTTATAAGGTATATCAGGGTGATGATGCTTATTATGCTTATGATGATGCTGAAGTAGAGAAGATTAAGGAACAGACTGGTTGGAAGAATCCACTTATTCAGCGATTTAAGGGTCTTGGAGAGATGAGTTCTGAACAGCTCTGGGATACAACAATGAATCCTGCAACTAGAAAACTCCTTAAAGTTACTCTTTCTGATGCACAGGCAGCTGATGAGACATTCTCACTTCTTATGGGTGATGAAGTTGAACCAAGAAAGAATTTCATTCAGGAGAATGCAACACTCGCTAATATTGATACTTAATAAAATTGTTCCACGTGGAACAATCATATAGTAAAAATGATTCAAGTACCGATATATTTTATCGGTACTTTTATTTTGTTTAAAATGTATATAATACTGTTCAAAATTATTCTATTGAATTCTAAAATTTGTAACATAAATAAATTGTTCCACGTGGAACAATATAAATAGTAATAGTACTGAAACACAATGTTTTCTCGATAAATGTTATTATATGTATATATTTTTATTATTATAATTAAAGGGGAAGACTGAAAAATGGCTAAAGTAATTTCAATAGCAAATCAAAAAGGTGGTGTAGGAAAGACTACAACAACGGTTAGTCTTGCTGCATGTATTGGAAGAAAAAGAAAGAAAGTATTAGTTATTGACCTCGATCCGCAGGGTAATGCTACGAGTGGTCTTGGTATTGATAAAGGTGAAATTGAAAACAGTACATACGACGTAGTTGTAAATGATGTAGCAATTTCAGAAGTAATTGCTGAATCTACAGCGAAAAATGTAGATGTATGTCCTACTAATATTAATCTTGCTGGTGCTGAAATCGAATTAGTTAGTGCAATGAGTAGAGAACAGATTCTTAAAAATGCACTTGCTGAGGTTCAGGATAAGTATGATTACGTATTAATTGATTGTCCACCATCACTTGGTATTCTAACTATTAATGCACTTACAGCGTCAGATGGAATTATTATTCCAATTCAGGGTGAATATTATGCCCTTGAAGGACTTTCCCAGCTTATGGATACAATCAATCTTGTTAAGAAAAAACTTAATCCTTCACTTGATATTGTTGGTGTAGTTCTTACTATGTTTGATAGAAGAACACAGCTCACTAGACAGGTAAAAGAAGAGGTAGAAAAGTACTTTGGAGACAAAGTATTTAAGACACTTATTCCTAGAAATGTTCGACTTGCAGAGGCACCTTCACACGGCCTTACAATTGTAGATTATGATGGTAAATCTAAGGGTGCAAAGTTCTATACAGAACTCGCTTCTGAAGTTGTAAAAAGAATTAAATAAAACATAGACGACCATCTATATATTGTAATAAATTTGAACGAGGTAATTAATATGGCAGTTGCTAAAAATAATAAAGGTTTAGGTAAGGGTCTTGGTGCACTTCTCAGTACAGAAGGTATCCCAGAAAATACAAAAGATTCTGTAGTAGAACTTAAGATTAACGATATCTCCCCTAACACAGATCAGCCACGTAAGGATTTTGATGAAACAGCACTTATGGAACTTTCTGAGTCTATTAAGGAAAACGGTGTTATTCAGCCTATTATTGTACAGAAGAAAGGGACAGGATACCGCATTGTAGCTGGTGAGAGACGTTGGAGAGCAACACGTCTTGCAGGTCTAGAAGTAATTCCTGCAATTGTTAGAGATTTAACAGATAAGCAGACAATGGAGCAGGCTCTTATTGAGAATATTCAGAGAGCAGATCTTAACCCACTTGAAGAAGCTTTCGCTATGGATCATCTTCTTAAAACACATAAGATGAGTCAGGAACAGCTTGCTAAAAAATTAGGTAAGCCAAGAGCAACAATTGCTAATACAATTAGATTGATAAACATCGATGAATCACTTCAGGATTTTGTAAGAAATGGTGATTTAACTGCAGGTCATGCAAAGGCACTTTTGGCACTTAAAAATAATGAAGATCAGCGTAAAGCAGCAGATGTAATTATTGCAAAAGATATGACAGTTCGTCAGGCTGAAGAATATGTTAAAAAATACATTTGGGCTCTCGAGAATTCTGGTTCTGAAAAGAAGGAAAAAGAAGAACCAAGCGAGGCATTTAAGTTAAGTTCAAAGGAAGTAGAAACAAAGCTTAAGAAGAAGTTTGGTTCTAAGGTAAAGCTTAAGGTAACAGATACAAATTCTGGTAAGGGCAAAATCGTAATCGATTATAAGAATTACGAAGACCTTGATAGACTTATTGGACTTCTTAGTGAATAATCATGCATTTTGTACAGGCCAAGGGAATACTTTCCAGTAATAATGGAATAAATATTTATAGAGGCTGTACTCACGGTTGCATTTATTGTGACAGTAGAAGCACATGCTATAACTTCACGCATCCTTTCGAGGATATTGAAGTAAAGGAAAATGCGCCCGACCTTCTTAATCGTGCACTTAAATCCAAGCGAAAAAAGTGCATGATTGGAACAGGTGCAATGTGTGATCCATATTTACATATTGAGGATGAATTAAAGCTCACTAGAAAGTGCCTTGAAATAATAGATGATAGGTACTTTGGAGTAGCCATTCAGACTAAGTCTTCTAGAATAATAAGAGATATGGATTTACTTAAATCAATAAATGAGAAATCTAAAGCAGTAGTTCAAATGACACTAACTACAGCAGATGAAGATTTATGTAAGATACTAGAACCAAATGTATCTACTACAAAAGAGCGTTTTGACGTTCTAATGAGATGCAAAGACGAAGGAATCCCAACGGTAGTCTGGCTTAGTCCGATACTTCCTTTTATTAATGACACAGAGGAGAATATTAGGGGTATCTTAGACTACTGTGTGAAGGCAGAAGTTAAAGGTATTATTTGCTTTGATATGGGAGTCACTTTAAGAGATGGTGATAGAGAATATTTCTATGCTGCTCTTGATAAACACTTTCCAGGAATGAAAGAAAAATATATTAAAACTTATGGTAATTCCTATAATATTTTGAGTCCAAATAACGTGGAACTAATGAAGATATTCTACGATACATGTAAGGCTCATAACATCATGAGTAGGACGAGTGATTGTTTTAATTATCTGCAAGAATATCCTGAGAAATTTAAACAAATATCAATTTTCGATTTGATGTAAGGAACTCTTATATGGGTTCCTTTTTAATCTCAACTTTTTATTAACCTTTTAGATTATTTCCTTTGGTAATATTCGTTCATAGATAGTAGGGGTAAAAGGGATAGTAATGAAAAAGAATATAAAAGAATTTCTGCGGAAATATATTGTTATAGTTATCATAATTGGAATTTATGTTGTAGGAGAAATAATCTTTCAAGTTACAGATTTTTTCTCTTCAGATAATGCAGTTGTAAATGCAGGCATATATATTTCAGAGGAAAACAATCTAGAAAATGATAGAGATTACAAAAAGTATAATTACATTTTTCAACGTTCTCATAATGGAATAAATAATGCAGATTATATGGAGTATTACGACGTTAAAAGTGAGCAGGAAATAAAAAACATAATTAGTAGTTATAATACTTTCCTTGATGAACATCCTTTTTATGCAAGTAGGCTTAAAGAAACAACGATTCGTTTTTATTATGATGGATGGACAGAAAACGAAGCAGATTACAAAGATACACTAATTTTAGAAATAGTAACTCAAAAGGATGAAAAAATTACACAGGAAATAGATGCGAGCAAAATATTCTTGTATAGAGTTGAAGATCCATCAAATAAATAATGGTTGACAAGTGTATACCTTGGTTGTATAGTTCAGATAGACACATGTGTACCAACAGGAGGACTATATGATTAAGTTATCAGATGCAGAATGGAGAATTGCTACTTGTCTATGGGACAACAAGTCCATGACTATCACTGAGCTGACAAAAGAGCTTAAGGATGAGACTGGATGGTCCAAGAACACAATTATCACCCTTCTTAAGAGAATGGAAGAAAAGGAAGCGGTGCATTATGTTCAGGAAGACAGAGCTAAGCGTTTTTATCCAAGTATCGATAGATCTGAGGCTGAAATGGAAGAAACTACTACTTTCCTTGATAAGGTTTATAGTGGTCGCGTTGGTCTTATGATTTCTAACTTAATTAAGTCAGACAAACTTACAAAAGAAGATATAGAAGAGCTTCATAAGATTCTTGAGGATAAGTAATATGCTTCGATATGTTTTTGGAATAAGTTTAATTACTGTAGCTATTTTGGCAATTAGGTTTTTTGCAAAGGATAGAATTAGCAAAAGACTTCAATATGCTTTGTGGCTTTTAGTACCCCTGTTTATGTTAGTAGCGCCGGTATATTCGATTAATATCACTTTGCCGGCAAGACAAGTCGTTGTTGATGAGCAGGTAACTACACCTCAGATTCATCACAAAGCGGTTACTGACCAAAAGCCTGTTCCTCTTAATGATAATCAGGCAAATGGTGATAGCGATAAAAAGTATGTTATTGAGACAGTATCTGAAGAGCCTGTAAAAACTATTAATTGGGCAGAAACTTTAACTAAAGTTACTTATGCCGTATCTGGTGTATTCATTGGTTCAATTATTGTTTTTAATCTTGGTTTTATTATTTACTGCAATAAGAAGAGAACTTTTATCGAAATTGATTCTAATAGTAACCTCAATGTTTATAGATTTGACCATGACAGTGCGCCTTTCTTACTTGGAAAAGACATTTATTTAAGTGATAAAGTTGCCTCTAAATCTGAGATGACAAAGTATGCTATTTGTCATGAATACTGTCACTATAAACATGGTGATACTTTGTGGGCTATTGTGAGATTTATAGTGCTTGCCGTTAACTGGTATAATCCGTTGATTTGGTATGCATTTGTTATTTCCGAACAGGACTGCGAGCTTGCTTGTGATGAAGCTGTGCTTGAGAAGATTGGTGAGGAAAAGAGAGTGGAATACGGTAAAGTTCTTCTCACACTTCTTGCGGATAGGTCTCTTGGAAAGCATGATTTCTACCTTACGACGGCTATGTACGGAAGGAGTAAGAATTTCATGAGGGATAGAATCACAAACATTAAAAAGAATAGAAAGACAACAGTCGTTCCTGTAGTTATTTCTTTGATTGTAGCGCTTGTAGCTACAGGTTGTTCTTTACTAAAGTTTAACCAGGAAGAAGCTGAGACAGAAACTAACGAAATTCATGAGACAGACCATCAGCACTCTGCAATAAAAACTGAAGATGGTGATGCTTATTTAAAGGTAAATCCTAATACCAAAGTTGTATTAGATCTTGATTCAGAAGAATCTACTCCTGGTGGAGTTTTATGTAGTTATCCACCTGTTTTTGATACGGATATTGATGATGGTTACTACACAGTATCTATGTACAATCATTCAAATATTATTAGTGTATCTACAGAAGATGGAAATGATTACGAATTTGAAGCAGCAACTTTCATTCCATGGATTCAGGTAGAGGTTAATAGTGATTATATTAACAGATTATTAGTCGGTGATGAGATTAGCTATGCAAAGTACGAAGATGAAGAAACAACTATAGAAGTGGAGCATCTTAATTTAAGTACTGTTGAACCATTCTCACGTTATGGTACAGATTATTCTGGAAACATTTTAAGCATAAATGACAGCGAAAATTATGCGTTTTATGAAGTAGAGGGTGGCGAGACTTGGAAGTTATTCTCTTCAAGTGATACACCAGAGTTTACTTATTCTTTGGATAGAATACTTCCTATTTCTGAAGAATGTGTAATTTATGATTCGGTAACTTGGCTCATTACAGAAGGTGATGTGGTTGCTTCAATGTCTACTGATGAACTTACAGATGCTCTCACATTTAAGGATACTTCTTATACTAAGGGGTATATCGACATGATTAGTGATATGTATTTTTTCAAGGATGCAGGACCAGATTATTATTATGATTACACAGTAATTAAGGTCGAGAATAACGAGATTACAGAAATTTATTTCTGGAATCACCCATAAGTTAATAAAACAAGGTATAGATATAGATTTTGAAAGCGCCTCTGTGATTTCACAGGGGCGTTTTGTATATATAAACATTGTATATTCGTTACGAATAACATAAAATATAACTAGAGGTAATATTATGGAAATTCGTAAAGGAAAACTAATTATAGGTAAGGCTGGAGGTACTGCTTCGGCAGGGTCCAAAACATATAAAGTTTCTCTTCCATCTAACTGGGTAAAGAGCATGAATTTAGATGAAGATTCAAGAGACCTAGATATGTTTTTTGATGGTAATTCTATAGTTATTCGTAAGAATATGACAGGGGAAGAGTTTTATCAAACCTATGTAGATTTAGGTCATGATATGCATCTTTATAGATATTATGATGGTGAAGAATTACAAACAACAATTTATGCCGATTTTACTGATAGAAGAATAAAAGTAACAAACCATAGTGAATGTTTTATTACTACAGCATTTGGTAATAATACGAATCCAGGATGGGAAGATTTTTTCGATTTTTTGGAAGAACGTTGTATCCCAAGAGAAAGAGATGGTGTTGATTACTATTTAAGTGCGATAGGTGTAGATGAATATGACCCTCTAGAAATAATTAGAAAAACCAAGGGAAGAATGGCAGAAGATAATCAATGGATAGAAGAAGTGACATAAATTTTGTATCCAATAACAAAATAGCTGAGACATCATCTAAAGGAAATCAAGAAAAGTGGTTTGATAATAACCGCTGGTATAAGCTTGACCAATTTGGCTATGAGGCATTATCTGAGGTGTTTACGACTTACTTACTTGAAAGAAGTAATATTGAGAAGAATACATCTTTTACTTTCGTTAGATATGAAATGGAAAAGATGAATGTTCATAAACTCAATAGAACTGGTTGTAGTAGTGAAAATTTTCTTAAACCAGGGGAGTCAATTATAACTATCAATAAGTTGTTCAAGGAATACTATAACCGTCCTTTGAAAGGTATATTAATGACCCTTTCAAGTGACAAAAAAAGAATATCTTTTCTGGCAGAAAAGGTAGCAGAGATTACTGGTCTTAAAGAGTTTCCTCTGTATTTAACTATTATTTTTGAGTTGGATGCATTGGTGTTAAATAATGACAGACATCTTAATAATATTGCTGTAATAAAGAAGGAAAATGGATTCGATTATTGTCCGATTTTTGATAATGGTGCAGGACTTTTATCTAATGCCCATGTCTTGCCTTTGGATATAACACCGGAAGGGTTGATGAAAACAGTAGATGCTAATCCTTTTCATATATCTTTTAACAGGCAATTGAATATTATTAGAAGTCTATATGGTTCGCAGTTAGAAATTCCACGATTAACCAAGGATGAGATTGATAAAGTTCTATTACCGCTTTTAGAGTACTATCCAGAGCGTGATAGGGGAATAATAAGAGAGCGAGTTACAAAGACTATTATTGAGAGGCAGAAATATTAGAAATTGGTATAATTAAACCAATTAAGGAAAGGTAATTACGATGTCCAATATATTTACACGAACAGAACTTCTTTTAGGCGCAGATAACATGACTACTTTGGCAAATAGTAGAGTAGCCATTTTTGGTGTCGGAGGAGTTGGTGGATATGTTGTAGAAGCCTTGGCTAGAAGTGGCGTCGGCACATTAGATCTTATAGATAATGACACTGTTTGTGAGTCCAATATTAATAGACAAATTATAGCTACTACTAAGACTGTTGGTCGCGATAAGGTAGAGGTAGCTAAGGAACGCATTTTAGAAATTAATCCTGAGGCTAAGGTAAATATTTATAAGACTTTTTATCTTCCAGAGACACGTGATCAGTTTGACTTTACTAAATACGATTATGTGGTGGATGCTATTGACACAGTGACAGGTAAATTGGAGCTTATTGTGCAAGCAAAGGAAGCAGGCACCCCAATTATTAGTAGTATGGGTGCGGGTAATAAAGTTAACCCTGAGATGTTTGAAGTGGCAGATATTAACAAGACATCTGTGTGTCCCTTGGCGAAAGTAATGAGACGCGAACTTAAAAAGCGTGGTGTGAAGAAATTAAAAGTGGTTTACTCGAAGGAAAAGCCTCTTACTCCTAATATTGACCCTAATGAGACCAAGGGGGGTAGACCAGCACCTGGAAGTAATGCTTTCGTGCCATCTGTTGCTGGACTTATTATTGCGGCAGAAGTTATTAAAGACCTTACAAATTTTCGTAACGACGACAAGGTAAATTAATATGGAACCAACACCAGAGCAGCTTACAAAATTAGAAAATTTAAAAACTTACCTTAAAAGCCTGGGTAGCCTTGCTGTGGGTTTTTCTGGTGGTGTTGATTCTACTTTTTTGCTTTATGTGGCAAAGGAAGTACTTGGTAATAAGGCTATGGCCGTGACTGCAAAGTCTAGTTTTTGTCCTCATCGTGAGATGACTGAAGCAGAGGCTTTTTGTGCAGCAAATGATATACTTCAAGTTGTTTTTGATGCAGATGAGAATAGAAGTGAGGAGGTAACAAATAATCCTCCGAATAGATGCTATTTATGTAAGAAAGCTATTTTCAGTAGCATTAAGAAACTAGCTGCGGAAAAGGGTATCGAGTATGTAGCAGAAGGATCCAATATAGATGATCTTGGTGATTATAGGCCAGGTCTTCAGGCGGTAGCTGAGATGAATATTACTAGCCCTCTTCGCGAGGCGAAGTTAACTAAGTCAGATATTCGTGCTCTTTCTTCTATGTATGGTCTTCCTACCTGGAATAAGCCATCCTATGCATGTCTTGCATCTCGTTTTGTATATGGTGAGAAAATTACCGATGAGAAGCTTAGCATGGTAGATAAAGCTGAGCAGTTATTACTTGATTTAGGTTTTAGCCAGATGCGTGTTAGAATTCATGGTGATATGGCAAGAATTGAGGTGCTTCCTGAAGATATTTCTAAGCTAGTAGAAGAGAGGACTCGATTACTTGTTGCTAAGAAATTTAAGGAATTAGGTTTTAGTTATGTATCTATGGACCTTATTGGATACAGAACTGGAAGCATGAACGAAGTAATTTTATAAGAATAAATTTGAGGGGATATTTGTAGAATGCCAAAGAAATTAAGTTCCAAAACCATTCTTCTTATCTGTGCAGTTTTGGTTATATATTGTCCATTCTTTTATATGAATCACATTTACCACTACGTGGAAGATACAATGATTCAAATAAAGACAGGTATGGACTGCTTTACATATCATACGTTTATTCCATTGGAGCGTTATAGTTGGCATGAGGGCCTTAACTGGATAAAGCATGAAGTAGGTTGGTATTATTTAGTAGGTATTGCCTATAAGCTTTTGGGTGTAATTGGTGTTATAGGTGTAGCTGCGATTATTAATTACACAATCGCTGGTCTTGCCTTTAAATTTAATTCCAAAAAGGTACATCCACTTATAATTATTATTACTGCATGTGCAGCTAGATTTTTGTCTTTTCCTAACTACAATGCTAGACCAAATCTTTTTTCTCAGCTGGCACTAACAGTTCTTCTTATTACTATGTTTAGCAACAAGAGTAATAAGGTAAAAGGTATTACTTTCGTAGTTGTTGCTTTCTGCGCGTCATGGTTCCATGGTGGCATGATGCCTATTATGTTTGCAGTGTTTGTAGTATTTACCGTAATGGAATTCCTTTTCAAAAACTATAAAACAGGTGTTTATTATCTTTGTGCTTTGAGTGCGGGTTTTGTGGCATCTCTTCTTAATCCTATTGGTATTGATGCGTGGATTTATCCTATTAAGATGACAGGTGAAGGAAGTAAGTACATATGGAGTTTTAACCAGGAGTGGACACCAAAGGTATTTACTATGGTGGAGATGGTTATTATTCTCTTGATATTTATTGGATTCGCCGTTGATGACAGACTTCGTAAGTTTGATAAAAATACTATTCTAAGACTTTGTTTTCTTTGCATGTTCATTATTCTTTCCTGTAAGCACTGCCGTTTTATGAATTATGTAGCATTGGTAGTACTTATTCTCGGGGCAGAAGAAGTGCAGGCACTTATCAATTGGCTTAATTCAAATTTGTTCCATATTAACAAGGATATTTTTGATTTTACGGATATGTCCAATTACATCATCGCTGCTTTTTGTGCTGGTTTTGCAATCTTTACCACATTTACTTCTTGGACAACATATTTCCCTACAAATACCATGTCAGATATTAGTAGTCTTGCAGCTTATGACGAGGGGGTTGTAGATGTTATTAAGGATAAGGGTTACGAGACGATTTTTAATAACTTCGACACAGGTACTTGGCTTGCTTTTTATGATGTTAAGGTTCATATCGATAACAGAGTAGATCTTTACTTGCCACAGTATTCTGGCCAGGATTATTTTGAAGGCCATTTGGTTCTGGAGAACATTGATCAGGCAGATGCTTTTTATGATAAATATTCACCAGATGCATTTGTAATAGAATCTTTTCCGAATACTACCGATGAGGCAGTTATTAATGATATGATTGAGTCTGGCAGATATAAACTTGTATACGATAATTACTGTACTTCTTCTTATGATCCAAATATTACCTTGAGGTGGTCAGTATTTGAGTGCGTATATGATTGATAAGTCTTGGAGGCATATATGAAAACACCTACGTTATATATTGTTATTCCTTGTTACAACGAGGAAAAAGTTCTTCCAATTTCCCAGGAGATTTTCTTAGAAGAGCTTACTCTTTTGATTTCAAAGAATAAGATTACAAATGATAGTAAGGTGCTTTTTGTAAATGATGGTAGCAAGGATAAAACATGGGAAATAATATGTGATCTTGCTAAGAAGGATTCTCATTTTATCGGCATTAGTCAGAGTAGAAATCGTGGCCACCAAAATGCGGTACTTGCTGGACTTATGGAAGCAAAAGACAAATGTGATATTACCATTTCCATTGACTGTGATGGACAGGATGATGTTAAGGTCATGGAACAGATGGTAGATGAGTATATGAACGGCGCGGATGTGGTTTATGGTGTAAGAGACAACCGCGATACAGATACTTTCTTTAAGCGTAATACAGCAGTTATGTTCTACAAGCTTATTAATGCATTGGGGGGCGAGGTTGTAGAAAACCATGCAGATTATAGACTTATGTCGACAAGAGCGTTAAATGCTTTTTCTGAGTTTAAAGAAGTTAATCTCTTCCTTAGAGGACTTGTACCACTTGTTGGATTTAAGAGTGCAAACGTTTATTACAAGCGTAACGAAAGACTTGCGGGAGATACTCACTACCCACTTTCGAAGATGTTTTACCTTGCCTTTGACGGTATCACCAGTTTAAGTGTTAAGCCACTTAATATGATTACTGTTTTTGGCGTTATTGTGTCATTAATTAGTTTTGTTCTTATGATTTGGGCTTTTATTACTCAACTTATGGGCCATACTGTAGCTGGTTGGGCAAGTATGACATGTATCGTGTGTTTCCTCGGAGGCATCCAGCTTATTAGTATTGGTGTTATTGGTATGTATATTGGCAAGATTTATATGGAAGTAAAGGCAAGACCAAGATACATAATTAGCGAGAGAACTGAAGATAATAATCCTGAAAATTAAGTGGATTAGAAATTGTAATTCGCTAAAGAATTTATTATAATAACCACGGCGTATGGCCTGCTCTAGAATACACATTTATGGTCATGCGTAAGTCTGGAGGTATAACATGGTTAAGGCTATCGTTGGTGCAAACTGGGGTGACGAAGGTAAGGGTAAGATTACAGACCTTCTCGCAAATGAATCTGATATGGTTATCCGTTTTCAGGGCGGAGCTAATGCAGGACATACAATTATTAATGAGCATGGTAGATTTGCTTTGCATCTCATGCCATCCGGTGTGTGCCATGAGAATATCGTAAATATCATTGGTAACGGTGTTGCTTTTGATATTCAGAAGTTCATTACAGAGCTTAATGACATTAAGGAGAAGGGACTTAACCCACAGATTCTCGTATCTGATAGAGTTCAGGTAATTATGCCATATCACGTACTCTTTGATCAGCTTGAGGAAGAGAGACTTGGTGGTAAGGCTTTCGGTTCTACAAAGTCCGGTATTGCTCCTTTCTATTCTGATAAGTTCGCTAAGATTGGTCTCCAGATTACAGAGCTCTTTGACAAGGATCATCTCCGTGAGAAGCTTGCTCGTGTACTCGAGATTAAGAATGCTCTCATCGTTAACCTCTATCACAAGGAAGCACTTGATGTAGATGCTCTTACTGAGGAAGTATATGCACTCGGTCAGCAGATTAAGCCATATGTTACTAACACAGGCGTTGTAATCCGTGATGCTCTTAAGGCTGGTAAGAAGATTCTCCTCGAGGGTCAGCTCGGTTCCATGAAGGATCCTGACCACGGTATCTACCCAATGGTAACTTCTTCTTCTACACTTGCTGGTTACGGTGCAATTGGTGCAGGTATTCCACCATATGAGATTAAGGATATCGTAACAGTTACTAAGGCTTATTCCTCTGCAGTAGGTGCAGGTGCATTCGTATCTGAGATCCTCGACGAGGCTGAGGCTGAGGAGCTTCGTAAGAGAGGCGGCGATAAGGGTGAGTACGGTGCTACTACAGGTCGTCCAAGAAGAGTAGGTTGGTTCGATGCAGTTGCTACAAGATATGGTTGTCTTGTTCAGGGTTCCACAGAGGTTGCTATTACAAATATCGACTGCCTCGGTTACCTCGATGAGATTCCAGTATGCGTAGGATATGAGATTGATGGTGAGGTTACTAAGGACTTCCCTAATCCAATGGATCTCGAGAAGGCTAAGCCAGTGTTCGTTAAGCTCCCAGGTTGGAAGTGCGATGTACGTGGCGAGACAGACTTCGCTAAGCTCCCTAAGGAGGCTCAGGAGTACGTAGAGTTCATCGAGAAGGAGATTGGTGTTCATATCTCTATCGTTTCCACAGGACCTAAGAGAGAAGAGATTATCTACAGATAATTTGGTTTTAAAAGTACAAAAGATAAACCCTCGTAGTTATTGCTACGAGGGTTTTGTTTTTGTTTGTAATAAGTTAAGAAGTTCTATTATTCTATAAGTCCTTCTTCTCGAAGTATCATTGGAATCTGAATGTTAGTGTTCTCTACAAAAGCAGGGAAAGGGTAAACTTCAGTTACCTTTGGTGTGTAATACATCTCCTGGAAAATGGCAAAAATCTCTTCGTGGGATTTGCCTTCTTTATGAGCATTTACAATTAAATCTCTACCAAGGTTATGACCCTTTATAGACTCTTCAAGGAAGGTATCAACATCGTTACCTTCGATAAGACCCCAGTGAGGAATAAAATATGCTTCGATAGCACGCTCTCCAGAGGCGTTATATACCATCTTTCTGACCTTGTCTATAGATTCTAGGGACATATGGTATCCCACGAGGAAGGATGGCATTACGAGGCCGTCAGCGACGTACATACCAAGAGTCTCAGTACCAAGAAGAAGTTTCTCGTCCATAAGATAGAAAGCTACGCAGTCTTTGGTATGACCAGGAAGAGAAATGATCTGAACTTTGTGGCCATTCATGTCTAATATGTCATTGTCTTCCACTTTAATATCGGCGTGAAGATAATCAACGTAGTCATTAAATTCTGTTACTCCGTGAATTGCAGCAGCATCCTTGTTAAGGCGGCGCATTACATTTCGCGCAGATTCTTTTTCGAGGATTTTTGCCGCATAGGAAAAGGCTACAACCTTAACTTTTGGATACTTTACCGTAAGACAAGCACTTCCTAGAGCATGGTCATAGTGGGAGTGGGATAGGAGAATGTAGTCGAGGTTTTTGTCACCAAGAACAGCCTTTATGTTCTCGTATAACTTGTCGCTACTAAATCCAAAGCCAGAATCATAAATGAAACTTGTGCCATCTTCAAAGATAAAAAGAAAACTATCGCCACCTCTTACAGGGGAGACGTTATAAATAGTTAATCCTTTATACTTAAGTGGCTCTTTAATACTATTAATAAACATGCTAGGAATTATATCACAGTGAAAGTTTCTTAAGACTGTCGCTTATAGTCTCGATAACAATAGTATCGTTATATGAGTTTCTGTTATTAAGATAAGCGTAAAAACATCCCATGATCATGAAGCTGAGTTTAGTTGTGATAGCGAGATCATCCTTGTACTCAGGATGAACAGCAAATACTTTCTCGATAATAGCCTGCTCTACAAGAAGAGGAAGCTTAGACTTCTGTGAAGATGAGAAGAGAATATCTACGAGTCCCTGATTAGCCTGAAAACTATTACTAAGAGAAACAAACACCCTCTCTGGATTCTCTGTCATACTTTCAGGATCTTCAATGTTCTCGATAATCTTACTAATGGCTTCTGCCTGAAGTGCATCAGATAAATCATAAACATCTTTGTAGTGGAGATAGAAAGTTGCTTTACTAATCTCTGCTTCTTCAGCTAACTCTTTGATTGTAATCTTCTCGAGAGGCTTAGTCGCGCGTATTTTTAAAAAAGCATTATAAATGCTGCGACGAGTTTTTTTCTCGCGTAAATCCATATATGTTACCCTCCAATTCAATAGTAAAAATATACTATTTCAGCTAATTGTACATTATTTTACAAATGAAGAAAAATGCAAATTCAAATTTCCATCAAACCAGTATAGATTGAATATAGATAATTAATAGACGATAGTCAAATAGAAAGAGGAGAGAGGCTATATGGATCTATACGGATTTTATACAGGACAGCTTTTTGATGCCCATACATATCTTGGTGCGCATTTTTCTGAAGATAAGACGACATGCTATTTCAGAACCTATGCACCACGAGCACACCATGTAGATCTTCTTATACATGATACGGCTATTACCATGACACCTACTCTTGATGGAAAGTTCTACGAGACCATTCTCCAGGACGTTAAGCCAGGAGATAAATATGAGTATAGAATTCATAACCATTTTGGAGGTTATGTGGATCACTCTGACCCATATGGTTTTGGCATGGAACTTCGTCCTTATCACAAGTCTATTGTAAGAGATATAGATTATGTTTTTGGTGATGCCAAATGGATGAGTAAGCGCTCTAACATGATGAATAAGTCTCTCAATATATATGAGTGCCATGTGGGTTCCTGGCGTAAGCCTGAGGATGAACCTGATAGTTGGTATAACTATGTGGAGTTTGCAGAGCTCATTATTCCATACCTTAAAGATAAAGGTTATAACTACGTGGAGTTTATGCCTCTTTGTGAGTATCCTTGTGACAATAGCTGGGGTTATCAGAATACTGGATATTTCGCACCTACTTCTCGTTATGGCACAGCAGTTGATCTTAAGAAAGCAATCGATATGTTCCATAGTAATGAAATAGGTGTAATTCTTGATTTTGTCCCTGCGCATTTTGCTGTGGATGAATATGCTCTCCATTACTACGACGGTGCAGCACTTTATGAGCATCCATCATTAGACATTCAGTATAGCGAATGGGGTAGTTGCAACTTCATGCATAGCAAGGGAGAGGTTAGAAGTTTCCTTCAGTCTTCTGTTAATTATTGGCTTAGTGAATACCATTTCGATGGTATTCGTATGGATGCGGTAAGTCGTCTTATTTATTGGCAGGGTGACGAGAAGCGTGGCGTAAATAAGTGTGCAGTAGATTTTATTAAAGGGCTTAACCACGGCATAAAGTGTAGTCACCCAGGAGTAATGCTTATCGCGGAGGATTCTACTAACTATCCTAAAGTAACCGTACCAGTGGAGTATGGTGGTCTTGGCTTTGACTATAAGTGGGATTTAGGTTGGATGCATGACACTTTGGAATTTTTTCAGTCTACACCAGAGGAAAGGGTACAGCGTTACCATAAACTAACATTTTCCATGATGTATTTTTATAACGAAAAGTATCTTCTCCCTTTGTCGCATGATGAGGTGGTGCACGGTAAGGCTACAATCCTGCAACGTATGTGCGGTTTATATGAGGGCAAGTTCCATCAGGGTCGTTCCCTTTATATGTACATGATGATGCATCCTGGCAAGAAGCTTCTTTTTATGGGAAGTGAATTTGGACAGCTTCGTGAGTGGGATGAGGAAAAGGAGCAGGACTGGCTTCTTCTTAAGTATCCTAATCACGATTCCTTCCTAGCATATATGGCTGAGCTTAATAAGTGCTACCAGAAGTATGATGCTTTCTGGAAAATGGACTACGAGAACGATGGATTTAAGTGGCTTGACTGCCATAGTGAAAGTAAGTGCCTTTATGCTATTGCTCGTAATGGTCACTCTAGTCGTGTGATGGCTGCTTTTAATTTCCGTGAGTTCGGCCAGGAATATGTGATTCCTTGTGATGGTGCGCAAAAAGTAAAAGTAATCCTTAATTCTGATTGGGAGAGGTTCGGAGGTACTACAAAGGAGTGCGAGACAGTTTATGAAGCTGTTGACGGATATTTTCACATAGACTTGCCAGCATATGCGTCTTGTCTAATGAAGGTTGTTAATTAATCGTTCAAAAATACACAAAGTTGACGTAATTTACAATATTGCTATTATTTTTCTGCAAATGCTTTATTTTTGCAAAATGATAGCACAAAGTGTGTCTTTACCATCCCCAAATGATTTTCATTTGGGGCGTTTTTTGTGGAGAAAACGTAATTTTGCTGAAAATTTGACAAAAATAAGCAAAATGTGTACAAATTTGTTCACATTCCCTTCACAATCGTGCTAGAATAACGACATCTTAATTTTTGCCCATATGAATATCACGAATATAGGAGGAGATACACATG
Organism: Saccharofermentans sp.; assembly: GCA_024403675.1. Lineage (GTDB taxonomy): Bacteria > Bacillota > Clostridia > Saccharofermentanales > Saccharofermentanaceae > Saccharofermentans. Next base: position 32,883 of record JAKSRH010000005.1, on the reverse strand, counting down.
TATATTAATTACGAAGATCAGGCTGCAGACAGTCTTTCCGCAAATGTTGGTAAGTACATTACTATTTACCACAAATACAATAAGAGTCGTGTAGACAACTCCTGTAGTCAGGATGTTTGCGTAGTAAAGTTAGTATCTATCTGCAAGGGACCATTCTACTATGTGCCTAGAATTAAGGTTCAGTTTAATAATGGTAAGACAGCAGAGTTTTCTTACTCTGTAGGTTATAAGGGACAGATTAGACTTTCTTGGGACTATAAGAGAATCGGTAGATGTTTTAATGACATGTTCATTTGCTGGAATAATGGTGAATGGCACTACACATATCCAGACAATAGTCTTGATTCCAATATTGATTATTATCTTACAAACGGTGATCTCTTTATCAACATGTTCGATAGTGAAGAAGAAGCTGTTGAGACACATAAGTTTTATAACGAGACATTGAAAGTAGTTTCTGAAAAGCGTGAAGTAGAGCGTAAGGTGACAGGTGTTTCTTTTGATAAGAAGATTGGTTCACTTAACTCCAATAAGCTTGACAGAGTTTTATTAGCTTGAGCGTAAGGCATAGCGCTAAAACATATATTAATTAAGTCCTTTATATTTCTCCTATAATAAAGGTCTCTCCCACCCAAAGAGGTTTTCTAGTACGTTGGAAAGCCTCTTTAACTTTGTTGTAATTATCTATATTGGCTAAATGTGAGCCATGGTAGGGGACTATAATTCAAATTGAATAAGGGTAAGATTTTCAAAGGAGGAATACATTATGCGTTTTCTCGGAAATATAGTATGGCTTCTTTGTGGAGGTCTAGTTGTAGGTATACTTTGGTTTGTATTTGGTCTTCTTTGGTGCGCATCTATCATTGGAATTCCAGTAGGTATTCAGTGCTTTAAGTTTGGAGTACTTACTCTTTGTCCTTTTGGTAGAGAAGTAAAGGTAGGAACCTCTTTTGCAAGCCTTTTATTAAATATTATTTGGATTGTGGTAACAGGTGTTCCAGTAGCTGTAGTTAGCGCTGTTATTGGCCTTGTTCTTTGCTCTACTATTGTTGGTATTCCATTTGGTATTCAGTTCTTTAAGATTGCTCAGTTAGCATTACTTCCTTTTGGAGCAACGATTGAATAAATCTTGATGTTCGGAGTACAATAATATCTATGAATAGATATTTAGTTTGCTCTGACATACATGGTCAAATAGAAAATTTTAAGTACGCTCTTAAAGAAGCATCTATGGATGGTCTTGATGGCGTACTTATTGCTGGAGATACAGAACTGGAACCTTCCGTTTTGCAGGACTTGGTAAATGAGACAGGTGCCAAGCTTTACCTTGTAAGAGGTAATTGCGATTATGCATATGGCAGAAATCTTCGCGATTTTCTGACCATTACGCTTCCTGGTGGAATAGTATGCATGTTGACTCATGGTCATAAATATAGTGTTAAATCAGATGTTTTTACTTTGGTTTCTGTAGCAGATAATCTTGGAGCAAATCTTGTAATTTATGGTCATACACATTCTTACGATGATAGTAAGATTGGGTCCATGAGAGTTGTTAATCCAGGCGCGTTATGTGGAAGTTTTTTCTCACATCCAAGTTATATCCTTATGACTATAGATGGTAATAGGATAGAGATGTTAAGAAGAGTTATCGGGTAACAAAAAAAGAGCCGTTCACAAGTTAAGTGAACGGCTCTTACTAGTTCTGATATAAAACGAATTAATCGTCGATAGAAGTATTAACAGCTGTATTGTAGATGTCGATAACTTCCTGGCTTGGTGCCTTTGTAGCAAGTGTAACTACAACAGATACGATAAGACCAACGATAAATCCTGGAACAATCTCGTATACGCCTGTAGAAGCTGTGAGAGCCATGAGCCAAGCGATATCTGCAATTGCACCAGCGATGATACCTGCAACTGCTCCAGGGTAGTTGAATCTCTTCCAGAAGAGGGAGAGGATAACTACAGGTCCGAAGGAAGCACCGAATAAGCCCCATGCATTCTCAACCATGTTCATGATGTCGTTTGCCCAGGATGTTGGATTATCAAGACCAGTTCTTGCGATGAAGAAAGCGATAACTGCAACTACAAGTACTACGATACGACCAACCCAGAGCATTTCCTTCTCGGAAGCCTTGTCCTTACGGATGAGTGGCTTATAGATATCAGATGTGAAAGCTGAAGATGCAACGAGGAGCTGGGAGTCAGCTGTGGACATTGCAGCAGCGATAATAGCTGAGAGAAGAAGACCTGCGATGAAGCCTGGGAAGATATCACCAACAACCTTGATGAAGATAAGCTTACGATTATCAGGGAGGAGGAGATCAGCAAGAGCTGTGCCATCCTGCATAATGAATGTTCTTCCGAGGTAAGCGATTACGATAGCTGCGCCGAGTGTGAGAATAACCCAGATGATAGCTACTGTAGCGGACTTCTTAATCATGGAAGCCTTCTTAATGGACATGAATCTTACGAGGATGTGTGGCATACCGAAGTAACCGAGACCCCAGCCAAGACCTGTAACGATTTCCTGCCATGAAGCAGCAAATGGATTAGTACCGAAAGCGTCAACACCCTCCTTGAAAGCCTCGTACTTAGAAACGTCGAAATCACCAGCAGCCTTCATAACGATAGGTACTGCGAGGAGAGCTACGAGCATCATGAGACCCTGGAAGAAGTCTGTCCAGCAAACTGCCTTATAACCACCAAGGAATGTGTAAACAAGAATAAGTGCTGCAAAGAAAAGCATTGCGAGCTCCTGGTGATCAGCAAACCAAGGGATAACGTCAGAGAATACTGCTGTACCTGCGTTAAAAGCGGATGCTACGTAAATTGTAAAACTGATAAGGAAGATGATTGCGCAAACAACCTTGAGAACAGGGCTCTTACTTGCGAATCTGTTTGTAAGATACTGTGGAAGTGTGATGGAATCGTTAGATGCCTTGGAGAAGCGACGAAGTCTTGTAGCAACAAGAATCCAGTTAAGTGCTGTACCAAGTGCGAGACCGATACCGATCCATACCTGACCCATACCAAAAGCGATAATGGAACCAGGGAAACCCATCAAGAGCCATCCACTCATATCGGATGCCTGTGCGCTCATAGCAGTTACGAATGGTCCCATGCTACGACCGCCGAGGAAGTACTCTTTCTCGTCGCCGCCCTTACTCTTAAGGAAGAAGTAGATACCAATTCCAAGGACAACTACGAAGTAGAGGATAAATGCTATTGTCTTATCCATAATAAACTCCTTCATTTCTTTTATATATTAATTAAATAAAAAACCGTAAAAGAATTTATCATGCTAAAGGGACAAAAGTCAACAAAATCAGAGGGTTTGAGGCTTATTTGTGCGATTTTATATGGAAATTCCCTTCAAAACTTCCAAAAATGTGTCCTGACCATACTCATTAATGGACTCGAGATAATTACTTGATACCACGTAATAGTCCCCACCTTTGATGATAATTATGCTTTCGCCGAACTTTTTTACACCGTCAATTTCATAGTTATATCTAAGGCCAAGACGCTTTTTGCCAGCGACATAGATGGTGTAGTTTTCACCTCTTCTGAAGGTAGGGTTCTCCCCTGCAAAGTCAAAGGCTATACGGTCACGCATGGCATTTTTGTTACCGATAGCAAGGAGGACTGGATTTATTTTCTTGTGATAGAACATTACCTTAAAAGTCTCGTCCTCATTAGTGATAGTTGGAGTGTTGTCGTCCTCAGAAATAAAGAACTTCAAGTTATCATTAATTTCCAGATTAACAGAATCAAAAATAGTAGTTTTCATATTTTCCCTCTCAAAGCATATCGATTATTTGGTCGAGGCTATCTACACAAGCAGTTAATCGTGCGGAAGTCTCGCTATCTGGCTGCGACTGGTCTGGCACCATAATAACCTTACATCCAGCACGGTACGCGGATAAAATTCCGTTAGGTGCATCTTCTACTGCGAGACATTCATCAGGCTTAAATCCAAGTTGTTCGCATGCGTATTCGTACACATAAGGTGATGGCTTTCCTTCCTTTACCATAGTGGCACTAATTACTTTGTCAAAGTGTCCTGTGAGATTAGTCATCTCAAGGTAGCGTTCTGCACGCTCCATGTCGGTAGCTGTGGCAATGGCAGTTACTATTCCGCGTGAGTGCAAGAATTCTAGTAGTTCTATGGCGCCTTTTTTACACTGGATGCCGTGTTCTGCGATGTAGTTTTCGAATTTTATTTTACGGCGTGCACGGGCACCGTCGTAGTCGAAGTCCTGTCCGTACCATTCTTTCATTTTAATAGGTGCGAAAGGGCGGCCAAGGGAACGCATTTGCATGTAGTGCTCTTCTTTCATGGTTAGGCCCATTTCTTTAAGTGTGATAGGCCAGATAAGGCGGTAAATCTTCTCGGTGTCGATAAGGGTACCATCCATGTCAAAGATGACCGCTTTAATATTTTTTAGTGCTTCCATGCCACTTCTCCCTATTTCTTTTTACAAAAGTCATTATAATATACAGTATGGCTTTTGAATTTAGATTTTTGGATTTTTTGCAGACATTAAGAACACCTGTGGGTGATGCTATTGTTCCGCTTATTACTTACCTAGGTGAGTTTGGTGCGGTGTGGATTGTTCTTGCTATAACACTTCTTATAACCCGTAAATATAGACGTGCGGGGGCTATAGTGGTGGCAGCGCTTGTTCTTGACCTTATTATCTGTAACGGTATTCTTAAGAATATTTTTATGCGTACAAGACCTTGTGACATTAATACTTCTATCAAGTTAATTATTCCGCACCCAAGTGAGTATTCTTTCCCATCAGGACATTCTGCGGCGTCTTTCGCGGCGGCATCAGCACTCCTTTTTGCTGGTCGTGTGCGTATGGCTATAGGTGCTTTTATTTTGGCGACGCTTATCGCATTTACTAGACTATATTTGTATGTTCATTTTCCAACAGATGTATTAGGCGGTGCATTAGCTGGAGTGTTAGCGGGTTTTCTCGCGTGTAAATTAGTGACATTTATTGAAAAGAAGAGGGTAGTTAAGTGTCAGAAATGATTTTGTGGGGCGGCATCTTTTTGGTGTCGCTAATTATTTTAATTGTGGCTTTGACTTTTATGGTAAATAAGGTGCGTAGGCTAGGGTTTGTACGCAAGTTGTCTAAGGACAAGAAGGGACCTTCTATAGCTATTGCAATTAGTTTTCTTGTGGCGCTTATCGTAATTGGTGCGGTAGTTACAACCATGCTAAATTCACTTATTATTGTGCTTCATTTATTGGTGTTCTGGCTTCTTGGAGATCTCGTAGCATTAATTATTAGAAAGAAAAGTAACGCGCCTTTTTATATCGCATGTGGACTTACAGTGATTTACATGTCTATCGCGGCTTACCTTTGTTTTACCGTGGTGGAAAAGGATTATAAGCTTGATACTACCAAGGATGTAGGTAGCATTCGTGTGGTACAGTTCGCAGACTCACACCTTGGCACTACTTTTGATGGTGAGGGCTTAAATAAATACGTAGAGCAGATTAATGCTACTAACCCAGATGTGGTTCTTATTACTGGAGATTTTGTTGATGATGGTACTTCTTGTGAGGACATGATTAAGGGCTGCGAGGCTCTTGGAAAACTAGACACTACTTATGGCGTTTATTTTAGTTTTGGTAATCATGATAAGGGTTATTCTGATGCGTCTGCCCGTGGGTTTAGCGGTGATGACTTAGTTAGAGAACTGGAGAAAAATGGTGTTATTGTCCTTGAGGATGAGGCTGTTCTTATTGATAACAGATTTTATGTGGTTGGTCGTCAGGACCGTTCGGAGGAATCTCGCGGTAACACTCGTGCCGAGATGGATGAACTATTAAAGGACTTAGACACAACTAAGTACATAATTGTTATGGATCACCAGCCAAATGATTATGATAATCAGGCAAAATCCAGTGCGGATTTGGTGCTTTCTGGTCATACTCATGGTGGTCAGTTAATTCCTGTAAGTGATGTGGGAATTTGGATTGGTGCAAATGATGCCACATATGGCTTAGAAAGTAGAAATAATACTGATTTTATCGTGACTTCTGGCATCTCTGATTGGGAGATTTTATTTAAGACTGGATGTCGTTCTGAGTTTGTGGTAATTGATGTCGAGTAATATAATTAATATGGGTAAGAAGCACGGAATTAAGGAGTTAGATTGATGAAAGCACTTATAGCCATGAGTGGAGGCGTTGATAGTAGTGTCGCAGCTTACCTTATTAGGAAGCAGGGACTCGACGCCATCGGCTGTACTATGAAGCTATATGATAACGAAGATGCAGATATTCCTAAGGAGAATACCTGTTGTAGTTTGGACGACATAGAGGATGCTCGAAGTGTCGCGACTAGACTTGGCATGCCTTATTATGTTTTCAATTTTAAGGATGACTTTAAGGAGCGCGTTATCGACAATTTTATTGGTTGCTATGAGTGTGGCATGACTCCTAATCCATGTATTGAATGTAATAGATATCTTAAGTTTAATAAGCTTCTTGAGCGAAGTGAGATTCTTGGTTGTGATTATGTAGTTACAGGTCACTATGCTCGTATCGAGGAGACACCTGACGGATTTATTTTGAAGAAGGCAGTAGATGATTCTAAGGATCAAAGCTATGTCCTTTATTCTCTTACACAAGAGCAACTTAAGCATACTTTGTTTCCACTTGGTGGTTTGACTAAGACTCAGGCACGTGAGATAGCTGAGGAAAATGGTTTTATTAATGCGAATAAGCCTGATAGTCAGGATATTTGCTTCGTGCCAGATGGCGACTATGCGAAAGTAATTCGTCACTATACAGGTAAGGATTATCTTCCTGGAAATTATGTGTCTACTACAGGCGAAGTACTTGGTACACATAAGGGCATTATTCATTACACTATTGGTCAGCGTAAGGGACTAGGTATCGCTCTTGGTGAGCCTAGATTCGTCTGCAGAATTGATCCTGATAAAAATGAAGTAGTTCTTGGTACAAATGAAGAACTTATGACACGTAATGTGCATGTTAAAGATATTAACTGGATTGCAGGTAAGGCACCTTCTAATAAGTTTACGTGCAGTGCCCGCGTGCGCTATAAGCATAGGGAGCAGTCATGCACAGTAGAGGTAAATGGTGATGGTTCTGCAGAGGTTATTTTCGACGAAGTAATTAGAGCTGCAACTCCTGGTCAGTCCTGCGTATTTTATGATGGTGATATTGTACTTGGTGGCGGTATTATTGGTAATTTTGAGGGTTAAAAATATATGAGAATTGTACCTATTATTATTCCATCTTATGAGCCAGACGATAGACTTATTGAGCTTTTGGGAAAGCTTAATGAGAAGAGCTTAAGTCCTATTATTTTAGTAAATGATGGTAGTGGCAGTCAGTACGACAGCTACTTTACTAGAGCTCGTGATGAATTTGGCGTGACACTTCTTATACATGAGGTTAATGGTGGTAAAGGAAAGGCGTTAAAGACCGCTTTCGAGTATTGCCTCAAAACTTATGAAGATATGGTAGGTTGCGTGACAGCGGATTCTGATGGTCAGCACACACCTGAGGCTATTGTGAAAATTAAGGAAAAGCTCCTAAATCAACCAGATAGTCTGGTGCTTGGTGTGCGTGACTTTTCTGGTGACGATATTCCTGCCAAGAGTCAGTTCGGAAATAACACTACACGCAAGGTGTTTAAAACTTTGTATCACACAGATATTACTGATACTCAGACAGGTCTTCGTGGTATCTCCAGAAGCTTTATGGAGACAATGCTTAAGGAACCAACTAATAGATTTGAGTTCGAGATGCGCATGCTTATTATCGCAGTGCAGCAGAAGATAAACATTATAGAGATCCCTATCGAGACTATTTATGATTCCAAGGAGAATCACCAAACTCATTTTCACCCTGTAAAGGATTCTATCAAGATTTATAGTGTATTCCTTGGAGCTTTTGCAAAATTCATAATATCTAGTCTGTCATCTTCGATTATTGATTTGGTGTTGTTTCAGATATTTTGTATTGTGCTTCGAGGTGGCAATCTAACTATAGATTATGTGGTAATTTCCACAGTGGCAGCTCGAATAATATCTGCGATTTATAATTACTCTATGAACTACTTCTTTGTGTTTAAGAGCAATAAAAACCATGGAAAGTCTGCTATTAAGTATGTGTGTCTAGCTATCGTTCAGATGTTAGTTAGTGCATTTGTTACATCTAGTCTTATTAAGCTTTTACAGGTATCCGTAGAGCTGTTTGTAAAGATTCCAGTAGATGTGATTTTGTTCTTAATTAGTTATAAAATACAGAAGAAATATATTTATTAAGTTGGGAGATAAATTTATGAATTTCTTAGAGGAGAGAATTGCTAGAGACGGCGTAGTAAAAGAGGGAAATGTTCTTAAGGTAGATAGCTTCCTTAACCATCAGATGGACATTAATCTTTTTGATCAGATGGGTGAAGAATTCGCTAGAAGATTTGCTAAGAAGAATATTAATAAGATTCTTACTATCGAAGCATCTGGTATCGGTATCGCATGTGTAGTAGCACGTCACTTTAATGTACCAGTAGTTTTTGCCAAGAAGGCAAAAAGCATCAATATCGATGGAGAAGTATATGTGGCTGAGGTAGAGTCTTTTACTCATAAGAACAAGAATCAGGTAATTGTATCTAAGTCATTTCTTACAGAGAATGACCACGTGCTTATTATCGACGACTTCCTTGCAAATGGCTGTGCACTTCAGGGACTTATTTCTATTGTAAATCAGGCTGGCGGTACAGTAGAGGGTATCGGTATTGCTATCGAGAAGGGCTTCCAGGTAGGCGGACAGATGATTCGTAACCTTGGTTATCAGCTCGAGTCTCTCGCTATTGTAGACGGCATGGATGCTGCTACAGGAGAAGTAAGATTTAGAAACTAATAATTAGGAGTAATTAGATGGGTAATTTGTCTTCTGTGCTTCACTTCGGAGGCACTTGGAGAACATATCAGGCGCGAGTATTAAGTTGCGCAGATAAATACCTCGATGACGGTAAAATTCATATTGTAGCTGCACCAGGTTCTGGTAAGACTACACTTGGTATCGAGCTTATTGGAAGAATCGGAGAACCGGTTCTTATTCTAGCGCCTTCTGTAACCATCAGAGAGCAGTGGAAAGACCGTATAGTGTCTGCATTTCTTAAAGAAGGTGAGGATCCTGATAAGTGGATTTCTCAGAGTCTTAAGGCTCCAGCTCAAATTACTATTGCAACATATCAGGCGCTTCATAGTGCCATGACAAGATATGCAGGTGTTCTTAGTAAGTCAGGTGACGAAGAGGATGACAGCGATGATGTCGATGAGGCAGATATCGAGAGTGTAGACTTTTCTGGTTTTAACTTAGTTGCCACTATGAAGGGTATAGGAGCATCTGTACTATGCCTTGATGAGTGTCACCATCTAAGAAGTGAGTGGTGGAAGGCCTTAGAGGATTATCGCGCTCAGATGGGTGAACAAAAGATTATCGCTCTTACGGCGACGCCTCCTTACGACAGCACACCAGCTGGCTGGAAGCGCTACATGGATATGTGTGGCGATATCGATGAAGAGATTACAGTGCCTGAGCTTGTTAAGGAAGGCTCTCTTTGCCCACATCAGGACTTTGTATATTTTAATTTTCCTACTAAAGAAGAGCTTTCTATTCTAGATGACTTCGAGGATAAGAGCAAAATGGCGCTCGATAGTTATATGGCTGATCCTACACTTCAAAGCGCTATTCAGGGACATAAGATTTTTACTGGTGCTATGACTTTGGACGAGATTCTTGAGGAACCATCCTATTTGTCAGCGCTTATTATTTACATGAATGAGAAAAAGCTTCCTGTGCCAGCCCACCTTAAGAAGGTTTTGGGTGCTAAGAAGTTCCCACCTATGAGTGCCAAGTGGATGGAGATTATCCTTCAGAAATTTCTCTTTGATGGCGTAGATGATTTTATGGCGCCAATAGGCTATCAAGAGCAGATGGCAAACGACATGAAGCGCCGTGGCCTCATTAACAAACGCAAGGTTACTTTATCTGCCTCTACATCAGTGGAGAAGATGTTATTAAGTTCCAAGGGAAAAATTAATAGTATTCTCGATATTAGTGACTATGAGTATAGCGTCCTTGGTGATGGGCTTCGCATGCTTATTTTGACTGATTATATTCGTCGCGAGTTTGAGCATGAGCTAGGAGGTTCTGCTGAGTCTGTAGACTCTATGGGTGTGCTTCCATTTTTTGAAGCTGTGCGCAAGCATTTTGACGGTAAAAAAGACGTGGCAACTAAGCCTAAGCTTTGCGTCCTTTGCGGTACTGTGGTAATTATCCCGGCTGGAGCAAGAGATGCACTTGTTAGTATTGCTGAGGAGAGTGTGCCAGGTAACGGAAGTAAGCTTAATTTTTCTCGCGTAGGCCAGCTATCCGAAAGTGATTACATTAAGGTAAGTGCTATAGGTAGTGGAAACTTCCTTACAGGTGCCGTGACAGAGCTTTTTACTCGTGGCTATATAAATATTATGATTGGTACTAAGTCACTTCTCGGTGAGGGATGGGATTCACCTTGTATTAATTCTCTTATCCTCGCGAGTTTTGTTGGTTCTTTTATGCTTAGTAATCAGATGCGTGGTCGTGCTATCCGTACTATGAAGGGTAATCCAGATAAGAATTCTAATATCTGGCATCTTGTATGTGTTAAGCCTCAGAGAATTATTAATCAGGAACTTAGAGATGGAATATATTCTAGAAGTAATAGTGAGGACTGGGAGCTTCTTGAGAGACGTATGGAGCACTTTATGGGCCTTCACTATGATGATAACTATATCGAGAATGGCACTAGAAGATTGTCATGTATACAGTTTCCGTTTACTAAGGATAATGTGGAAGCTACAAATTCCTCCATGCTTATGGAGTCTGGTCGTCGCGCTGAACTTAAGCAGCGTTGGCAGGATGCACTCACTGTCAAAAATAGCATCGAAGTTGTAGATGAGACTGAGGTTCCTGATAATTATGTAACAGCAGTTGTTTTCTATGATGCCATTAGACTCGCAGTTTTTGGTGCCGTTGTATTTCTTGTAAATATTATTCTGTCCATTGTTTTAGGTGGTGTGCTACCGTTTCTGTTTGCAGCCCTGGCTATAGTTGGAATTATAATTTTGGTTGTTAATTTGCCTAAACTTATTTCTATGAGTTCTCCTCTTAAGAGGCTTAAAACTATGGGTAAGGGTATTCTTAGCGCCATGCAAAAGAAGGGAATGTTGTCTGCTGGTAACTCCTATCGTGTAGAGTCAGAAGTGAACCCAGAAAATCCATTTTGTCATTCTGTGTATCTTCTCGGAGGAACATCCCGTGACAAGCAGTTATTTGCCAAGTGTCTGAACGAGTTCTATGCCGCGGTGGAGAATCAGAGATATCTTTTGGTAAATCCTAAGAATAAGCGAAATGCGTACGCGTACTACTGTGTACCAGAAGAATTTGCAAATAATAAGGAAAATGCGCAACTATTTAATGATTGCATGCGTCCTTATATTGGAAAATACGATTTGGTATATACACGTAACGCGGAAGGGCGTAAAGTACTTATGCATGGAAGAACACATGCATATGCTAACCGTCAGGAGAGGGCGGCAGGTAAGCGCACCGTAAAGAGTGCATTAGAATAATTAATTATTATGGAGATAAATATGAGTAGTTTTTTGAAGAAGATTGTAGCGGCATTTTGTGCCTTTTTGATGATTTGTAATTTTTACATGGGTTACACCAATAAGGTAAATGCCGATGTTAATCAGATACAGGATTTTGTCGAGCGTAATTATGAGTACATTTTGAATCGCCATTCAGATCCACAGGGTCTTGCTACGTGGACTAATCTTCTTCAGACTGGTCAGATGGATGCGGCATCTGTAGTTATTGGATTCCTCGATAGTGAAGAGTATACAAAGCAGAATCATTCTCACGGTGAGACTGTAGAAATTCTTTATAGAGTTATGCTTTCTCGTACAGCTGATCCAGATGGTTATAATACTTGGACGGGTATCCTTGATGATGGTATGTCATATAGCTATTTGGTAAATGGTTTTTCTGGTTCCCAGGAGTTTAAGAATTTGTGTGCTTCATATGGTATTAATCCTGGTCAAATAACCCTTGTAGAGAGCCGTGATGCTAATTATTTAACTACTAAATTTGTGAGCAATTGTTATAGTTCTATGCTTGGTCGTCCAGCTGATAGAGGAGGACTTAATGATTGGACTTTGGCGCTTAACAATCACACTGTATATCCAGAGGAGGTAATTAGAGGTTTTATTAATTCCCCTGAGTGCGCCTCAAAGACAGTTAGTGATGATGATTTTATAGTGGTTTGTTATAAGGGTATTCTTGGTCGTACGCCTAGTAACTCAGAAGTGCAGTCTTGGAAGGACGTGCTTGCTACAAGTGACAGAGCATTTGTTATAGAGTGCTTTATTGCTAGTGAAGAGTTTTCTAACACTGTAGCTGCCTATGGCATGACATTTAGACCTGCTCCAGCACCTGGTTATTCTTATGATACAAAGATGGTAGCACTTACTTTTGATGATGGTCCTTATTCTCCTGTAACTAACCGTATTTTGGATGTTCTCGAGGCTTATGGTGGTCATGCTACATTCTTCGTAGTAGGTAATCGTGTGCCTTATTACACTTCTTGTGTAACTCGTGCAGAATCTCTTGGCTGCGAGGTAGGCAACCACACTTATGACCATAGAACAACTTTGACTAACATGTCTGCAGGTAGTGTAAGAGATGAGATTGTAGGATGTAATAACTCTATAACTAATGCTCTTGGTCATGGTCCAGTGATTATGAGACCTGTCGGAGGCGCTTATAACGCTACTGTATGCAGCAATGTAGACTTACCAATGATTAACTGGTCTTTGGATACACAGGACTGGAAGAACCGTAATACAGATATTATCGTAAGTAGAATTCTTAATAACGTTCGTGATGGAGATATTATTCTCATGCACGACCTCTATCCAGCGACTGCTGCAGCTATGGAAATTGTTATTCCTGAGCTTGTGCGTCGTGGTTATACTCTCGTTACTGTAAGTGAGTTGGCAGAGGCGCGTGGAGTAGACCTCCAGAATGGTACTGTTTATACTAGCTTCCGTCCTTGATTAGGCTGTGGTACACTATCACCCGATGATTTGGATGTTATTGGTGTTAGTGTACGGTTTGCTTAAAGGCGGCCGCGAGATAGTAAAGAAAAAGTGCCTCGAGCGTAGTTCTATCGTAGAGGTTTTATTCTTCTATACACTTATTGGTTGGATATTGGTTTTGTTGATCCCTGGTTCTGCTAAGGATGCCATGACCTTTGATGTCCACTTTTTACCCCTAGTTATCGTTAAATCTTTCGTGATTTTCCTTGCCTGGATACTAAGTTTTAAGGCAATTAAGTCTATGCCAGTGTCCATGTACGGCGTACTAGATATGAGCCGCGTAATTTTCGCCACTATCCTAGGTTTAACAGTGTTACAAGAGTCCTTATCTGTTGGCCAGATGATTGGTTTGCCACTAGTACTCATGGGACTATTTATGTTAAGGCTATTTAAGAGTAAGAAGTCCACGGATGACGAACACATTGACCCTCGCACAGTCGTTTTGGCGCTGTTCTCTTGTCTTCTTAATTCTGTGTCAGGACTTCTAGATAAAATCCTCATGAAAGACATGACTAGTAGCCAGCTTCAGGTGTGGTACATGTTTTTCTTGGTGCTTATGTATGGGCTTTATCTTCTCGTTAGTCGCACGAAAATTAACTGGAAAGTTATTTCTCGTAATTATTGGATAGTGCTTCTTGCCTTGATGTTTATTATCGCGGACAAGGCCCTTTTTGTAGCAAATGGTTACCCTGAAAGTAAAGTTACTATCATGACTTTAATAAAGCAGTCATCTTGCTTCGTTACTATTCTTCTCGGAAAGCTTGTTTATCACGAAAAGAATATTTTGAAGAAATCTTTGTGCGCCGCCATCGTGTTGGCAGGAATTTTAATCGCGATTTTGTAATAGTTTTCTTGTATGCAAAAAGACCACCGATAAATCGGTGGTCTTTTTTGTTTAACAAACTCAACTAATATGAATTAGAAAAGATCGATGCTCTGTGTCTCGTTCTTGTCAGCTACATAGTAGATCTTGTTCTCATCTACCTTAACGTAAGCGTCAACTACCTTAGCACCCTTAGCTGCCTTAGTAACCTTCTTAATGATATCTGCATAAGAAATGCTCTGCTCGCCAAGCTGGATCTCAACTGTCTTGATTGTAGCTGGAGCTACCTTCTTAGCAGGAGCCTTCTTAGCTGCTGGCTTCTTAGCAGGAGCAGCCTTCTTTGCAGGAGCTGCCTTCTTAGCTACTGGAGCCTTCTTTTCTGCTGTCTTCTTCTCTGCTACTGGAGCAGCTGCCTTAACTTCTACCTTTGCCTCAGCCTTAGGAGCCTCAACTACCTTAGCTGCCTCTTTCTTTGTTGTTTTAGTCATTTTCAATATCCTCCAAAAATTGACTTTTTAAATCTCAAAAAGAACACCCATAATTTAGGATTAATTATACAAGATGTCAATAATTTTGAATATTTTTCGTTAAATGTACATGATGCGTAGAAAAATCGAATATAAGAAGTGTTCAAGTTGAACAACCAAAACAAGATAATTGGTATAATGTATACAAAAGTAACGCTCCAAGAAAGGAAGAAAAATATGAGTAAAGTAACAGTTTTTATTGCTGACGGAACAGAGGAAGTTGAGTGTTTAACAACAGTAGATATTTTGCGTAGAGCAAATATTGAGACGCAGTTAGTTTCTATTACAAATAGTAGAACTACAGTTAGTTCTCATAATGTAACTGTGGTTGCAGATTATACTTTTGATGAAGCAAATTATGATGATTCTGATATGCTTTTTATTCCTGGTGGAATGCCTGGTACAACTCATATGAGTGAGCACGAAGGTCTTGCAGAATTGATTAAGAAATTTGCTAGTGAAGGTAAGAAAATTTCTGCTGTTTGTGCAGGTCCTTCTGTCATTGGAAAACTTGGTCTTCTTGATGGAAAAAAAGCAACATGTTTTCCTGGTTGGGAAGACAAATTAATTGGTGCTACATGTACGGGTGAAGGCGTAGTTACAGATGGTATTTTTACTACTGGTCGCGGCCTTGGTTTTTCCATTGATTTAGCACTTGAATTAGTAAAGATTCTTGAAGGTCAGGAACTTGCTGATGATATTAAGGGAAGAATTCAGCACCCATAAAATCTAAACTATTTTTGTAATTTCTAGATAGCCATCCTACTTTTTTAGTTAGGGTGGCTGTTTTTAATAATTGCATTGAATTACTCAAAAATATTTTTTGTGAAACTTCGCCAATCAAGTAAAAAACGCTGAGATGATATAATTTTTTGTAGGGAGAGGTTAATACACTAAGGTTTGAGGTATTTATGGATTATTCTGTCGGTGATACAGTTGTTTATGGTGGAAGCGGAGTATGTGAGATATCCGAGATTAAGGATGTTTCATTTGGTCGCGAGCGTCCACAGAAATACTATATCTTGAAGCCACTTTTTGTTAACCAGGCAATGGTTGTTTATGTTCCTATGAAGAATGAGAATCTCGTTGCTAAGATGCAGCCAATTATTTCTCGTGATGAGGCTATTAATCTCATTAAGGACATTAACAATATGAATATCGATTGGATCGAGGATCGTAATCTTCGTAAGGATACTTACAATGACATTCTCTCTAGTGGTGAGCGTAAAGACATTATTGCAGTTATTCGTGTAATCAATAGTCGTCGTAAGATTCTTGAAGAAGATGGTAAGACTCTTAATATGCAGGATGAGAAGATTTTGTACGAAGCTCAGAAGCGTATGGATGCAGAGTTTGCGGTGGCGCTCGATATCGGTATTGAAGATGTTTATGAATATATCGAGAAGGCAAAGTCAGCTAGCTGATTTCTTGGTTTATTGAGTTTATAGAATTTATGGAAAACGCCAGGAATTATCCTGGCGTTTTTTATTATCCTTTTTTACCCTTAAACAATTCTTTTAATAGCATTGGCTGGAATAACATGAGCATAGGGAAGAGCTCTAATCGGCCAGCTAACATGTCGAAGATAAGTGTGTACTTACTAAGTAAACTAAGGAAAGAATAGTTACATGTAGGACCTACAAGGCTAAGACCTGGACCAATGTTATTAAATGTGGCTGTAACGGCCGTAAACGTCGTTTCTAAGTCATATCCATTAAAGGACACGATAAACATAGACACAGCGAATATGGCGATATATGTGGCCATATAAACGTTGATGGAACGAATAACGTCGTGCTCCATTGGATGACCGTCCATAGATACCTTACGAACAATCTTAGGATGGATGTATGAATAAATTTCTTTCTTGATTGTCTTTACGAGAACTACAATACGAGACACCTTGATACCACCACCAGTAGATCCTGCACAGGCACCAATAAACATCAGGAGTACAAGGATGAACTTAGATGGAGTTGGCCACTGGTCAAAGTCGGCAGATCCAAATCCTGTAGTGGAGATAATAGAAGTTACCTGGAAGAAAGAGTGTGTCAAAGCTTCAAATGCAGTTTTATACATCTTCAAGATGTTAAGGAAAATTACACCTGTGGAAGCAAATACGATAATGAGGAACCAACGTACTTCCTCCATAAGAGCTGCCTTGCGGAATTGACGCATAAGAAGGAAATAATAAGCGTTGAAGTTAACTGCGAAAAGGAGCATAAACACAGCTGTTACCCACTGTACATAAGGAGTGTAAGTAACGAAGCTTGTGTTAAGGATGGCAAAACCACCAGTACCAGCTGTACCAAAGGCGATAGTAAGTGCCTCATAAAGACCTATGCCACCACACATTACAAGGATAGTCTCGATAATAGTCATGGCAAGATAAATAAGGTACAAGATACGAGCTGTGTAGCGAAGCTTTGGAACAAGTTTACCTACAGATGGTCCAGGGGACTCAGCACGCATAAGGTTGATATTAGAACCACCACTAAGAGGGATAACTGCCAAGAGGAATACGAGTACACCCATGCCCCCTACCCAGTGCGTAAAGCTACGCCACATAAGCGCTGTTTTTGATAAGCCTTCGATGTCATTAAGGATACTTGCACCAGTAGTAGTGAAACCAGATACTGTCTCAAAGAGTGCATCAGTAAAGGATGGAATCTCGCCAGAAATATAAAATGGCAAGCATCCAAAGATGGACATGATAATCCAGGAAAGGGCGGTGGATACGCATCCTTCCTTGAGGTAAATCATGATGTTTTTGGGTTTAAACGCACATCCGATAAATCCAGCTATTAATAGGAAAGCAGCTACACCAAGGTAATAAAGACCTACGCCTTCGTGATAGTAAGCTGCTACCAGACAAGGGAGTAGCAAAAGCGCACCCTCGATTCGCATAATCTGGAAAAGAATGTATCTAATCATTGATATGTTCATTTGAGGATGTCCTTTAATTCCTTAAGACCTGTGTTAGTAGTAACAACCATTACTGTGTCACCTACCTGAATCTCGTCGTTACCAGAAGGGATGATAATCTTGCCACTTCTAGAAATAAAGGAGATGAGAAGGCCCTTTTTAAGCTGCATAGACTTAAGAGGTGTACCAGTAACTTTGGACTCTTCCTTGACGCTGAACTCGATAGCTTCAACTCTGGAATTAAACATGTGATACAAAGTCTCAATCTCAGAACTTGTAGATGCATTACGAGCACGAACATAAGCTACGATTGTCTCGGAAGTGATGTATTTAGGATAAATAACGGAACCGAGGTCCAAGTTAGTAATAACGTCATTAAATCCCATGCGGTTAATCTTAGTGATTACCTTTGTATTAGGAAACTGCTTCGCGTGAAGGGTAAGCATAACATTCTGCTCGTCCATACCAGTAAGCGGTACGAAAGAGTCAACTTTGTCGATACCCTCTTCCTTAAGAAGTTCTGTGTTAGTGCCATCACCGTTGATAATGATTGCCTTAGGAAGAAGCTCGTTAAGTCTCTCGCAGCGATCTCTGTCAGATTCGATAATCTTAACCTCGATACCATTTCTAATAAGTTGGTTAGCGAGGTAATAAGAAGAACGACCACCACCAATAATCATGGTGCTCTTTACAGACTTTGTCTTAAATCCAATCTTTTTAAGGAAAGTAGCTACATTTTGACGGTTTGCAACCACTGAGATAATGTCACCGCTCTGGAGTGTAAAGTTACCAGATGGGATAGTTACCTCTCCTGCGCGCTCTACTGCGCAGATAAGGATGTCATTAGTGATTGTAGATCCGAGCTTAGCAATGGTCATGTCATTAAGTACATTGCCCTCAGGGATTTTAATCTTAACCATCTCGGCCTGACCGTGAGCAAAGGAGCTAACTTCCAAAGCCGTAGGAAGATAAAGAATACGTGCAATCTCCTTTGCAGCCTCGAGTTCGGGGTTGATGATCATGGCAAGTCCGAGTTTCTCTCGGAGGTAGCCTACATCACGGCTATAGTCCGGTGTACGAACACGTGCGATAGATGCACATTTGCTGAACTGATTGGCGATAGTACAGCATAAGAGATTAAGCTCATCAGAACCAGTTACGGCGATAATGAGATCCGTGCTGCTGATGCCTGCCTCGGATAAAGTTGTATAACTTGCACCGTTACCTACGATACCCATTACATCGTGGATTTCAGCGACCTCTCTAAGTTTTGTAGGATTTTTGTCGATGAGAGTGATGTCGTGACCCTCAGAGCTTAACTGCTCTACAAGGGATGAACCTACTTTACCTGCACCGACGATAATTATCTTAAGTCCGGCAGAAGCCTTACTAAATTGCATTTCGTAACCCCTTTCGCCTAATTACTTAAGCTTTGCTGCATCCTTCTTGCTAAGTACGCAGAGAAGGTCATTGTCCTTGCTAAGTGGTGCGTTAGGATCAATCTTGGAAGAAAGGCCATTTCCGTTATCAATAGCAACAACGTTGATGCCGTGAGAAAGTCTTAATCCAAGTTCGAGAAGGCTCTTTCCAACCCACTCCTCCTTAGGGTACATGTTGATGATACAAAGGTCATCACCAAGCTCGAAGAAATCGATAAAATCGGAGGATAAAAGCTTACGTGCTGTACGAGATGCAGCTTCCTCTTCGAAGAGGGAAACTTCATCAGCGCCAACCTTAAGGAGAATATCCTTCATACGCTTGGAACTTGCCTTAGCGATAACCTTAGGCACGCCAGCTTCCTTGGCAACCATAGCGCACATGATGCTTGCCTCGATATGACGTGACATACAAATTACTACTACGTCCATATTGGAAAGACCGAGCTGAGCAAGTGCCTCAGGGTCTGCGAGATCTGCTGTCATAGCATAAGTTGCTTTGTCAGCGAATTGGTTTACGAGATCCTCGTCTTCATCTGCGATAAGTACATCTGCACCAGACTCATATAAATCCTGTGCCAAACGCTGACCAAACTTACCCATACCAAGTATTGCAAAAGACTTGTTCATAATTTCTCTCCTTTTCTTCCTTATCCAACTAGATATTTGCCGTCTGCGAATCCGATACCATTCTTGTTAGGCTTCTTGCTACTGAAGAAGATTGCCATGGATATCGGTCCAATTCTTCCTAAATACATACAAACGATAATAATCATCCTGCCAATGCGTCCGAGGTTAGGTGTAAGGCCTCGTGATAAACCAACAGTAGCTGTCGCACTAGTAATCTCGTAAAGGCCGTCGATAAAGTTAAGTCCTTCAGCTGCCACGATAATTACTGTAAATACGAAAGTAATAAGGAAGCTT
Source organism: Saccharofermentans sp. (assembly GCA_024403675.1). GTDB lineage: Bacteria > Bacillota > Clostridia > Saccharofermentanales > Saccharofermentanaceae > Saccharofermentans. The sequence goes on along the minus strand of JAKSRH010000005.1, from coordinate 13,042 downwards.
ACTGTAACGATAGCAGTTGCTTTCTTCATGATGTGGTCTGTTACATTGCGGTTATAGATAACGTTCTCGTCTCTATTACGGATAAAAGCTACTGTGTTAAGAAGTACCATAAATACAGTAACTGTCTTAACACCACCGGCAGTACCTACAGGTGAACCACCGATAAACATATAAAAGCATCCCATGAAAGCAGTGGACTCTGTAAGACCCTGCTGAGGTACAGCGGCAAAACCTGCTGTACGGAAAGTAATTGACTGGAAGATGCTGTTCATAATCTGATTACCTAGGCTCATGTTGCCAATAGTCTCAGGGTTATTGTGCTCTAAGATAAATGTAAACACTGCACCAGAAACGAGAAGGAAAGATGTGAGTGCGAGGACAAGCTTAGTATGCTCGCTAAGTCTCTTGGCAAAGAACTTAAGGCCACCTTTTCCAACCTGTGTGATGCGACCAACAGCTATGATGTCGAACCATACTACGTAACCAAGACCACCAAGGATGATGAGAAGACTTGTTACTGTGATGATAAGAGGATCTGTGTTGTAATCGATAAGACTATTAGGACCAATGATGTCGATACCTGCGTTACAAAAAGCTGAAATGGAAGTGAATACGGAATACCAGATACCGCGTCCGATACCAAACTCAGGTATGAATCTAATGGAATAAAGAACTGCGCCTGCAAATTCTACAAGGAAAGTGCCCTTGAGGACTTTCTTGAGGAATATGAGAAGGCCATTAAGGTTATTAAGGTTAAATGCATCCATGATAAGAAGTCTCTTACTTAGTGAGAACTTCATGTGGAACATAAGCATAACCGTGGATGATACTGCGATAATACCAAGACCACCAAGTTGGATAAGAATTAGAATAATAATCTTGCCAAAAAGTGACCAGTGACTAAAAGTGTCAACTACAACAAGACCTGTAACACAAGTGCTGGTAGTCGCTGTGAATAGGGCGGTGAGTAAACTTGTATGTTCTCCTGCAGCTGTGGAAATAGGAAGGAAAAGAAGGATTGTACCCACAATAATCATTGCCAGAAATCCGAGCGGAATAATCTGAGCAGATGAGATAACGTCCTTTTTATTATTTTTATTTAATATACTCATAACGTTTGCATTATACACTTTTTCCTTGTTTTGGGATATATCAAGGTATTTTGGCTTTCAATTTACAATTTGTTCATTCGTTTGTTAAGAAATTTACAGACTGTGAATATTGGGTTTACTTCGTAAGGTTATATTTAGAGCGTAGGATACAAATCCGACACAACATTAGGGAGGTAAATCACATGGCAGTATTTGACAAAGTTATCATTTCGCTTCTTGCCGTTGCGACTTTGGGTGTTTCCAACACTTACTTATACGCCGATGTTATGGATGAGCCTATTGCTACATCTACTCCTACAAATGTTGAAGAATATATGTCTGTTGATGTTGATTTGGGCCAAATGGGAGAGACTGGGGAGAACGCTGTTGTAACAACAGCTGCACTTGAAACAGAACAGACATTGGAAGCAACTGCATCGGTAGAGGAGAGAGCTACCGTTGCCGAGCTTCCTAGCAACGAAGAAGTTGTTCTTGAGGAAGTTGATGAGGCTATCGCAGAGGTTGCTGAAGTTACTTCTGAACAGCCTGTAGCAGAGGAGACAGAAGCTACACAGACTACAGAGGCTACTCCAGTTACAGTAACAACAGTTACAACTGTTACTGTTACAGTTGTTGAGCCAGAGCCTACAGCAGCTCCAACTCCTGCTCCTGTATCTATCAATTATCCTCCACAGGGTACAATTGAGTACGATCTTTTCATTCTTGTAAACAATGCTAGACAGGCAAACGGTCTCGCACCTTATACATATCGTGGCGATTTGGCAGCAGCAGCTTCCGTAAGAGCTAATGAGATCGTTGTTTGCTTTGATCACAATAGACCTGATGGTTCTCCTTACTACACAGTAAATAGCAGCATCGTTTATGCTGAGAACCTCGCAGTTGGTTACGGTAGTGCACAGGAAGTATTTGATGCTTGGATGTCTTCTCCTTCTCACCGTGCTAACATTCTTGATCCTGATTATGAAGCCTGTGGCTTTGGATTCCTTGCTAATTATGATGGCATTAGCGATTATTATTGGGCACAGGAGTTCGGTTACGCAGACTAAATAACTTCTACCTTTTTACCCCCTTAAAAAAGACCGCATCGGCCCCAATTTCGATGCGGTTTTAAATTGGTTTGACTATTGTTAGCATATGTTAGAAAATGACACGAACATATAAATGAGAGGGAAGACCGATGAAATACGATTTTGATAAGATAACTGACAGACGAAATACTAATTCTCTTAAATGGAATGTATCTGATGGCGTGCTTCCTATGTGGGTGGCAGATATGGACTTTGAGGTGTGTCCTGAGATTCAGGAGGCAGTTCGTGAGCGTGCTTCTCATGGTATTTATGGTTATTCCGCTGATCTTCAGGGTTGGGCTGAGGCATATATAAATTGGTGGGGCACACGCCATAATTGGAAGTTTAAAAAGGATGCAGTTCTTTTCTGCACAGGTGTCATCCCTGCTATTTCTTCCACAGTAAGACGTGCTGCAGCTCCTGGTGAGAGCGTAATGGTGTTCACACCTGTATATAATGTTTTCTTTAACTGTATTAATAATAGTGAACGCAAGGTAGTGGAGAGTGAGCTTATCTACAATAAAGAAGACCTTAGTTATGAGATTGACTGGGCTGACTTCGAGGAAAAGGCAAAGCGTGAGGACACTAAGCTTCTTCTTCTTTGTAATCCACATAACCCTGTAGGTCGTATCTGGACTTCTGAAGAGCTCGCACGTATTGGTGAAATCTGTGCGGCTAATGGCATGCTTGTGTTATCTGATGAGATTCACTGTGATCTCACACTTCCAGGTAAGGACTATGTGCCTTTTGCATCTGTTAATGATACTTGTCGTGACATCAGTATCACAGCCGTAGCACCAAGTAAGACATTTAATATTGCAGGACTTCAGTCCTCTGCTGTAATTGTTCCTAACCGTAAGCTTTGCCGTACTATTTGGAATGGTCTTAATGCGGATGAAGTTGGTGAGGGTAATTGCTTCGCACAGGTGGCTGCAGTGGCAGCTTTTAATGAAGGTGGACAGTGGCTTGATGAACTTCGTGAGTATGTGGCAGAGAATAAGCGCATTGCGGCTGAGTTTATTAACAATAATGTGAAAGGTCTTCGCACAACAGTTACTGATGCGACATATCTTCTCTGGATTGATTGTAGTGAATTGTCACCTGACTCTAATAAGCTTGCACTTCACCTCAAAGATGATGCAAAGCTTTTTATCACACGTGGTAGTACCTATGGTGGCAATGGTGAAGGATTTTTACGAATGAATCTCGCTGCTCCAAGATCTGTACTTATGGATGGACTCGAGAGACTTAGAAAGGGAGTAGAAGGCTTCCAGGCTTAATTTATGACTAAAACTTCAAAAACTGAAAAGGGATTCATGGCGGGACTTATCTCCCTTATTATCCCTATGACTTTACAAAACTTTATGTTTGCCCTGATTCCAGTAAGCGACACCATGATGCTTGTTGCTCTGGATCAGGATGCTATGTCTTCTGTATCACTCGCGGCGCAGATGTCTTTTATCATGTCACTTTTTGTAAGTGCGTTGGTATCAGGACTTTGTATCTTCGTAGCACAGTACTGGGGCAAGAAGGATATTGCTGGTATTTCTCGTTCTTTTGGATATGTAATTAGAATTACTTTGCCAGTTCTTATTAGTTTGTGGGCAATGGCATTTTTCTTGCCAATGGGTGTAATGGCTATCTTTAGTGATTCGCCATCCATTATTAATCATGGCATTAATTATCTTCGTATAGCGTCTTTTTCTTATATTTTCTCGGGTGTTGCACAGCTTTATGGCGGCATCCTCAAAAACATAGGTTACGTGAAACAGTGCACAGTAATTGGTATCGCCATGGTGCTCATGAATATTGGATTTAATGCTATTTTTATCTTCGGTCTTCTTGGTCTTCCAAGAATGCAGGAGGCAGGCGCAGCACTTGGTACTACACTGTCATGTTTAATTGCCATGGTGGCGTATATGGTGCTATTTGTTCGTAGCGGCGTGGTGAAAATTGGCGTGCGAGATATTTTTCATACGGAGCCTGAGTTCCGTAAGGATTTCAGTAAATATGCGACTCCAACCCTAGCGAATTCTATGCTTTGGGGATTTGGATTTGCCATGATCACAGTAATTATGGGTCACCTTGGACCTGATGCTACAGCAGCAAATGCTATCGTGGCGGTGGCCAAAGACCTCGTATCATGTTTCTGCTTTGCGCTCGCTTATGGTGGTGCAATTATTGTAGGTAATGAGCTTGGTGCAGGTAACCTTGAGCGCGCCCGTCAGTACGGAGACCGTCTTTGTCATCTAGCTATAGGTAGTGGCATTATCGCTGGTGTGCTGCTTGCCGCATCTACACCAATTGTGGTGCATCTTGTTGATCTTTCACCACAGGCGTCTCACTACCTTACTTGGATGCTTATTCTTTGCGTGTATTACTTGATGGGTCGTTCAATTAACTCCACAGTTATTTCAGGTATTTTCACCGCTGGTGGCGATACAAAGTTTGGATTCATCTGCGATACCATCACTATGTGGGCGTTTATCGTGCCTGTTGGCGCACTTGCTGCATTTGTGTTTAAGTGGCCAGTTATGGTGGTGTATTTTCTATTGAATTTGGACGAGATGATTAAGCTCCCAGCAGTTTATTGGTATTACAAGAAGTACAATTGGGTTAAAAATATCGTTGATAAAGATTGATTTGGGGAATGCCTGTAAATTGGGCGTTTGTAACATAGTTAAAGTGATTAATTTTTGGTTTTTTACTCCTCGTGTATGTTTGTTTGGATGTATTTCGGATCAAAATGCAGTTAGTGGTGTTTTGGCCCGAAATTGTTTTCGGGTGAAAACAGTCTTTGGGCGAAATCTACCCGAAAAAAGTAGTTTTTTAGTGCTAAAAACGTCCTGTAACAAATAAAAAAGCAATGCAATATGTGCGGATAAATGTGATTTTTCGGGTGAAAATACGAGAAACACTTAATCCGCCCGAAATGGATTTCGGGTGGAAATAGCAAATTAGTCAAATCCACCCGAAAACATTTTGTTTGCCGGCTAAATTTGACGCTACAAGGCTAATTGTAACCATTCGTGGTAGAATTGCTGATATAGATTTGTGATATGGAGACGCCGATTATGGATGAGAGAATTAATGTAGTGCTTTTTGAGCCTGAGATTCCGCAGAATACTGGAAACATCATGAGAACCTGTGTGGCTGCGGGATGTGCGCTTCATATTATTAAGCCGCTTGGTTTTGATATCGAGAACCCTAAGTTTAAGCGTTTTACTACTAATCACATCACATGGGCGGACTATATTCTTTATGAGAATTACGAGGATTTTGTGAGCAAGAATCCTGGTGAGTACTTTTTCATGACTCGTTATGGTAAGCAGCCGCCTTCAAGCGTGAATTTTGCGGCTATTCCTGAGGACACAAAGATTTATCTTATTTTTGGTAAGGAGAGTACGGGTATTCCTTATGAGATCCTTGCAAGTAATATGGATAGATGTTTTAGAATCCCGATGATGGGAGACTGCAGATGCTTAAATATTAGTAATGCAGCGGCGATTTCTATCTATGAGTGCGCGAGACAGCTCGACTATCCTGGCATGTCCTTTACTGAGGTGCAAAAGGGTGAAGACTTCCTAGAGTCTTACGATGCGACCTTAAATTTGGGATGACGCGTCGTCCTTAAGTGGCAATTTTTTAAAATACCACATGGCAAGAATAACACATGGAATAACCTGAAGGATATTACTTACAGGCTGTGATTCTTGTATTCCAGCAAGGCCACGGAAGTGGGCGAGAAGTAGGAGTACAGGGATAAAAATGATGCCTGACTTAAGTGAAGACAAGATGGATGCCTGGAGACGCTTGCCTGTACTTTGGAGAAGCATTTCGGTCATGGTGCAAAATGGTAGGAAAATCTGGGTTAAGCACTGAAGTTTAAGTGCGCGCACACCAATTACAATTACCTCTGGGTCGTCACGAAGGCGGCGCACGAGAGGCTCTGCAAAAACATAAACCACATCAGATAACAAGAAAATAAGCACGGTCGCCATGAGGAAAGCGTATTTGAAGGCGCTTCTAACGCGGCCGTATTTGTTGGCACCATAGTTAAAGGCGCTAACTGGCTGAAAGCCCTGACCGATGCCGAGACACACGGAGAATACGAAGAAAATGATTCGTGACACGGCGCTCATACCTGCGATAGCTGCGTCGCCATAAGGGGAAGCCGCCATGTTAAGGATGATAGTGGACGCACTTTGAAGTCCCTGTCGAAGAAGGCTAGGGAGGCCAGTCGTTATTATGTTAGTGATATAACTTACGTTAAAGTAAGCGTTTCTGAATCCGAGCTTACATGTGGTTTTACCTCTAAGGAAATATGAGAGCAAAATGCCAAAGCTAATTACCTGAGAAATACATGTGGAGAGGCCAGCACCTGCGATGCCCATATCGAGGGTGAACATGAAAAGTGGATCGCCAGCCATGTTAAGAACGGCACCTACAAGAAGTCCGACCATGCCGAGGGAGGCTTTGCCTTCATATCGGAGGATGTTGTTCATGGTAAAACTTGCAGTAGTAAAAGGTGCTGCGAGCAAAATATAAGTGATATAAGTCTTGGCAAAAGGAGCGATAGTTGGTGTGCTACCAAGCATTGTTACCACATCGTCAAGGAAGATAAAGCAAATTATTTCAGCAATAACAGATAGGATTAATGCACCCCAGAAACCAGTGGCTGCAGCCTTGGACGCGCCATCTGTATCGTGTTTACCAAGAAGTCTCGAAAGGATACTTCCAGCACCTTGGCCAAAGAGAAATCCAATGGCCTGAAGGATTGCCATAAAGCCAAAAACAATACCTACGGCACCACTAGCAGATGTTCCGAGCATGCCAACAAAACCAGTATCAACCAAGTTGTATACATTAGTTACAAGCATGCTAATGATGGTTGGAATTGATAGTGTGATAATAAGGCGCGGAATAGGCGTCTTTGTCATTTTGTTGTATTGTGCGTCGGTTTTACTCGAATTATTCATACGACAAAGATACTCCTATGGTCGTTAAATTGACAAGTGGCGTCTGCTATAATGTGCCTGAATATTTATATCTTGGAGAGATTAATATGTTTTGTAATAAATGTGGTAAAGAAATTATAGAAGGTAAAAAGTTCTGTTCCGGTTGTGGTGCACCTGTTCCAGGGGCATCTGCTTCTGCTCCAGCTTCTACTCCTAGTGCAACTCCAGTAGCTCCAGTAATTCCTGCAGCACCTGCTGCAACTCCTACTGTAACACCTGCTACAACTTCTGCACCTAAGGTAGAAGTACCTGTGGCACCAGCACCTAAGGCAATGAAGCAGAAGGCGCCAATCGTGAAGAAAAGCAATAAGAAGGTAATTACTATCGTTGGTATTGTGCTTGTTTTAGCGCTTTTACTTACAGGTGGCATTATTATTTTTAAGAACATCAAAGCTAAGCGTCAGGAAGAAGTATCTAAGATGCTTAAGAAGGGTGACCATTACTTAGAGGAAATGGAGTTTGATGAGGCTATTTCTATCTATCAGGAAGCTCTCGAACTTGATGATCGTAATTTGGATGCATATATTGGTCTCGCTAATGCTTATATCGGTAACAGAGATTACTATTCCGCATTGGATGTCCTTACTAAGGGTCTTGATAGAGTAAAGAAGGATGATGTAGATGAGATTGAGGACTTGCTCGAAGATGTTGAGGAAGTAATCGAGATGGAGGCTGAGTTCTCTGGTGTAGTAGTTGCTGGTGATGGTGATACAGTTTATGGCAACAACACACCTCTTGAGGGCGTTCGCGTATCTATTGAGAGTGTGGATATGCCAGAAGATTACACATATTCTGATTCCACAGTGACAGACGAGAATGGTTACTATGAATTTAAGGATCTCCACCTTGGTAATTATGTTATTACATTTGAATCTGATGATTATATTAATGTAGAGGAGAGACTTGAGGTTTATCCTGGTCAGGAAGTAGCTAACAATACTCTCGTAGAGATGGTTTCAAATGAATATAGCGGCAACGGTGGTGCAACTGGTGTTATTATTGACGCTACGACTGGTGCAGGTATTGAAGGTCTTACTCTCCAGATTCGTAGCGGATACAATACTGTAGATGGTAAGGTTATTGAGACAGTAACAACAACTGTTGGTGGTAGTTATGAAGTGTCTGATATTCCTGCTGGTGTTTATACAGCTAAAATCGTAGATAACAGACGTGATGTAGAAGAGAGATATACTGGCGGTCTCATGGGAATTAAGATTCTTGGAGGTACAGTGATTTCTAATCAGAATGGTTCTGTAAGTGATGATCTTAATCCAGGTCAGATTCGTATCGTAATGTCATGGGGTCAGTATCCTTATGATGTGGATTCACACCTCTGGGTACAGCTTCATTCTGGTGAGCAGGGCCATGTGTATTTTATTAACAAGGACTTTAGAGTAGAAGGTGTTCACATCGCTAACCTTGACCTTGATGACACATCTAGCTATGGTCCTGAGACAACTACTGTATATGAGCCACAGCCTGGTAAATATACATTTGGTGTTTATAACTATTGGCATGGCGCTAGTGATGAACTTCTTAATTCTGGCGCTATGGTACAGGTATATCTCGGTAATTCTTATATCCCATCCTATGTTTATTATGTACCTCAGGAAGAGGGTTATTACTGGGAGGTATTCTCTTACGACCCAGAGACTATGAGAATTACTACTATTAACAAGATGTACGATTCTTATAGTGATGGTATGTATTTCGAGTAATTTATGAAGGACTTATGGAATTATCTTCAGGAGACGACGAAGCCAGTAGTGCTATATGGCACTGGTAATGGCGCGGATAAAATCCTTGATGAACTTACTCGACATGGTGTAGCGGTTCAAGGTGTATTTGCTAGTAGTGGCTTCGTTCGCTCACGCTCCTTTAGAGGATTCCAGGTGGAGTCTTACGCATCTTGTAAGGAGCGCTTAGGCGATATGGTTGTCCTCATGTGTTTTGGGTCTACTCGCCCTGAGGTGTGGGAAAATATTGCTTGTATTAGTTCTGAGCAAGAGTTTTATGCACCAGACGTGCCAGTTTATGGCAAAAATCTTTTTGATAGCAAGTTTTACAAGGAAAATGCTGATCTGTGTGCCCAAGTGCGCAATCTTCTAGCTGACGAAAAGTCTCGCGAGACCTTTGACTGCACTGTGCTAAATAAGCTTACGGGTGATCTTAAGTATCTATACGAGTGTCAGGTAGAGGCGGATGAGGCTGATAGCCTTACGGTTCCTCCTGCGGATGCGCTTTATTTGGATCTTGGTGCGTATAATGGTGATACGGTGCTTCGATATACCTCTTTGTATCCATCCATAAAGTCAGTAATTGCGGTGGAGCCTGATGCCAGGAATTTCCGAAAGCTAAATGAGAACACTACGCACATCCCAGGTGTAACTTACGTAAATGCGTTAATTTCTGACCATGTGGGGGAGACCACAATGGAAGTAAACAAAGGCCGTGGTGTCCACGAAGGAAAAGGCGTTGCAGTTAGTTGCACAACAGTGGACGAGCTACTTAAGGATGTGGATGAACCTGTGTTTATCAAGATGGATGTGGAAGGAAATGAGCTTGCTGCGATTAATGGTGGACGAGAGTTTATAAGTAAGAATCGCCCTGTTATGAATATCGCGTGTTATCACAGAAGTGAGGATATTTGGACTTTGCCACTAGCGGTTCATAGTCTTCGTCCAGACTACAAAATATACATGCGCCACCTACCATCTGTGCCGGGTTGGGATACACAGTTCTATTTTGTTTGAGTCTGTACAAAGATTCACTCTATGCAAATTGCAAAAATATGCTATAATAAATTCTCGGTAGTCAATAGACTACGAATTCGGCATTGGTAAGGAGAAGTACTCAAGAGGCCGAAGAGGAGGCTTTGCTAAAGCTTTAGGCGGTTCACGCCGCGCAAGGGTTCGAATCCCTTCTTCTCCGCCATAGAAAACCCCTGAAATATAAGTGTTTCAGGGGTTTTATGTTGCCCGGAAACAGAGTTGACGACAATTTTGACGACAAATATCTTGGGATTAACTTACTTTGTTTATGAACTGCTGTACGTTCATGGCAGATTTTTTCTTCATTCCGTCAGATACATGTCCATAAACATCAAGTGTAAAACTTGCAGTAGCGTGTCCAAGATTACTTTGAACGGTTTTAAAGTCATCACCACTTTCTAAGGAAATTGTCGCGTAGGTATGGCGAAGATCGTGGAATCTCATTTCTGGAATACCCAATTGTTTTACTATTCGCTTGAAATTGTTATATACGGTAGCGTGGCTAATAAATCCGCCAAGTTCATTGGTAAATACCAGATTCCATTCGTTATTCCATGCACAGCCTGCTTTGTCTGCCATTTTTTCTTGTATCTTTTGGTGGCGAGCCAGTACAAGCATTACTGATGGTGCTACTCGAATAATTCTTTCTTCCCCATTTTTGGTAGATGACAATATATGTGTGGAGCCAGCATATTGTGTATTTTTCTTAAGCTGTTTGTTTACGAGTATTGTATTGTTTTTGAAGTCGACACAATCCCATGTTAGTCCTAGAACTTCACCTTCACGCAAGCCTGTGAAGAGTGTTACGTAGTAGATATTCTCGAACTTATGACCTTTGATTGTCTTGAGGAATAACTCAATATTCTCGTTGGACATAGGTTTGATTTTCTTCTTAGGCGCTTTAGGTAGTTGTGTTCTGTTACATGGATTGGCTTTAATGTGACCTACAATGAAAGCCTGCTCCAATGCTTTGTGCAAAACTCCACTAATGTTCTTTACTGTCTTTACAGATAAGTTCTTTTCATCAAGAAGATAGTTAAGGAATTTCTGAATTCTGTCTGTAGTTAGTTTTGTTAGAACTACATCACCCAAAACAGGCTTTATATGATTATTACTAAGAGAATAGTAAGAATCGTATGTGAGAGCCTTTACAGAGTGCTTAACATAATCATTAAGCCAAGTATCAATCCAGCTACCAAGAGTCATTTTGGTAGGATTAATAAACAAGTTGTTATCAATCTCGTACTGAATCTGAGTAAGCTTCTTACGAACTTCCTCTTTGGTCTTTCCATAAACAGATTTACGGACGCATCTTGTACTTCCATCATCTGCGGGAACGGTATATTTTCCTTCCCATCTTCCGTCGGCTCTTTTGGTAATTGAGCCATTTCCATTTGCATTTCTTTTCTTTTTATTCTTAGGCATATTCCTCTCTTTCTTTCAGACTTATAATAAGGGTCAGTCAGTCCACTTATTCACAAATGTTATGTGTCTCAAGCCACTCCTTAAATTGTTCAATAGGATGTGTGCCCTGAGAGCTCAGATCACGCATTAAACGAGCTTCCTTTGACCATGTTGTAAAAACATCCTCAGGAATCTTTCCTGTGTTTTTAAGTGCATTAGCTTTCTTATAATGCTTCTGATAAAGCTTCTGAACATCATCTTTGTAAATGTTTCTGATATTTACTCTAAGTCTTCCAATCTCATGACATGTTTTTCCGATATCTTTATCGTACTTGGCAATTTCAATTGGTCTATTACAATGCTTAGTCTTGGTATCAGTTGTGAATGCAAAATATCTATTGCAGTTAGGGCAGCAATAGTAATGCATACCAAGAAACATAGACTTATTTACAATATAGCCAAACAAATCATCAAGTGAGTCTGGAATAAATAAATCAAAATATTTTTCACTATCTACATCAGTTAACTTATAGAGAATATTCTTTCCCTTGTAACTAGAAGAATGACGAGATTTTCCACTACTTTTAGCAAAAGCCTCAATAGGAGTTTCTACTTCTGGATAGAGCATAATAGTCTTAGAAAAATCAGCAAGAAGTGCCTGCTCTTTCTTTATTGTAGATAACACCTTTTCCGCTTTCTTAAAGTTATAGTTAATACCATCATTGATAATTCCATTAAGAACTTCAACATAAAAAGGAAGGAAAAGAGGATTCTTATTAGCATCATCAATATCAGTTGCTATACCGCTAAAGTGATAACTACACATATCTCTATACATTCTGATTGTCATATCAGCAAGTTCGACAGGAGTTGAGTTATTAGTGAGCTGATACTTCAAGAAGTCACTATCTTCCTTTAGTTTGTTGTAAAGTTCTTCAGAATCAAAAACACCATAGGAATAATCAACGGCACCAATAAGATCTCCAACAGAAATTCCGACATCATAAGTAAACATGTCCTGAAAATGATAAGTATCAGTCTTCTTATCATAAAGCAGAACAAAGAATACTTCCTCAGCATTCGTAATCTGAATACCAAGTTTTACCTCGTCTTTTAAGTTGTTAACATCCTTTATGGATGTGTTGTATATATTCAAATTCATTTTGTATATTTATTCCTTTCTTATCGGATTACGAACAATATAACACTTGCAATCCGAGAATTCAAGTGTTAAAATGGATTACACACTAAAAATAATAAAAAATCCAAGAAAGGAGGTAAAGGCCAATGAATGAGGATAGTTCTAATAAGAATGAGATAGTAATTTTGAACGCTAAGCAGGTTGCAAAGTGTCTTGGAATATCAAAAGCGGGAGCATATAATCTTATGAATTCCGCTGACTTCCCTACACTAAGAATTGGTAAGCGAATGCTTGTTCCAGAAGATAAGTTTGCTAAGTGGATCGATGAGAATACAAGAAAGCGATAAAGACATATGTACGCTATAGTTAGAATGAAATAATACCAGGTTTACTTGAAAGTATGCCTGGTATTTTTATCCGTATATGTTTAATTATCTAAATAGCAATATCTCTCATGAAGATATGTAGACTCGTTTAGCAAGCAACGTTTTGTACCATAAAAGTGTAATTGTTAGAGAGTAATTAACTC
>JAKSRH010000049.1 GCA_024403675.1 Saccharofermentans sp. | reverse complement strand
AAATCAAAAAATAGTGTACGAATTGCTGTACTTCGGTGTATTTGAGGGTGAAGTACAGTAAATCGTACACCAAAATCAAAAAATAGTGTACGAATCGCTGTACTTCAGTGCATTTGAGGGTAAAGTACAGTAAATCGTACACTAAAAACAAAAAATAGTGTACGAATCGGTGTACAGGCTATGTGTCCGTTTTACTCAAAAATATTTTTTTCAAAAAAGTTTTCTCAAAAATGAACTTTTTCATTTTTGATTTCGCCTTACAGGTATAACAGCAAAAAAGACATTTCAGGAGGAAACAAAAATGCGTTTATTATTTGTAGGTTTTATTTTTATTAAGAAGATGTTTAGGGACATGATTGATAGTGTAATTAACATTCGTACTAATAAGCTTAATGGTACTTTTTATTCAGCTTTCTTTCTTCAGTTATTAATCACATTGGTTTTTGGATTGGTTGGTGTAATTGCTTTCCATATTAATGGTGGGTACCAGGGTGAGAGTTTCTTTACTAACATTAAGACAATGGATTTTGATAGTGCTGTAGAAGCAAGTTTTGATGAGGAAGCATTTAGTTACATGACAGAAGGTACACTTATGTATGTTGTTGGTGCACTTTTCGCATTTCAGGTTCTTGTGGCAGCATTTGCATCACTATTAGTACACCCTGTTTATGTTATTGGCGCAGTAGCCTCTATGTTTGGTTCTATTTATTGTTTGAATGTATATGGTGAGCAGGCGGCGGCTTCTATTATTTTGTTGGTTGCACTTTTTATTTTTTTGGCTCTTAGTTTTATTGGAAATAGAGGTGGTAAGCTTCTTCTTACTGCGATTTTTGGATTCGTTAATCATATGGTTCTTATGCCAAAGTTTATGCTTATCTGCCAGAGTCCGTTAAATGCAGTTCAGGTTGTTTGTCAGTCAGTTGTGTATATGGTAATTGCAGTTGTAGTGTTAATGATAGTTTTTGCTGGGGTGTTAGGTTTGTCATCTGGAAAAAGTGGTGTATCTAGTTCAGAATCTCAATCTACATCTGAATCTAATTCTGAATATTCAGAAGATGAATACTATGGAGATTTGGATAGAAAAGAGTGTCTTAAACAAATTGCTGAGTATGAAAGACAAGTTGCTTTATGTAGAGAAAGCATTGATGGACGTATTGCGGGTACTGTTGGATATGGCCATATCAATATAGATGTTTGTAGGAGAGAAATGGAGGAATTTAATGTGAAAATTGCAGATTGTAAGAAAAGATTAGCAAATCTTAGTTAAATAATGAACTTTTTTGCTTTTTGAATTGTCTTATAAGTATAAGGACAAAATAGAAAGGAGGTTATGTATGAATTGAACGATTACGAAAAAGAGCAGAAACCTTTTTTGACAAGGTTTTTTGAAGAGGTTATGGCACAAGTTGAAGTGCCTTATAGAGAATTTGATTTTGCGAAAGCTGCGCAAGTAAAAGACGATACGTCATAAGACTGCTGTCCATCCGGATGGCAGTTTTTTGTTAGCTGTTTTTCGCGTGATGACAAATGTCATTTTTTTTTTATAATTTTTTCCGAGAGAGATGAACTTTTTTGTTTTTGGCTGCGCCTTATAGGTATAAAAGCAAAAAAGCTTAATTACTAAGGAGGAGATTATGAAAAAGTTTGGTTTAAAGTTAATGGCAGCAGGTCTTATTGGAGCAATGGCACTCTCTATGGTGGGATGTTCATCTGATTCTGGTTCTTCGAGAAATAAGAGTGATAAGAAGAATGGAGACGACCTCAAAATTGAGGTTAGTGGTGCTGAGAGTGAAGAAGATACTAAGGTTGATCCGGAAAAACTAGAGTTTAAATATGATGTTAGTGATTTTCTTCGTATTGAGGAGTGTGAAATTACTTTAACATATGGTAATGGTAATGTTGTTACGCATGAAATTCCACAGTTTACATTGGTTGATAAAGCGGTAGAGGCTGAAATTAATGAGAAAATCCTTACACAATGTGATGCGTTGGATGTCAAGACAGCGTTAGATAATATGATTATTGTAACTATATGGTATGCATATGATTATGAGGATGGGGAAGCACTATACACTCGTGAAAGGTATTTTATAAATCTTGATACAGGTAAATCATATACAAATCGTGAGTTGCTTGATATGGTGGGATTTGAAGGTCAGTCTATTCATGATGTTTGCTATAATGCTTTGATTAGTCAGAGTAATTATTCAAGTGGTACTGATATGTGGCCAGATATATACGAAGATCCTGCTTGGCCTGATATTAATGATAGTTCCTTTTTTGGAATGTGTAAGAATGGAAATCTCTATTTCGCTGTATACTCTAATGAATATAGTATGGATGTACATTTACCTGAGTATTTACCTGATCAAAGTGAGGAGTCAGAGACTATTTTCTGGTTTGGTTTTCAATATACATTAGACGATAACCATTATAGAACAGGTATTAGTAGTTTTAATCATACAGAGTTGTAATTGTTTTTGTAATGGCATTTCTATAAAAATTTATGTTGGAGAATGAACTTTTTGTTTTGGAGAGTTGCCTATTAGGTATAGAACAAAAAATTCATTAGGAGGAATTTATGAAAAAGTTTGGTTTAAAGTTAATGGCAGCAGGTCTTATTGGAGCAATGGCACTCTCTATGGTGGGATGTTCATCTGATTCTTCAAAAAGTAAGAGTGGTAAAAAGAAGAATCGAGAAGAGTCACAAGAGGAAGATTATATTTCTGAGAGCTATTCAGGCAATTCGAATGACAATTTTATTGAAG
Source organism: Saccharofermentans sp. (assembly GCA_024403675.1). Classification (GTDB taxonomy): domain Bacteria; phylum Bacillota; class Clostridia; order Saccharofermentanales; family Saccharofermentanaceae; genus Saccharofermentans. Next base: position 9,778 of record JAKSRH010000049.1, on the reverse strand, counting down.
AAATTGCATCTCCAATTGGTTCTATGATTACTATGGGTAATTATTATGGGGAACCTCTTAATTGGATTGTGATTGATGAACAAGATGGTAATTATCTTGTTCTTTCTGAAAAAGCAGTAAATCTTATGACATTTTCCAATAGTATGTTCGATACTAATTCTCCATGGGAAACATGCCCAATAAGAGAATGGCTTAATGGAGAATTTTATAATGATGCATTTACAGTTGATGAGCAGAATAGAATACTTCTTACTGATGTAAAAGCTGATACTAAATATTATGAACAAGAAGATCATTTTGATGTAGGTAATGATACTCAGGATAAGTTATATTTATTAGCTGAAGATGAAACAGAAATATTTAACTATGAATATGTAAATACATATTTTGAAGGAAGTTATGATTTCCTTATTTGTGAGATTCCAGAGTGTATTCAAGATAAAATCCCAAGTATATGGGAGAATTATTTTGATGGTACGTATGGCTGGTGGCTTCGTACTCCTGGCAAAAAGTTGTATGCAGATGATTATTCACGTGGCTCAATTTGTGGAGACCAAGGTCATAAACATTGGGATACTAGTGATTCTGCTGCTTCGAATACATATGCCGTTCGTCCTGTAATGTGGATTAGTGCTAACTAATAGTTTTATATGTGTAGAAAATAGGTTCATCAGGAGATGTATATGGAACAGGATCAGAAAATATACGCATTGGTAGCTGCAGCAAAGCAGGGTGATAACAATGCATTTACGGAACTTTATAATTCATCTTTTAAGATGGTTTATCACACTTGTTATGGATATCTTAAGAGTCGTGAAGATGCAGAAGATACAACCCAGGAGATTTTCATTTATATCTATAACAAGTTATCAGAGCTTGAAGACAATTACGCATTTTATGGTTGGGTAAAAACAATCGCTGTACATACAAGCATTAGCAAAATTAGATCTAGAAAAGATAACGTATCTTATGATGACGCTATCGGAAACGAAGAAATCTTGGAAGGCGACGATAATGTTGAGATGCTTCCAGACACTTACGTGCTTCGCGACGAGAAGCGTAAGATTGTTATGGAAATTATGGAGAAGGAACTCTCCGAGGTTCAGTACCAGACACTTTTCATGTATTACTACAATGATTTTAAAATCGAGCAAATTGCTCAGATTATGGAAGTATCAGAAGGTACGGTTAAGACTCGTCTAAAGAGTGCTAAGATTAAGGTTAAGCAAGGTATTGAAGACTACGAGAATAAGACAGGCGATAGACTTGCAGTTAATGGTGCTATCCCATCTATCGCAATGGTTCTTAAAAATGTAACTAATTCTATTCCGGTGCCATTTCTTACTTTCGCAGGTGTTGGTGGATTTGGTGTGGCAGGTAGTCTTATTGCAAGTGGTATTGCGAAAGCGGCTAACCTTATTGTTAATCTAGGAAGTTCTGCATCTGCAATTATTCCACAGGGTGCAGGCGCAATTGGTATGGGAGCTGGTGCTAATGGTCAGATTCCTGGTGGTAACTCACAGATGCCTACTGTACCAAAGGCAGCTTCTCATAATCCTGCTATTCAGGCGCAGGCGCCAGGTAAGGTGCCAGGTGCACAGCCACAGACTCCAAATCAGATGCCAAGTGCTCAGGCTCAGGCTCCAGTTGCACAGGCCCCAAATGCGCAGACTCCAGTAACACAGCCACAGACTCCAAGTGCTCCTATCGAGCCTAACGCCAAGCCAAATGCGCAGTCTGTTCAGAATATGCAGAATGCTGCTAAAAACACAGCAGCCACTGTTGCTAAGAAAACAAGTAAAGGTGTTGTAACTAAGATTGTTGCTGGTGTTGTTGCTGTTGGCGTTATTGGTGGCGGAGCTGTTGGAATAAATAAATTAATTAATAATAAAGCAGATTCAATAAACGAGAAGGATTCAGAAGAAACCTCTTTTGAAGAAGATACATCTGATTACTTGTTCCAATCCTCTGAATTATCGGTTGGTAGCGTTGTTCAAATGGGAAACTATAATGGTGAACCGCTCGAGTGGACAGTTCTTGAGACTGATGGTGATAGATCACTTTTATTTTGTAATAATCCTCTATTTGAAATAGATGTGAATGAATATATGTCTTTTACTAATGCTCGTTCTTTCCTTTATGAAGATCGTCTTTGGGATATTTATGATGAGGCATTTAGTGAAACTGAGAAAGAATATATTGAAATTACTGATTATCCAGTTAGTTTACATATTGGCGACGCAGAGGGTAATGCCTATAATGATTTAGCTTACCATTGTCCATTATTTATATATTCAAGCTCTGTCATTGAAGACTATAAAGATGTAGTAGACATATCTTTCTCTGATTTTTTGTATGTAACTACAGGTAGTATTCATATTGATGAAAATGGTGTAGGGTCTTCGGAGCCTAGATGGGTATCGGGAAGAGATGGTTCAATTAATATGACAGGTGGTATTCCTGAGGAAACATATGTCATGCCAATGATGTGGATTGATAATTCTGGAGTGCCGGATCGTGAAAATGTAATAAGAGAGACAATGCCAGTTGAAACAACGCAGGTTGTTGAACCAGTTGAGACTGTTGAAACAGAAGTTGAAAATCAGGAATTTACATACGAGCTTAGTGATTACCTTCAGATTGTTGAGTGTGAAGTAACACTTGCAATGGGTGGTGGTACGAAAGTGACTGCACCGGCTCCACAGTTTATTCTTGCGAATAAAGATGATCAGGATATTATAAATGCAAAGCTCACTAATTATGTTTCATGGATTACTATTACACCTGTAAATGATAGTGTGATTATTGTTGAAATTTGCTGTTATTACGAATATGGCGAAGGAGGCGTGTTAAACCATTATTATGTTATTGATCTTAAAGAGGGTAGATTCCTTTCTGATCAGGAAATAATTGATTTGACATCATATGCGGGACAGACTCCAGAGAGCATTTCTAGCTATGCAGTAGGTGAGTATAATTACGCTGTAACTAATGACGCTAATCAAAAATTTTATATTGGTGGAGATGGCAGATTATTAATGGTATTAGGTGGAACTGGTGATATTCCACGTCCTGTGCCAGTTGATACAAATGATTGGAGTTACTATCTTATTTATAATGGGGAAACATGGAATGGATACTATGATTTTATTACTGCTGAAAATGATATGTATTCTTATGTTGGAATCCGTGATTTCGAGCACGATCCATTGTAATTTCTAATTAACTTATTGCTCTTAAGACTGCCGTGGATAATACCGCGGCAGTTTTTGTGTAAAGTTGTATTTTTGAAACGCCAAGCCATCCAATATCGTCTTATATACATACCGGCAGGAAACTGGTATGGAAAAGGGATAGATATAGATATGAAAAAAACACTAATTAAAGGCGTCGCACTTACTATGAGTGCGACTATGGTATTTAGCGCTGTAGGATGCGCTGAGAAGACTACTGAGAAGGCTTCAGGAGAAACTACGATAGAAACTATGAATGAGGCTACGACAGAGAGTACGCCTCAAACTGAGCGTCAAAGAAACACTGAGAATACAGATGCTCCCATGGAAACAAAAGAGGCCCGAGAAACAGAAGGTCAGCCTATTACAATTGACGAGCGCCAGATGGATATAATTATCAGTAATCGCGCCACGTGGGATTACAGCATGAATGGGATTGAACGAGAAGGTAGGTATGCTATTACAGACCTTGATGACGACGGTAATTATGAATTAATGACTTCGGTAGATCATGGTCAATTGCTAAATACTGATTCAAGTATGTATGAGGTCGACTTGGAAAATAACCAGCTTGTGCTTGTTGGGGAGTGGAGTTGGAATGGTGATTCCGAAGATAATGTCGAACTAGATTGGTCGACCGTTAACGACTGGGTAATTATAGATGGTAACTACGTATATGCGATCCATAATTATACCGAGCTTGGTAGTAACGAATTCATAGATAAGGTTTATCACGTAACTTTTACAGGCGACGATATAGAAGATATAAATAACTTAAATGTAGAACTTAAAGCGATTAAGACGACTAATAAGGGCGAGACAACATATGTCGACAATGAGGGTAATATTAAGACTTCAGATTACTTTGAGTCAGTTAGTCTAAGATGGAATCTCCAGTATTATGATGAATGTGATGCTTCACATATTGATTGGGCGTCCTGGGCAGGGGAGTATGACTACTCGGATGAGGACGTGTACGACATGCTAGTTACTAGCTGGCAATATTTTGATTTGTACTATAGTTGTGGATAAATAAAAAACCTGCAATCACTTGCAGGTTTGAATTAACTATTGGTGACCCATTGGGGGTTCGAACCCCAGGCCCCTTGATTAAAAGTCAAGTGCTCTACCGACTGAGCTAATGGATCATATAATGGCTGGGGTGGGAGGAATCGAACCGCCACTGCGGGAGTCAAAGACCCGTGCCCTACCACTAGGCGACACCCCAATGACGATAAGCAAAGGGTAAAAGTTGGGGTGGGATATGGGATTCGAACCCATGACTTCCAGTGCCACAAACTGGCGCTCTAACCAACTGAACTAATCCCACCATGTATAGCGTTTACCGCTCAGCACTTGAAGATTATAAATATAAGAAGCTATAAAGTCAAGAAAGAATTTAGCACCCGCAGGGAATGCATAGTGTGGGCCAATTATGTCTGCTAATTATGCGTGTCAAATAATAACTGGATAATATAACAAAAAAGAGAATCGACAATGTCGATTCTCTTAGCATTTGCTATTGGTGAGCCATGGGGGACTCGAACCTCCGGCCCACAGCTTAGAAGGCTGTTGCTCTATCCAGCTGAGCTAATGACCCAAAAATAGTGGAGCAGGTGATGGGAATCGAACCCACGTAGTCAGCTTGGAAGGCTGAGGTTCTACCATTGAACTACACCTGCATGAATGAGCTTGTATCAAGCGCTTAACTATAATGCCTTACAAGCTCTAATTTGTCAATACAAAATTTAAACTGGATTATCAACAATGTACTGAGAGTTAGAAGTGATATAGAAACCATCCTGAGTCTTATACCACTGCTCGTTAGCAGAGTTTGTAGCAACAGCTACAACTACTACAGACTGATTTCTTGTGAGAACACCAACCTGATCGTAGGATGTGCCAGGACCGGATCTAACAGAAAGGTATTCGCTAACGTTAGCGTACTTAATCTGTGGATCCATTGCTGTCTCTGTCCAAGTAACTTCATTAGGGTTTGTCATAGGACCAGAATATGTAGGGAGAGTAGCAACTGTAGCTGCAGTTGTCTCAGTAGGTGCTGCATTAGATTCGTCTGCTACCTCGGAGTTTGCTGTCTTATCGGATTCTTCTGTGTCTTTCTTCTTCTTACCACAAGAAGCAAATGATATAAGTGTTGTTGCACAAAGAGAAAGTGCAATGATTTTCTTAATCTTAGAACTCTTCAATGTCGTTTCCTCCATTCAATACTTATCGATACTATATTCATTATCTCATAATAATTAAAAAATATAGCGTTTTTTTATGTTATTTAGTTTACAAGAGTCTTAATGTCCTCATCTAGAAGGTAAAAGGACATGTGATCTCTCCATTTGCCGTTAATATGCATGTAAGAGTAGCGCATCCCTTCGTGGTGGAAACCACATCTTTGGATAGTGGATAAAGACTTCTCGTTCTCAGGCAAAATGAAAGCTTCAATGCGGTGAAGGTGAAGTACATCCTTTAGAAGTGCACAGGATGCCTTAATAGCTTCTTCCATGTAACCATGACCACAAGCGTCTTGGTCTAGGTGGTATCCTACGGAGCAACTCATCATGCCACCATAGGCAAAGTTAAAGTAAGAAACTCTTCCTAAAAGTTTACCAGGCTCATCCTTGGAAGTAATCCACAAAGGGAAGAGGTATCCACGCTTAAATTCCTTTAGGTCATATTTCATATATTCCTTTTGTGTAGCCTTGGTAAAATAGCTGTCACTATGAGTCTGAGACCATTTCGCATGAAACTTGCGATTTTTACGAAAATAAGCAGAAGTGTCACCAGCTTTACCTGGTCGCAAAACACTTAAGCGAAGTCTATCGCTTTCCATTGCCCATGCTTCATATGAATATAATTTATCTGCTAATTTATACATGAGTATAGTATCTCATAATTTTTTTGAAATTCCATAAAATTCGTCTTGACATAACAGACCTTAGCAAATATAATTCTATTCGTTGCCAAGACAAACAAGGCATGCGGCCTTGGCGGAATTGGTAGACGCGCACGTTTGAGGGGCGTGTGGTTCACCCCATACGAGTTCAAGTCTCGTAGGCCGCACCATCAGGACTGTTGCAATCGCAGCAGTCCTATTTTTTTACCCAGGAGCCAGTATGTACGACGTAATTCGAAGTAAAGACAATCCAAAAGTAAAATGGCTAACAAACCTCCATGATAGACGCAAGGCAAGTAAGGAAGGTCTCGTGTTTGTAGAGGGTGTTAGGGTCTGTGAAGATGCTTTGATTTCTGGATCTATCCCTAGCATGGTTTGTGTTGCTGAGAAGCAAACCACTTTTCTTGATAAATGGTCAGATGTGATTACTGCTAATAAAGCGCAGACACTTGTGGTTACTGATGAGTGTTTCGCGAAGATTGCATCCACGGTAAATCCTCAGGGAGTGGTTATAGTAGTTAAAGAGCCAACTCTCACTATGGATAACATTCCTTTTAGAGGTGATGGTAATGACATTTACGTTGTCCTCGAGAGTGTGCAGGATCCTGGTAATATTGGCACCATAATTAGAATGGCAGACGCTTTTGATTTTAGTGCGGTAATCATGACTACCGGCTGCGTAGATCCTTTTAATGAGAAAGCGATTAGAGCTTCCATGGGTTCTTGTTGGCACTTGCCACTAGTAAAGGTGGGCGATAGCGAACAGGCAATGGAGTTTTTTAAGGCGAAAGGCATCACTTCCATGGCAATGGAACTTAATGGCGAGGTGCTTTCGTCCGATAGTGTTTCTACACCAGCAGCATATTTTATAGGTAATGAGGGTAATGGCCTCAAGGCGGAAACTATCGCGAAATGCGATTTGAAGGTGAAAATCCCTATGCCAGGCAAGGCGGAGTCCCTTAATGCTGCCTCAGCGGCTTCAATCATGGGTTATGCACTACATTGTGCAAGAAAATAATCTGCCTCTGTCATTTTCAAACCGAATTTCTTACGTTTATTTTATAAATTATTGTTCAAAATGAATATTTTGCATTTTGAACTTTCATAAAAATTGACAAAAATCCAAGTGCATATATATAATCTTCTAATGTATGGAAAATGAATTATGGAAAAGGAAATTAGTATGAGTGATAACAAGAACAATGTAATGGTTAGCAAGATTTCTAAGGCAGTTGCTAACAGAGGTAAAATCGACCCAGCATTGTATGGAAAGTACAATGTTAAGAGAGGTCTTCGTAATAATGATGGTACTGGTGTCCTCGTAGGCCTTACTGAGGTTGGTGAGGTAATGAGTTACATCGTGGATGATGCTGAGCGTGTACCTGTTGAAGGTAAGCTTTTCTATCGTGGTTACGAGGTATCTGATCTTGTTAAAGGTTTCTATGGCAAGAGATATGGCTTCGAGGAGATTTCTTTCCTCCTTTTGACAGGTGAGCTTCCTACAGAGCAGGAGCTTGCTGATTATAAGGCACTTCTTGCAGAGAAGAGACCTCTCCCATGGGGCTTTACAGAGGACATGATCCTTAAGGCACCATCTCCAGATGTAATGAACAAGCTCGCTAGAAGCGTACTTGCTCTTTATTCTTATGATGACAACCCAGATTCTACAGATCTTAATAATGTAATTAGACAGTGCATCGAGCTTATTGCAAGATTCCCAGTTCTCATTGCATATGGTTACATGGCAAGAAGACACTATGTAGAGCATCAGAGTCTTTTTATCCACGAGCCAAAGCCAGAGTACACTACAGCAGAGAACTTCCTCCACCTCATTAGACCTGATGGACAGTTCACAGAGCTCGAGGCTAGAGTACTTGACCTCGCACTTTGTCTCCACGCTGAGCACGGTGGTGGTAACAACTCTTCTTTCGTAACACACACAGTAGCATCTACTGGTTCTGATACATATTCAGTAATCGCAGCCGCAGTTGGTTCCCTCAAGGGCCCTCAGCACGGTGGTGCTTCTAATAAGGCTTTCTCCATGATGAAGGATCTCCAGGCTAATGTTAAGGACTGGAATGACGATAGCCAGATTAAGGCTTATCTTACAAAGATTCTCAAGAAGGAAGCATACGACAAGTCTGGTCTTATCTACGGTATCGGTCACGCTGTATATACACTTTCTGACCCACGTACTAAGCTTCTTACAAAGTACGCTCACGATCTCTCAGTAGAGTGTGGCAAGGAAGACCTTTATAACCTCTATCTTTCTGTTGAGCGTCTTGCTCCAGAAGTATTCCATGAGGTAAAGAAGAGCGACAAGATTGTCTGCGCTAACGTAGACTTCTTCGCAGGCCTTATCTACTCCATGCTCGGCATCCCAACAGAGCTCTTCACACCAATCTTCGCATGCGCTCGTATCGCTGGTTGGTCTGCTCACAGAATCGAGGAGCTTGTATCCGGCGGAAGAATCATGCGTCCTGCATTTAAGTCCGTTAAGAAGAGAAGACCTTATAACGATTTTGATTCCCGTAAGGATATTCTCGGTTGATTGAAGTTTTATACTAAATAATACATATGCCATCGAAGTTTTTGAGCTTCGGTGGCATTTTTGTTAACTGCTTATCTTTACCAAATACATTTCGCACAAGCCTGTGATGATGTTTATTATGAAGTCACGCATCTGAACCTGTCCTGGCAAATACTTCTCATTTCCACTTAAAATAAAGAGGTCACGTCCAATATAGAAGCCATTTTGAAGATACTCATGTAGCTTTTGACACTGGGAATTAACGTAATCCTGGTCATTCATTGCTCCCATTAACTCGATGAATACACAACGATTAAATATTGGGAAGAAAAGACCGAAATCTGAGTATCGAGCTTTGTTTGGATTGATGTACATCCTAGGTTCATATACAAAAGTGAGCCCCAGATTTTTAAGTTCGCTCGAGAAATCCTTTTCAAACCTAGATTTGAATTCTACTCCGTCTGAGACAATTTCGCTTTCAGGTCTGAATTTGATGCAATTTTTCACGCACTTTTCCCAGTACTCCTGATTAAACTTGATATTCGTGTTATTTCTTAGTGTGTATTTGCCTTTGATAGAGTTGTAGGTTGTTTTGTATAACGTTGCAAGTCGTTTCTTTGCCTCTTGAAGTTGGCTTGAATATTCCTTTCGTATAGTTGCCACTTGGAGGTAGAAGTTGTAGTCTTTGTGCTTTTTGGAAATTTGCTCGTAGTTCTTTAAGAAATTATTGAAAATTCGCACAGCTATTGACCCACGATTCTTCACTGTAAGACATCGAGGCATCATCATTAGCTGATCTTCAAGCCATATTATTTGAGCGATATACCACTCTTTTGGTAACATTCTTAATTCCATGATTAATGGTAGCAAGAATAGTGTGTAAAGAAAAGTGGTAAAATGAGGCTATTGTTAGGAAAATCGAGAAAAATGGCTTGGAAAATGTCGAAAAATGCTTGTTTTTGTCGGAGATTGTCGATTTTTGTCGATTTTTGTTATTTTTGAAGTTGTGGTCTTGTGAGGGTTTTTGCAACTTCAGAGTATGAAAAACGCTACACTTTGTGATAAAAGAAAGTTGCAAAACCGTCGTGAAGACCATTTTGCAACTTC
>JAKSRH010000048.1 GCA_024403675.1 Saccharofermentans sp. | reverse complement strand
CAGAGGATGGTTCTGGTGCTGGTATGGCAATGAAGATTGCTATGAAGGAAGCTGGCGTAGAGCCTAAGGATGTAGAGTACATCAATGCACATGGTACATCTACACATCACAACGACCTCTTCGAGACACGTGCTATTAAGTATGCTTTCGGCGAGGATGCAAAGAACGTTTCTATCAACTCCACAAAGTCCATGACAGGTCACCTCTTGGGTGGTGCTGGTGGTATCGAGGCAGTTGTTTGTGTTAAGTCCATCGAGAACAGCTATGTACATGTAACACGTGGTACAGTTAATACTGATGAAGAGTGTGATCTTGATTACACACTTGGTCAGGGTAAGAACCGTGAGATTAACTACGCAATGAGTAACTCTCTCGGATTTGGTGGTCACAACGCTACAATCCTTATCAAAAAGTTCGTTGAATAATAGAAAATAAAGGAGATACTTTCAAATGGCTAATTCACTTGATATTAACGGAATTAAGGCAATTATCCCACACAGACATCCATTCCTCCTCCTCGATAAGGTAGAGGACTATGAGCCAGGTCAGTACTGTGTAGCTTATAAGAACTTTACTTTTGATGAGTGGTTCTTCAAGGGTCATTTCCCAGAGCAGCCAATCGTTCCAGGTGTTCTTACAGTAGAGGCTCTTGCTCAGGCAGGTGCAGTTGCAATCCTTTCCCAGGATGATTTCAAGGGTAAGATTGCTGTATTTGCAGGTATCGACAACTGTAAGTTTAAGCGTCAGATTGTTCCTGGTGATCAGGTTCGTCTTGAGACTAGAATTACACAGGTTAGAGGACCAGTTGGTGTAGGTGAGGCTGAGGCTACTGTTGATGGTAAGACAGCTGTTAAGTGCACACTTAAGTTCGCTATTCTTGTTTAATTGATTTGGTTAAATTAATTAATTACTGCCCTGAGAATTTTCTCGGGGCATTTTTTATATAAATAGTTATAATTCGCCGTAAGATAGAAAAATCTAATTTCTATAGTGATAGACTTTTATTTATTGGGGATCAGATTAAGTTCTGATATTAATTATTTTGGGGTGTTGTTATGGAAACTTGGAAAACAATTTCAATTTTTGCAGGTATTATATGCATTTTGTTTGGCATAATTGCTTTTGGATTTTATCCTGCGGTAAATCAGCTTTTACATGATGATGAAGTAACTTATTTTTCAGCTACTTTAGTAGATGTAGATCAAACAGCTATTTATCATAGACGTCATGGAAGATATAGTAGAGGTAGAGGATATACTACCTACATGAACAAATTGACCTTTAAATCAAGTGATAGCAATTATCCTAATACGATTACTATTGAAGAAGAGACAGTAAGTCGTAATGTGTATTTAGAAAAAAAGAATACAACATTTACTATTTATAATTATAAAGACAAATATGCAATCAAAAGAGATGAGTTGTTTACATCCAAAACAATAATGGGTGTAGGAACTGGAATAATTGCGATAGGACTTGCTGCAATCATTTTTCCATTAGGAGTTGAAAAAAACAGATACAGATAATAATTAGTGGTAATTATGCCATGCGGACAACAACAGTAAAGGCCACACCATTATCTGTATTCTCGGCAAAGACCTCGCCATCCATCAGGTGCATAAGCTTACGGCAGATATAAAGACCAAGGCCACTACCTGGTTTACTACCGACGTTACTACCACGGTAAAAGGAGTCAAAAAGGTGAATCATTTCTTCGTCTTTTATCTGCTCGCCAGTATTTTCAATACGGATGAGTTTGCACTCCTCTTCCTCTGATAAATCAATCGAAATTCTAGCGCCATCACCATACTTGATGGCGTTTTCTATTATGTTTTGTATGACCTCTATCACGCGATCTATGTCACCAGCCATGAGAGCGTTATCGTAAGAACCTACTTCGAAAGAGATATGCTTCACGGCAAGTTTTTCCTTGTAGTAATCGGTTACTTTCGCCATAAGGTCATTGAGGTAGAATTCGCTGTTGTTTACAGTTAGGTGCAGGAAGTCTTCGTTAGATGCCTTGATAATATCAGCTACGTAAGTTTCAATCTCAGCGGCATTATTAGAGATGTTTTGGTACACCTCCTGTTTCTTATCATCCGAATCATAAATACCGTCTGTTAATGCCTTGGAGTAAAGCTTAATGGAGGATAGAGGAGTTTTAATATCGTGGGAAAGAGAGAGGACGAGAGTTTTCTTTTCTTTCAGAAGTTTAAGTTCTTCTGTCTTAGCATCTTCAAGGTTACCTCTAAGGAGGTCCATACCCCATAGAAACTTACCAAAGAACCTGTTTTTGTTCTCTTTAAGAGGGACAGTGAGATTACCCTTGGATAGCTCGTATGGAAGATCAGTAAACTGGTGGAATGGTTTAATAATATTCTTACCAATGTATATAAAAGTTGATGCAGTAATGATAATAAGAAGTATCATCACAATATTAAATGTGAGGATAATGCCACTTAGCTTTGGGGCGGAGTTGTATTCGATACGATAGAGAGTTCCATTTACGTTTTCAACCACGTAATCATTATTACAAATCTCATTTGAATTATATTCAGAGACTTTAGTTATGGACTCGTACTGGGATATGTCCGGATTAGTATTGCCGGCTTCCATCTCGCGAACAATCCTCTTTGCCTCTACGCGGTACATCTTATTCTCGATATTATTATTGCGCGAAGATACAAAAATATTGGCACCAATTAAAATTAGCACCATAGCGGCAATTATTGCGATACATTTGGATAAGTAATTTCTCATTCGAATCTATAACCTACTCCCCAGACAGTTACGATATGAACTGGATTCTTAGGGTTTTCTTCAATCTTTTCTCGGAGCCACTTAATATGAACTGTGAGAGTCTGCATTTCAGACTCAGAGTCACTGCCCCAAATAGTGTTGAACAAATACTCCTTCTTGAGCGTAGTTCCCTTGTTCTCGATAAGAAGAGCTAATAATTCAAACTCTTTAATTGTAGTCTCAACTTGTTTGCCATCTACACTTAATGTCATGAGCTCTTTATTGATGCTGATATTACCCTCAGTGATAACATCAGAGGCATATCTTCTTTTAAAGAGGCCTTTTATCTTGGCTCTTAGAATATCGATATCAACTGGTTTGTCGATATAGTCGTCAGCACCTGTAATAAGTCCTGTAAGCTTGTCTTCCTTATCAGTTCTGGCGCTAATAATGATGATTGGTGTGTTAGACTTCTCGCGAATCTTAGAGCATATTGCAAAGCCATCCATATCAGGGAGGGATACGTCAAGCAAAACGAGCTTTGCCCCGTACTTTTCGTACTGGGACAAAGCCTTAGTTCCGTTATCTGCTGTAGCTACAGAATATCCATCTTGTCTTAAAAATTCTGATGTCAGCGTAGCGATTTCAACGTTATCTTCTACAATCAATATGTCCAGCATATCTTAACCGTCCGTTTTTTCTTTCTATTATAATTCGAAATACGCTCTTGTGGAGTTGGTGTAGTACTAATTCTCGAATTGTTAAAAAATAGTACTACGCGTAATAGTATAAATTTTTCAAAATCGAATTTTTAGTACTACTAAATGGCGGTAGTAAGTGGCAGATTATCGAAATCTTTTGGTTAAGCTACGACTTTTCGCCTGAGATCATAGTACTAATAAAAGGAAATGGCATTTTTAGTACTACTTTAATTTAAGAAAAGTAGTACTAACTTTTTAAATTTAGATAATTAGTACTACTAGCCATAGTACTAATTTGGGAAAACTTCAATTTTAGTACTATGTTTGCTCATTAAGTTATTAGAAACCGAGATCCATAAGCCAGTTGTTGAGGTCTCTTTCGCGCTTTGCCATAGTAGCAGGATTGCCGTCGAACTTGCCAAGCTCGTACTGATCCTTGATGTTACCGTCGTCGATGAAGAATACTTTTGTGCAACGAGCAGCTACCTTGGCGTCATGAGTAACCATCATGAGTGTAGCACCGTCGTTGTTAATTTTAACGAGCTCATCCATAACCTCTGTGGAAGATGTGCGGTTAAGGGCGCCAGTTGGCTCATCTGCAAAGATGATATCAGGGTTGTTGATAAGGCTTCTGCAGATACATGCACGCTGGAGCTGTCCACCAGACACCTCGTTGATATCGTTATCAGCAACATCCTCGATGCCGAGCTTCTTCATAAGTTTCATGGCACGCTCCTCAATCTGCTGGCGTGTCTCATTATTCTTCTTGCTCTGAATAGCAGGGAGCATGATGTTATCAAGGATAGTGAGGTTTTTAAGCATGTACATCTGCTGGAAGATGAAGCCCATCTTGTCAAGGCGGATGTCTGCGAGCTCGCTCTCACTAAGCTTGGAGATGTCCTTGCCGTCGAAGAGAATTTCGCCGCTTGTAGGGCGGTCCATGCCAGAAACAGAGTAAAGAAGTGTAGACTTACCAGATCCTGATTGACCCATGATGGCTACCATCTCGCCCTGGTTGATGCTAAAGGAAACGTTCTTAAGTACGTTGTTCTGTCTCTTGTCTACTACGTATGTCTTGCAAAGGTTTGTTGTTTTAATAAGTGCCATTTTTATATCCTCCAAAGGTAAGTAAATTATTCAATGTTTGCTGTGTCAGAGCTCTTAATGGAGCAAGCACAAAGTGATGTGAAGAATGCGACGATTACTGTCATTGCCACGATGATCAATGGGTACATAAGGAAAATCTTAAGTGGCTCGATCTCATAAGTTACTTTCTGCATACCCATCATGCCAAAGATTGGGGTGATGCAAAGATTAGTCATCGGAATGGAAAGTAAAGCTGCGATGATTCCTGAGATGAAAGCTACAAGACCAAATCTTAGTACCTGCCAGGAAATAATATTTTTATTTTTAAATCCAATGGCCTTAAGGATCGCAATTTCCTTTTTCTCATCTGATACAAAGGATCTTTCCATAAGTACTGTTACGAAGATAACTACGAGAAGTGTTATAGCAAGAAGCAGATACTGAACCATCTCCATTGTTGGTACTACTGCGAGACAATCAATTTGGTATTCGTTAGGAAGGTATACGTTATCAAAATACTTTTCCGCGATAGCCTTTCTATCGATTCTCTCACTATTAGTAGGATTATCAGAGTATTTAATCTGGAGAGCGAATATGGAAGACCATGCTGTAATATCAGTCTTTGCATCTTCGTGTATTCTTATAATCTGTCCAAGGCTGTTCATGGTCTGAAAGTAAGCCGTTACTATTACATCACGAGTCTCAAAACCATAGTTGATAGTAACAGTGTCACCAATTTTTATACCAAGCATATCAGCAATTTGTGGTGTGATGGCAATCTCATCAGGGCTACTTGGTGCTACTCCTTCATAGTAGGTGTAATCTGTCATCTTTGTATTAATTCCCTGCTGGGCAACTATGGAATAAGTTTTGCCATTAGCTGTTACTGGGCATTTGTACTGGAAATCCATACATACTTCGCAAGGAATACCTTCTCGGGCGAAATCTTCCTTGATTTCATTGAAGTAATTGTTCACGTCATCCCTTGACTTGAAATTGTTTGTAAAGTTCTCAATTGTATCAACGTCTGTAACGTTGATATAAAGGTCGGATCTTGATGCGAATGTATCAAGCAGATTGTCACTCTTCATTGTGTTTACAGTGTTTACAAGGACGAGCACGAACAATGTGCAAAGAGAGAATGCAGCGACGATTGTTGTGTATCTTCTTGGACTGCTGAGGATGTCATTAACAGCCATGAAAGAAGAGGAGTTACCATTAAACTTACGAAGCCTCAATGCTGACTTACGATTATATCTTTCACCTGTCTGACCGGATCTGATTGCATCTACTGGAGTTGCTTTCTTTACCTTATTTGTGGAGATATAAGCGAAGCCAACAATAGCAATTACAACAATAACTGCACCGATAATATTTATTGTATAGCCAAGGGAATTACCAAGTACCATTCTGTTACTAACAGATTTAATAAGCATCTTTCCAAATGGGAAACTGATAAATAATCCAATGATGCTTCCCAGAATAGCAATAAGGAAGTATTTTGTGATGTAAAGAGAACGAATGCGAGTATTTCCGATACCGATAGCCTTCATTACACCAATCTCTCGATATTCTTCAGTGATTGTAAGGTTAATAGCAAACTTAAGTACTACAAAGGATACAACCATGAGACAAACGCTTAAGATAAGAACTACAAATGCAACAATCATATCCATGACATAAGACAATTTTATAGTAGAAATTGTGTCACTAAATAAAACACCTTCGAGGTTGGAAGCAGCATCCCTAACGCTATCTACATCGTCAGTATGGATATTAAGAATTTGTCCATGCATATTTGTGGAGCCCTCATCCTCGTCAAACACCTGAAAGTCATCAGGAGAGAGTAAGAATCTGGAGTTGCCCATGAAGTCTGATCCAAGAAGAGCATCCTTTACAACGCCATCCAGAATAAGTGTCATCTCAGTTTTACCGGTTTTAATAGTAATAGGGTCACCAATCTGGATATCATTCTTTTCCATAAAACTTCCTGTAGCATAGCAGTGACCTTTGGAAATAGAAGTTACAACCTCATTGTTGGAATCGAAGTACTTGAAGCCTGTATCTTCCATCGCCTGAAGCATAACCATGTTCTTGTTCTCAAAAACATTTCCATCCTTGTCATATGCACACTCATTACTTGCATAAACCGTATTCTCAACTGTATATGAATTAATTAATTTTGTGTTATTAAGGAAATCATCAAGATTATCACGCTCAGCGTCTCTGCTGATGATAATGTAATCTCCTACACCAGCCTGCTCGAAGTAATAGTCTGTACCATTTAAAACGGTGATAATGTTACTAATACCGCTACTTACAAACATAGTCGCGAGAATAACAAATAATATCAAAATGATATTGAATGTCTTTTTTCTCGTCATGTCTTTCTTAATAATGCGCCAAAACATCTGTAAACTCTCCTTAAATCTAATTTTAACAAAGCTTGTTTTGTTTTATGAGCACAATATACCTGACCAATTATTAAATATTCCTTAAACGGTTTTTTGTTATAAATCTGCAATGTTTCTCAATCGTCAAGCGTCTATATTATGTGTATAATTATAATATCTATGCGTATGTGAAAGTGAGATAGATAATATGAAGGTTGTAATTCTTGCAGGCGGATTCGGAACAAGAATCAGTGAAGAGAGTGTTATTAAGCCAAAGCCAATGGTAGAGATTTGCGGGAAGCCTATCCTTTGGCACATCATGAAGTACTATTCATCCTTTGGATTTAATGACTTTGTTATTTGCTGCGGCTATAAGCAGTATGTAATTAAGGAATGGTTTGCTGACTATTTTCTTCATACATCTGATATTACATTTGACTTTACTGCTGAGAATAAGATGATTGTTCACAGCACTCATACAGAGCCATGGAAGGTAACTCTTGTAGATACTGGTCTTAATACAATGACTGGTGGTCGTATTAAGAGAATTCAGAAGTATATTGGTGATGAGCCATTTATGCTTACTTACGGTGATGGTGTAAGTAACGTTGATATTAATGAACTTCTTGAGTACCACAAGAATCACGGCAAGATTGCTACTATGACAGCAGTTAATGTTGGACAGCAGTTTGGTTGTCTTGAGATGACAGGTGATGGTAGTGTTACTAAGTTCAGAGAGAAGAGTGATAGTGACGGAGCAATTATTAATGCTGGTTACATGGTTCTTCAGCCAGAAATTTTTAAGTATATAGATGGTGATACTACTGTTTTTGAGAAGAAGCCTCTTGAGACATTAGCAAGAGAAGGACAGCTTAAGGCATACATTCACCGTGGTTTCTGGAAGTGTATGGACACTAAGAGAGACAAGGAGAAGCTTGAAGCACTTATTACTGATGGCGAAGCACCTTGGATTACTTGGGAGGAATAATATGTCTGCGCCTAACATGAAGTTTTTTGAGGGTAAGAGAGTATTCCTTACAGGTCATACTGGTTTTAAGGGAACATGGATGAGTAGAATCCTTGTTACTTCTGGAGCTATTCTCACAGGTTATTCCTTGGAGGCTCCAATTAATCCTAGTCTTTTTGCTATGGCAGATCTTGAGGACAAGATGACATCTGTTATTGGTGATATTAGAGACATGGACAAGCTTTGGGAAGCATTTTCCAAGGCAGATCCTGAGATTGTTATCCATATGGCAGCTCAGCCACTTGTTAGAGATTCCTATAAGGACCCTCGTTATACATATGAGACAAATGTTATGGGTACAGTAAATATTCTTGAGTGCGTTCGTAAGTCCAAGAATGTTAAGACTTTCCTTAATGTAACAACAGATAAGGTATATAAGAACAATGAGTGGGAGTGGGGATATAGAGAGGATGAGCCTCTTGATGGATTTGATCCATACTCCAACTCCAAGTCTTGTAGTGAGATTGTTACTCATAGTTATAAGTCATCCTTCTTTATGAGTGAGGATGCACCAGCTATTTCTACAGCAAGAGCTGGTAATGTAATTGGTGGCGGTGACTTTGCCACAGATAGAATCATCCCAGACTGCGTAAGAGCAGCAAAGAGTGGTGATGACATGATTGTTAGAAATCCATATTCCACTAGACCATATCAGCACGTGTTGGAGCCTGTATTCGCATATCTCATGATTGCGGAGCAGACTTATAATGACAAGACAAAGGCATCATGGTATAACGTAGGACCTGATGATTGTGACTGCGTTACAACAGGCGACTTGGTTGATATGTTCTGTGAGAAGTGGGGTAATAACATGAAGCGTGTGGATAAGAGTGATCCTAACGCACCTCATGAGGCTAACTTCCTTAAGCTTGATTCTAGTAAGCTTAAGAAGACATTTGGTTGGAAGCCAACTTGGCATATCGATGAGACTATGGAAAGAATCTGTGAGTGGAACAGAGTTTGGTTTGCAGATGGTTCTATTCCAGAGATTATGGATAAGCAGATTAACGATTTTATTAATACATAAATAGGAGATATGGATTATGTTTGAAAACATGAATGAGACAGAAGCTAGAGCTAAGATTCTTGAGATGGTATCTGAGTATGCTGATACTTATCACAAGACAAAGGAGTATAAGGAAGGTGATAGAATTCCTTACGCTAGAAGAGTTTATGATCATGAGGAGATGGTAAATCTCGTTGATAGCTCCCTCGAGTTCTGGCTTACATCTGGTAGATATACAGATCAGTTCGAGAAGGCTTTCGCTGATTATCTTGGTGTAAAGTATTGCTCACTTGTTAACTCTGGTTCCTCTGCTAACCTCGGTGCTTTCATGGCACTTACTAGCCCACTTCTTAAGGAGAGAGCTGTTAAGAGAGGCGATGAGGTTATTACTGTTGCTGCAGGATTCCCTACAACTGTTACTCCTATGATTCAGTTTGGTGCAACCCCAGTATTTGTTGATGTAACTATCCCACAGTACAACATTGATGTAGCACAGCTTGAGGCTGCTCTTTCTCCTAAGACAAAGGCAGTTATGATTGCGCACACACTTGGTAATCCATTTGATCTCAAGGCAGTAAGAGAGTTCTGCGATAAGCACAACCTCTGGCTCGTTGAGGATAACTGTGATGCGCTTGGTTCTAAGTACACAATCGATGGTGAGGAGAAGTTTACAGGTACAATTGGTGATATCGGAACATCTTCCTTCTATCCTCCACATCACATGACAATGGGTGAGGGTGGTGCTATTTACACAAATAATCCAATCCTCCACAGAGCTATCCGTTCTATGAGAGACTGGGGTCGTGATTGTATCTGCCCATCTGGTGTTGATAATTTCTGTAATCACAGATTTGACAAGCAGTATGGTGAGCTTCCACTTGGTTATGATCACAAGTATGTTTACTCTCACTTTGGTTATAACCTTAAGGCTACTGATCTTCAGGCAGCTGTAGGTTGCGCTCAGATTGTTAAGTTCCCTTCTTTCGTAGAGAGAAGAAGACATAACTTCGACAGACTTAAGGCTGCTCTTAGTGGTACTGAGGATAAGCTCATTCTCCCAGTTGCAGCTGAGAATTCTAGACCATCTTGGTTCGGTTTCCTTATCACATGTAAGGAAGGTGTAGATTCTGTTAAGGTTGTTGACTACATTGAGAAGCAGGGTGTTCAGACAAGAAGACTCTTTGCTGGTAACCTTATTAAGCATCCATGTTTTGATGAGATGCGTGCAACAGGTGAGGGCTACAGAGTAGTAGGTGAGCTCAAGAATACAGACCGTATCATGAACGATACATTCTGGGTAGGTGTATATCCAGGAATGACAGATGAGATGATCGATTTCATGGCAAAGACAATTAAGGAAGCATTGGAGCAGTAATACTTTTTTATGCTCGAGAATATTGGCGGTAAGATTTGGAATTTGTTAAGCAGATTCATCATTTTTATGGTGAATCTGCTTTTGACACCTTTTCATAAAAAATTATCTGATGAACAGGCAGAATCTTTTCTACAGTTCTGCAAGTTTGCATTGGTTGGTGTATCCAATACTTTGGTATCTATGGGCATCAACTTTTGCATTCTTTTTATGTGTGGACAGTTTGGCTGGTTCACTAGCGAAGAGAAATATCAGGCTTTCCTTGGAAATACCGTAGCGTTCTTTTTAAGTGTCCTTTGGTCATTTTATTGGAACAATAGATTTGTATTTAAAGAGGAAGAGGGACAGAAGAGAGTATGGTGGAAGACTCTCATCAAGACATATTTTGCTTATGCATTTACAGGTCTTGTATTAAGCAATATTATCTCTTGGCTTTGCATCGACAAGTGGGGTATCAACAAGTATATTGCTGTACTTATTAACCTTGTGATTGCGGTGCCAATTAACTATGTACTTAATAAGTTCTGGGCGTACGGCCAGAAGAAAACTGACGATAAAACGGAGGAATCTTAATATGAAACAGCGTTTGGCTGATTATGTTGCAGATTTTTTGGTAGCTCACGGAGTTACTGATGTATTCAGCGTAGTAGGCGGTGGTGCGATGCACCTTAATGATGCTCTCGGACATCATGATGGCCTTCACGTAACATATAACCATCACGAGCAGGCATGTTCTATTGCAGCAGAAGCATATGCAAGAATTGAAAACAAGATTGCTGCAGTATGCGTTACAACTGGTCCTGGTGGAACAAATGCTATTACAGGTGTAGCTTGTGGTTGGCTTGATTCTATCCCAATGTTTGTAATTAGTGGTCAGGTTAGGTATGACACAACTGCACGTTATGCTATGCAGTTTACAGAGGGACTTCCACTTCGTGCTATGGGTGACCAGGAGTACGACATTACAAAGTCTGTTGAGCACATGACTAAATACGCTGTAATGATTGAGGATCCTAAGACAATTCGTTACCACCTTGAGAAGGCTTGGCACCTTGCTACAACAGGTAGACCTGGTCCAGTATGGATTGACATTCCAGTTAATTTCCAGGGTGGTTATATCGAGACAGATGAGCTCGAAGGTTATGATCCTGCTGAGGATGATAAGGAGCTTCCACCAGAGATTTCCAAGGAGACAATGGATACAGTTCTCGACATGATTAAGAATGCTAAGAGACCAGTATTCCACGCTGGTTACGGTATTAGACTTTCTGGTGCATACGATACTTTCCGTAAGGCAATGGAGAAGCTTAATATCCCTGTAGTTACTTATTGGAACGCAGTAGATCTTATCGAGGATGAACATCCACTTTATACAGGTCGTGCTGGTAACATGGGTGACCGTGCAGGTAACTGGGCAATCCAGAATGCAGATCTCGTACTTGCTGTAGGTACACGTATTTCTATTCGTCAGGTTGGTTATAACTGGAAGACTTGGGCTCGTGAAGCTAAGGTAATCATGGTTGATATTGACCGTGCTGAGATGAAGAAGCCTACTATCCATGTAGATATGCCTATCTGGGCAGATGCAGCTGACTTTGTATCTAAGGTTGATGCAGCTGTTAAGGATGGCGATAAGCTTTTCCAGGATGAGTCATGGCTCGAGACTTGCCGTTCATGGAGAGATAACTACCCAGTAGTTCAGCCACATCAGTGGGAGGAGAATGGCGAGACAGCAAATGTATATGCTTTCATGCAGTATATGAGCTCTCAGCTTCCAGAAGGTTCCCTCACAGCTGTAAGTAATGGTGCTTGCTGCGTAGTTGGTAACCAGGCTTATGTAATCAAGAAGGGTAGCCGTATGACAAATAACAGTGCTATTGCTTCCATGGGTTACGGTCTTCCTGCAGCTCTCGGTACATGCATTGCTGGTAAGGGTAAGGAAACAATCTGTCTTGAGGGTGATGGAAGTATTATGATGAACCTTCAGGAGCTTCAGACAATTATTACTTTGAATCTCCCAATTAAGATTTTCCTTATCAATAACAATGGATATCATTCCATCAGAATTACACAGAACAATCTCTTTAAGGAGCACTGCAAGATTGGTATTGGACCAGAGTCTAACGACCTTTCTTTCCCAGACTTTGAGAAGTTGTCCAAGGCATTCGGCTATCCTTATGTTTGTGCTCATAGCAATGAGGAGATGAAGAAGGCTGTTGATGAGACACTTAAGATGGAAGGTCCTGTTTTCTGCGAGATTTTCACAGATACAAAGCAGGTATGGGAGCCAAAGAGTAGTACAAAGAGACTTGAGGATGGAACTCTCGTAAGCCCACCACTTGAGGACCTTGCTCCATTCCTTCCAAGAGAAGAACTTAAGAAGATTATGATCGTTCCAATGATGGATGAAGAATAATAGAAAAGAGATAGTATATGGGAAATATTG
>JAKSRH010000047.1 GCA_024403675.1 Saccharofermentans sp. | reverse complement strand
CAGATGCAGATTTTTCGTTATCTACAAAAGAAATAAATTCATTGACTTCTTCAATAATAAAAGAAATAGATGTATTTGGTTTTGATAGTAGAATAAAAGGCACTCTTGAAAGAATATTGACCGAATGCTCAATGAAATATTAACAAATGATGAATTAACTATATATTTTTTTGAACTAGTGGTATATAATGACAAATGTTTTTAATATTTACTCTAAGGGGAGTTTGTATGAAGAAAATTGTAAAGGTGACAAGTAAAAAAGGTTTTACTCTTGTTGAGATGATGCTTGTAGTTGCAATCATTGTTATTTTGGCGAGTGTAGCATTTGTTAGTATTGGAACTGTTCTTCAGGACTCAGGAAAGAAGCAGAACAAGTACAAAGATTCATACATTCCAGCTATAGACCAGAAGGCATCTTCTGTTCAGAAGATTATGCAGTCTTCAAGAGCTCCCAAGACACCATAATAGTTGTATAGAATTTATGGATTTTATAAGGACTCGACATAGTCGAGTCTTTTTTTGTGTTTTTAAATTACATATTTTTGTCACAATTCGACATATAGGGAGCGTTTGTAAACGCGATGTAAACGTAGTTATCAGATTATTTACAAAAGAAAATCAGGATAGATGTTGAAAAATGTGAAGTAAATGTGTCATAATTGATGATGTAATTTAGTTTGTGTAGGAATATATATTTGGGGGTTAAAAACATATGAAAAGAACAAAGCGGGGTTTTACTCTCATTGAGATGATGCTCGTGGTTGCTATTGTTGTTATTCTTTCTGCAGTTGGTTTTGCAGCAGTCGCTGATACTTTGCAGAAGCAGAAGAAAAAACAAGAACAGTATCAAATACATACAGATATTATGACTTCAGCACAGAATGGTGTTCTTCGTGATAGTTCACCATTAAAGGGTGTTCCTACAGCCAATACTCCTGTACCAAACCCAGTAAAGAAGGATGAAAACACTGGTGATGGTGGCGGAGGAGGCGGAGATGGTACTCCTACAAGTACTCCAACTCCAACAGAGGTACCTACTGAAGTTCCAGTTCCAACTGACCCACCTCCAGGAGGCGGAACATTGGATCCAGAGCTTGTTCCATCACCAACACCAACAGAAATACCAACAGAGATTCCAACAGATATTCCTAAGGAAGATAAGAAAGTAGATGAACACGTTACGGTTATTGGTGGACTCACTGAAAAAGATGGTGTAAAGGCCGCAAAGCTTAATGGCGATGGAAGTTATACTATTGAGCTCTACAAACCTAATGGTAATGGTGATAATGCGACAGTTACACTTAATATTAACCTTGATGGAAGCATGACAATTTCTGGTTCAAAGTATGTTCTTTCAGGTCATGGGTTCTCATTCTCGAATGACGATCTTTATAACAAGACTATTTTCTATCTTTCAGATAAAGATATTGAAGTGTTGAAGAATGATTGGAACTTGCAATTAGATGGCTTCAGTACTGATGGTCCACCACCATCCACTGGCGGTAGCGGAGGAAGTAGCGGTTCTTCGGATCCTATTACAAGCAATGTTAGTGGTAGTGCAATTGGAAGTGTTAGCGTTCCTTCAGGTATTACAAATAGTGGCCCAGGTGTAAGAGAGTATAAAGAGAAGAGTGATGGAACCATTGATATTACATTTAATGATGGTAGCAATGGAACGGAAGTTACTATTAACTTAAATGATGGTACTATTACAATTAAGAGTAATGAGTGGATGTTCCAGAATAAGGGTTTCTCATTTGGAGGAGATCTTTATAATGGAAATCCAAAGATTTACACATTAACAAGTGATGATAAGGCACTTCTTAAAACATTGTATGGAATTGAAATTTCATAATAATTAAGAATTCACCGACCAGATGGTCGGTGAATTTTTTTATACTTAATTCACAAATGAACAGAAGAAATAGTAATTTTTTTTTACAATTTGGTGTATAATTACAACAGACTATTTTTATAGGAGAGCTATTCATGAAGAAATGTCCTGTTTGCGGAGTAATGATGGGTGATAATATCGCTCGTTGTTCCATGTGTAAATACGATTTCCAGAAGGCGTCTGGAGGAGATGCAACAGCAGCTGTTGCAGAGGCGCAGAAGGTTCTTAATCAGAAGGAAGAAGAGAATATTGCTAGAACAGAGGCAAAGCGTTCTGAGGAAGAGAAACACCTCGCAGAGATTAGAGAGAAGATTAATCGTGAGATTCAGACACTTACAGCTAAGTTTGAGTCAGAGAAGTTAAAGCTTGACGCAGAGTATGCAGCAATGCAGAAGCAGGCTATTGATGAGAAGCTTCGTCTTGAGGCAGAGCTTAATGAGACTAGATCACAGGTTGAGTCTGAGCGTAATAAGATTAAGGAAGCTAGTGCCGAGGGTGAGAAAATCAAGCAGGCAAAGGAAGCTGAAGGTCAGGCTAAGTACGATGAGATGATTAAGGCTGCCGAGCTAGAACAGCAGAAGATGATTGAACAGACTCAGAGAGAAATTTCTGAGGCTGCGTCTAAGATTGATGCTGAGTATGCTGAGGTACTTCAGAAGAGAAATCAGCTTGTAGAAGAAGCTCAGGAAGCACAGACTTTCCTTACAAATGTAGAGAATGCTAGACAGGAAATCGAAGCTGCCCAGGCTGAACAGGATAAAATTCTTGCTCAGAAGAAGCAGGAGATTGAAGCTACTGAAGCTGAACTTGCAAAGATTCAGGCAGAATTTAATGCTGAGAAGGAAAGACTTGAGACAGAAGGTCGTGCTATTGCTGAACAGCAGGCTGGCGAAGCACTCCAGAAGAAGGAGTTGGCAGAGGCTGAGCTCGCTAAGATTAGTGCTGAGAAGGCAGCTCTTATTGAGGAAGCAGCTTCTCAGAAGGCACAGGCAGAGGAAGAACTCGAAGTTATCAGAACTCAGGCTCAGCAGATTATCAGCGAAGCAGAACAGGCTGCTGCACAGCGTGATGAGGTTATCAGAGAGATTAATGAGAAGCAGGAAGCTGCTGATAATGAAATAGCTGCTAAGACAGAAGAAGCAAATAAGATTGTTGCTATAGCTTCTGAGAAGGAAGCTGCTATTGCAGAGTATGAGAAGCAGATTGATGAAATGAGTTCATCTCTCGAGCAGATGAATAATCAGATCGATAATATCAAGGCTGAGTATGAGCAGGCACAGGTAATCATTGCTGATTCTAAGAATATTACTGTAATTGCTCAGGCAGAGGCTGAGGAGATTATCCTCAATGCAGAAAAGAGAGCAGTATTCCTTAAGGAAGTATCTCTTAGCGAGAGTGAGAAGGGTAAGCTTCTTAAAGAGATTGAAGAGAAGGAGAACATTATTAAGGATATGGAGAAGCAGAGAGATGAGTTGAGTGCAAAGATTGCTGCACTTGAGGCTTCAATGGAAGCTCTTCAGAAGAAGGCTGCTGCTGGTGGATTTGGCGGCGGAGACAATGGTCCTAAGGAGTATTGTGTAGAAGTTGTTAGCCACAATGATGCTAGCGAAGTAGACGCAAAAGGTCTTAATAAGGTTCTTCAGACTAAATCAGCTGAGGGATGGAAGCTTGTTCAGGTTATTAACGATGACGGTGGTAAGCTTCAGTCTTCAATGAGTGATAGTGGTTCTTCTGGATCACTTGCAATTGGTGCATTCAATTCTACTACAAAGGAAGACAGAATCGTTCTTATTTTCGAGAGAACTAGAAGCTGATTTTGTAAATAAAATATAAACGATTAAGAGCGCACAGGAGCTTATTTTCTGTGTGCTCTTTTTTTGCTCTTTTTGGTGACAAATGTACAAAAAATAGCTCGATATAGCAAGGCGATTTGTGGAAACTAAACATATATAGGCATATAATAAAGTATATTTGTTATTTAAAGGAGGAAAATACTCATGGGAAATTATTCCGCAGACAAGATACGTAATATTGCGTTGCTTGGACATGGTGGTTCTGGAAAGACAGCTTTGGCAGAGGCAATGCTTTATAGTACAGGCGCTATCGATAAGCTTGGTCGTGGTATTGATGGAAATACCGTTATGGACTTTGAGCCAGAAGAGATTAAGCGTCAGATTACTGTTAGTGATGCAGTAGCTTATTGTGAGTACAAGGATAGCAAGATTAATATCATCGACACTCCTGGTGATTTTGACTTCCTCGGTGAAGAAATGTCAGCTATCAGAGTAGCAGACAGCGGTATTGTTGTTGTTTCTGCTAAGGGTGGTACTTCTGTTGGTTCACGTAAAGCTATCAGACTCATGAGAAGAAAGAAAGTTCCTTTCCTTTTCTTTGTAAATCGCATGGATGAGCCACATGCTGATTTTGATGTAGTAGTAAACCGTATGATGGATAGATATGGACCTTCTGTTATTCCTCTTTCTTTCCCTATTATGGAAGATGGTATGATGACAGGTATTATCGATGTAATGAACAGGAAGGCTTTTGAAGTAGATCGTAGTAACGGTTCTTTGAAGGAGTTCCCACTTCCTGAGAAATATAACGCAAAGATTGATGATCTTCAGAATCAGGTTAATGAAATAGTTGCTGAAGCAGATGACGCACTTATGGAGAAGTTCTTTGCTGGCGAGCCATTCACAGAGGATGAATTTAGACATGGTGTTCATGCTGGTTTCCGTGAAGGTAAGCTTCACCCAATTTATTGTGGTTCCGCTTATATGAACTGGGGTGTTGATTTCTTACTTAATTGTATTTCTAAGGATACTCCACCTGCAGGTAAGAAGCCTATACTCGTAGGCACTAAGGCTGATGGTTCTACAGAAGATGTTCCATGTAAGGAAGAAGATCCACTTGCAGCATTTGTATTTAAGACAATTGTTGACCCATTTGTAGGTCGTATTAGTATCTTTAAGGTAAATGCTGGTTCTATTAAGGCTAATAGTACTGTATTTAATGCTACAAAGAATAAAGAAGAGCGTATTGGTGCACTTTTCTTCCTTAAGGGTAAGAAGCAGATTCCTACAGATATTATTACTGCAGGTGATATAGGTGCAGCTGCGAAGCTTTCTATTACAGAGACTAACGATACTCTTTGTGATAAGTCACGTGTACTTGAGATGCCAAAGATTTCCTTCCCAACACCATGTCTTACAAAGAGTATTCTTCCTAAGGCAAAGGGTGATGAGGATAAGATTGTTGCAGGTCTCATGAAGCTTCGTGATGAAGATTGCACATTTGATATTCAGACTGATCCAGAGACAAAGGAAATGGTTATTTCTGGTATGGGTGAGCAGCAGCTTAATGTACTCATTAGTAAGCTTAAGGCAAAGTACAATGTAGATGCTACACTTGCTGAGCCTAAGGTTCCTTACAGAGAAGCAATTAAGAGTCGTGTTAAGGTACAAGGAAAGCACAAGAAGCAGTCTGGTGGTCATGGTCAGTATGGTGATGTATGGATTGAGTTCGAGCCATGTGACGCAGAGGGTCTTGTATTTGAAGAGAAGGTATTTGGTGGTGCAGTTCCTAAGAACTACTTCCCAGCAGTAGAAAAGGGTCTTGAGGAATCAATAAAGAAGGGTACACTTGCTGGATATCCAGTTGTTGGTCTTAAGGCTACACTTCTTGATGGTTCTTATCACCCAGTAGATTCATCTGAGCAGGCGTTCAAGATTGCTGCTAGCCTTGCATTTAAGGCAGGTATGGAGCAGGGTGGCACAACACTCCTTGAGCCAATTTCTGCAGTATCTGTACATGTTCCTGATGAGTTCCAGGGTGATATTATTGGTGACATTACAAAGCGTCGTGGACGTATCATTGGTATGGGCACAGATGAGGCAGAGCCTGTTGATGATAAGAGTGCTAT
This sequence comes from Saccharofermentans sp., assembly GCA_024403675.1. Lineage (GTDB taxonomy): Bacteria > Bacillota > Clostridia > Saccharofermentanales > Saccharofermentanaceae > Saccharofermentans. The sequence goes on along the minus strand of JAKSRH010000047.1, from coordinate 7,103 downwards.
CCTTGGTGCAGATGCTAATACAGCAGTAGTAATTTGTGAGGTTCCAACATCCGAGATGATGGAATATGCTACAGACCTTAAGGCAATGACTCAGGGTCGTGGATGGTTCTCTATCGAGCATGCTCGTTATGAACCAGCACCAAGTGATGTTGCAGCAAAGGTTGTAGCTGAGGCTTCATTAGAATAATAACTAATGGGTTTTATTTCTAATATATTCAAGGGTTGTCTTCTATTTGGAAGGCAACCCTTTTTGATGGTTAATAAACTTGATAAATAACAGTGTTGTTATCGTTAGGGAAGTACGCCACAGGAGTTAAATATTCAGCGAAGAATTCTGAGTTATATGTAAAGTGTTCAGAATTTGCGTTGTCGAAGAAGTCAGGATCGTCAATGACATACTTGATTCCGCGAGATTGGCAGTAGTTTTTAAAAGCTACAGGGTCGTTTTCACAGCCACCGGCAAGCCATTTATATATTTCGAATCTAAGGTTTGTATTATGTCCTGCGGAATATGCATAGTAAGGATAGCCAAAGTACATAGGTCGACCAGAAAGTGTGAATCTATTTATAGTCCACATTGGTGTAAGGAAAACGTCGTTAGGATCAGTGTTTTCTTCTACCCAAGTTAGAAGTTCGGACTCAGTGTTAATTGATAGATGCGCGCCATTTCCATTGAGATTCATGTATGTGCACCATTCGCTTATGCCAGTAGCAGTAAGTGGAATTAAAAGAACGATACCAACTAGAATTCCAAGAATTTTGCATGAAACTGTAAGTGCCTTACCAGAATTTTTGGTGATAAAAGATGGTAAAACAAATAGCTCGGATAAGAAACATGCTACGAAAATATCCAATAGGATAATGGAGAATTGGATGAACTTATGATTTGCAAGTACTTCAATTGATACTTGGAAGATAAAGGCAAATATACCAGGAAGTAGGAATGCTAGAATAATCAAGCTTCTATAGATAGGCAAGCCTTTTATTAGATCATGAATTAGGAGATAAATAGCATATACCAAAGCAAGAACTAGTGTAAGTCCAGTGATGATAAGTATGTATCTGAAATATCCAAATGCAGTGGTGTTATCAAGGACAAAACCAGGCTTGTATTTGAACATTACAACATTGCTGGCGCCACCAGAGAAAAGCTGTGTCTGAATAAATGATGAAACTACAGCAAAGATTGCGGTAGTAAGGTAAAACAAACGACTTTCGCTAATAATTGCCATTCCAAGCAAGACTAACAAAGCTCCGATTAATGCAGAACCATGGAAGAAAGGTGTAACGATAACTAATGTAGAGACAAGTGCTGCAATGCCCCATGGTTTAAGAGGGTCGTTTTGACGGAAAAGCCAAGCTTCTTTAGAGATGAAGAAGGTCTTGAGCTTGTTTTTGCCCTCAGATTTAATAACACTTATTCCCATTCTTCTAACAAATGGGATAAACAAAATAACAAGAATTAGAATAATGCTCACCCCAAGCATTAGGTGACGCTGGTTAGGGTATACGTTAATAGCCCAGATTCCCCATCCATCATATGGTGTGACGGAGTACCAGTACTGGCTTTTGTAGATAGCCTCAAGTGACTTATTAAATGGGATACCCATGCCTTGTAGTTCTCTCAAGTGGTAAAAAACATTAAGTGAACTTCTGAATAAAACCAGAACAGGCGCGATAGCAAATGCTATGCGACGTCTAGAGAAAAGGACAGCAACAAGTCCAAGAAGTTCAAATGCACATACCATAACGATTATACTTGGAACGTTAATTGCCCAGTCTATAGGAAGTCCAAGAAATTGGAGCATTCCACAGAGGAAGTAGAACATGAAATGGTACTGAATTCCATCACCAGCAAAATGCATGTATTGAGTTGGAAAGTTAAAACCAACACCAAAAGATGTTGTCATAGCTGTGTGTGGAGATAAGTCAGAAAATACAGTGTATCCTACCCAGAGTTCGCTTCCTGTCATACGATAAGTGTAAAGCATAAGAAATGATGCTATAGCGGTAAGCACTACAGTAACAAGTCCATAGTAAATGATGTTTCCTGTAGTGTGTCTGTATTCTGGAATTGCACTAAGTGCAGATGGAAGAGGGCGCTTTAAGTGGATAGTAATATTTACTGCAGTTAATATTACAAACACAGAGAGTGTGAGAAGCACGCCTATTTTTTTGCATAATACTGGCTCAAGGTTGAGTTTGCTTAATAGGGAAATGACATAGTACATGGTCATAGAAACTGTCATTAGTCCTATGATAATTCCTGTTGGAGCTGTGAAAAGAATGCCAGGGATTTTCTCTGTTACGTTCTTTGAAGGCGAACAAGCCGCAAAAAGTCTAGATGTGCTAGGAACACATAATTTTACAAAAGAAACTCCGAACGCAACGCATATTAAAAGAAAGAGAATAGCAGGCATTTTACCACCCCTTTATATTTATTATTTTAAAAATTATAACAATGTGGACCACCTTCTTTTTTACACGTTTATTACTTTTCTAGAACGGTTATGTGTAGATGTTTCCAAGTAACATAAATGTAATGCTTAATGAGGTTAGACGGTAATATGGCATTGTTATAATCGACAATCATGAATTAATAAATAATGGAGGAATTCCACATGAAAGTCGTAGTTCTCGGTGGCGGATTAAGTCCTGAACGTGATGTATCCAAGAAGTCAGCAAGCCTTATTGCAAATGCCCTTTTGCGCAAGGGACATGAAGTAGCAGTAATCGATCTCTACGATGGTATTGAAAATGATGAACCACTTGAGAGTTTTTATCGCAAAGGCACTTCGGAGGAATTTACATATACAATTCCTGAGACAGAGCCTGACCTTGATGCAATTATTACTCAGCATGGTGGTCGTCAGGAGTGGGTTGGACCTCGTGTAATTGATATGTGTAAGACAGCAGATTCTGTATTCCTTGGTCTCCATGGAGCTCATGGTGAGAATGGACAGATTCAGGCTGTTCTTGATGCTTATGGAATTAAGTACACTGGTTGTAATTATCTTGGTTGCGCTATTGCAATGGACAAGGCCCTTTCAAAGGCTTTGATTGCAGGCGCTGGTATCAAGACTGCTAAGTGGATTACAGCTTCTTCTGAAGAAATTACAGTAGATATGGTTAAGGAGCAGATAGGCATTCCATGCGTAGTAAAGCCAATTGGTTGTGGTTCTAGCTGTGGTGTATCTGTCGTTAAGACAGAGGAAGAACTCAAGGCGGCAATCGAGTACGCATCAAAGTATAAGCAGCTTATTCTTGTGGAGCAGTTTATTACAGGTCGTGAGATTACTATCGCTGTTCTTAATAACCACGCTCTTCCAATTATTGAGATTAGACCTCATGAAGGTTTTTATGATTATAAGAACAAATATCAGTCCGGCCTTACAGATCATATTTGTCCAGCGGATCTTGGCAAGTATACAGAAGAAGCCAAGAGAATCGCGGAGAAGTCTTTTGAAATTCTTCGTATGAGTTCTTATGGACGTATTGATTATATTTTTGATGAAGAAAAGGGTGAGTTCTGGTTCATCGAGGCAAACAACTTGCCAGGTATGACAAACACTTCTCTTGTTCCTGAGGCAGCTGCTCAGGAGGGTATTGAATACGATGATCTTTGTGAGAGAATCGCACTCTCCGCAGGTAGGAACCTCATTTAATGGCGAATTATAGAGTAGGAATTATTGGTGGCGGTGCCGCAGGACTTTTTGCAGGTTGTTTTCTTAAGAAAGCAGGCGTTGATTTTTGTGTCCTTGAAGCTGGAAATGAAGTAGGACGCAAGTTGCTTCTTACAGGTCACGGCCGTTGCAATATTACTAACCGCAAAGCGGCATCTGAACTTAAAAGTGGATACCATGAGGCTGGTAATTTCGTTTATCCTGCTCTGAAAAAGTTCTCTCCAGAAGATGCCGTGGCATTTGTACAGGATGAGTTGGGAGTTCCTCTTAAAGAAGAGGATAACAATAGAATGTTTCCTGTAAGTGATAAGGCGTCTGATATTCGAGATGCTTTGGTGCGTTATATCGGAGCGGAGAATATTATTTTTAATTTTAAATGTGTTGACCTTACTAAGGATGGAGATGCTTTTGAGGCAACTTCAAGTGATGGTCGTGAATTTTCTTTCGAGCAGGTTATTGTAGCGTGTGGTGGTAAGAGTTTCCCAAAAACTGGATCGGATGGTTCAGGCTATGAATTAGCTACTCGTATGGGACATAATGTGACCCCGCTTGTGCCAGCATTAGTATCTGTCGATGTGTGTGAAAAGGACCGTGAGTTTACGTCTAGCCTTTCAGGTGTTAGCGTAAATGCAGGCGCTAGTCTTTATTATGATAATAAAAAACAGACTCAAGAAACTGGTGATGTGCTTTTTACACACCGCGGTGTTTCCGGTCCTGCAATCATGAAGATGAGCCGTAATATTCCTAGAGATATTGTATCTAGAGATGGATGGATTGAACTCGACTTCACTCCTGGCCGCAATGAGCAGGATGTCGACGAAGAACTTCTTCGCGAAATGGATATTCATGCAGACACTAAGTTAACTACACTAGCTTCAAAGTTTGTCCCAAGTTCTGTAGCGAATCAGCTTGGCAAAAGGGCGGGTGTTACAGATTTGTATGCTGCGAAAGTTACACGTGAGCAGCGCAAGGCATATCTTAAGGAAATAAAGCATTTGGAGCTTCATATTGATAATCCACCACGATATGAAGAGGCATATGTTACAAGAGGTGGTGTAGCTCTTAAAGAGCTCAAAAGAGAGACCATGGAGTCCAAAATAGTTCCTGGATTATGGTTCATTGGAGAGGTAATCGATGTTGACGGAATTTCTGGAGGTTATAACCTTCAGGCATGTATGAGCGAAGCTTTTATAGCAGTAGCCAATTTGATACAATGAAATAAGTAGTTGTCGCGGCAATAATGACAATTCAGAAGGAAGGGGAATTATGACACTTAAAAGAAAAGATTATATTTCTTGGGACGAATATTTTATGGGCGTTGCCAAGCTTTCAGCACTTAGATCCAAAGATCCTAGTACACAGGTTGGTGCCTGCATTGTTAATGATGATAATCGTATTCTTACAGTTGGTTATAATGGCTTTCCTAAGGGTTGTTCTGATGATGATTTTCCATGGGAAAGAGAAGGTGGCACATATGATTCCAAGTATGCATATGTTTGTCATGCTGAGTTAAATGCCATCCTTAATTGTGGAACAGCGGATCTTAAGAATACTAGAGTATATGTAACACTCTTCCCTTGTGAGAATTGTACTAAGGCCCTAATTCAGAAGGGAATTAAAGAAATAATTTACGATAGTGATAAATATCACGATACAGATGGCTGTAAAGCTGCAAGAAGAATGCTTGATAGTGCCGGTGTGATTTACAAACAGTATGATTCCAGTTCTAGAGAAATCACAATAGATGTGTGAGTTGCACAAATATATTGCAAAAAATGCGCCTAGAATTTATAATTTCACACAGTGACTAAGTTCAGGCGGCGATAATTTCAGTTAAATAATAAGTTCCCGTCATTAGGATGCTAATGATGGGGATTTTTTGTAGTTGAGAGGGTATCGACCATAATACAAAAAGGAGAATGAATATGCCAAAAGAGTTCAAACCATGGATTTGGGATGAGAAGAACGAGTGCATGAGTGATGAGGAGCGCGCAGAGCTTGTAAGTGAGCGCCTTGTTGCATGCGTTAAGAGAATGTATGAGAAGATTCCATACTACAAGAAGAAGCTTGATGATGCTGGTGTTAAGCCAGAGGATATTACAGGTGTAGAGGATCTTTATAAGCTCCCATTCTGTGATAAGTATGACTTCCGTGATAACTATCCATTTGGAACACTTGCAGTACCTCGTGAGGAGCTTGCTCGTTTCCATGCTTCATCTGGTACAACAGGTCGTATGAAGGTTGTTGGTTATACAAAGGCTGACGTTGATCTCTGGTCTGATATGCTTTGCCGTTGCTTTGCAATGGGTGGTGTTCAGAAGGGTGACCTTTGCCACATTTCTTATGGTTATGGACTTTTCACAGGCGGTCTTGGACCTCACTATGCATGTGAGCCATATGGTTGTACAGCTATCCCAGTTTCTTCTGGTCAGACAGAGAGACAGGTGCAGATTCTTAAGGATTGGCAGCCAGATGTAATTTTTTGTACGCCATCCTACATGCTCGGTATTCTCGACAAGATGGAGGAGATGGGCGTTAAGAAGGAAGAGATTAACCTCCGTTGTGGATTCTTCGGTGCTGAGGCTTGGACAGTAGAAATGAAGGAAGAAATCGAGGCTAGATCCGGAATGAAGGCTATGGATATCTATGGTCTTTCTGAGACTCTTGGTCCTGGTGTTGGATGTTCTTGTTCTTGCTGCAATCAGATTCATATCAATGCTGACCACTTCTGGCCAGAGATTGTTGATCCAGAGACAGGTGCTCCACTTCCTGATGGAGAGCTTGGTGAGCTCGTATTCTCATCTGTAACAAAGGAAGCTACACCACTTGTTAGATATAACACACACGACCTTACACGTATGTATCATGGTAAGTGTGCATGTGGTAGAACAACTCCTAGAATTGATAAGATTACAGGTCGTGGTGATGACATGCTTATCATCCGTGGTGTAAACCTCTTCCCAAGCCAGATTGAGGAAGCTATCGGTAGACACAAGAAGAATGTAGTTATTAACTATCTCATCCACGTTGACCGTGTAAATAACTCCGATACAATTTATGTTGAGGTTGAGTCTAAGAAGCCTCTCGCTCTTGTTGAGAGCCCTGATGCAATCAAGAAGGGTATTGAGGCAGATATTACAGCTATTACTGGTCTCCACATCAAGATTAAGCTCGTTGACCCTAATACACTTCCTAAGTCAATGGGTAAGGCTAAGAGAGTTATTGATAACAGATTCCAGAAGTAATAAAGTCTTCTAGATAACAATTATGTTAAATTACGTCAAAGGCACTGGTTTTACCGGTGCCTTTGCTTTTATTGGTTTATAAAATTTGTTATGCTTTGGGGTGATTTAAGTAAGGAGAGACAGAATGAAGTTACGTAAATTGTTATCAGCATTTCTTGCTTCAGTGGTGACTGTG
>JAKSRH010000046.1 GCA_024403675.1 Saccharofermentans sp. | reverse complement strand
TAAATGTTACCATACACTGATACTGGTTCCAGATGTTAACCATTCTGTTAACCTTCTCATCTGGTGTATCAACTGTGAGAATACCAAGGAGGTGATCCCAATAAGCCTTAAGACCTTCCATACCCTTAGCGAACTTCTCAGGTGTATTGAACTGCTCAATCATCTCGAGAGCCTTAACCTTGTTAATTGTCTTACCATCAGCCTCAAACTTCTGATCCTGTGGCATCTCTACGTAACCAAGTACGAATACCAATGTCTTTGTCTCACCCGGAGCAAGAGAAATCTTCTTGTAGTGAGAAGCAATTGGAGCCCAACCATCAGCGAAAGAATTAGTAGCCTCACCTGCAATAACTGCCTGTGGATCACCAAATCCATTGTAAAGACCGATAAATGAATCTCTATCTGTATCGTAACCGTCGATTGTATCGTTTACAGAATAGAAAGCGTAGTGATTACGACGATCTCTGTACTCTGTCTTGTGATAAATTACGGAATCCTTAACCTCTACACGACCTGTAGAGAAGTTACGCTGGAAGTTATTGGAGTCATCCTGAGCATCCCAGAGACACCACTCAGCGAATGAGAAAAGAGCGAAATCCTTAGCGGATGTACCCTCGTTAGTAAGAACAACCTGCTGAACTTCACCGTTAAAGTCCTGTGGTACAAAGAATGTAACCTCTGCCTTAAGATCGTTCTTCTTACCTGTGATAATTGTATAGCCCATACCATGACGGCACTCATAGGAATCGAGCTCTGTTTTTACTGGAGACCAACCTGGGTTCCAAATAGTTCCGTTATCATTGATGTAGAAATAACGTCCACCCATATCGATAGGTACATTGTTGTAACGATAACGTGTAATTCTACGAAGTCTTGCATCCTTGTAGAAGCTGTATCCACCAGCTGTGTTAGAAATGAGGGAGAAGAATCCCTGTGTTCCAAGATAGTTAATCCAAGGATATGGTGTTCTTGGGGTATTGATGACGTACTCTCTTCTAGCGTCATCGAAATGACCAAACTTCATATGTCTTGCCTCCATAATTGTGATTTGTACTAAACAGTACTTCAATTTTACACTAACTATTATGAAATATCTATTAATATATGGACTTATATATCAAAAATAGCGCCCCTCATATGAGGAGCGCTATATTGTTTTGATTTAATGCTATTGGGTAAGTTATTACTCCTTAACACCACCGGCAGCAACACCCTGAATGATGAAACGCTGGAGGAAGATGTAAACGATAATAACAGGTACTACAGAAGCAGAAAGTCCAAGGTATACAGAACCATACTGTACTACTCGGTCAGATGAGAGAAGAGCAACCATCAAAGGAAGTGTCTTCTGATCTGTACTAGTCAAGAGGATAGATGGAGCAAAGAAGTTGTTCCAAGAACCCAAGAAAGAGAAGATAGCCTGAGTAGCAATAGCAGGAACCATGATAGGGAGACAAATCTTATTAAATGTAAAGAACTCGCCTGCACCATCAATTCTGGAAGCCTCGATAATTTCAACAGAAAGTGAAGAATCAAGATACTGCTTGATAAAGAATACTGTTGAAGGAGCTGCGATAGCTGGGAGAATCAAAGGCCACTTTGTACCGATAAGATTCAATGTATCCATGAGCTTGTAGAAACCAGTAATGTTTACAGCTGTAGGAACCATCATTACACCTACGATAATAGCGAAGATAACTTTTCTACCCTTGAACTGATATACAGTAAGACCGTATGCAGTAAGTGCTGAGAAGTATACTGTCAAAATTGTAGATGATACAGAAATGATAGCAGAGTTCTTAAAACCGATTGCAAAGTCAAATGATGCCTTGTTAGCAAGATATGCCCAGTTCTCTCTCATACTCTTGAATCCATCCAACTTTGGATAGAGCAAGAAGTGTGTCTGTACATGAACGGAATCCCATGTAGCATTCATGAACATGTACCAGAAAGGAATAATAGCCAAGATTGCGAAGAAGATTACTACGATATATACGATAGAAGACTCGAACGCAATCTGCTTTGACTGGGAGTGAAGCTTAACCTCATTATTTGCCATATTACTTCACCGCCTTTCTAGCTAGTCTCTTTGCCTTAGCTGCCTTAGCTGCATCCTTATCTCTCATGAGATAGAAGATAATGATGGAAAGAATTGTTGTAACAATAAAGAGGATTACGGATACTGCAGAAGCACGTCCAATCAACTTGTTGTTACCAGCACCAAAGGCGATTTCATTTACATACATGAGAACTGTTCTCAATGAGTAAATCTGTGTTCCATTAAAGTTAATAAATGCAGATGTATTGATGATGTTCTTTGGAATATCGTACATCTGGAGACCACCGATCAAAGAAGAAACGAATGTGTAAAGAAGCATTGGTCTCAACAATGGGAGTGTGATCTTTGTGTATGTCTGGAAGGAGTTAGCACCATCAATCTGAGCAGACTCGAAGAGAGACTCGTTGATAGATGTAATACCAGCGATCAATGTGATCATTGTATTACCATACCACATCCAGAAGTTGATAAATGCTACGAGCCATCTAGATGCCCATGGATTTGTAAAGAAGTTATATCCATGTCCTGTGAGCTTACGGAGAATAATCTGAGAAGCTGAGAGGGATCCACCAGAAGCATAAGAGAAAATTCTTCTGAAGAATACGGCGATTGTAACGGCTGTAATTACGTTTGGTAAGTACATGAGTGCCTTCATGAGGCTGAGACCCTTAAGCTTCAATCTGTTATCTGTAAACCAGTTAGAGAGAATGAGAGCAAGGAGAATCTGTGGGACGAAGCCCATAATCCAGAGTGTAGCTGTTGTAGCAAAAGCTCCGAATACAGTATTTCTTGTTGTAGAGTCAGTAAAGATATACTTAAAGTTATCTCCACCTGTCATGATGTACTCCTTAGTGGAGTCAACCTTATCAAGGATACCGGATGGGTTGTTAATCTGACGCTCAGCGTTAATCATTCTGAACTTAACGAAGCTGTAAGCCTCATTGATATCAAAACGGTCTGTACCGCCCATACCCTTAATACCATCACGGATTTCATCTGTTGTTGCACCCTCGATGATGTCAGCATCATTAATGAGGTGCTGCTCATAGTAAGGTGTAATAAAGTCGAGCTGTTCCTGAAGTGTGTTACCACCAACGATAACTACTTCATCAGAACCACCATTACGAACGTCAACATCGAAGTACAACTCACCATCTTTGTTAAGGCTATATGTAGAAACCTTACCACCATAGTTAGCTACTTCAGGATCCTGATATGTTGTAGCAAGAATAGCTCTTGCCTGATTTCTGTTGTCTTCCTTCATTGTTGCATCGAGCTTCTCGTAGTTAGCAAGAGAAAGAACATCTGTAAGTCCAATATCCTTCTTGTAGTTGAGGTACTGATTAACATCAAGCTTACCGTCGAAAGAAACATACTTCTCAACGTAAATGTCCTTAACGTTCTTTACGTGATCAACTACAGAAGTTGTATTATCAGTACTCTGAACAACTTCCTGATAATAGCCCTTGATATTACCAAGAGCAGAAGCACCAGCGATAAGAGCTGGATCTGACTCCTTATTGGAATCAATAAGAGACTGGAGAGTTGTGATAGCTTCTTCACGACTATAGTTAGTGGAAGCACGCTCTGTAATCTCGCTACCCTCTACTGTATAAGACTTCAATACAGCGATACCAGACTTGTTAATAATCTCAAAGTCTGCCATGATTGCTGTCTTGTCAGTAAATACACTCTTCTCACCCTGAGCATAAGCCTCCATGGACTCAAATGTCTTAAGGGAAACGATTGTATTTGGCCATACATTCTTTGTAAGATATGTATTTAACTTTGTAATAAATGTGCTGTTGATTTCAAATACACCAGTTACATCAATACCGAGCTCATTTGTGTAACCATAAGCTGAGCTACCAGATGCTGTGTTAAGGTTTCTAACAGCATAGTAGAACATTGGATCGTCTACTGAATTGTCACCAGCAAGAACGCTCTCAAAATATGCCTTAAGGTCATCCTCACCGATTGTCTTAGCGATATCATCAACGATTGCCTGCTGCTCAGCTGTAAGCTCACCATCAAGAGCATCAATGATACCCTGGAAACCACTCATTGCTGTGAGTGTGCTCTGATCAATAACTTCTTCCTCACCTACAGAATCATCAGAAGCTGTTGCTGGGTGAACGATTGCATCAAGATCAGAATAAAGGGATCTAAGTGTATCCTGTGTGTAAATCTGTGGATCAGAGAAGGAACCCTTCCAATCTACAAGATTTGTATATGCATTATCCTCAGGATTAGCCATGTAGCTTTCTGTTAAAGGAAGAATAGACTTATCATTCTTAACCTGCTGGATAACATTAAGTGTGTCCTGTGACAATGTGACACCACTACCATTATCCTTTGTGCCGATATCAAGAATAGCCTGAAGATTATCCTCGTCAAGGACCTCATACTTAGTTGCAGCTTCCTGAACTGTAAAATAGTCCTTAACAAGCTTGTATTCATCATAAGTAATACCTGTTGCAGCTGTAAAAGCCTCCTCATCTGGATACAAACTTGTGTCCATGAGGTTGAGGTATTGATCATAGAAAACATCCTTATTTGAGAAACCCCAGAAATCTGCAGTATTACTCTTAGGATTAGCTACACTGTACCAGAATGTGGTAAGCAATGGGTATAAGCTAAAAATAAGATAAACAATACAGAATGGGGCAATAAAGATGTATCCAAACTTGGTATATGACAAGCCCTTATGGCCGCCATTATTTTTTGCACCTCTTGCCATCTTTGTCACTCTCCAAAAATTTTTGCCCTAAATTTTAAAGATAAAGGAAATGCGGGGCAGGGTTTTGTCCCCGCCCCGCACATTACCTTAGTTTTTACTATACTTAATCTAATTAAAGATTAGGCATTAGCTTAATCTAGTTAAAGATTATGCTGTAGCGAAACCACCAGCTACTACCTGGTTAGCGAACTCAGCCTCAGCATCAGCAACGGAAGCGATATCACCGTTTACATAAGATGTAACTACGGATGTGAACATACCGTTGATGGAAGCATCGTCGATACCTACAGTAGAGTTGTCGATTGTCTTAGCAGCCTCAAGGAGAACTCCGAATGGGTTCTGGCCGCCGAGCCACTCAACCTGGCCATCCTCGTTAGAAGGATCAGCAACAGATGTCATGTAAGCGATGTTGTTTACGAAATCACCGTACTCAACGTTGATTGTCTTGAGAGTATCCTCATCGATACAAATGTCTCTCATGATCTGAGCTACGTCTGCATCCTTATCGCAGTACTTAGAAGCCATGATCCATGTACCACCCCAGTACCATGTTGTTGGAGCAGGAACCATACCCCAATCACCAGCTGTTGGGTTAGAATCACCGTTGTTCATACCGAGGGAGTAGCCAAGCCACATTGGACCCCAGTAAGAAAGTACTGTCTCGTTTGTAGCGTTTGTGGACCAGTCACCAGACCACTGAGTTGTCTCCCATGTGAGCTCCTCAGACTTAAGTGTGAGAGCTGTACCGAAGAAGTCCTCGAGTGCTGGATCAACGTTTGTCTTACCGTCTACTACCCAACCAGCGGAACGGCTGTTGAGGTAGGACTTAAATACATCGTCCCAACCAGATACGATTCTGTAATCACCAGCTTCAGCAACTGTACGAGCTGCATCGATGAAAGCATCCCAGCTCTCGAAGTACTGAGCTACATCCTCTGGCTCAGATACACCAAGTGTAGCCTCTGCAACTGTTCTGTTGTAGAAAACACCACATGGGCAAGCCTGCCATGTAAGACCCTTGATTACATCGCTGTCATCAGCTGCGAATCTGAGTGTGTAGTTGTACATCTCAGAAAGCTCGTCATAAGCGATACCAAGGCTGTTGATGGACTTTGTGTTAGAAGAAACGATGTACTTCTTTACATAGTCAGCATCACATGCGAAAAGGTCTGGAGCACCCTCACCGGATGAGAGAACCTGATCAAGGAGAATTGTGTAAGCAGAACCGTCATTAGGTGTGATCTGATAATCATCATAGCTAATGTCGGAGAACTCATCAATTCTTGACTGGAACTCATCGTTAAATCCGAAGATGATAAGCTGACCATCCTGATCGTCAGAGTTCTGAACGTCAGAGTTAACTTCCTCTTCCTTGTAGTCACTTGTGTCTACTACGATAGCCTGTGTCTCAACTACAGCGTCTGTACCCTCAGTAGCAGCTGTTGTAGCATCTGTAGTAGCAGCTGTTGTCTCAGCAGCGCCTGTTGACTCAGCAGCATCGTCCTTAGAACATGCAGCTACACCGAGAACCATTGCCATAGAAAGAACCAAAGCAACAATCTTCTTTGTCTTCATTGTTTTTGCCTCCTCATAAAATTAAAAGGTTTTATTTCCGTCCATTAGGACCAAATTTTGCTTACGTACACTAGGTGTACGTGATTCGTCTGCCTTGCATATACCTATAGTTATACAAAAACACGAATTCTTACAGTGGAAGTTTACAACAAATTACACAGTTGTGCAACTTTTTTTTGTGCGATTTGTTTGTATGTTAGATTCTCATTTTTTATTTTTTGTTCGATTTATATTATTTTCTGTTTTTTTAGTCATTTTTCGATTAAAAAAGCACTATCTTTCCGTATCTTGTTATAATTTCATCATATTCATCAATATCTATTTCTACACTAATTTCCTCGTCTTTTACGTATCCATTTACTATAAAAATAGGTTCATCATCATCAGAGTCTATATAAATATATACATCATGTATATCACTTACTTTTGCTTTATTTACTTCAGACTCTTCTAAGATTATTTCATTTATTGAATTCATTAATACTTCTGTATCAGAAAATAACATGTCCAATGTGATTTTCTGACCTGTATATATATCTACTAGTAATGACTCAGAAGAACTTGTAATTTCCTCTTCACCCTTCATTACTACATAAGACATATCTACAGAGAATACTCGACCAGCTTTGTGGTAATCATATGTAATTACAACGTGATACATATCCTCTTCAGCAATTTCAAAAGTATCGATGTCGAACTCTTCTGTTTCTTCGTCGATATCCTCATCTTCCTCAAGATCTTCACTATATTCTGTCGGAATCATTCCAGTAAGAATACCTGTCTCAGCAAGAGCTTCACTACGATATCTAAAGTACATACCTTCTGCCTCGCAATAGAATCCATTAAGATACAAGTTAATTGCATTTACTGCAACGATATTGTTCTCTGAAGAGAGAAGAATTCTGTTACCAGAAAAATCTGCAATACTAATATCTTCACCAATTGCATAATGCTCTTCAAAATCTTCTGTAAGTAATGTTATGTCATCTGCCAAAACATCATCTGTAAGTTCAGAAAAATCTACTCGCTCAGGTGGAAGTGTTGGTGTTGGTGTTGGTTCCTCAGTAGGAGTTGGTGTAGGAGCCTCGGTAGGAGTTGGGGTTGGAGTATCTGTAGGCTCTGATGGAATTGTTTCCTTAAATGATTCAGGATGTGTTTCAGCAACTTCGCTACTAGTCTCAACAGCTGTCTCTGTTATAGCAACTGTCTCCTGAACATCATTTTCATCGCCTAGGAAAGAAGACTCTAGTCCTTCTCCCAAATCAATAAAAGCTTCCTTTAGCTTATTTACATCTACAGAACATGCTGACAATATCAGAGAAAAAGATACTATTAATGATGCTGCTTTAATCTTTTTACTATTAATCTTAGTGCTGTTCATCTGATGCCTCCTATTTATTACATATAAAAATAATCGGAAAGTTCTCTACTTTCCGATTATAAATGTTTTACATTTCAATTTGACTGTCCGAATGTTGCAATTCTGTTTTATCTATCTTCTTAAAATGCATTACTATCATAATGATTCCAATAAAAAGAAGAATAAATCCTAAGGTAATAACTACTATATATGCAAAGATATATTGTGTTGTTAACCAAGCAGCTCTTTCCCAGTATGGCAATTCATAATTACTAAGAATACCTGCCTTTTCGCCAAGTGGTACCATATCATCCCAAATGCGAAGTACTCCATATCTATCTGTATTACTTACAACATACATCTGTGGATTTGTTTCAGTATATGTTGGAAGTGCTGTCTTCAAGTCATTAACCGCAACGCCCTTAACTATCTCAGGAAGCATAGCCTGGTAACACTGAATAGCATACTCAGAAGAAATATCTTCACTCTCATCACCTGAAACCGTGTACTTCTCCATAGCAGAAAAATAAACATATGCTCTAGGAGTAGTTGTGTCTACCTTCTTATCAATAGAGGAGCTAGGTTCTGACACAACTCCAATTACAGTGAAAGTCTGTCCCCACAAAGTAACCTTACTTCCAATTACATCATCAGAGTTAAAAAATCTCCAAGCAAGCACATCATTAAGAACTATCTGATTAGCATCAGTGCAAACTTCTGGTAAGAAACCACCTGAAAGATATCTAAATGGGTGGAAAATCTGATAGTTACCACCAACAGCAACAATCTCACAATCTGCATTTACAGAAATCTCGTTTTCGCTTGAGTCTGCAATTGTTGCAACATTTGACTTAATAGTACTACTATAGCAATCTTCCCAGCCAACTGGGTTGCCTTCCTTATCAAGTCCTTTATCTTTCTGTACCTGACTTCCAGAATCTACGATTGTCTGAAGAGCAGTTCTAACAAGAACGATATCTGCTTTCTTAAGAGAAACTGTCTGGTCTACATACATAAGTGGTGTTGTTTCTCCGCCACTTCTAGCACCTCTTGCAAATACAGACATTTCTCTGTATTCCATATTGCTACCCTGTTGCCAGTAATCAGCCATGTTCTGATCTTTGCGGTTTTGCTTTAAAATACCAATCTGAATAAAGCCGACGCAAAGCAATACAATCGAAATCAGTATTACCCAGAAAGGGGCAGCAAAAACTAACTTTTTAAATCCTCTTTTATAGGAAGAACCTGTTTCGAGGAAAAACTGTTTTATCCAATCAATGAAACCCATGATTTCCCTTTCGTATAATTACTTCTCACCACTATAGTCTTCAAGTCTTACTCTATCACCATCATGTAATGGCTCTTCACTTCTTGTAACAATCATACCGTTATCAAGACCATCGCCCTTAATAGCAGAAAGTGAACCATCTGTATTCTCTACTTCTACTGATACTCTCTTTACTGTGTACTTATCACCAAGAGGGCTAGAAGACTGCTGAATTACATAAACGAACTTACCAGAGTTATCTTCATTAACTGCACTTGCTGGTACTACATGATCATATGTTGAATTTGTACGATCTGCAGTTACTGTTACTCTGTCACCTGGATAGAGATAATCGCCCTGAAGCGCACACTCTACAATACGGCTCTCACGTGGATTAGCAGAATCAGGCTTAATCTTTGTGATTACACACTGACTAATACCCCAATAATCTGTAGACAAATCCATTCCTACCCACAAACTCTGTGCTGCATTTGTGGAGAAAGTAAAGGAGATTGTACACTCTGGATCATTTGGAATAATCGTAAAGATAACCGTATCTGTCATGATATCGCCAGATGCAAGTGTCATTCCATAAACATAACCATCACAAGGCGCAACGATTTCAGTTGCATTAATCTTTTTCTCAAGCTTTTCAATCTGTGTCTCAAGGCTTTCAATCTGCTTATTACGATCCTCTACTGCATCCTGTGCCTGATCGTATGCAATTCCATCATTAATCTGTGCATTACTCAAAGCTCTCTGTGCAGATGTTACTCCTGACTGAGCAAGATTAACTGCGGACTGTGCCTCAGATACGGAAGGCAAAGCCTGTGCCTCTGCAATAGTTGCCTGTGCGTCTTCAATAAGTGCATTTACTTCTGCAAGCTGTGCAGATGCACTTGAAAGTCTTGCCTGAGCATCACCAAGCTGAAGTTCCAATTCAGCAATCTGACCCTGAAGTGCTTCTTTTTCTGCACACAACTCAGCAACTCTTATCTCGTCATCACTAAGCTCAGGAACATTTTCACCGTCAGTTCCAAGAGTAGGTGCATTTGGA
This sequence comes from Saccharofermentans sp., assembly GCA_024403675.1. Classification (GTDB taxonomy): domain Bacteria; phylum Bacillota; class Clostridia; order Saccharofermentanales; family Saccharofermentanaceae; genus Saccharofermentans. The sequence goes on along the minus strand of JAKSRH010000046.1, from coordinate 3,058 downwards.
TCCTGAGGAGTAGGTGTAGGTACACCAAGAGTAACAAACACATTAATCTGAGAATCAATTGTAGCAATCTGACTTTGAAGCTCACTAATCTCGGCCTGAATACTCTCAAGTGTATCTGATGCAGATGTAACCTGTGCCTGCAAAGAAACTGCAGTTGCTTGGTTACTATTAATTACGTTCTGAGCTGCTGCAATAGTAGCATCCTTATTCTGAGCTGCAGCTAATGTTTCACGAGCACTAGTAAGATCACGATTTGCCTGAGTTACACTCTCATTTAACTGTGTGTAATCTGTAGGATCACTTGGTGTTCTCTCATCATACTCAGCCTGTCTTTTAAGTGCTGTAAGCTGGTCCTGAAGTGACTCAAGTTCAGACTGATCCTCAAGGTCCTTAAGAGTAACGATTACATCGCCTTCATATACTGTCTCGTAATCGCCAACGAGTACCTTATCTACTTCACGACCCTCGATACCCTTAACTTCTTTCTTGTTTGCGATATCAATTGTAGATGTTGCATTGTTTGTGTAAGAAAGATTTCCTCTTACCGCATTAACACCTGTTACCTTTGGAATTGTCGCATTCATAATTGTATTAGAGAAGAAGGTAAGGAGACCAAGTATTACTACGAAGGCAACCATTGCCCTTATAACCCATTTTCTATCCCTTTTTGTACTAGCCATTTTTATATCCTCCAAATTATTCTCTTACTTAACACCTGATCTTGAGATACCCTCTACCAGGTACTCCTCACCCCACAAGAAAATCAAGAGAGGTGGGATCATATAAAGTGCGGACGCCGCGAATGCGATTCCGATTTCTGCTTCATTAATCTGCGACAAGAATACGGACAACGGTTGCTTTTCTGCGTCTGTCAAAAGTACAAGTGGTTGCTCTACCATATTCCAATAGTCAATAAACAAAAGAATTGTTAGTGCGAAGATTGCGCTCTTACAAGTAGGAAGTGCAATTTGTGTGAATATCTGCCACTCTGATGCACCATCAAGTTTTGCCGCTTCAATATAAGCTGATGGGATTTGCCTCATATATTTGGTCAAAAGGAAAATCGCAAATGTAGAGAAAACGCCTGGCAAAATAATCGCCCAATTTGTATTAAGAATTCCTAACTTATCAGCAATCATATAGTTTGGTACGAGTGTTACCTGGAATGGCATAAGCATGAGAATAATGTATGAGAAAAACAAAACTTCTCTTCTCTTCATTCTGTATCTTGCAAAGCTATAAGATGCCAAACAAGCTACTACCATCTGACCAAATACAATTGGTACTACCAGAATAATTGAATTCCAGAACTTCAACAGATATGTAGGACTCATTAATAACAAATCTTTATACTGATCAATCGTTACATACTGAGGTACCATCTTAAGACTAGGTGTCTTTGAAAGATACTGTCCACCACTAGAATTGTGTCCTGACAAACTCTGGAAAATTACACCATAATTATCTTTAATTTCGGCTGAAGACATAAATGAATTCAAGAAAGTAAAGAAAATAGGAATAAGTGCAAGTACACATACTGCTATAGCAATAAGAACACCTATACCAAGAACAAAATTATGTCTTGCAGTTCTGCGCTTTATTGCACGAGCAGATCTCTTCTTTTCTTTTTTAAAGAATGCCTCTCGTTCTGCATCAGACATACTTTCAAAGTATGATGTGAACTTTGGTGTCTCGACATACACATGACGTCTAGCCTTTGTAGCTGCTGCTCTTCTTTGTTCTCTAATACTATTATCCATAATTAACCCTCCACATCCTTGTCGAGTTTGGATTCAGCAAAGAACAATCCACCAACAATAATAATCATTACAATACACATAACTATGGCACCAGCAGAAAGCTTTGAATAATCCAAATGGTTAAAGGCGTTATTCATGAAGTGCTGAAGCATATAAAGACTATCGTAAGGATAATCACCAGTGAGAAGGTAAACTTCACGGAAAATCTTAAATGAATTAATAAGAGACATAATAGCTACAAAGAATACTGTTGAGCCAAGATAATACATTTTGATAGAGAAAAATCTCTTTAATGCATTAGCTCCATCCATTGAAGCTGATTCCAATATCTCTGTTGGAATATTATTAAGTGCCGCAAGGAAAAGAACCATATTATAACCAAGGTTTTTCCAAAGGAACATAATAAGAATTACTATCTGAGCTTTATCCGACTTAAGCCAGTCAATTTTATCTGCGCCAAACCAGTCAAAAAACCAACCATTAACAACACCGTTGTAACTAAAGAACACCTGCCAAATAAGTACGACAGATGCTACTGGCACCATCATTGGATTAAGAAGAATGCTTCTAAAAAGGCTCTTTCCTGGAAGTCCAGAATTAAGAAGCAACGCCAATAAAAGGGCTAAAACAACCGCAAGTGGCACTGCCCATAAGGCAAACTTCAGTGTGTTTATGGATGCGGACTTAAATGCCTGATTTGATACTGTTCTAACGTAGTTGTTAAATCCTACGAAATCTGTGTTTGTTGAAGACTTCTGAAATGATGTCTTCAAGAGCATCAAAAGAGGTAAAAAGAAGAATATAAGTACACCAACAAAACTTGGTGTCAAATATCCTGTGAATAGAGCCCAATCTTTAATGCTTCTGATTCTGTGAGCTCTTTTTTTACGCAAAGCAAGTTCTGGAGCTTCCTTATGCTCCGTAGTAACCTTGCTTCCCGGCTGAAGTGGCTGTGGATAACTCTTCTTCGGTATATCCGATCCTGGCCTCTTCTCTCTAGTTTCTAACATATCTATTCTTATACTCCCTACATTTCCAATGTATGTTCTTATTATAGACGACTTGTGTTACTTTAGTGTTGCACTAACAGTAATATTTGATTCAGATATACTCATGAATGTTTAAAGAAATTATAAAGATGACTTTTTCTCACATAAAAAGGCTCCTCAAATTGAGGAGCCTCTTAATATTTGATGTAGTAATTAATTACTTATAATCAGGAACGATTACATCAAGCATGTTGTCCTTCTTATCCTCTGGACGATAGTCAGGGAGAAGCTTAGGTGAGATAAGCTCTG
>JAKSRH010000045.1 GCA_024403675.1 Saccharofermentans sp. | reverse complement strand
TCTTGTTTGTCTTATCGTACTTATCATCTTAATTTCTCTTATCTTTAGAGCATGTGGCAAGAAGGATAAGGCGGTAGTTGATGAAACAAGCAATGAGACAGCAGTAGAGACAAATATCACAGAACCAGATGTAACATCTGCTCCAGTACAGTCTGTTGGCAATCCAGATCAGATTGGTATGTTCTACTTTGGTAGCCCAGAGGGTACACCACTTGTTGGATTTATGAATATGTATGACCTTGCAAATAAGGTGTATGGTATTGGTTATGATCAGATTGGTACTGATACAATGTCTAATACTATCCGTGCGGTAATCATGTATAACGAACTTGATCCTGCTACATATTCACCAAGTATTGGAGATATCCTTATTCTCCCATCTGCTGATGTAATTTCTAGAATTACAGCTGGTGAGGTTATCACTTATAATTCTGTTGCTGCTCCTGCAGCTACACCTGATTCTGGTGTAGTTACTGGTGAGATTTCAGTAATTGACGGTGGTGAGCAGCCTGTAGAAAATGGTGGTGAAGAAGCACCAGTAGAGGAAGCACCTGTTGATAACGGTGATGCAGCAAACTGGGGTTACGGTAACTAATCGAATCTTTAATTTAGACTTAAGACGGCATCCGATAAGGGTGCCGTTTTTGTTTTGATATGATATTATTTTTGTATCTTTGAAAGGTGTGGAACAGGTTAATGTTTTATCATTTTGAGAATAAAAAAGGATGGATGAATGATCCAAATGGTTTGGTGTGGTACAAGGGAAAGTACCATGCTTTTTTTCAGCACTATCCATATGCACCAAGATGGGGACAAATGCACTGGGGACATGCGACCAGTACAGATTTGATACATTGGGAAGAACATGATATTGCTTTGTTTCCTGATAAAGATTATGAGAATGATGGTGGATGCTTTTCTGGGTCTGCTATTGTCAAGGATGATAGACTATATCTATTTTATACATCAGTATCACATGAATTAGGTCAGACACAATCCATGGCCTATAGTGACGATGGATTTACTTTTATCAAATATGAAGGTAATCCTATTATTCCAAGATCACCTTTAGGTGATAACAAGGATTTTAGAGATCCTAAAGTGTTTAGATATGAAGATGAATATAGAATGATAGTTGGCGCAGGAATATATAACATTGCCAAGCTATTGCTCTTTAAATCAACTGATTTAATTAATTGGGAATATATAGGAGAGTTAATGTCTGATGGACGCTTTGGTGGTGTAGCAGAATGTCCTGATTTGTTCCAATTAGATGATAAGTGGGTACTTATATTTTCGTCAGTAAAGGCACTTCCTCATAGAGTGTGCTTTGCGCTTGGCGAATTTGATGGAACTACTTTTGAGCCAGATATGCCTATGAAAGAAGTACATGGACAGAAAGTGCCAAGTGACGATCCATATTTCCCTGTCGAGACAGGCCCGGATTTTTATGCACCACAAACATTTGAAGATTCTGATGGACGTCGTATATTGATTGCTTGGATGTATAATTGGTCGAGAAAAAGCCCTTCAGGACAGACTCACGTAGGTGCATTTACTATACCAAGACAGATAGAGTTAAGTGTAAGAGATGAGTTGTTGATGTTCCCTGTAGAAGAAGCATGTGGCTTGTTAAAAAAAGAAAGTCCATTTGTGTTCTATGAAAGAGGTTTGTTAAAGGTTGTTTATGAGAATAAAACAATACTTGAACGACCTTTCGCTGAAGAACCCGAGCTGCAAATACTCGAAGATGTAGGTGTAGTCGAGATATTTATTAATGGTGGAAGAGAAGTCATTACGACGTATATTTGTTGATATGATTTTATATAAAGATGAGTATATAGCTATATATATAAAAGAGCCTGGTGAAGATAGTGAAAAATTAAATTTACCAGAGGAACTTTGTGGTTATAAAACGATATCAAGACTTGATAAACCCGTTGGTGGTTTATTGGCCTTAGCAGCCCCTAATTCAAGCAGTAAGCTTAAAGATGTAGAATTCCACAAAGAGTATATAGCTGTGGTTTCTGGAACTATGGAGACAGCTCAAGGCAGCATGCTAGATTTTCTGTATCATGATAAAAGAAACAATAAAACGTTCCCCGTGAAAAGAATGCGCAATGGTGTTAAAGAAGCCAGCCTAGAGTATCAGGTATTAGGGGTAAATGAGAGACATAATTTGTCTTTGGTAAAGATAGTATTAGGTACTGGAAGAACACATCAAATTAGAGTTCAGTTTGCTTCAAGAAAACATCCTTTATATGGTGATGGTAAGTATGGTAGTAGATTTAAAGGTTTGCCTGCACTTTGTTGTAGACGAATAGAATTTATTCATCCAATAAAAAACTCCCCTATGGTATTTGAAATAACACCAGAAGGGGAGCCTTGGAATTTATTTATATAGTTTAAACGCTTGCAGGAGTAACTTTATAAACCTTAAGTGTTCCACTCTGGAATACTACATCGCCAAGCTTGTCGAAAGTAAGTGAGTTATCTACGGCATGGCGATACATCTCTAAGTCACCGATTACAATGTATTCAATCTGATATTTATCTATTATTTTTTGAACTTCTGCTGGATCACTATTGGTATATACAGTATCGATATCTGTATGGCGTGGAATAAGATAGTTTTCCCATACATCGTTACTTGGGTCAGAAACAAGAAGATTTGTTTCTGGATTAACTATTCCATGGAATCTCCATAGCTGTTCATGTGTCTGCCATCCACAGACAGTCTGAAGTCCTGTATATGCAGAAATCATGTCATAGTCTGTATAGCTGTCACCATAAGTTTCAAGGATAACTGGGTTTCCAGGAACATAGTCATTGAACCATGCAATAGCTTCAGCATAAGGAAGAATGTTTCCTGGTTCCTGTAAAGGCGTACTGAAGCAAGTATAGGTGTAAAGGTATGCAGTACCATCAAGTCCTTTATAGTTTTCTTTAGAAGTGTTCCCGCTGCATCTTTGTGGAAGAGATGCACTAGGATAGTGCGCAGGGACTATTAATAAAATCAAACAGAGGAGTCCTAAAACAAATCCACATAATGAGAATTCACCCTTTTTATTGATAATCCAGAATAATCTGAAAATTGAATATCCAGCTGCAATAGAAAGCAAGATGAATGCTGCATATGAAAACTTAAACATGGTGTTAGCTCTTAAGTAACCACCAACATAAATATCACGCACGTAAAAAATCTCAGGTGCGATAAGCATAAGAAGACCAACAACAATCATGCCACAAACAAAAACATCTATAATGTTACGTTCGCCAAAAAACTTTGAAATAGGATTAATATGGTCTGTAGGTGATACGCCAATAACAGAAACTTTTTTGTTTTTCTTTATTCCGTTATCGAGAGTGTAATTCTTTCCAATTATAGTAAATGCTACAAATACACCACAGATGAATACATGAGTTCCATAAAGTATCCAGAGCTGGAATAGTGATGAATGATTTTGACATAGTGCAAGAGTATTTGAAATCATGTCAAAAGAAAGATTGAAGGAAAGAGCAACAATATTTGAAACTGTGAAAACAAAGCTCATACCAAGTGCTATTCTGGAAAGTGCACAAGGAACATAACATGTTGCAAAATAAGCTAAGATAAGAACAACAAACTGAAGAGCGACGTGCAAAAGTGGGTTATCAGCAACACCTAAATAGAGGGAAAGAATATCAAATATAATCAATCCAAAAACAAATGCGCCAGGTATTGTAGAAAAGTCATTAGAAGTTCTGGTCATAACAATAAAAAGAACCATTGCAGTGAATATAAAGTAAATTAGAAAGTCCCAGTAATTGGTCATTTGAGCAATACCGAGAAGAATGCTAATTGTAACTAATTCAACATTAATAATTCTTTTCCACTGTGACTTTACTCTAGATAGATATTCATCTTTAATAGTGAAATTAGCAGGAAGATTCTCTGGAAGAGAATTTAAAAATGGTAGCTGAATCATATTCTTTTCGCCGATAAGGTTGTCACCGATTCTGCTAATGAAGGCGATACTTACAGCAATGATTGTAAGCACTACCATGGAAGAGCATACGTGGGCGTGCAAATCACCTAGAAGATAGGTATAGAATGGGAATTCTGAAATAGTATAATCGCCACCATTTTTAATGCCTTCAATGAGTGCGGAATCTGGATTGTGTCCTATAAATCTAGTGCTTTCTGGAAAAAAGAAATTGTCAGTCTTGCCGACATTCACTCCTAATTTAGAAAATAACTTTAGGATATGATTTCCCATAGATTTATCATCATAGAAAAAAGAATGAGAGTTTCCGAAAATCATTGTTATAAAGCCACATAAAATTCCACAGATGACGTGCATATATTTCATAGCTTTAAGGCCGAATGAACGAGCTGTATCTACGAGGTACGTGCCTATTCCATAACAAAGCGCAAATGGAAAGGCTATTGCAGAACACATAGCGATGTTGTAAGCGATGCTTGGTTTGATGCCAGTGAGTTTAATAATTAGAGAAAAAATAAATTGGCCAAAGTAATAGTAGTTAATGCTTTTTCCAGAAAGCCACATATCTTTTGCAGGAAGATTTGGGTTTCTAAGCATAGACATAATAAAACCGTAGTCCATGAATTTTTCCTGGCCATTGATATTTGGTAAAAAGCCTTTGTAGTAACAGAGAATAGTAAGTGTTACTGAAAATACAATTTGTTCGAAAAGAATATTTTCAGCAACGCCGTTTTTAGATAAGTTGTGTACAAGAGCTTTACGAAGTGGGGTAACAGCATAGCAGATAGCAGTGCTAATAATGAGCAAAATAATAATAGTTGTTCTAGTGAAAGGGAGAATACCAATATATCCAAGTGTCCAAGATACGAGAGATACAGTAAGTATTCCTAATGATTCTCCAAAGATGAATCCGCCACTACATGATTTCTTGAAAATAAAAGATGAAAGAGGGAAAAAAGCAAAACCAAATAACATCATAACAAGAATCCATCTTATAACTTCAAAAGTATCAGATGATCCCATTGTCATATTTCCGATATAAAGAGCAATAATTATTGGTATTAGTATGTATAGAATCTTAAATGGACTCTGAAATACAGTACTTCTTTTTCTCATACTATTATTCTTTGACATCTTCTTCTCCTGCGTTAACCATATAATTTGAGATAATTGATTTGCTTATTCTGTTTGCTAGAGTAACGACACTATCCATTGTGTTCTGAGGTAAGGCAGTTGTAGCAATGCTACTTAAGCCAGAAGAACATATGAAAAGATTTTCTAGAGGTTCAGTTAAGTCTTGGTCAGGATATTTTTCTGAAACAGCATATCGGTTCTTGGTAAGTCGCCATGATTTTACATCAGACTTTCTGATACCTGGATAAATCTTACGGAAGGCACGGAAGTACTGTGCCAAGACCTCTTCATCAGAAGCTACCCAAAGATTATCAGAAACATAGCATGAACCAACGAGATATACTATGTTTCCTCCATATGATCTCATACCGACACAGTTGGAGTGATTGACGATTCTATTGAAAGGCATGCCAGAAGGAATTTTATGCAAATACACTTCTGATGGCATTTTCTTAAGAGTCATCATGATACAAAGGCAAGCCTTATAAGTGATATTCATTAACTGATCTCTGGTATTCATACTGATTGGTAAACCGTGGCTTACGTTAATAAATGAACGGCAAGAACCAGTGTAAATTACATACTTGCTTTCGAGTTCGATTTTGGCAGAGTTATTAAGTACGCAGGATGTGATATATCCTTCATCACTCTTTATAATTTCTGAGACAGTGGTGGAGTAATAAATACTTCCACCATGGTCCGTGATATCCTGAATAAGAATATTAATAAGTGAAGAGAAACCCTTGGATAGGTAACCAACCTTTTTATGAGAGGCTCTTCCATACCAGAGAGAATCAAACCACTCGATTCCATCATCAATACCCTCTTCCTTGATTAGATTTAAAAGAGAACGATCTGTTTTGCGTAAATGATGTGGGAGCAATTCAAGATACTCATTGCCGATTCTGGTGCTCGCCAAAAGACCACCGGGATATGTTAGCTCGTCGACGATACTAACATTGAATCCTGCCTTGGCAAGTCGCATTCCACAAACAAGACCCGAAAGTCCTGCACCGACAATAGTTACTGAATTAGGAATCATCCGTCAATCCTCTTAGCCTCGAGATAGAAACGCTTTTCAAATGCTTCACCCATAGAGAAAGTCTTACGTGGGAAAACACCTTCAGCTGCAATAGTGTCAAAGAAAGAGTGCTTACTAATATCTGGCATGAGAATACCAACAGAAGTGGCTGTATCAGCAGCAAGTTTTCTTACAGAGTCTTCACCGTGGATATAATCAACCTCGTAACCCATTTCGTCGATAAACATCTGAACGGAACCAACTGCAAGGGAGTGAGGTGGGTTTGCCATGCTCATGTAGAGATCATTTCCATCAGGAGAAGTGATGATAAACTCCTGATTTGCACCTGTTGCCTTATCAGACACAGAAAGACCACAAGGTGCGAAATGCTCTTTTGCCTTATCAATAAAGCTATCTCTAGAAATACCAAATACAACACGGTGAATTGGCTCGAAATCGAGGCCTTTGTCGTGGATGTTAACGATTTCTGCAAGTGCATAACGTGCAGGGTGTGTAAGACGTTCTTTCTCAGAGAGGTTAGCCTTTACGTTATCCCAGTGTGCCTTAGCAGATGCGAGTGAGTGGTTACCATCACCAACTGCGAAAAGCATTTTGTCAACGCTGTCACCCTTAAGCGCTGTGAGGGCATCAACCACGCCCTGTGCTACTTCAGAAGTACTATCAAGGAAATAGCCCTTAATATGACCAGAACCTTCCATAAGGTCAGTGTCATAGCAAGGGGTAGTATTAGTAGCAGTTGTAGCATCCCATGCCTTTTCAACTACAGTTCCTTCTGGGTCGTCGATGAGAATCATAATGTGTGGAAGTTCTACTCTAGCGTTAGCACGAATCTTTACTCTTGGTGGGATTCTGCTAAGTACTGTACCCTCGGTAGCACGGATAAGAGCTGTGTTACCAGGAGTGTAGCTGTATTGCTCGAGGTCAAATGCTGCTACAAGACCCTTACGGGAAGGGTGAATAGGTGTAGCTCTATCAAGAACAATGAAACCTTCCTTGCCAGACTGCCATACTCCATTATCAAGATAGGAATCGATAGTTGCTTTGATGTTAGCAAGTCTTGCTTCCTGCTGTTCAGGTGTCTCAACAGGGAGATAAACTTCAGGGAGAACAGTTCTAAGTGCAGATGGAGCGTCTCCAACATTTGCTTCTACGCTGTTCCAGTATTCAGGTTCTGATGTGTATTGGTCACATGCTATTACAGCCCATTTGGAAAGATCAATGTCCTCTCTTGGAAGGAGAATATCAGGTGCTGCGAAAGCGATGTTGTTAAATGTCTTCATAAAAATACCTCTTTATTAATAATAAATAACAAATTATTGTACCACGGCTAAAAGGAAGATGCATTAAAAAAGCCAATATTGTCGATGATTGTCGTGGGTTTGTCGGAATTTGTCGGGAAATAATAGGGCACAAGGGACTTGAAAGATGCTAACCTTTTTGTAGGCAAGCCGGCCCGCCTATATCAACTGAAATAGGAGTTATTTTTATGGACGAACAGACAAACACAGAAATGAAAGAAAATCAAACAACCCTTCCTTTTCCAATGGGTGATGCCGACGTTCCTGAAACAAAAACTGAACAGAACGCATCAGCTGCTAATAATCATAAACAGAATTATTCTTCGAACGTTAATTCGGATGGAAAATCAAAAGGTGACAGCTTTAAAAGTACAGTGGCTGATTATGCAGTGAGTATGTATCAGTATGCTTCTTGGATTAAATCGAATGGACATTTATTAGTGGCGGATGCAATGTTTGAGGATCTTATGACAATCATTATGGCTACTAATACAGCATCTGAAGCTATCGGAAGAGAGAAGTTTATTGAACTTCTTGAGGATGGGTATTATGCTTCTTCTAGAATGATTGAGTATATGAAGTTTTTATTCTCAATTGGAGTTAGCGGCAATATGTATGAACCGCTTTTGGAAAACAATGCTAGGATTCATAAAGTATTTGGTGCTTCGATTAAGACTATGAGAAGCAAGAAGCAGAATGTGAATGTAGGCATGTAAAAAAAGTCTAAAAAAGCTGAAAAACAGGTATTGCGCAGTAAAAGTAATCATGATACAATGACACGGTTCGAAAAAAAAGTAATTAATGTCGATGGAGGAAATAGACATGCCAAATATTAAGTCAGCTATCAAGCGCGTAAGTGTTACTGAGAAGAAGACTGCTGCTAACAAGATGAAGAAGAGCGAGCTCCGCACTGTTCTTAAGAATGCAAAGGCTTCCGTCGCTGCAAATGATAATGCTGCTGAGGCTCTTAAGAAGGCTCAGAAGGCTCTAGATAAGGCTGCTCAGAAGGGACATATCAGCAAGAATGCTGCTTCTAGAACTAAGTCTCGTATGGCTAAGGCCGCTAACGCTGCTCAGTAATTTACAGCCTATTTAGAAAATAGAACAGATTTATAAACTTGTTTGTTATGCGCCCCGAGTGTTGAATCATTCGGGGCGTTTTGACATAAAAATTAAAGAAATTTTAGAAAGAGGAAACCGACAATGAAGATTAGTTTTTCTACGCTTGCATGTCCTGATTTTAGTTGGCAGGACATCTATTCCATGGCAAAAGATTTCGGATTCAACGGAATCGAGATTCGTGGCTTGGGAAATGATATCTTTTCTGTTAAGGCAGCACCTTTTACAGATGAGAATATCGAAGCCACTGTAAAGAAGCTACAGGATCTAAAGCTAGAAATTCCTTGCCTATCATCCGGCGAACCTGTTAATAACATGGCTACTCAGAAGGCAGCTATTGATGAGATTACTGCATATGCAAAGCTTGCTAATAAGCTTGGTGCACAGTTCATCCGTGTTCTTGGTGATCTTGAACCAATGCCAAAGGCAGAAGTAGATGATGCTGTTGTAGTAGATACACTTAAGAAGTTAGTTCCAGTTGCTGAACAGTACAATGTAACTCTTCTCGTAGAGACAAATGGTGTTTACTGTGATACTAAGAGACTTAAGAAGGTTATCGATGAGGTAAATAGCCGAAAGGTAGCTGCTCTTTGGGATATGCATCATCCATATAGATTTGCAGGTGAGGCTCCAGAAGTTACAGTTGCTAACCTTGGTGAAACTATTAAGTACACTCACATTAAGGACTCAGTAATGGGTGCTGAAGGTAACGTAGAATACAAGATGATGGGTACTGGTGATATGCCAGTTAAGGAGTGTCTTGCAGCTCTTGATGCTATTAACTACCAGGGTTATGTATCTCTTGAGTGGGTATATAGATGGTCAAGAAATATTGCAGATGCAGGAATCGTAGTTCCTCACTTTGCTACATACATGGAGCCATATAAGATTCGTCATAGACATGAGCTCCAGGTAGATAACCGTGGAACAGGTTATTATCCATGGCCTAAGGAGACAATCATTGATGTTACATTCCCAGATGTGCTCGATAGAATTTGTGAGAATTTCCCTAATCAGTATGCTTTCAGATATACAGAGCCAGATATTGATTATATTAGAACATACGCTGAGTTCCGTGATGATGTTGATACACTTGCACGTTCCTTCCTCGCTATGGGTTGTAAGAAGGGTGATCACATTGCAATCTGGGCCACTAATGTACCACAGTGGTATCTCACATTCTGGGCTGCTACAAAGATTGGTTGCGTACTCGTAACAGTAAATACAGCTTACAGAATTCACGAGATTGAATATATTCTCCGCCAGTCTGATACACATACTCTCGTTATGATTGATAAGTTCAAGGACATCGATTATAACCAGATTATTAATGAGATTTGTCCAGAGCTTAAGGATAGTAAGCCAGGTGAGCTTAATGCAGCTAGACTTCCATTCCTTAAGAACGTTATCGTATGTAAGGGTGAGGATAAGCCAGGTTGCTACAACTGGGAGCAGGCTATGGCTAAGTCCGTTGAGGTTCCATACTCTGAGGTAGAGAAGATTCGTCGTACAATCGATAAGCACGATGTATGTAATATGCAGTACACATCTGGTACTACAGGATTCCCTAAGGGTGTAATGCTTACTCACTACAACGTAGTAAATAACGGTAAGGCAATCGGTGACTGTATGGATCTTTCTACAAACGATAAGATGATGATCCAGGTTCCAATGTTCCACTGCTTCGGTATGGTACTTGCTATGACAGCTTCCATGACTCACGGTGTTACAATGTCTCCTATTTCTGCATTCTCTCCTCGTAAGGGTCTCGCATGTATCAATCAGGAGAAAATCACTTGCTTCCACGGTGTACCTACAATGTTCATCGCTATGCTCGGTCATGAGAACTTCCCAACAACAGATTTCTCTCACATGAGAACAGGTATTATGGCTGGTTCCCCATGTCCTGTTAAGACAATGGAAGAGGTTATTGAGAAGATGCATATGCCAGAAATCGTTATTACATACGGTCAGACAGAGGCATCTCCTGCTACAACAATGAGTAAGACAACAGATACTATTGAGCAGAGAGTTAATACAGTAGGTCCTTCTCTCTTTGGTGTTGAGACAAAGATTGTAGATCCTGAGACAGGCGAAGAGCTTCCTGACGGTGTTCCTGGAGAGTTCTGTGCTCGTGGTTATAACATCATGAAGGGCTACTATAAGATGCCTGAGGCAACAGCAGCAGCTATCGATAAGGATGGTTGGCTCCATTCTGGTGACCTTGCTCTCAGAAGACCTGAGGACGGATATTATAAGATTACAGGTCGTATCAAGGATATGATTATCCGTGGTGGTGAGAACCTCTATCCAAAGGAGATTGAGGACTTCCTCTATACACATCCAAAGGTACAGGACGTTCAGGTTATCGGTGTTCCTGATAAGGATTATGGTGAGGAAGTTGATGCTTGTATTATTCTTAAGCCAGGTGTAGAAGCTACTGTAGAGGAGATTAAGGAGTTCTGTCTTGCTCATATGGCTAAGCATAAGTGCCCAAGATATGTAGACTTTGTAGATTCATTCCCAATGAATGCTGCAGGTAAGATTCTCAAGTATAAGATGAGAGAAGAGGCTGTAGAAAGACATAATCTCGGTGACGCTTCTAAGATTGTTACTGCTTAATTTATTCACATGAATTATAATTATTAGCGAGGTTCAGATGAGCCTCGCTATTTTATTTGATGGAGATTATTTGTATGTTCCGAGAGATGAGACGAGTAAAAAGAGCTATACCTGAGCAGGACGCTAAGGCGCTTTTGAAAAATAACATGAGAGCAGCTCTCAGTGTTAATGGAGATGACGGTTATCCATATACTGTTCCTGTTAATTTTTATTATGAAGAAGATGAGAATAAGATTTATTTTCATAGTTCTAGAGTTGGCCACAAGATTGAGTCAATGAAGAAGAATAACAAGGTGTGTTTTACTACTTGGGATGATGGCTACAAAGATGAAGGTGACTGGGCTTATCGTGTGTCATCTTGCGTGGTTTTTGGCAGAGCAAGTCTTGTGGAAGATGAGAAAATCGCACTTGAAAAGATTAAGAAGTTTGCCATGAAGTATTATCCAACTGAAGAAGAAGCAGACGAAGAAATCAGCAAAGATTTCAGAGCGGTGCAAATGGTTTGTATTGATATTGAACATATTTCAGGCAAGAAAATCCACGAAAAGTAAAAACAGATTCAAGTGAATTCCTTAGCTTAGTGTGTTAGACTTTTAAAGGTTGTTAAAATAAATTTATGAGGTGATTTACCTATGCCACTTTTTGAATATTTGGAAAGAAATGCCAAGCTTTATGGTGATGAGGTTGCTCTTGTTGAGCTTAATCCTGAGCAGCAGGAGACAGGCCGTATTACATGGAAAGAGTATGAGCTTATTCAGCCTACACAGAAGCAGGCATATAGACGCGAAATTACATGGAAAGTTTTTGATGAGAAGGCTAACCGTCTTGCCAACATGCTTTTAAGCAGAGGCATTAAGAAGGGTAATAAGATTGGCATTCTTATGATGAACTGCCTTGAGTGGCTTCCAATCTATTTTGGTATTTTGAAGACGGGTGCTATTGCAGTTCCTTTTAACTTCAGATATGCAGCTGATGAGATTATGTATTGCGCTGAATTAGCTGATCTCGATATTCTTTTCTTTGGACCTGAGTTTATCGGTCGTATCGAGCAGGTAGAAGAAGAGCTTTCCAAGAACCGCCTTCTTATTTATGTAGGTGGTGATGCATGTCCAACATTTGCAGAAAACTATCGTGATCTTGTTGCTGATTACTCTGGTGACGCTCCAAATATTGCGATTACAGATGATGAATATGGTGCTATCTACTTTAGTTCTGGTACAACTGGTTTTCCTAAGGCGATTTTGCATAAGCACAGAAGTCTTATGCATGCAGCTGCTGTAGAGCAGAATCACCATTCTCAGGGTCGTGATGATTGTTTCCTTTGCATTCCACCTCTTTATCACACAGGTGCAAAGATGCACTGGATGGGTAGCTTAGTATCTGCTTCTCCTGCAGTACTTCTTAAGGGAACAAAGCCTAAGTACATTATGGATGCAGTTTCTAACGAGCACTGTACAATTGTATGGCTCTTAGTACCTTGGGCTCAGGATATCCTTGATGCATTGGATCGTGGTGATATTAAAATTGAAGACTATAGCCTTGATCAGTGGAGACTTATGCATATCGGTGCTCAGCCTGTACCAAAGTCACTTATTAAGAGATGGCTCGAGTATTTCCCTAAGCATCAGTATGATACAAACTATGGCCTATCTGAGTCTATCGGACCTGGTTGTGTGCATCTTGGCGTAGAGAACGTTCATAAGGTTGGTGCTATCGGAATTCCAGGTTATGGATGGGAAGTTAAGATTATCGATGATCAGGGTAACACTGTTGCAAAGGGAGAAGCTGGCGAGCTTTGCGTTAAGGGTCCAGGTGTGATGGATTGCTACTATAAGAATGAAGAAGCAACTGCTGCATGCCTCAAAGATGGATGGCTTCTCACAGGTGATGTTGCTAAGGAAGATGAGGATGGATTTATTTTCCTTGTTGACCGTAAGAAGGATGTTATCGTATGTGGTGGTGAGAATCTTTATCCTGTAGAGATTGAGGACTTCATGCGTAAGCACGACAAGATTAAGGACGTTGCAGTAATCGGATTTGCTGATAAGAGACTTGGTGAGATTGCTGGTGCTATCGTAGAAGTTAAGGAAGGAATGACTCTTACAGAAGAAGAAGTTAACGAGTTTAATAACGGAATGCCTCGTTATAAGAGACCTCGTAAGATTATCTTTGCTCCTGTTCTTCGTAATGCCACAGGTAAAATCGAGAAGCCAAAGCTTCGTCAGATTTATTCCTGTGAGAGACTTGTAGAGCTCGAGAATCAGGACTAATAATCGATTAATTTAAACATAAAAACAGGACGGCCACTTTGATATGTACCCCCTTTACTGGACATCCAGTAAAGGGGGTTTTTATATGCGTTAT
>JAKSRH010000044.1 GCA_024403675.1 Saccharofermentans sp. | reverse complement strand
TAAGTCCTGCATCCTTCGCTGTTCTCTCATTAAACTCTTTTACGAACTGCGCGATATTAACACCGTGCTGTCCAAGAGCTGGTCCTACCGGTGGCGCTGGTGTTGCTTTGCCTGCAGGTATCTGTAACTTAATATAACCTGTGACTTTCTTAGCCATATTGGCCACCTCCCTATAAAATATAGTTTTTTATCTACCAAAGCCCGTAGGCTTATGTAGTCTTATTAGATTCTCTCAACTTGTGTAAAGTCAAGATATACAGGTGTCTCACGTCCGAACATTGCGATACGAACCTTAACCTGCTGCTTTTCATAGTTCATCTCCTCAACCACGCAAATACTATCTGCGAATGGTCCAGTGATAACTCTGATTGTATCTCCGACAACGTAATCTACCTCAGGTACCCAATCAGTAGCAATACCCATTGCTACAAGATCACTATCTGTGATAGGAAGAGGCTTGTTAGGATTTGTAGATACGAATCCTGTAACACCTCTTGTATTACGAATAAGGTACCAAAGCTCCTTATCAGAAGTGGATGGCTCTTCCTTATCCTTAAGGTTCTCGAAGTTACTTACAAACTTGATAAATACATATCCAGGGTACTTCTTTCTTGCAACAACCTTCTTCTTACCGTCCTTAATCTCGACGATATCCTCAGTTGGAACAGAAATCTCCTGAATAATGTCCTGCATTCCGCGCTTCTCGACTGTCTTCTCGAGAAGGCTCTTAACCTTATTCTCGTAGCCGGAGTATGTGTGTACTACATACCACTTAGCTTCATTCTCTGCAGCCATTTACGCCTCCTGTGAAGAACTCTCTGTTACAGCAGTAGTTACTGTAGTCTCAACCTGATCGTAAAATCCAACCTTGTCGAGAACCCATCTACCGCCTTCGCCAATGATTGTAAGTAAAATAGCGAAGAATAAAATAACAACGAGTACTACGGCAGATGTATTCTTAAGCTTTTCCTTAGAAGGCCAAACAACCTTCTTAAGCTCGGAGATAACACCCTTAAAGCCTTTTCCAAAACGCTGGAAAATATTAAGCTTCTTGTTCTTGTCAGCCATTCTTAGTACCTCTTTGTGAATCGCTAATTACTTAGTTTCCTTGTGAGCTGTGTGCTTACGGCAGAAAGGACAATACTTCTTGAGCTCAAGGCGCTCAGAATTGTTCTTCTTATTCTTATATGTCTGATAGTTTCTCTGCTTGCACTCTTCGCATGCGAGTGTGAGCTTATCACGTGCACTTGCCTTTGCCATTTCTCGATTCCTCCATTTATATGAAGCCTTTTCTTAAGTGTTTTTCAACGCAAAAAAAATAGACCTCTACGGGTTTTAGCTTCGCTATTCTACCACGGGTGGTGACACTATGTCAACGAAGAAAATTATCTTCTAGATCTAAGTTCTTTTTCAACATCCTCGAGAGATATATCAAGGTCTGCCATAAGAACGAGCATGTGGTAAACAACGTCACCAATCTCACCAATAACTTCCTGCTTATTCTTCTTTGCTGCAGCGATTGCAGTCTCTACTGCTTCCTCGCCAACCTTCTTAGCAATCTTCTCTGTTCCTTTGTTAAGAAGATAATTTGTGTAAGAACCCTCTTCAGGATTATTCTTTCTATCAATTACTACACTATAAAGTTCTTTAATAATATCCATACGTTTACTCCTTTATATCTACATCCCATTCATCTATGAGCGTATAAAAACATGACTTGTTTCCTGTATGACAAGCTGCGCCTGTCTGTTCTACCTTATACAAAAGTGTATCTTTATCGCAATCAATTCGTCCTTCGATTACTTTCTGTAAGTGACCGGACTCCTCACCTTTTTTCCACAATTTGTTTCTAGAACGAGAATAGTAATGCATATATCCTGTCTTGCAAGTAAGTTCAAATGCCTCATAGTTCATATATGCCATCATAAGAACTTCACCTGTAACACTATCAATAGTAATAGCTGGAACCATGCCATCATTATTCTTTTTCATGTGAGCCCACATATCAAGCTCTCTTGGAATTCTTCTAACAGGAATTCCTTTATCAGCAAGGTAATTCTTAAGATCAGAAATTTTAATCTCTCCAAAATGGAAAAGACTTGCTGCAAGAACTGCATCAGCCTTGCCATCAACGATTCCATCATAGAAATCTTCCATCTTACCTGCTCCACCTGAAGCGATAACTGGAACTGGAACACTATCAGCAATCATTGAAGTAATTACATTATCAAAACCACTCTTGGTTCCGTCCTTATCCATAGATGTAAGAAGAATTTCACCACAACCAAGCTCGACAACTTTCTTTGCCCACCAAAGTGCATCTATACCTGTTGGCTTTGTACCACCTGCGATAACCACTTCCCATCCTGATGGGAATTCATTCTCGCGGCCTTCTCTTCTTTTTACATCAATAGCAACTACAATACACTGCGCACCAAACTTTTCGGAAGCTTCCCTTACAAAATCAGGATTTTTTACCGCAGCTGAATTAAGTGATACCTTATCTGCACCAGCATTAAGAATAGCTCTGATATCATCAACTGTACGAATACCGCCACCTACAGTAAATGGGATAAAAATCTCATCCGCAACACGGTTAACCATATCGATAACTGTATCACGCGCCTCAAGTGTAGCTGTAATATCAAGGAATACAAGCTCGTCTGCGCCTGAAAGGTTATACTGCTTTGCACACTCTACTGGGTCACCAGCATCTCTTAATGATACAAAGTTTACGCCCTTAACTACGCGGCCATCTTTTACATCAAGGCAAGGAATTATACGCTTTGTAAGCATTTCTTAAGATCCACCCTTCCCTCATAGATAGCCTTACCTACGATAACACCTTCGCAGCCACTGCCTTTAATATACATAATATCTTCATCTGAACCGATTCCGCCGGAAGCAACTACGTTAAGACCAGTAACGTCAACGAGTTCCTTAGTGGACTCGAAAGCAGGTCCTGTAAGCATGCCATCTCTACTAATATCTGTGAAAACAACTGTCTGCGCACCAATAGACTTCATAGTAAGTGCGAAATCAACCGCCTTTACACCAGAACCAGCAGTCCATCCATCAACAGCAACCTCACCATCATGAGCATCAATACCGATGGCAATCTTATCACCATAAAGCTTCAAAGCTTCCTCTGTGAACTTGCGATCCTTAATAGCAGATGTTCCAATTACGCAACGAGATACGCCATAATCTTCAATCCATCTTCTAAGTGTATCCATATTACGAATTCCGCCACCAGTATCTACCATAAGGCCTGTCTCAATGGAAATTCTCTTAATAATCTCATGATTAGTAGGAATACCAGACTTAGCAGCATCAAGGTCAACTACGTGAATCCACTTAGCACCTGCCTCCTTAAACTGGAATGCCTGCGCAATAGGGTCATCATTATAAACAGTAACCTGATCGTACTTACCCTGCTTAAGTCTTACGCACTTGCCTCCTAAAAGATCAACTGCTGGATAGATATTCATTTATTAGCCCTCCTAGCAAATTTCTCCAAGATATGAAGTCCTGCTACACCACTCTTTTCAGGGTGGAACTGTGTTGCAAAAATATTATTTCTCTCAATTGCGCAAGGATACTTAATACCATATTCTGCATATGCAGCTACATCACTACTATCATTAACATCACAATAGAATGAGTGAACAAAATAAACATAGTCATCAGCCTTCAAAATAGAGCCACTAACATCAACCAATTTATTCCATCCCATCTGAGGAACCTTAAGTCCTTGGTCAACTGTTTTGTCTGAAGGGAACTTACGACAAACACCTGGAATTAATCCCAAGCCTTCAATCAATTCACCTTCTGGTGCACCCTCTTCAGAAGCGTCAAGAAAAAGCTGCATTCCAAGACAAATACCTAATACTGGCTTACCTGAAGCTGCAAATTCTCTTATACAGTCAACCAAATCATGAGCCTTTAGCGCCTCCATTGCAGGACCATACGCACCAACTCCAGGAACAATAAGGCCGTCAGCATTTCTGATGACGTCCTTATCATTAGTAATTATTACTTCTTCTTTTATGTAAATCAGGGCCTTGCTAACAGAAGCTAGATTACCCATTCCGTAATCGACAATTGCGATCATTAATTAGTTTTCCTTACCTGTAAGTCTTGAGTAGCACTCAGCGTACTTCTCAGCTGTCTTGTTGATAACTTCCTCAGGAAGTGTTGGAGCTGGGTAAGTCTTATCCCAGTCAAGTGTCTCAAGCCACTCACGGAGATACTGCTTATCAAAGCTCTTCTGTGCGCGACCTGGCTCATAATCAGATGCATCCCAGAATCTAGAAGAATCAGGTGTGAACATCTCATCAGCTACTACGAGCTTGCCATCAATCTTACCAAACTCGAACTTTGTATCAGCGAGAATAAGACCCTTTGTAAGAGCATACTCAGAAACCTTGTTATAAAGAGCGATTGCAGCATCGTGAAGTGCAACTGCATCTTCCTCGCCAAGGATTTCCTTAAGCTGATCATAAGTGATGTTGATATCATGGCCAGTCTCTTCCTTTGTAGAAGGTGTGAAAAGAGGCTCAGGGAGCTTGTCGCCCTGACGCATTCCCTCTGGCATCTTGATACCACCAACAGTGCCGTTAGCCTTGTACTCCTTAAGAGCAGAACCCTCGAGGTAACCTCTTACGATGCACTCAGCTGGGAGCATATTAACCTTCTTAACGAGCATTGATCTACCCTCGAGCTCAGCTGCATACTTATCAAGACCCATTGGATATTCCTTAGGATCTGTTGTGATTACATGGTTAGGAATAATGTCCTTTGTGAAATCAAACCAGAAAGCAGAAATAGAAGAGAGAACCTTACCCTTATTAGGAATTAGCTCATCAAAAACTACATCAAAAGCTGAAATTCTGTCTGTAACGATCATAAGGAGGGAATCACCCAAGTCATAAACGTTTCTAACCTTACCCTTAATAAATACAGGTACTTCTGTAATAAAATCTGTATCTTTAATCATCATATGTCTTTACCTCCTATAATCAAAGGACACCCTTGGTTGAAATAACCTGGTCCTTAAATCTCTCATCAATTGCAGCTGCCTGACGGATTGCACGCGCCAAGGACTTGAACATAGCCTCTGCCTTGTGGTGGTCATTTAAACCATAAGGTGCTGCGATATGTAGTGTAATACCTGCGTTAAATGCAAAGGAACGGAAAAATTCTTCGAAAAGCTGTGTATCCATCTCTCCACACTTATCAGCAGTAAACTCGGCATTAAATACGATAAATGGTCTGCCAGAAATATCAACTACGGCATCACCCAAAGCCTCATCAAGAGGACATCTTGCACTACCGTAACGAACGATACCCTTCTTATCACCAATAGCCTCGGCAAATGCCATACCAATTGCAATTCCAACATCCTCAACAGAGTGGTGAGCATCAACTACTAAATCACCCTTACAAGTAACATCTAAATCCATGCCAGAATGCTTAGAAAGAGCTGTAAGCATGTGATCAAAGAAACCGATACCTGTATCGATATTACTTTTACCTGTGCCGTCGATATCAATCTTAACGTCGATATCTGTCTCACCTGTTGTTCTCTTAATAGCAGCTGTTCTTGCCATATCAGATCTCCTTCAATACCGCCTCGAGGAACTCACGCATTTCCTCATCGGTGCCAATTGTAATTCGTAAATACTCATTTATAACTGGCTTATTAAAATACCTTACAAGTATACCTTTTGCTTTAAGGTTTTTGTAGAGGGTTTCTGCTGTAATAGTCTTTGGTGGCTTAGCAAAAATAAAGTTAGCTGAAGAATCAGGAATATCAAATCCAACTTTACGAAGTTCTTCAGTAATAAACTTTCTAGTTTTAATAACTGCAAGTCTGTTCTTTTCAAAGTTCTCGCGATCAAGCATTGCAGCAGCACCAATCTGCTGTGTGAGTCTGTCCACTGGATAAGAATTAAAAGAATCTCTTACCTTTCGAAGACCTGTGATAATTTCCTCATCAGCAATTGCATAGCCAAGTCTAATACCTGCCAAACCATAAGACTTGGACATAGTTCTTACTACGACGAGATTCTTATACTTACCAATTAGAGTAGCAGCAGACTCATATCCTTCTGCATATGCAGCATAAGCCTCATCAATAATTACAGGTACATCTGGATTAGCCTTCAAAATCTTCTCGATATCCTCAAGTGTAATTGCTTTAGATGTAGGAGCATTAGGGTTAGCTATAGCAATACCAGCACACTCCTTGCCACAATAATCGTCAGAATTTACTGTAAAACCATCACGAAGTGGTACCTTTTCAGGTGCTACATCATAAAATGAAGAATATACAGGATAAAAGCTATAACTAATATCTGGCATCAACACCTTTTTATCAGTGTTGCCCATCTTTTCAAAAAGAGCCTGCCAACAAATAGCAAGAACCTCATCAGAACCATTACCTGCAAAGACATTCTCTCTAGATACCCCATAAACGGAAGCAACCGCGTCAATAAACACGGTTGAATTAGTATCTGGATATAGTCTTAAAGTATCAATATCAAAATTCTTCAATACTTCCTTAATTGCAGGAGATGGCGCATATGGATTCTCATTAGTATTGAGTTTTATAACTCTCTGGCCGTCCTTAGGCTGCTCACCAGCAACGTAAGGTTCAATACCCTGAGTCTTTATATTCCAATATTTACTCATCTTTATTTCCTCTTATTTCTCGAATCTTGTTCTGATGGATGCAGCGTGACATGTAAGTCCTTCGCTATCTGCGAACTTTGCAACATCCTCATATACTTCACGCAAAGATTCTTCATTATAGTTAATTACGCTCATCTTCTTATAGAAGTCACCTGTATTAAGTGGTGAGAAGAAACGTGCTGTACCAGATGTTGGAAGTGTGTGGTTAGGGCCAGCAAAATAATCTCCCAAAGGTTCTGGTGAATAACTTCCAAGGAATACTGCACCAGCATTATTAATCTTGGAGAGAACCTCATCTGGATTACTTACTACAAGCTCAAGGTGCTCAGGAGCAATTTCCTCTGAGAAATCAATTGCAGTATCCAAATCATCACATACAATGATAGAGCAATAATTCTCAAGAGAAGATGCAAGAATCTCATTACGAGCGGCTTCCTCAGAACGTCTATCTACTGCCTCAAGAACTTCGTTAGCAAGCTTCTCAGAAGTTGTAAGAACGATAGCAGAAGCAATACGGTCGTGCTCAGCCTGAGAAAGCATATCAGCAGCAACGAACTCTGGGTTAGCAGAATCGTCGGCAATAATCAAAATTTCTGAAGGACCAGCAAACATATCAATATCAACCTGACCAAATACAAGTCTCTTAGCTGTATTAACATAGATGTTACCAGGACCACAAATCTTATCTACACGTGGAATTGTCTCAGTACCATAAGCCATAGCAGCGATAGCTTGAGCGCCTCCGACCTTATAAATCTCTGTAGCACCAGCAATAGTAGCAGCAGCAAGGATAACAGGCGCGATAGTGCCATCCTTCTGTGGTGGTGTACAGAATACAATTCTTGGAACACCTGCAACTGAAGCAGGAATAACGTCCATAAGAACTGTGGAAGGAAGTGGTGCAGTACCACCAGGAACATATACGCCGGCTACTCCGATTGGTCTAACCTTTACACCAACCTGAGCACCTTTACCAACTTCCATCATGAAGCCTTCTTCCTTCTGCTTCTCGTGGAAAGCACGAATGTTAGCAGCAGCTTTCTTCATTACCTCGAGAAGCTCTGGATCAACTGCCTTGAAACCAGCTTCGATTTCCTCCTGGGAAACCTTCATTGTAGCTGGAGTAAGTTCAGCCTTATCGAACATCTTTGTGTACTTAAGTACTGCCTCATCGCCATTTGTCTTGATATCATCAAGAACTCCATTAACTGTATCAATAATAGGACCAAGGTCCATCTTGCCTCTAGCGCCAAGTTTACCACAAAGCTCCTTAAGATTTTCCTTGTTGCCTTTAACTAATTTGCATTTCATATACTGCCTCTTTACTGCTCTTTCTCTTTGTTCATGATGTCTACCTGAACCTTGAGCTTTTCAATCATTGGACGAATCTCTTCAGACTTCATCTTCATAGAAACCCTATTTACTACAACACGTGCAGAAATATTATCAGCAACAGTCTCTATAACGTCGAGATCATTCTCAATAAGTGTTCTTCCGGATTCAACAATATCTACGATAACATCTGCAAGACCAATAAGTGGAGCAAGCTCGATAGAACCATTAAGCTTAATAATCTCTACGCTTTCCTTCTTAATTCCCTCAAAGTAAGATCTTGTGATATTAGGATACTTTGTAGCAATTCTCTTATTAGGAATTAAATCAAACTTTCCATCCTTAAGATTCTTTGGACCAGCAACACAAAGTCTGCACTTTCCAAAGCCGAGGTCAATCACCTCATAAAGCTGTCTGCCAGCCTCGAGAAGTGTATCCTTACCTACAACACCAAGATCAGCTGCACCATATTCTACATATGTAGGAACATCTGTTGGCTTTGCGAGAATAAAACGAAGTCCTGTACTTGGATCTTCAAGAATAAGCTTTCTGGATTTTTCCTTTGCTGCAGTACAGTCATAACCAGCCTTCTCGAGAAGCTCAATAGCCTGCTCTGCAAGTCTACCCTTAGATAAAGCAATAGTAAGCATTAGTTCTGACCCTCCTCTACAGTATCAATAAAGAAACATGCTGAAATGTTATTAGCATCTGCATAGCTATCTAGCTCTTCAGCTGTATTAAATGTTGTATCAAGAATTACGGATGTTCCCTCAAGTCTCATTCCTTCTGCCATGGAAAGAGCCGCTGCTCTTGCACCCTTAACAGAGGAATCATAACCAATAATTGCGTCTGCTGCTACAGTCTCAAGTTCTGCACCCTGTCTCATAATAGCTGTGATAGCAAGTGAAAGGCTAAGTGAGAATCCTACACACTCCATGTCACGGCCGAAAACACCAACAGCATTATCATATCTTCCACCACTTACGATAGGAAATCCAACCTCGTATGTATAACCCTTAAAAATTACACCTGTATAGTAATCTGCGCCGCTTAAAAGTCCTGGGTCAACAGACACATACTTGAGGTAACCGTACTCATCCATAACGTCAAGGATTTCCTTCATATTATCAAGAGCGGAAATAGCCTCAAGGTCTGTTACTCTGCTTCTAAATGCATCAATAATATCGTAAGTACCCTGTCCCTCAGGAAGCATAAGAAGTGTCTGCTTATCATCATCACTTAAGCCAAGCTTTGTAGCAACCTTCTCAAGTGCAACTGAATCCTTTGACTCGATAGCGTTATAGATAAACTGCGCATCCTCGTCATTAATGCCAAGCTGATTAATAATTCCCTTAAAAAGCTTAACCTGGCCGATACTAATCTGAAGATCATCGATACCTGTCTCGATGATTGTCTTAATCGCAAGTGCAATAACCTCTGCATCTGCATCAGAACCAGCTACACCCATAAGCTCAATACCAGCCTGAGTGAACTCACTCTGCTTACCACCACCACTCTGATTAAAACGATACATGTTCTCAATATAAGAAAGTCGAAGTGGCAATGACTCATTCTTATATACAGTTGCAGCAAATCTTGCAGCAGGAACTGTTCCATCATAACGAGCACAAAGAAGTCTTCCCTTGTGGTCTGTGAATTTATAAAGTTCCTCCTCTGGTACAAAGTCAGTCTTTGTATAAATATCGCCGTACTCTACACCTGGAGTCTCAATTTCTGTATATCCATGGAGTCCGAATAACCTTCTTATTCTGCTCTCTGCTTCTTTTTTGAACGCACATACTTCAGGAAGTGTGTCACAGAAGCCGTCTGGTGTGTAAAATTTGTTTCCCATATTATTCTTCCTCCTTGTTAGGTTTTTTTGTTTCTCTTTAGCGCACTAAAGAAATCAACGTTCCCTATTATATATACCCTTATACCTATTGTCAAACCGCTTACTTGTGGTACTTTTCACCATTTGCGATTTTAAAGCCTCGATAAATTTGTTCCAAAAGTATTAATCTAGTCATCTGATGTGTCAAAGTGATATTTCCCAGACAAATTCTACGGTTAGCTCTCTTTACGAGTTCTGGTGAAAGTCCGTTACTACCACCAATAACTACGGTTAAAGCGGATCCACCTTTTTCGATATCTTTGATAAGTGCCTCCGATATCTCTTCAGAGGTCATAAGCTTACCATGAAGGTCCATAACCCACACCACATCTTGTGGATTAATTTTTGCCAATACTCTTGCTCCCTCTTCTTCTAATGCTTTAGCGCAAGGGATTGAATCTGGAGCATCTGCTACCTCGATGATTTCAAGATTAGTGTATTTAGATAGTCTTTTACTATACTCATCTATACCACCTAAGAGCCATTTTTCTCTTATTTTTCCTGGGCAAATTATCTTTACCTTCATCTTAAAGCACCAATCCCTTCGTAGGTCTGTGTCTTTCTGCAACAACCACCTTGTAGTCATCTCCAGCGGTCAAGCCCATACTAGCAAGGTAATCTGTTACCGTCTCATATGCTTTTTCATGAGTGTTGTTATTCTCGGATAAATGTCCCAAAATAAAATTCTTTGTGCCTTTACCTATTAACTCATGCATCATCTCGGCGCAGTTATCATTACTTAAATGCCCATATTTACCTGCTATTCTAGCCTTAAGTTCTATTGGATATGGACCATAAGTAAGCATCTCGGAATCGTAATTAGCCTCTATCAAAATCCCATCCACACCATATGCCATTTCTTTGATGTCGTCTGTTACATGTCCCAAATCAGTCATTATCATGCAAGACTTATCCTCATATGTGAAACGGTAGCAAACAGATCCATGCGAATCATGTGGTGTAGCGCAAACAGTTACTGCAAATCCATCATTAAGAATAACGCTCTCACCATATCTCACCTCAATTGATGGGGACAAAGGATGAGGCTTAGGGTAATGCGATGTAAGGTAATGATGTACCTCATATGTGGCATAGATATTAACTGGAAATTTACGTGCAAAAACATCCAGACCAGCAATATGATCTGAATGTGAGTGTGTCAAAAAAATAGCATCTATTTCTGTGGGATCTACACCAATCTCATTAAGAGCTAAAAGAAGTTGCTTACAGCTTTTTCCTATATCAACAAGAATTAAATTGTTTCCGGCTCTAATTAATGTGGAGTTGCCGCTTGAGCCGCTAAAAAGCGGAATCAGCTCAAACTTTGACATTATGCTTCCTCGTCCTGCTCGTAATAAACTTCCTCAGTTCTATCAATATCAGCACCGAGAGAACGAAGCTTGTCTACAATATGCTCATATCCTCGATCAATCTTCTTAGCATTAGTTACATAGCTTGTGCCCTCTGCAGCAAGTGCAGCACATACCAAGGCAGCACCGGCACGAAGATCAGTAGCAGTTACAGTAGCACCTCTAAATTTCTTTATTCCTTCAACGAGAGCAATTCTATCAAATACATTAATATCTGCACCCATTCTAAGAAGCTCTGGGATGTACTGGAAACGGTTCTGCCATACATTCTCATGCATCTTGCTCATACCATCTGCTAAGCACATAAGTACTACGGCCTGAGGCTGCAAATCAGTTGGGAATCCAGGATAAGGCATTGTCTTGATATTTGTACCTGTAATCTCAGCATCCTCTTCCTTGCAGACACGAATGCTATCATCGTCCTCATCTACAATGTAACCCATCTCACGCATCTTAGCGGAAAGTGGCTCCATATGTGTAGGAATTACATTGTGGATAGTAACATCACCACCTGTAACAGCAGCAGCAATCATATAAGTTCCCGCTTCAATCTGATCAGGAATGATTGAATAAGAGAAGTTACCAGGAAGTACTGGAACACCCTGAATACTAATTGTATCTGTACCAGCACCTTTAATCTTAGCGCCCATTGAGTTAAGGAAGTTAGCAACATCTACAATATGTGGCTCCTTAGCCGCGTTGGTAATAACTGTCTTACCCTGTGCTTTTGTAGCTGCAAGCATTACATTAATAGTCGCACCTACACTAACAATATCAAAGAATACCTTGGCACCCTTAAGTGGGCTTGCTTCCAAAGTAATAATTCCATCATTGAGATTTTCTGGGTTTGCACCCTTTGCACCCATTGCCTTAAACGCCTTAAGATGCAAATCGATAGGACGCTGTCCAAAGTTACAGCCACCTGGCATTCTAAGAGACGCTTTTCCTTCTCTTGCAAGAAGAGCACCAAGCAAATAATAAGATGCTCTGATTTTGGATACAGCTGCGCCTGTAGCCTTATATGTATTAATAGTTCTTGGATCAATATGGAGAGTAAGAGAACCTTCTGGTGCCTTTTCTGTCTCAATAGTAGCACCAAGAGTCTGACATAATTCAATCATGACATGTACGTCAGAAATATCAGGTACATTCTCAAGATTGCAAACTCCATCAATCATCATAGCAGCAGCAAGAACGCCGAGTACAGCATTCTTACTTCCGCTGATATTAACATCACCACAAAGCTTGTGGCCTCCGTTGATTTTATAAGAATATGGGCTCATTTAATTCCCCTTTGTGTCGTTATTTACGGACGGAAGTGGAACTGAAGTCTCAAGAACCTGTCTTACCGCTGACTGATGTTCTTGCTCCCCTGTTGAAGCGACAGCTCCCTCATTGTCCTTCATATCATTACTATTATACATTTTATTGCTTGATTTTGGATGTATAGTAACCTTTTCATTTTTATTACTATTTTCTTTCGAAATATCCTTTGAAGCTGCATTTGCACGAGGAAGAATTGACTGTGTAAGAATTGCTCTTGCTTCTGCCTTCTGCTGTTTCTTCAATTCTTCATCTTCAATAGAGCTCTTCTGCTCAGGAATTTCTTCAACTTGTTCAGTCTTATCTGTACTATTAGTTGCATATACTTCGAATTCATCATCGTCTTCGATACCAGCGTCATCGAACTCTTCTTCAAAATCGTCCATATCATCTGGTTCGATATATGTTAACTCATCAACCAGTTCAAGGTATCTTTCTTGTCCGACTTTAAGAAGAAGTGCAGCAAGTGACTTATCGTGTGAGCTTCTCTCCTCAGGTGGTGTCTTTTCGTATTTTTCTGCTTCTTCTAAAGCATCATCATAACCCATAGAACGCACTGCCTCTACTGTCTGAACTGCCATAAAATCAGCTGCGTTACGGTAATATGGATCTTCACTAACGATACCAGTAACAGCATCATCATAAATGCTCTTAAATACTCCAGATGCTTGAGGTATTACAAGTGTAAAGGAAGAACCGCTGCCTAATTCAGAAGTTACATTAATCGTACCGTCATGCATTCCTGCTACATCTTTAGCAATTGATAATCCGATACCTGTTCCGCCTACATCTCTAGAACCTGAGTTATCAACTCGATAGAATCTCTCAAATAAGTGTTCAATATCGCTCTTAGGGATACCTCGTCCGTTATCGTTAACCTGGATTCCGATTCTATCACCAATTTCTACTACTTTTATTGTGATTATATTTTTGTCAGATTTACCCTCATAATTAATATACTTTACAGCATTAGTAAGAAGATTAATTATTACTCTCATAATAAGATTTGAATTTCCATAAACTAATGGATAATACATATTTTGAGGGACAACAATCTCTACAGCATCTCTACCAGGATAGTCTGAAAGATTAGATACTGCCTTATTTATTGCCTCTCCGATGTCAATTATTGTCATCTGAACACTTTGAGAACACATGGACAAAATAAGGAAGTCCTGAACAATATCTTGCATTCTAACTGCATTAGTAACAATTCTATTGCCCCATTTTTTTATTTCTTCATAGGAAGGCATGGTATCAGGTGTGATCTGATTTACAAAAAATTCCGAAGCTCTAATAACTGTAAGCGGAGTTTTAAGTTCATGAGATACATTAGCAGCCAAATCTCTTTGTCTTCTCTCATCATCTTTAATTTGAGTAATGTCATCTACGATTACGATATCTAATTTGCCAGAATCAGATATGTGCTGAATTACTTTGATTTCATAAATATGCTTACCATTTACATAGTTTGCTCTTACCGTACTGTCATTATTTTCGTAATTGAGTAAATAAGAAGACTTTAAATGATTCTTCTTATCATATGTATCGAGAAATGAATCAATACTTTCAGGGATTTTTTTATTTTCTCCAAGAAAATCTTCGAGTTCGTTTATAGTCGAATTACTATAAATTAATCCTGTTTTGTTATACGCGATAACGCCAAGATTAACATTATCAATTACAGATGTTCTAACCGCACCATCATATCTTAACTGTTCTATAACATCATGAATATCATCATCTAATTTCTTATTAAGAAGATGATTTCCAATAACGTATCCTACAGCTAATGCAATTAAAACTAGTAACAACACAAATACGACGCATAGCGCCGTATTGTTAGCAACAATCTCAGAGATTTTAATAAGCATAATTACCTCTGAATTATGTTAAATCCTTAGGGAAATAATATCCGGAGCCACGACGAGTAAGAATATACTTGTACTTTGGCTGGTTAGGTTCAATCTTCTTTCTAGTTCTTCTAACTGTAACATCAACAGTTCTTACGTCACCAGAAAAAGCATAATTCCAAACTTTACTCAAAAGCTCATCTCTGGAACATACTCTACCAGCATTCTGCTCGAGATACTGAACAAGCTTAAACTCGTTGGATGTCAAATCACAGCTCTCGCCATTAATATATACCTGCATCGCATCATAATCGATTACGAGCTCTCCACCAGCAT
>JAKSRH010000043.1 GCA_024403675.1 Saccharofermentans sp. | reverse complement strand
TACAGGTGGAGGACTTGAGAGATTTGCTTGCGTAATGCAGGGCGTTGATAACCTCTTCGAGGTAGATACAGTAAGAAGAATTCTTGATGCTGTTTGTGAGAAGGCTGGCAAGACATACGGCGCTAACGCTAAGGATGATGTTGCTATCCGTGTTATCACAGACCACATGCGTTCTTCCACAATGATGATTTCTGATGGTGTACTCCCATCTAACTCAGGTGCTGGTTACGTTCTCCGTCGTCTCATGAGAAGAGCTGCTAGATTTGGTAAGCTCCTTGGCATCAATGGTAAGTTCCTTGCTTCTATTGCAGAAGTTGTTATCGAGCAGAATAAGGATGCATATCCTGAGCTCGTTCAGAAGTACACAATGATTATGGCTGTTATCAACAAGGAAGAAGATGACTTCCTCCGTACAGTTGAGGCAGGTACAGCAATTCTTAACGACATGATTGCTGCTGCTAAGGCTAGTGGTTCTACAGTACTTGCTGGTGAGGATGCATTTAAGCTTCACGATACTTACGGATTCCCACTCGACCTTACCAAGGAGATTGCTCAGGATAGTGGTCTTACAGTAGACGAGGATGGCTTCAAGGCTGCAATGAAGGTTCAGAAGGAGACAGCACGTCAGGCTACAAAGGACAATGTTTCCAATACAGCTTGGGGTGGTAACAAGCTCCCAGATGAGCTTCTTAATGACAAGTCTGTTACTACTTTTGAGGGTTATGAGAAGTTCGAGACAGAAGCAAAGGTTATGTACGTTCTCAAGGTTGATGAGGACGGCGCACTCCAGATGGCTTCTGAGGTATTTGCTGGTGATAAGGCAATCGTAATTCTTGATAAGACAACTCTTTATGCCACAATGGGTGGTCAGGTTTGTGATAACGGTAAGCTCACAAACGATAGCCTCGAGGCAGTAGTAACTGGTGTAGAGAAGGATACAGCTTCTAAGTATCTCCACTCTATCGAGGTTATTTCTGGTTCTATCAAGGCTGGTGATGTTGTTAAGGTAGAGACAGATAAGGAGAGAAGACTTTCCACATGTCGTAACCACACATCTACACATATTCTCCAGGCTGCACTCCGTTCCGTACTTGGTGATCACGTAGAGCAGAAGGGTTCTTATGTTGATGCTGATCGTTTGAGATTCGACTTCACACACTTCTCCGCTATGACAGCTGAGGAAATTGCTAAGGTTGAAGATATTGTAAACGGTGTAATCCTCCAGGATATGCCAGTTGTTACTAAGGTAATGCCTATTGAGGAAGCTCGTAAGATGGGTGCTATGGCACTCTTCGGTGAGAAGTATGGCGCTGAGGTTCGTGTAGTATCCATTGGTGATGGTTACTCCATCGAGTTCTGTGGTGGTACACACCTTACACAGTCTTCACAGGCTGGACAGCTCAGAATCATCTCTGAGGCAGGTGTTGCTTCTGGTGTTAGAAGAATCGAGGCTGTAACAGGTAAGGCTGCTTACGAACTCATGAAGGCTGACCGTGCAACAATCGGTGATGTAGCTTCTACACTCAAGGTTAACAAGGATCAGATTACAAAGAAGAGTGAGTCACTCCTTGCTGATATCAAGGCTCTCGAGAAGGAGCTTGCAGCAATTAAGAAGGCAGCTGCTGGTAATGTCGCAGATGACCTCGTAAAGAGTGCTACAAAGGTTGGTTCTGTTGATGCAGTTATCGCTAAGGTAGATGCAGCAGATGCAGCTGAGCTCCGTGATATGGCTGATTCCATTAGAGATAAGCTTACAAGTGGCTTTGTATTCCTCGCAGCTGAGAATGGCGATAAGGTTCTCTTCATCGCAATGGCTTCTAAGGATGCAGTAGCAGCTGGCGCTCACTCTGGTAATGTTATCCGCGAGGCAGCTAAGGTAGCTGGCGGTGGCGGTGGCGGACGTCCAGACATGGCTCAGGCTGGTGGTAAGGACGCTTCTAAGATTGCTGACGCACTCGCTAAGGCAGCTGAGGTTCTTGGTTCACAGGTTGGCTGAGTTGTTGATTAATTGATTATTTGAAAGTCCCAATCGTCGCGGTTGGGACTTTTTTTGTATGTTTGATGATGTTTATTGGTTGGAAATTCAGCCCTATATAAAATTTTTAAAATAGGGCTGAAATTTTCAGCCTCATACAGAAAATTTGAAATAGGGCTGAAACGGAACCTCATCACCACTTAAAACTTCCCCCAACAAGTGATATAATCACCTAGTAATTTTCTATTAATTAAGAGGTTAACTAATTATGTGTTTGTTTTGTGAAATAGTTGCAGGAAATATTCCTTCATCCAAGGTGTATGAGAATGATAAGGTGCTTTGCTTTAACGACATTAATCCTGTAGCACCAGTACATGTGCTTGTTGTACCTAAGAAGCATTTCGACGATATCCGTGATATGGCTACTTCCGAGGATGGAGTTGAGTACATGGGTGAGGTTATTAAGGCTGTATCTGAAGTAGCAAAGATTAAGGGCCTCGATAATGGCTTTAGAGTAATTAATAACTGTGGTGAAGAGGGTGGACAGACTGTTATGCACGCTCATTATCATGTAATTGGTGGCGTTAAGCTTACGGAGAAGATGATTTGATAGAACTTTCTCATCTAGAGCAAAGAGCCATTAGGTATCTTAACTATAAAGGTGACGTGACTGAGGAGCAGGTGATGCTGCTTAGAAGTGCCATGAATGATATGAAGCGAGTAGCGCGCCCGCAGTTTGTAGTTAGATATTTAGCTTTAAAAGAAGACACTAGCGGGCATCTATTTGTAGATGCCCCTATTAATATTAGCTTCGATTCTTTACAGAAGCTTTTTAGAAGTAAGGAGTCTGATAGCCTTTGCATATTGGTTTCTACTTTGGGGCCAGCGGTGGATAAGAGAACAAGCCAGCTTGCAGAGAGGGATGCAGGTAAGATGGTTCTTTTTGATGCGTGTGCTAATGCCTATATAGAGGAAGTAACTAACGATTATCAAAAGAAGCTTAATCTCGGAGGGGAGACTTTCCGATTCGCGCCAGGTTACGGTGATGTGCCACTAGCTATACAGCGCGAAATCTTTGAGTATATGCCAGAAATAAGCAAAATTGGCATTGAACTTGATGACAGTAATTTAATGCATCCGTTTAAGTCTATGACGGGCTTTATCGGATTTAAATCGGGTAAGTGAGAATAAGTGATATGGAAAAGAAATTGGTAAGAGAATTAATTGGAAAAAATTTTATCGTATTTGATGGTGGATTTGGTTCTCAGCTTCAGGCAAGAGGCGTTAAGGCCGGCGAAAATAGTGCCTTGATTAACATCAAGAACCCTGAGTTAGTAACAGCAATTCACGCTGATTACCTTAACGCAGGTTCTATCTGTCTTACAACTAATACATTTGGTGCGGATAGTTTTCATATCGAGTCAGAGGAAGAGCTGAGTGCTATTATTTCAGCTGCTATCGACAACGCATATAAGGCAATCGAACAGACTGGTAAGGATGCTTATGTTTTCTATGACATGGCGCCTACAGGTAAGCTTCTTAAGCCACTTGGCGATCTTGGCTTTGAAGAGGCATACGAGGTGTTCGCTCAGCAGGTAAAACTCGCAGCTGCAACTAATAGAATCGATGGATTTATCGTGGAGACTTTTACAGATCTCTATGAGATGAAGGCGGCAATCCTTGCTGTTAAGGAGAATAGTGACCTTCCAATTATCTCTTCTGTTACATATTCTGAGAATGGCAATATGCTTACTGGTGCCTCTCCAGTGCAGGTAGTTACTGTGCTTGAGGGACTTGGAGTAGACATGATGGCAGTTAACTGCTCACTTGGGCCTAAGGAGCTTTTGCCAATCGTTCAGAAGATGCTTGATGTAGCTGTTCTTCCTATTCTTGTTCAGCCTAACGCTGGTCTTCCAGTCTTTGAAAATGGTGAGACAAAGTTCTTGGTAGGACCAGAAGAGTTTAGTGAGTATATTGGTAAACTTATTGATAGTGGTGTCGCTGGATTTGGTGGATGTTGTGGTACTACACCAGATCATATTAAGGCTTCTTGCGAAGTGGCTAAAGACCACACTTTCGCATATGCACCTAAGGCGCAGAAAACAAGAGTTACTGGTACTACTACTTGCGTAGAGATTGGACCACGCGTGATTAGATGTGGTGAGCGCCTTAACCCAACAGGTAAGAAAAAGATGAAGCTAGCCCTTGCGGAGCACCGTCTTTATGACATTGTAGATGAAGGTGTTGCTCAGGTTGATGCTGGAGCTGATGTTCTTGATGTTAACGTTGGTGTTCCAGGTATTGATGAGACTGGGGTTATGACAGAGCTTGTTCAGCTCCTTCAGGAAGTTATTGACGTACCACTTCAGATTGATAGTACTAATTTTGAGACACTTGAGCAGGCTTGCCGAATCTATAATGGTGTGCCACTTATTAACTCCGTTAATGGTAAGCAGGAAGTAATGGATGCCGTGTTCCCAATTGTTAAGAAATACGGTGGTGTAGTTCTTGGTCTTTGTATTAATGAAGAAGGTATTCCTCCTACTGCAGAAGAGAGATTTGCTATCGCAATGAACATTGTAAATGAGGCTGCAAAGTACGGTATTCCTAAGGAGAGAATTATTATCGATAGCTTGGTTCTTACTGCAAGTGCGCAGCAGAAAGAAGTTATTGAGACAGCTAAGTGCGTAGGATTTGTAACTGATCGTCTTGGTATTGGTACTGCACTTGGATTAAGTAACGTTTCCTTTGGCCTTCCTAATAGACCTCTTATTAATAGAACATTCCTTGTTATGGCACTTTATGCGGGGCTTAAGATGCCTATTCTTAACCCACTTGATAAGGAACTCATGGGTGCGATTGACGCTTTCGAGGTGCTTAATAATAGTGATGCAAATGCGGAAGATTATATCGGAAAGCATGTTAATGACGTGACTACAACTGCAGCAGCACCTGTAGCTAATGCAGCTACAGCGGGTGCACCAGCAGGTGAAGCTGGACTTGAGGGCTCTGACCTTTTCGTAGCAATCGTTAAGGGCCAGAAACATAACGCAGTAGAAGCCGTAAGAAAAATGGGTGATGTGGCACCACTTGATATTGTTTCTGAGCACTTGATTCCTGCTCTTGATAAGGTTGGTCAGGACTACGATAAGGGTAAGATTTTCTTGCCACAGCTCATGACTTCTGCTGAGACAAGTAAGCTTGTTTTCGATGAGATTAAGGACAAACTTGTATCTGATGATGGCTCTGAGAAAAAGGGACCAATCGTAATTGCTACAGTAGAAGCAGATGTTCACGATATTGGAAAAAATATTGTCAAGGTAGTGCTCCAGAGTTACGGCTTTGAGGTAATTGATCTTGGTAAGGATGTTAAAACGGATGTTATCGTGGAGGCGGTAAAGGAAAGTAATCCTATCGCGGTAGGACTTTCTGCGCTTATGACTACAACAGTAGTTTTCATGGAAAAGACTATTAAGGCGCTTAAGGAAGCTGGTCTAAATGTGCCAGTTTTCTGTGGTGGTGCCGTGCTTACACAGGATGTTTGTGATAATATCGGTGGCGACTATTATACTAAGGATGCTATGGAGTCCGTACGTGTGTGCGAGAAACTCCAGGCTGAGAAGAACGGAGATAAATAATATGGCAAGAATGAGAGCAAAGAAGCACCTTCCTGAGAGAATGGCTGCATGTAGCGAGAGATGGTTCGAGGCACCAATGCTTAATAAAGGTAAGTGGCGTGAGGTGTGTGGTTTCCCAGCTGACTGCGAAATTTATCTCGAAATAGGTTGTGGTAAGGGTAAGTTTGCTGCAGAAATGGCAGTAAAGAATCCTAATGCTTTGTATATCGCCCTTGAGCGTGACTCTTCTGTTTGTCTTCTCGCTATTGAGAAGGCTCATAATGCAAATATTCCTAATTTGTTTTTCCTTAATGCTGACGCGCAGCTTCTCGATAATTACTTCGAGGACGGTGAGATTAATCGTATCTATCTTAATTTCTCTGATCCATGGACACGTCAGAATAAGCCAAAGCGTCGTCTTACTTATCGTACATTTATTGAACAGTATAAGAAGCTTATGGGACCTGGTTGCTCAATTTGCTTCAAGACAGATAACGACGAGCTCTTTGATTTTTCTGTAGAAGAATTTAAGGAGTGTGGTCTCACTATTTCTGAGTACACTCGTGACCTTCATAACTCTGAGTGGGATGCTGACAATGTTCGTACAGAATTCGAGCAGAAGTTTGCTGATCAGGGCATTAATATCAAGCGTGTAGTAGGAACTATCTAATATGAAAACAATCTTTATTGTCGATGATGATGTAGCAATTGGCGATATGGAACAAACTGTTCTGGAGAAGAACGGTTATAAATGTGTTCGTGCTTTTTCTGGCACAGAGGCGGTGCTTCACTTAAGTAATGGATTGAAGCCTGATCTTATTTTGCTTGATCTTATGCTCCCAGGTCTTAGTGGTGAAGAGGTGCTCCCTCGTGTGAAATCTCTCATTGGCAATACACCAGTTATCGTAGTAAGTGCCAAAATTGATGTCGACAGTAAAGTAAATATGCTTATGGAAGGCGCAGCCGATTACATGACTAAGCCTTTTGATACACGAGAGCTTCTTGCTCGTATTGAAGTACGTATCAGGATGGCAGAATCTGCCAGTGCTTCATCAAGTGTTCTTACTTATCAAGAAATAACTATTGATGATGATGCACATGCAGTTACAGTCGCAGATACTCCTGTGGCGCTCACAAGAACAGAGTACGGCATTCTTCGACTTCTTATGAGTAATTCCAAAATTGTGGTTACCAAAACTCAAATTATTGATCGTATTTCCTCTGAGACAGAGGACTGTACTGAAAGCTCCCTTAAGACTCATATTAGCCACCTTAGAAACAAGCTTAAGACAGTGTCTGGTAAGGATTATATTGAAGCTGTCTGGGGAATTGGCTTTAAACTTAAGTAAGTTATCGTAGTTAACATATTTTTAACACTAAGTTTGGTTAGTTTGTTTAAATTTGCCCATTTCGCATATATATTCTTGATATTTTTTGTTAACTATATATAATTTAATTGTCATATTAAATTAACATCTGAAAATTTTCAGGAGAATAAGAGGAGTTGAACATGGCTAATTTATTCGATTACATGAGAGGTAAGTCGGACAATTTGGCAATTGCTACAAGTGGTGTTGGATCACCAGCATCTCGTTCCAAAGATAATGCTAGTCCACGTAATATTGCTCAGGCAGTAGTTAATAATCCAAGTGCTAATTACGCTAGAGAGAGAGCTGAGGCTGCTAGAGCTCAGCAGGAAGCTCGTAAGGCAATGGAAGCTAGCCGAAATACAGATAAGAAACCAGAGGAAAAGAAGGAAGATAGTGCTCCAGTAGGACTTCGTCCACCAATTAAGCGTCCACCTTCTGCATCTGTAAATCGTGCTCAGGCTATGGCAGCTAATACTAATAAAGAAGATAACGATACTAGTAACAAATTCCAGCCAAAGGCAGATAAGAAACCAGAGGATAAGAAGGAAGATAATGCTCCAGTAGGACTTCGTCCACCAATTAAGCGTCCACCTTCTGCCTCTATAAATCGTGCTCAGGCTATGGCTGCTAATTCCAATAAGGATGATAACGATACTAATAGTAAGTTCCAGCCAAAGACAGAGGCTCAGCTTGCTGCTCAGGCTGCTAAGAAGGAACTCGAGAAGGCAAAGTCATTAGAAGAAAAGGCTATTAAGGAAGCTGAGACTGCTGCTCAGAAGGCAGAAGATGCTAGAGCTGAAGTTAAGAAATCTGAAGAAGTAAGACTTGCTGCTATTGATTCTGAGGAAGCTGCTATTAAGGCTTATGCTGTTGCAGAAGAAGAGTGTCAGGCTGCTAGCCAGACAGCAGAAGATTTGCAGGCTATTGCTAATGAGGCTGCTGCCGCTGCGGCTGCTGCAGAGGAGAAGGCCGCTGAGGCAGCTAAAATTGCTGCGCAGAAGATGGCTGAGCAGGATGCTAGATTTACAGCAAGAAGAGCAGAAGAAGCTGCTCGTAAGGCTGCAGAAGAGTTCGAGCAGGAAGCTAAGAATGCTTGCGTACATGCAGAGGAAATGGCTGCTTCAACTGCTACTAAGGCTGAGGAAGCAAAGGCTGCCGCAGCTAAGGCACAGGAAGCTTTTGATATTGCTCAGAAGGATCTCGAGGAAGAGGAAGCTAGAATTAACGCAGAGAAGGCAGAGATTGAGGCTAAGGCTGCTGCTGAGTTAGCTGCTAAGAAAGCTGAAGAGGCTGCAAAGAGAGCTGAGGAAGCTATGGCTGCTGCTCGTAAGGCTGAGGAGGAAGCTAAGGCTGCCGCTGCACTTGCTGCAGAAGAGGCTAAGAATGCTCTTGCTAAGTCTGAGATTCGTGCTAAGTATGCAGCAGAGAGTGCTGCAAAGGCCGAGAAGGCAAAGGCAGAAGAAGCAAAGAAGGCTGAAGAAACTGCAAAGGCTGAAGAAGCTACACCAGCAAAAGAATAATTTATATTTAAATAAACCTATTGAAGGGCTGTGTCAGAATATTCTGATTCAGCCCTTTTAATTTGGGTTAGGAGAGAATAAATATTCCCACTTCATTCTATAGCTAATTATATTTTTCTTGGTAATCCCTTTGTTGATGAGGAGATTCCTTCTAATCAGGCGGATAAGTACGATGAGATTAGACCTGAATTAGAACGTAGTGGTATTTCTTTTGATTATTTTGATAACAGAGCAGTTGAATTTGTGTGAGGTTTGACTTCCATATAAGAAAACTTGTTAAGAACTACGAGTGCGCATAATTTATGATTGCAAGTTGATTCTTTTTTTTGCTAGTATACAAAGTGTTTTATATAAACATTTTATAAGGAGATAGGTATGGGTAAATTTAAGAAAATGGTTGCTGCTTTTTTGGCAGGCTCAATGTTATTCGCTCTTGCTGGATGTGGTAAGAAGATTAAAGCTTATGACGAAGATGGATATTACGACATTCTCGAGAATAAGTTAGATATTGATGAGGATAGTATCAGTAGTCTTGATGGAATTGGATACAGAGGTTCTAAGATGATCGAGGGAACCCTTATTCAGACAATGTATGAGGAATGTACAATTTTTATTGCCATCTATGATGATGAAGATGATGCAGAAGAAACTTTTGACGAAATGTTTGATATGGCAGAAGACTTTGAAGATAATGAAGATCTCTTTGAAGTATTCAAGAAGTTTGATGGTGAACTGGCTTACAACAAGGATGACAATACTGGATATATCATTGTTTCCACTAACGGCGGAACAAATTTACGATTCTTCGGTGATATCAATATGAGCCGAGAAGATTTTTATGGCGCTGTTTACTATAGTGAGAACGTAATTGTTCGAATTATGCCTTATGGTAATTATGAAAATGGCGATTCCGAGCATATCGTTGAGATAATCGAAGCTTTGGGATATCCAACATTAGAGGATGTTAAGGATTAATATAGCTGAATAGTTAAGTAGTTTTGTAGAGGCCTCCCGTAACACTGGGAGGCCTCATTTTGTGGGAGGGAATAATAAAATTTTTCCGCTCCGCACAAGCGAAGCGCGGAGGACTTAAGGAGAAAATCATTTTGAGTACATCTCAACGAACTCTCAACCATTCCCACTTCATTAACTGCTAATATAAACTCACATAACAAGTAGTGGGGTAGTTACTTTAGATGGAATACGCGCTAAAGACAACAGGAATTACAAAAAAATTTGGTAGGCAGAAAGTTCTTTCTGGCGTTGATATCAACGTACCTAAGGGAGCGGTTTATGGTCTAATTGGTAAAAATGGTGCCGGTAAGACCACCCTTTTGCGTATTATTACTGGCCTTACATCAAGTGCTAGTGGTGAAGTTAAGATGAATACTCCACATCAAAAGGTAAGCGCCATTATTGAGGCTCCTGGTTATTATGATGAGTTTACTGTCATGGATAACATGAAGTCACAGTGCAGAATCCGTGGAATTGATATAGATGAAGGTAAACTCTCAGAAATATTAGCAATGGTAAATCTTACTGAGGCTAAAAATAAGAAAGCTAGCAAGTTGTCCTTAGGTATGAAGCAGCGACTTGGCTTAGCTATGGCACTTGTAGGTGACACGGAACTTGTTATTTTAGATGAGC
The DNA here is from genome assembly GCA_024403675.1 of Saccharofermentans sp. GTDB lineage: Bacteria > Bacillota > Clostridia > Saccharofermentanales > Saccharofermentanaceae > Saccharofermentans. The sequence continues at coordinate 5,775 of JAKSRH010000043.1, read as the reverse complement.
CACTAAATGGTCTTGACCCACAGGGTATTATCGATATTAGAAATATAATTTTAAATCTCAACAAGGAAAAGGGAATAACATTTATTATTAGTAGTCATTTGCTTGGGGAACTATCCAAAGTTGCTACTGTCTATAGCTTCCTTAATAACGGCGTTATCGTAAAGGAAATTAGCCAAGAGGAAGTTAAAAGCAGTGGCAAAGTGACTACGAGCATCAGTGTTAGCGATGTGAAAAAGTTGGCCATAATATTCGACGAAATGAATGTGGAATACACGGTCGAGACACCAACACAAATAACAGCATACAAAGAGCTTTCCATAGAAGAGCTTCTTCCAAAAATGCAGGCGGTAGACGTTCAACTTCATGAATTGTCAGTAAATCAAGAGTCTATCGAAAGCATTTATACAAACATCATGAATGATGGTGCAGGTAAGTAACAGGGAGAAAAGCTATGGGAAATCTTTTGAAAAATGATCTTTGTAGATTAGTAAAAAACAAACTTTACTGGGGTGTGGTAATAGTTTTTGCATTTATGACCTTTTACACATCATTTCAGGCAAGAAAACAGTGTGATTCTGTTGATGATCTTCTTGGCGCAATGCTTTTCTATTTGGAGATTGCAGTTAGTGCTTTCGTTCCACTTTTTGTGGTGAGTGAGTATAAAAGTGGCGTGGTAAAAAATAAAATAATTGCAGGGTTTTCTAGACTACAGATTTATGTTTCTTTGTTAATTACTTCTGTTGTCTCAGCTCTAGGTATTTTGGTAGCGTGGGTAATTGCTTATTATCCATATGCTTTGGCACTATATGGTACAAAATTTGGTTATGACCATATAACTAATGCTGATAGGTGGGAAGTAATTTTAGCTAAGGCTTGTCTTGTTGTAGTATGTGCTACTTTTGCAGTTTTGGTTAGTACAGTGATTTCTCGTAAGTCAGTAACGATAGTGATTCTCGTTGTAGGTACGTTGTTTTATTATACTTTTTTCCTTCCAAATATTTTGATGACACGTAAGGATTTAGTTTTAGAAGATGTTAGTGTAGAGCAAATGGATGAAAGCACTTATGCAGTAACTTATACGGCTACTGAGGACGAGGAAGAAGTAGATAATTCTCATAAACGCAAAGTGTTAGAGACAGTGGACAATGTCATGTTCTGCGGACATGAAATGCTGATTGATTATTACAATATGGAGAAGGTTCATGAATACATTCTTTGGGATTCAGTAGCGGCGGTTGTGTATGCAGGCTTTGGATTAGTTGTTTTTAAGTTAAAGGATTTTAAATAAGGAGAGGCACCTATGGAATATATTATCGAGACAAATAATCTTTGCAAAAATTACATGAAAAACAAGGTGTTAAAGAACCTTAATGTGCATGTGCCAAAGGGAAGTATCTATGGCCTTGTTGGTAAAAATGGTGCAGGTAAGTCCACATTTATGCGAGTAATTTGTGGTGTGCAAGATGCTACTTCTGGTGAATATAAGATTTATGGTGTTAGTAATAACGATAGCAAGATAAATAAAACAAGAAGTCGCATTGGTGCTGTTATTGAGACTGTTTCTATGTATCCAGGTATGTCTGCCAAGGAAAATATGAAGCAGCAGTATAGACTTTTAGGTATTCCTTCTTGGGATGGTATTGATGAGCTTTTGGAATTAGTTGGTCTTGGTGATACTGGTAAAAAGAAAGCTAAGAATTTTTCACTTGGTATGCGCCAGAGACTTGGTCTTGCCATGACTTTGGCAGGTAGTCCTGATTGTATTATTCTTGATGAGCCTATGAATGGTCTTGATCCAGAGGGCATTATCGAGATGCGTGAGACAATTATTAAGCTTAATAAGGAAAAGGATATAACATTTATTATTTCCTCGCATATTCTCGATGAGCTTTCCAAAGTGGCAACACACTATGGCTTTATTGATGATGGTCATCTTGTAGAAGAAATTTCTTCCGATGAGATAGAAAAGAAGTGTCGTAAGTCATCTTGCCTCGAGGTTAGTGACGTTAAGTCTATGACAAAGATTCTCGAAGACAAGGGCCATGAATATTCAGTGGATTCAGAGACAAAGATTACAGTTTTTGATGAGTTTGATATTAATGGAGTTCTTCCAGAAATGATAGAGAAGAAGTGTAAGCTTATTTCTGTTACATCTTCCAATGAGTCTCTTGAGAGTTACTATTTGAATCTCTTTGGTGAGATAAAAAAAGAGGTGTGATATGGGCAACTTAATTAGAGCTAACTTTCGCACTCTAAGAAGTAATCGTTTATTGCTAATTTGCATTGTTATATTCGTATTTATTATAGCTTCTGATGTATCTTTTTTCTGGGATCTTCGTGATAAGTATGATTCTTTAAATGTTCTTACGAATTCCTCGATGACAGTTGTAATTGCAGTCGGTTGTATTGTTCCATTTATTGTGGGTGCTGATTTTGAAGGTGGAATGATTCGTAACAAAATCATGGCAGGCTACAGTAAATTCCAGATATATATAGCATCTTTTATTACTTCATTAGTAGTTACTGAGATATTTACTATATTTACTGTTGTAATGAGTGTGAAAGAAATCGTAGATTCTGTAGGTGTTAGTAGATTTGTTCGTTGGTTTGGCGATTCTAACTATAAAGCTGTTTTTGTTCATATAATCATTTGGTATTTGGCAATTTGTCTTGCATATACTGCGCTCTCTACTGCGCTAATAATGATTTCAGAAAACAAGGCAATTTCTATTGTAGGTCTTATATCAGTTGTTCTCGTATTTTCGATTACTACAGGTTCTCTTAGAAGATTTGCCACAGATACAGAAAAGGAATTTGTCAGTATTAACGAGCAGAATGAATTGATTATTGAACCTAATCCATATTATGTGGCACCAGATGATCCTATGAAGAAAGTGTATGTGACAATTGATTCGCTTGATGTAGTAGGTCAGGTCGTATTTACACCAGAGCAGGAAGGTTGTGATGAGAATGATATGAATGATAAGGGGCATTACGAGCTATCTTCACGATATGCTTTGGGATCAGTTGCAATGACAATTTTGGTAACGGCACTTGGATTGGTCGTATTTAAGAGACGTAATTTAAAGTAAGGTGTGGCTTATGGGAAAGTTGTTAAAAGTAAATTTGGTTAATTTATTTCAGAGTCTAACCTTTTGGATTAGTGTTATTGGTCTTGTGTTTGTAGAGTATTTGTTTTCCATGGGTGCATTTATATTTGAAGATAATGTTACTGGAGAAGATGTTATTGGATATTTGGCCATGGGCACGACAATCCAACTTATATTCTGCGGATTGATAGTACCATTTATTATTGGTTTTGATTTTAACGGTGGTATGATTCGTAATAAGATTATTGCGGGCTATACAAAGATGCAGATTTATTTTGCCAATCTAATAGTTTCTATTTTTGTAGCAAGCATTTTAATCATTATTAGTTATGTTTGTAGAATAGTTAAGTTGTGTTCTTTGATAGGATGGGCTTCACTAAAGTGGTTGTTGTTTAATTCTGTATTTTCGGATGTGTTTGGAAAGGTAGTTTTATATAACCTTTTAGCTGCTATTGGTGTCACGGTTCTATCATGTAGTATTTCTATGGTTGTTCAGAAAACGTCAGTGTCAGTGATAGTGCTTATTTCTACAGCATTTGCATTTATGTTCTTTATAGGACCACTACTTAAACTGTATGCTTATGAGGATAGACCAACACGTACATTTACGAATTCTCAAGGCGTGACCGTTACTTATGAGAATGAATATTATATAGAAAATCCAAAGCTTCGTAAGCTTGTTGTTGGATTAGAGAGTGCAGATTTTGTTAGTACTATACAGTCTGGAAACCATCCATTTTATGCAGAATTTTATTACGGCTATTATTATGATAAGGATGGAAATGAAGAAGAGAATGAAGGAATTCCTACAAGATATATAACAGGAACTGCTATTTCTACTATAGTGATTGGTGTGCTAGGAATATATTGCTTCAAAAAGCGTAATATCAAGTGATAATATGAACTTATGGATTACTTATATATAGGTATAATAATTGTTTTATTAATCATAGTAATTGCTCTCTTACTTAAGGTAAGAGAGCTTTATGGTGCTTTGGATAATATCGTAGAGGATTTTCGCGAGATATTAGTAAGTGATACTAATAATGGAATTCGTGTTAATACTTCTGATAAGCACGTTAGAAAACTTGCTATGAATCTTAATAAAGAGCTTAAAAATCTTCGAGAGGCTTCTATTAAATATTCTCGTGGTAATAACGAACTTAAGACTGCAATTGTAAATGTGTCTCATGATTTGCGCACACCACTTACAGCTATTAGTGGTTATCTCGATCTCTTGGAATCAGAAGATAAGACACCAGATGTGGCAAAGTATCTTAATATTATTGGTGAGAGGGTAGAGGTGCTTAAGTCTCTTACAGAAGAGCTTTTTAAGTATTCTGTGGTTGCATCCACTACTGAAGAGTTTTCTCCTGAGACACTTGTACTTAATAGTGAGTTAGAAACTGCACTTGCTGCACTTTATGGTGCTTTCGTGGACCGTGGTATCACACCAGAGGTAGTTATTCCTGAAGTTAAGGTTACCCGCCAGCTCGATAAAAAGTCTCTTCAAAGAACGTTGTCCAATATTTTAAGTAACGCCCTTAAATATTCGGAGGGCAATCTTTATGTGGAACTTAAGGAAAATGGCGAAATAATTTTCCGTAATAAAGCATCAAATATTGACGCTATTGATGTAGGACGCCTTTTTGATCGCTTTTTTACTGTGGATTCTTCACACCACTCCACAGGTCTTGGACTTTCAATCGCTAGACTTCTTACAGAGAAGAACGGCGGTGAAATAGGTGCAGAGTTAATTAACGGTGAGCTAGTAATTAAGATTTTATATCCGGAGGTAACAAAATGAGCAGAGTAAATTTTGGTAGTAAGCCACTTATGTATCCAATGCCTGTTCTTATTGTAGGCACTTACGATGAGAATGGCGTGCCTGATGCTATGAATGCAGCGTGGGGTATTATTACAGATTTTGATGAGATTTCTATAAGTATGAGTTCTCATAAGACTACAGATAACATCGCCAAGACAGGTGCGTTTACTGTAAGCATGGCAACTGAGTCCACAGTTATCCCATGTGACTATGTGGGCATTGTGTCCGCTAATGATGTTCCTGATAAGTTTGCTCGTGCTGGTTTTCACGCTACTAAGAGTGAGTTTGTAAATGCGCCACTTATCGATGAGCTTCCAATGGCACTTGAGTGCAAGCTTAGATCTTTTGAAAACGGCATCCTTATCGGTGAGATTGTAAATGTAAATGCAGATGAAAGTGTCCTCACAGACGGTAAAATCGACCCAAAGAAGCTTAAACCTATCGCGTATGACCCAGTAAATCATGATTATTTGACACTTGGTGAAAAGGTGGGAAAAGCCTTCCAGGATGGCAAAAAACTTAAGTAAGTTTCATTTACTTTTTTATTCGAAAATCATTTAAAGGTAATTTTGAGGTAAAAACCACCTAAAAGTGGTAAACCTAGAAATATTACAAATATTTTACAGCGTCTTTTATTGTAATGACTTCGAGATAGTTGTAAAATCAAACAGGTGCTAGATGGCACCATAACGTAATTATTAAATCCCTACGGGGATAATTAGGAGGAAAATAACATGGCAGTTAAAGTTGCAATCAACGGTTTCGGTCGTATCGGTCGTCTTGCTTTCAGACAGATGTTCGGTGCTGAGGGTTACGAGGTAGTAGCTATCAACGATC
>JAKSRH010000042.1 GCA_024403675.1 Saccharofermentans sp. | reverse complement strand
AACGCTGAAGGCATCTAAGTGTGAAGCCAGCTTCAAGATGAGATTTCCCTCTTTTTGGTAAGGGCACTAGAAGACTACTAGTTGATAGGCCGGGTGTGTAAGCATAGAAATATGTTCAGCTGACCGGTACTAACGCCCGAGGACTTGACCACAAGTTATAGTTCATGTCCAATGTTCAAAACACAATTTAAGATTCTTCTTGTTTACTTTTCTAACGCTTTATGTTAGTTTTCTATGTAGTCCTGAGGGTACAAACTCTCAACCATACCGGTGGTTATTACGACGAGGCCACACCTGTTCCCATCCCGAACACAGAAGTTAAGCTCGTTCGTGCCGACAATACTTGGCTGGAGACGGCCCGGAAAGATAGGTTGCTGCCGGTTTAAATATTCCTCAATAGCTCAGTCGGTAGAGCGTTCGGCTGTTAACCGAAATGTCACAGGTTCAAGTCCTGTTTGAGGAGCCAAAGCCTTAGGAGAAATCCTAAGGCTTTTTTATTGCTTATTTTCGATGAGTAGATACTTTGTATTTTTGATATTTCTTCTATTTCTAGCTAGTGTTCATATTTCGCGATACAATTGATGTATATAGTTTTTCTATTTAGTGGAAGGGAGTTGGAGCTATAACATTCTTTGTTTCATTACACGAAAACGGTTAAACTGATTCATTAATCAGTAGCAAAACTAGTTATAGTAATGGTCGTCCACTGGCGATATCACATGAAGTAAATAACAGAGGCCCGGTGCGATACGATTATATTTTTGTGAATGAAGAATATATTAGTGTCGAACATGAATCCAGTTAAATTGGCAGAAAAGTTAGGGTATGAGTTTTCACACGAATCTGTTGCATACGAAGTATTATCTGATATGAGAACTCATAAACTGGTCAGAATAATTAGAACATAAAAAGATCTACACCACGTGGTGTAGCTCTTCGTTATAGTTGAATTTGGGATTTGGATTATTTCTTAAGCTTAGGTCCAACATTATCAATGACATTAGGATTTGCCTGTAATACTGCATCGTGAACGCCCTGATAGCATTCCTTTATTGGAAGAGTAGTGTTGTATACTCCGCCTTTATTCTTTCTAAATCCAAGACGAAGACCATAACTATTATTAAGGATAAGTTCAATGGCTTTAATATCCTTTACATCCCAGATGAACTGATCTGTGCAGATAATGTAATTCTGTGTGAAATAGTAATAGCGTCTCTTTGTAATCTTATACTCGTAAAGGCACTTATTGTTAATCTCATCAAGGAGTACATCTTCACCAATCTTATTAATCTTCTTCTGGAATGAAGCTGTTCCGAATACTGGTGGTAGGAACATTAACAATGCTAAACCACCCAATACACCAGCGAATGCGTATAGAAGATTATCGTCCATTCTTCTAATATCGACATACTCGTAGATTGTTCCTGTGTAGAAAAGTACAAAAGCGATACCAACAACAGCTAGAGCAATAACAAGTCTGATAACATCAATTGCTATTGAATCGTATGCTAATACTTTATCATCATTCTTACTCATAAAATTGTCCTCTTTCTATATCTATTTTGGCCCAAATCCGAAATGATTATAGCATAAATACTATAATTAGTTTTCTTTAATGCACTGAGACATACAACCACAAATTAGAATTAAATTGACAATATAGTAAGTGTGCAACTAACATAACTATAGAGAAAATAGCATGAGGTATATATGTCAGTTAAATAAATTAGAGCAGGATTAGGTGATGCTGAATTCCTTTGGAAAATGTTGGTAGAAGCATTTATGGATTTATACGACAAATAAAGCCTTAAGAGAAATCTTAAGGCTTTTTTGTTGTTTAATAATTATTTGCTAATATACAAAAGATTGTATACAATCTAAATGTTATGTTAGTTAGGTGAGGGGGATTTATGGGGGAATTTGATATACAGGAATATATGTCTAATGGCGTTTCAAATGTTATTAAAAGTGCTGTGAAGGCAACACTAAAAAATCCTAAAGAAGCACTTTTTATGGCAGAGTTTGCCTTAGCTACCAAAAAGGCTAGTGAAAAGAGAAAAAAGGCTGAAGAAAATGGTGAACATATTCCAGCCTTTCTAATTTCCAGCATTACATCTAGTTGTAATTTACATTGCGCTGGATGTTATTCCAGACAAAATCATGCATGTTCTGACAAGAAACCTGTTAACCAGCTTAGTGGGGAAGAATGGAATAAGATTTTTCAAGAGGCGGATGACCTCGGAATAAGTTTTATTCTTCTTGCAGGTGGTGAACCATTATTAAGATGGGATGTAATTAACGAAGCAGCTAAGCATAAAAATATTCTTTTCCCAATCTTTACTAATGGAATATTTGCGACTGATAAGTATATGGATTTATTTGATAAGAATAGAAATCTTGTCCCAATTATTAGTATTGAAGGCGATAAAGATACGACTGATAGCCGACGTGGTACAGGTGTATATGATAAGGTTATGGAGTCCATGGCCAAACTTTATGATAGAAACTTAATGTTTGGTGTATCCGTTACTGTAACAACAGAAAATATGGATGAAGTTTATGATAGAGGTTTTGTTGATAGATTAGCCAAACTTGGATGCAAAGTGATTGTTTACGTGGAGTATGTACCTGTCACAGAGGAGTCTACTTATTTAGCACCGGATGACTCATGTAGAGATATAATGAATACAAAACTTTCTGCATTACGAAGTGAAGTGGAAGAGATGGTATTTATATCTTTCCCAGGGGATGAGAAGACTTCTGGCGGTTGCGTAGCTGCTGGAAGAGGCTTTTTCCATATCAATTCTCATGGTGGTGCTGAGCCATGCCCATTTTCCCCTTATTCAGATATAAATGTTAAGGGTTCATCGCTTAGAGAAGCATTAAATTCAAAACTATTTAAAACACTTCAAGAACAGGGTATATTAAACGAGGATCACGTAGGGGGATGTATATTATTTGAAAAGAAATCCCAAGTAGAAGCAATACTAAAGTCCTAAGAATTTCTTAGGACTTTTTATAATTTGAGATTCTAAAGGTATATAATTCTATTTATCGAATATATGAAAGGGATATAACTTATGAAAAATGCGTGGACTAAAATAAGAAATAAATCATTTGGTGATCACTTAGGTATAACTATTTGTATTCTAGCAGCAATAATGGTGTTTGTTGTATATAACAAGATTGATTTGTTTGAATATATTATTGTTGCAGTTATTCTTGGAATTATTGCATTGATTCCTTTGTTTATATGTTTTGCAGGCGGAAACAATAAGGAACTTATAAACTATCTTAAAATGCACGATATGACTAAAGAGCAGTTTGACGATGAATTGTCAGATGCACGTGTATATAAAAAGAACAATATTATGTGTATTGTAGGACCTAGATTTGCCATAAAGACAGGTCTTAAAAATAGACTTATTGATTATAGTGATTTATCACTTGTAAGACCTCAAATGATTCAGACTACTAATGCATCATTTGGAACAAAGACAGCGGTTACTACAACAGGTAATACTACTAATGTCGCTGTTAGATTTTTCCATAAAGATGGTAGTCCAACAAATATTGTTCCTGTTCGCAATTTGGATGATGCTTTTGAAATTTGTAGATATATTCATAATATGAATCCATCCGTAGAGTTTACAGACCCACTTAATAGAAATAGCAATGTATAAGTAGTATTTAAACAAAAAGAGCATCCCACTTGATTGTGAGATGCTCTTTACTTATTTAGCAAATAGTTGATTACTCTTTACCGTTCCAGCAGTATGTACAAAGCTTACATGGTTCAACGCCTGTAGCCTCAAGCATATCATCGAGACGAGCAAATTGGAGAGTTGTAAAGTTAAGTTCCTTACAAATTTCGCCAATCATTGTCTTATAACGTTCTGTCTCTGGATCAGCATACTCGCTCAAGATTTCCTCTGTTACGTTGCCGTTCTCGAGTCTTTCGATTACACGACGAGCGATAAGATCCATCTCTGACTTTGAGCGTGAGAAGTTCAAGTACTTACATCCGAAGAGAAGTGGTGGGCAAGCAGGTCTGATATGTACTTCCTTAGCACCACTTTCGTAAAGATACTCTGTTGTCTCACGGAGCTGTGTTCCACGTACAATTGAGTCATCAATAAGAAGGATACTCTTATCTACAATGAGATCATCTACAGCGATAAGCTTCATTTTTGCAATGAGGTTACGTTTGCTCTGCATTGTTGGCATGAATGAACGTGGCCATGTTGGTGTGTACTTGATGAATGGACGTGAGAAAGGAACACCAGACTGATTAGCATATCCAACTGCATGTGCTACACCAGAATCAGGAACACCAGCTACGATATCAGGCTTTACTGTATCGCGCTTAGCCATCGCCATACCATTATTAACACGCATCTGCTCTACAGAGATTCCCTCATATGAGCTAGAAGGATATCCGTAGTAAACCCAAAGGAATGTGCAGATTTTCATGTCACTACCAGGATTTACCAAAGTAACACAGTTTTTCTCTGTGATTACACAAATCTCACCAGGACCGAGTTCCTTATAATTCTTGTATCCGAGATTCTTATATGCAAAGTTCTCGAAAGAAGCGCAGAATCCTTCAGGTTTCTTACCAATTGCAATAGGTGTTCTTCCGAGTCGGTCTCTAGCACAATAGATACCTGCGTGATTAAGGAGTAAGAGAGACATTGAACCGTCAACAATCTCCTGAACATATTTGATACCATCAATGAGGTTAGCCTTGGAGTTAATAAGAGATGCTACAAGCTCAGTAGCATTAACCTCTCCGGAACTCATTTCCTGGAAATGAACATTACCAGCATCGAAAAGAATCTTTAAAATCTCATCAACATTATTAATCTTACCAACAGTAGTAAGTGCATAAGTACCGTGGTGAGAATGAATAACAAGTGGCTGTGGCTCATAGTCTGAAATACAACCGATACCATAGTGACCATTCATTTCCAAGATGTCTTTATCAAACTTTGTTCTGAATGGTGCGTTTTCGATATTGTGAATTGCTCTCTGGAAGCCTTCCTTACCATAAATAGCCATACCACCACGTCTTGTACCAAGATGTGAGTGATAGTCGATACCGAAGAATAAGTCAAAAACACAATCTTCGCTAGAAGTTACGCCAAAAAATCCGCCCATAATATGCCTCTCTTCCAAGATGAATTATCTTGATTACTAAAAAATCCATAGTTATTTTAATAGTTACGCACTCGTATTTTCAATGAAAAATTTCATTATTTTTAGGAAAAAATCGCTCAATTAGTTAGCTGTTTTTAGGTTAGAATGTAAAACATACAGTAAACGTATATATCAGGAGATAAGCGAATTTAATTTTTCGTTTATATGAGAGGTAAATATTATGAAACAGCAAGTATTTAATCCATATCTTCCAAGTTATGAATATATCCCAGATGGTGAGCCAAGAGTATTTAATGGCAGACTTTATATTTATGGCAGTCACGACAAGTTTAATGGAGATGTTTACTGTCAGAATGATTATGTTTGTTGGTCTGCGCCAGAGGATGATTTATCTGATTGGAGATATGAAGGTGTAATATTTAAGAAAACACAAGATCCTCGTAACGAAGATGGTTCACATGCACTTTGGGCACCTGATGTATGTCAGGGGTTAGATGGTAAATATTACCTCTATTATTGTTTGGATTTTCTAAAGGAAATTGGTGTGGCAGTCGCAGATAAGCCAGAAGGACCATTTGATTTTCTGGATTTTGTTCGTTGGCCAGATGGTAGAATTCTTGGAACAGGAGATGATACACGTCAGTTTGATCCAGGAATATTTATTGATGACGATGAGAGAATCTATCTTTTCTCTGGTAACAGCCCACGTTATGCCCATCTAGAAAATATTGATAAAAACAGTCAGAAGATGGAACTTGAGAGAGACATGGTCACATTAAAGTCTGTACCTGTAGAAAATCTTCCAATTATTACTGCCGCACCTGGTACAGAGTATGAGGAGCATCCATTTTTTGAGGCAAGTTCTGTCCGTAAAATTAATGGAAAATATTACTTTATTTATAGTTCCACATGGATGCACGAGCTTTGTTGGGCAGTGGCAGATACTCCTCTTGGTGAGTACAAGTTTGGAGGTATTCTTGTAAGTAATTCTGACATTGGGGCAAACGGTAATAAAGAAGCACTTAATTATCGAGGTAATACTCATGGTAGTGTAGCTTTTGTTAATGGTAAGTGGTACGTGTTCTATCACCGCCAGACCAACCGTCATTTTTTCTCACGTCAGGCATGTGCAGAAGAAATACAATTTGATGGTGAAAAGTTTTATCAGGCAGAGATTACTTCTTGTGGCCTTAATGGTGGTCCTCTTAAAGACAATGGAACTTATGAGGCACGAATTGCTTGCCATCTTTATAGTAAAAATGGAACTACAGAAAGTCTTCTTGAACAGCAGGATGAGGATCACCCAGCTTTTACTCAGGAAGGCGAAGATAGAGAGTGTAACCCTAATCAATACATCAACAATATGCGTGATGGTGCGACTGCAGGATATAGGTATTTTGCTTTTGAGAATGCCAATAGCATCTCTGTTACAACGCGTGGAAATGCTACAGGAAAGTTCATAGTAAGGGATGAGCGAGAAGGTAATATTGTAGCGCAGATAAATATTAATCCATCTGAAAAGTGGGAAACATTTGAATCTTCGCTTACAATAAATAAAGGGAAGCACCCACTTTATTTTACTTATGAAGGTGATGGCTATACAGATTTTTATAGATTTTCATTAAGTTGATTTTGTGGATATTGGTTTGAATATCTTGTTTATCATAGTATTGGTGAGTTTATCTGCTGTGATACTCCATATATACGATAGGATAATTATTGACACAAATGTAGTTAATAAACTTATAGCATAGGCGATATTGTATGAAACACTGGATTTATCAATGCAGTAGCGGAGAATCGGAAGAGCTATAAAGATGATTGATGGCATGTGTAATAGATAAACACCAAATGATATTTCTCCAGAAAATTTACATAGTCTACTTGGCTTAGTAGATTTGCAGAAGAACGATAATACATCTACGAGTAATAACATACCAAGGGAAAATAATATTGGGCCAATACTATTAAGTTTTTCTGTGGTCGTAAAAAAGCCAATTATTACGAAACACAATAACAGGATACTTTCAGCAATATATCTTTTTAGTGAATTGAATTTTGATTTGTAGTTTTCTTTGTAGTATTTATACAAACCACCAATAAGCACAGCGAAAGTGACATATCCTCTTAAAGCGCCAACTGCTATAGTTATTATTATCATAGAAATGAGTAACACTTCTTTTTTGATATGCAATTTGTTGATGAGATAAGAAAATATTGCTAGTAGGATTTGACCGTAAAGCATATGATGAAGCATCCAAGTAGGAAGCCACATATATTCTCTACCTATTACAACAATTCCAAATAATCCATTAAAAACAAGTTCGGCTAATCCACCAGTCTTTACACCTACAGGTAATAGCCAATCATTGTTAAAATAGTTGGCAATGTATGTGTTTGTATCAAGTCCAACAAAAGTGTATAAAAGCCAACATATTACACTGATAATAAAAACTGGAATTGTTAATCGCAGGTATCTTTTAATGCAGTATTTGATGACGTTTCGTATGCTGTCAATTTTCCAAGATATAAAGTACCCAGAAATTACGCAAAATAAAGAGACCATCATAGGGCCATTTAAAAACCATCTTACGATTGAATTTACAAATATGATTATTTGTCCACAAGCATCACCTGCATCTACTTTTGAATAGAGCACATAGTTAAAATGTCCCCAAAAGATACAAATGCATGCAATTCCTTTAAGTAGGTCTATATATTGGATTCTGTTCTTAGACATAAAATTCACCTTGAAAGATAATCATAAAAATAGATAGATTAAATGATAACAGATAAAACAACTGTTTCGAATAAATAATGTTAAAATTAAGTAGATTTGTTTAGATTTTTAAGGAGACATTATGAAAAGTTTAAAAAACGTATTATGTACAACTCTTATGATTTTGTTGGTTTTAGGCCTAGTTTCAGCTTGTTCAAATAAAGAAGCTCAGGGTTCAGGTACATCAGAAACTACAAAGATAGAAGAAACCACAACAGCTGTCCCTGAAACAACACCAACAACCACAACAGTTGAGGTAGAAAGTGGTTTTAGAAGTGGTCTTGATATTACAACAGTCTCTTTGATGTCTGAAGAAGATATTGAGAATGCTACAAATTATGTTAGATACACGTATAGTTTTTCTGATTTTGCGGCAAATGTTGTTTTTAGTTTTTCAGAAGATATTGATGATTTTCAGTTTGTAGCTATTGAGGCAGATGTGGCAGAAGATGGTGAGTTAATAATTAATGATGTTGCTATGCAGCTTGGATATGGAACTATCCAGATGGGTACAGATGTTATCATCACAATGGATCTTCCTGAGGTGCTTCCTACAAGTGGTATTACTTTTACTGATGTTGATGGAAATGCACATTTGCTTGTGCTTTTAGTAAGTGGTGAAGATGGTACTCCATATTTACAGGAAATTATAGCTGAGGGTTAATTAGAATGAAAAAAGGTATAATTTTTGACATGGATGGAACCATTTGGGACAGCTCTGAAAACGTTGCTAAATCCTGGGATATCCAAGTGAAAAAATTAGGTTATATAAATGAAGGTGTTACCCAGGAAGATATTAAGGGAGTAATGGGTAAGACTATGGATGTTATAGCAGATTTGTTATTTCCTTACACAGAAGAAGGTGAGGAAAGAAACACTCTTCGAGCAGCATGCGAAGAATATGAGAATGAGTATCTAAGCATTCATGGTGGACTTCTTTATCCTGAGGTTATCGAGACATTAGAAAAACTTCGTGATATGGGATACTATCTTTATATCGTTAGTAATTGTCAGGCAGGTTATATTGAGGCTTTCCTTAAATATTTTGAGATTGATTATGGAACAGATGATAATCTTATCTCCGATATTGAATGTTATGGCAATAACTTCTTAAGCAAGGGTGAAAATATCGCTCTTTGCGCTAAACGTAACAACCTTGATAAGGCGGTATATGTTGGCGATATTCAGAGTGATTATGATTCCACATGCGAAGCTGGTCTTCCATTTATCCACGCTGCCTATGGATTTGGCACAATTAATGCAGATGTTCCTGCGATTAAGACATTTAGTGAGTTAACAAAGGTAGTAAAGAAAGTCATCTAATTGGAGGCTATTATGAACAGAAGTCATATTTCCATTCCTGCGCTACTTAAGATAGAAAGTGGCGTTTTATCTCATATCGGAGTTTTTCTTAAGCACTCCGGATTTGATAAAGTTGTTATCCTTTTTGGTAACGGACTTACATCTATGTTTGGTGATAAAGTTTTCACATCACTTACAGAGAACGAAGTAGATGTTCTTTACTCACAAGAGATGGATACAGTAGATTTTAATGACATTACTGATTTGGCTTTTTCACTTCCAAAAGATACAGAAGCAATCATTGGTATGGGCGGGGGCAAGGTAGTAGATGCCGCTAAATATATAGGATTTATCCTTAAGATTCCTTTTATCAGTGTTCCAACGAGTTCTTCTTCTGATGGGTTTAGTAGTTCTAGTGCATCCCTATTAGTGAACGGACGTCGCAAGTCTGTGCCAGCAAAGATGCCTTACGGAATTCTTGTTGATATAGATGTTATAAAAAGTGCCCCAAGAAGGTTTTTAATGTCTGGTATTGGTGACATGATTTCAAAGATTTCTTCCTGTTATGATTGGCAGCATGAAGAGGACCTTGGTTTTGCAGATGTTAATGATTGCGCATATATGATGGCAAAAAAAGCGGTTAATAGTTTTGTGCGTACTCCTTTTGATGATATTGAAAGTGAATTGCTACTAAAGGAGTTACTAGACTCGCTTGCGATGAGTGGTATTGCGAATGAAATAGCTGGATCTAGTCTCCCAACAAGTGGTAGTGAACATATGATTTCTCATGCACTCGACTCTTTCCTCGAAAGACCACAACTTCATGGTGTGCAAGTTGGTATTGCCACTTACATCATGTGTAAGATAGAGAATCATAGATATGAGCGTGTGAATACAATTTTCACCAAGACTGGTTTCTGGGATTATTGTGAGACACTTGATTTAAAGCGTAGTGATTTTGAAAGAGCAATCGATTTGGCGCCTACTATGAAGCCTGGAAGACATACATATATTCAGGAAGAAGCATATCGTGTTAAGGCAAAAGAGCTTCTTGTTACAGATGAGCACCTAACTAGAATTTTAAAATAACTAAAAAGGTTCGTTTCTAAACTGAAACGAACCTTTATTAATTATGTTTCTAATCTTCCGATATACCAGAATTCAGATGTGTCCAGGTTATCAGGAACTTGAGTCCAGGTACCTGTGTTGTTATCACAGAACCATGTTGAGGTATCTTCGTTATACATAAACCATCCATATTCATCAGAGAGGTTTTCATTCCAGAATTCCCACTGAAATGGGAATGGTTCTGTATTATAAAAGGCATAAACACCAGTTTCTTCATCATAGTAACCACCAATTTCTGAGTCCCATGGAAGCACTCGATTGAGTTTACTAGACATATAGGAATTTCCAAAGAATGCTATATGATCACTTTGGGATTCCTCACTAATGATGCTAATGTCTGTATCTGGAAGGGTTGGAGTTGCATCGTCGAGCATTTCCTGTTGTTGCTTTACATGGTCATTAAATGTACTTACCATATTGCGACTTGTTGCGAAAAACACAATAGGCATTGAAATGGCGATAATACCTACAACGATAAATGATGCAGCCATAAACTTTTTGTGCTGAGGTGATAGTGTAGGTCTAAGTCTAACTACCGTATCAACTGGAGTTGTGTTTGTATTGACGTTAAGTCTAGCACCACATGAAGGACAGGATGGAAAAGCCCCTTCTTTCCAATGTGCTTTGATATCAGCACCACAATACTCACACTTTAATTCATATGTGTAATTAAATGCATCTTTGAAAATAACATTTTCATACCAGTTACCATTTTCGTCGTAGTAACCTGCACGGAAATTTTCACCATTTTTATTAGTCCAATCGTTTGGATAGTAAGCGTAGTCGTGAAACTCACAAGTGATAATTCTTGATGGCTTATTACCTGTTGGTTGGTTTTTTCTAATTCTTTCTTCTCTGTAGTAGTTCATATTAATTCCTTTAAACAAAATTATGAAATGTATATTATCAAAATAAACTAGGGTTTTCTTCGATTACAGGGGGAATATCTGTTCTTATCCTCCTAACGCGGAACAATATTCATATTTGTATAATATAAACTTATCATGCCTTACAAAGGTTCTGAAGTTTTTGCATTTATTGCTTATAGATATTTTTGTAATCATGAGGCATAATCTACAGGTATGGAGGTATAGATACATGAATAAAAGAATTCAGTCTATGATTGCCATGATTGTTATTTTGGCAATGTCATTCACAACTATCGCTGCTACATCTGGAAAGAATAAGGTAGCAGACACTAATCAGAAGCCTACAACTACAGAAGACGAAGATGAAGATTCTGGTGTTACAGAAGAGGGATTCGAGTATATTGTTGGTGACAACGGTCTTACATATCCAGCTGAGGTAGCAGATTATAAGGATGTTCACCCATCTCATCCAAACGGTACTATCGATGGTGATGAAGCTATTGAATTGCTTAACGAAATTGAGGCTGAGGTTTTATCTGATGCAGTAGATAACTATGTTGATGCTGTAATCCTTTATGAGGATTATGAGGCAATGGGTATCGAGATTGATGATGTTACTTGGGGCGATTATTCCGTAGGTGACAATGAGGAGGATCTTGAATTCTATAGAGATATCAGAGATCGTCTCCTTACAATTGATGTTGATTCTCTTGAAGGTCAGGATAGACTTTTCTACGATAAGCTCCTTTATGATGTAGAGGAGAGCATTTATGGTTCTTCTTTCACAGCTTTTGCTTATTATGAGTCTGAGTTTAATCCTCTTACAGGACCACAGAATGATTTGTTCTTCATTCTTCATGTTATTTCTTTCGAGACAGTAGAAGATGCTGAGAACTATATCGAGTTGGTTAAGGATATTGACAGATACTTTGATCAGATTTGTGAGTTTGAGGAAGATAAGGCTGCATATGGTTATGCACTTTCTGATGATACATACGAGGATATCGCAGTTACATTTGATGATCTTCTTGCTCAGGAAGATGATTGCTTCCTTTATGAGTCATTTGAAGAGAGACTTGATAATATTGATGGTTTGAGTGATGAGGATAGAGAACAGCTTATTGAGGATCATGAGGCTGCAATGCATGATGTTCTTTTCCCAGAGATGCAGGAGTGCGCTGATAGAATGAGAGACCTCGAGACTGGTGAAGGCGAAGACCTTGGTCTTACACAGTTCGATGGTGGAGTTGCTTACTACGCTTATGTTGTAAGAAACCTTTCTAATTCCAGCGAAAGAGATATTGAAGATCATATTGCTATGATCGAGGATAGACTCGACGAGATTACTGATGAGTACATGGACATTCTTATGTCTGGTGACAGATCTTGGCTCACAGAGTATTCTGATCATGAGTATTCAGTTGGTGATACAGCAGACAACCTCGCTTTCCTTGCTGATGTTGTAGAGGAAGATTTCCCAGAACTTCCAGATCACTCTTACAACCTTATGGATGTACCAGAGGTATTTGAGGAGAGCTTCTCCCCTGCAGCATATCTTGGTTATCACCTTGATAATTATGATGCAAACCTTATTATCACAAATAATGCTAACGTAGATGAGAACTTTGGTGTTACATGTGCACACGAAGGTTACCCAGGACACATGTTCCAGTCTGTATATACAAGATCTCAGTGTGAACACCCATACCTCTATCTTGCTGATTCTGTAGGATATGTTGAGGGTTGGGCTACATTCGTAGAGGAGTATTCCTTTAAGTACTTTGGTGCAGAGGGTACAGCTGCTGATATCGTAATGATTGAGAACGAGCTTAATGTTCTTCTTATGGCTAGATGGGATATCGGTATCCACTATGAGAACTGGTCAATCGAGGATTGTGCTGATTTTTATTCTGGATTGTTTGATAATCTTATCCCTGTTTCCGCAGAGGATTTCAGAGATATTTACAACATCCTTCTTAGTGATCCATGTTATGCAGTTAAGTATGGTTGTGGATTCCTTGGAACAGGTGATGTAATTGAGACAATCAGAAATGAGTTCCCTAAGGCAACAGATAAGGAAATCTTCACAGCTTATCTTGATAGCATGCCATTGACATTCGAGATGATTCAGGCAAATATGGAAGAGATTCTTAAGTAATAGAAATCTATAATTTTGAATTGAAAGTAGCCGGTTTAATACCGGCTACTTTTTGTTTGTTACAGCTATTTGTCTTTATTGAATAAGGGGTTGAGAAAAGAAAGATTATGTTATAATTAATGTGAATAATTGTTTTGGAGGATGGTTCAATGGCCATTTTTACACGCCTTGCGAGCACCTTGACTGCGAAGTATTTTCCTTCTCAGACACTAACAGATGCATTTTATATTGATGGTCGTCTTTTTGGAAAAAGAGAGACACGACAGGCAGATATTACTATTGATAAAGAAGAGAGAGGATTTTTCTTCTCAGTATTTTCTCACCCAAAGATAAATGGTTATGAGCCAGGCATGATGCCTCCTTATGAGCCACAGCTTCGCGGTACATGTAATGAAGTTAAGTTTGGTAAGAAGGAAATTGACGGAATGATTTCTGGATTCCTTTCTACTGCTGTTGATGTAACAGGTAAGATGAAGCTTCAGGATAACGACGCAAGAAGCCCATACTTTTCAGGTATTATCGTAAGAGATTCAGAGGCTTTTGCAATTACAATTGGTAGTGGTCTCGCATTTCTTTATAGAGACGATACACTTTTCCCACTTACTGATGCTGGTATCCCAATGGAGCCAATTGATGCAAATGGTAATAGAGTAGGTGATTTCCTTTATTATTGTTCTTCCAAAACAGCTAATGCACTTTGGTCAAATATTTTTACTCTTTCCCCAGATGATTGCATTATCCTTTGTAATAAGGAGATTTATGATGCACTTGGCCAGAGAGAGATTCTTAGAATTCTTACTGATGCTGAAGATCAGTGTGACGCGGCTGGTGTGATCATCACACAGGCTTCTGCAAGAATGCCAAATGTTCCAATGCAGTTCTCTATCTCATTCGTAGAGAGCGTTGTATCTGATGAGAAGAAGGGTATTTTTGGTTTTAAGAAAAAAGCTAAGGAAGAGGATATGTCTGATATGAGCATCAAGTCCACTTTCGAAGGTGGTCTTGTTGGCGCAGCTGCCGAGGCTGCAGCTGATGCTGGTTTTGCTCAGGGACTTCAGATGACACAGGCTCCTAATGAGTCTAGCTTGTTCTTCGGTGATAATTCACAGGTTGCAGCTCCTATCTCTAATCAGCCTGCTTCTAGTGATAAGGGTATAGAGATTCTTAATTCCAGTGAAACACAGAGTTCTCCTATTGAGTTCCTTGATACATCTATCAATAAGGAACCAGCAGTAGAGATGAGTGCTGAAGAGATGATGATGAATCTTTTTGGTATGAGTAAGTCTTCTGCACCAGAGGCTCCTGCTACACCTGTAGTTACTCCTGCTCCTGTTGTAACACCTACACCAGTAGCACCTGTAGAAACTCCAGTAGAGTCTCCATTTGTATCTAGTTTTGTAGTTCCTACAGCAGCTTCTATTGATAAGGCTGCTGAGGAAAAAACAGAAGAAACAGTTGAGATGAAGACAGTATCTACAACAGAGTTCAAGATTGATGAGGATGATGATAACTCTAAGACAAAGCCTATTTTAAGTCTTGAGAGTAGTATCATTAAGTCTTTGATGTCTGATGCAGAAAAGAAGGAAGAACCAGTTGAGGAAGTTAAGCCAGTGGTTGAAGAAACTCCTGTGGAGGTTGCTCCAGCACAGATTATTCCTGAGGTTAAGTTTGATATTGAGAATGCAGAGGTTGTTCCAAAGGAGACTCCTATTATTGAGGAGACTATCGAGGAGCCTGTAAAGACTGCTGATGAAATCGTATTTGAACAGACAGATAGTTCTGGATTTATTAGTTTTGGTGATGCTGCACCTAGTGCGACAGCTGAGTTTGATCCATATAGCGTAGGTAGCGCAGACGATATGAAGAATACAGCTGCACTTGTATTTGGTGATGATGGTATTGCATCTGCTCCAACTAAGGAAAGCTATGAGGAAGCTGCTAAGGCTGATAATATTCCTGTTCCTGATTTTGAGATTAAGGCAGAAAAGCCTGAGCTTAAGGAAGACGATAAGCTTAAGGTAGATTTCCCTGAGAAGGTAGAGGAAGAAAAGACAGATATCCTTACTGAAGAAAAAGTTGAGGAGTCATTTGAACTTCCATTTGAGAATGCTGTTGGTGTGTTCTCTGACGATACAAAGACACCTAAAGCAGACGATATTCCTGATATGCCTGTATTTGGTGCAAATACTTATGAGACACCAGTAGTTGCTACAAATTCTGAACAGCCAATTAATCAGGTTGATGAGAATGTATATTCCTATGGACAGTATGTTGAGAATGAGAATATGGATTCACAGCCTGCACAGTATCCTGTAGAAAATTCACAGCCTGCATATCAGTCATTTGGAACTGAAGGTTATGCATATCAGACCGAGAGTGTAAATCCTGGTTATGAGACTGGTTATCAGTATGAGAATCAGTATCAGACAGGAGCTCAGGCACCTGTAAATGATACACCTGTTGATTCTGGTGCTGGTGAGAATGATTGGATTAATTCTATTCTTGGAATTGATGATGACATGGATGTTGGCTATCAGGAGCCTACAGTACCAGTTGATAACGGAGGTGCTACTATGAGTAATAATTCTTATACTTATCCAAACCAGAGACCTGCTAGCACTGCTCCTAGAAGACCATCTGGTAATGGTTATAGACCACAGGGCGGTGGCGCTGGTAACGGTAGAGGTGGACGTAAGGTTCCAAAGCTTAATCGTAATGGATACATCTTTATTGCATTCGTTCT
>JAKSRH010000041.1 GCA_024403675.1 Saccharofermentans sp. | reverse complement strand
AGCAATAGCTCATTTTTTATTGTTTGAATTTACACCATTATATGGACATAACTGTTCAATTGTGTGATTTCGGGCGAAAAGTGGGTTAATGTGTTTTTCGCCCGAAAAACATTTCGGGCGGATTGATTAGAAATGGTGTTTTCACCCGAAAAATAGCTTGAATCCGTCCTTAAACTGATGGATATTGTTTGAACTTCACGCTTGGGAAGGCGGTTTTTCGCGTTTTTTCGGGCGGAATCAATGAAATGACTGTTTTGACCCGAAATCGATTTCGGGTCAAAATGCTAAAAATACTAAATCCACCCGAAATTAAAGTTAAATCCTTTTCTTCTTTATATATTTGCCTCCTTGTGCTATATTTTTTAAGTATGCGTAAAAATAGGAGGTTATGTTATGAGTGATCTTAAAGAGTCTCTTATGAAAACCCGTGTGGAATTCGAAGAGAAATTAAAGAGTCTAACAAATTCCAAGGAAATAGAAGATTTAAGAGTCGAGTTTTTTGGTAAGAAGGGTAAGCTCACAGGTGTTCTTCGTGGTATGGGTCAGCTTTCTCCTGAGGAGAGACCTGCTGCAGGTAAGCTTGTAAACGAAGTACGTGAGAAGATGGAGTCCCTTTTCGAGGATACACAGAAGAAGATTGCTGACTTCGAGAATGCTCACAAGCTTAAGAAGGAAGTAATCGATGTTACTTTGCCTACTAAGTATTCTGGTGCGGGTAGCAGACATCCACTTAATATGGCTATCAATGAGATCTGCGATATTTTCTTAGGTCTTGGTTATAGCATCGGTGAGGGTCCAGAAGTTGAGTACGATAAGTACAACTTCGAGCTCCTTAGACTTCCTAAGGGTCACCCTGCAAGAGATACACAGGATACATTCTATATTTCTGAGAACATTCTTCTTAGAACACAGACATCTCCTATGCAGATTAGAATTATGGAGAATCAGAAGCCACCTATTAAGGTTGTATGCCCAGGTAAGGTTTATCGTCAGGATACTTTGGATAGCACACACTCACCAGTATTCCACCAGATTGAGGGCCTTGTAGTAGATAAGGGCATCACAATGGGTGATCTCGTTGGTTCCTTGCAGCTTTTTGCTAAGAAGCTTTTCGGTGAGGACACAAAGATTAGACTTCGTCCACATCACTTCCCATTCACAGAGCCTTCTGTAGAGGTTGACCTTACTTGTTGGTCTTGCGGTGGTAAGGGCTGTCGTGTATGTAAGGGTGAGGGCTGGATCGAGGTTCTTGGTGCTGGTATGGTACACCCTGAGGTTCTTGAGAACTGCGGTATTGACTCTGAGGAGTACAGCGGATTCGCTTTTGGTATCGGTGTAGAGAGAACAGCTATGGGCCGTTACGGTATTGACGATATTCGTCTTCTTTATGAGAACGATGTTCGTTTCTTGAAGCAGTTTAAGTAAGGAGGAGACAATTAAATGAAAGCTCCTATTGGTTGGTTAAAAGATTTTACAAATATTGAAGTAAGCCCTAAGGAACTTGCAGATGCAATGACACTTAGTGGTTCCAAGGTAGAGGAGGTTATCTCTACAGATATTACTGGTGTTTATGTAGGTAAGATTCTTACAGTTGATGAGCATCCAGATTCTGATCACCTCCATATCCTTAAGGTTGATTTTGGTCGTGATGAGATTGGTCACGAAGTTCAGATTGTTTGTGGCGCTCCTAATGTAGAGGTTGGCATGCTTTGTCCTATCGCTGCAGTTGGTGCACATCTTCCTGAGATTGATATCAAGAAGGGTAAGATTCGTGGTGTAGAGAGTAACGGAATGTGCTGCTCCGCTGATGAGCTCGGTTCTATCGGTGCTGGTAAGCCAGGTGCAGATGTTTATGGTCTCTGGGATCTACGTCTTCTCGACAAGGTTCCTGAGGTAGGTACAGATATCCGTGACCTCTTTAACCTTGATGACATGGTTACAATCGACTATGAGATTACATCTAATCGTCCTGATTGCTTCTCTATCGAGGGTTTGGGTCGTGAGGCTGCTGTAACTCTTGGTAAGCCATTTAAGGGCATTAATCCTACTATTAAGCAGGAAGGTTCCCTCAATACAGCTGATGTTGCTAAGGTTGATATCCTTGCACCAGAACTTTGCTATCGTTACTGCGCTCGTACAGTAGAAGATGTAGTTATTGGACCTTCCCCAGCATGGATGGCTGAGAGACTTACAGCTGCTGGTATGAGACCTATTAACAATATCGTAGATATTACTAACTATGTATGTCTTGAGCTTGGTCAGCCAATGCACGCATTTGACCTTGATTACCTCAAGAACAACCACATTATCGTTAGAACAGCTAATGATAATGAGCCTGTAAAGACTCTTGATGGTAATGACCACGTTCTTAATTCTTCTAACCTTGTTATCGCAGATGAGGAGAAGATTTGTGCTATCGCTGGTGTAATGGGTGGTGAGAACTCTGAGGTTCTTGATACAACTAAGACAATCCTCTTCGAGTCCGCTACATTTAACGGTGTATCTGTTCGTAAGACAGCTATCGCAAATGGTCTTAGAACAGAGGCTTCCTCTCGTTATGAGAAGGGTCTTGATCCAGAGAATACACTTCGTGCTCTTGATCGTGCATGTGAGCTCGTTGAGATGCTTGGATGCGGTAAGGTTTCTAAGGGAGTTATCGATGTATATCCTACAAAGCGTGAAGTAAAGAAGATTCCTTTCCGTCCAGCAAAGATTAATTCTTTCATCGGTATTGATGCTTCTGAGGAGTTCATGCTTGATATCCTTAATCAGCTTGAGTGTAAGGTAGAGGATGGTATTATTACACCTCCATCTTTCCGTCCTGACCTTGAGTCCGAGGCAGATATCTCTGAGGAAATCGCTAGATTCTTCGGTTATAACAATATCCCAGCTACACTTCTTAATAGCTCTGCTACAACACTTGGTGGTAGAACACGCGCTCAGGCTCTTACAGAGAAGATTAAGGATACACTCGTAGCTTGTGGTTTCTTCGAGGCTATTACTTATTCTTTCGAGAGCCCTGCTGACCTTGACCTTCTTAAGGTTGCTGAGGATTCTCCACTTAGAAACCAGGTTAAGATTTCTAACCCCCTTGGTGATGATTCTTCTGTAATGAGAACTACAATGCTCCCATCCATGGTAAGAATTGCAGCTCGTAACTCCAACAGAGGCGTACCTGCAGCTAAGGTATTCGAGGTAGCATATGTTTACCTCCCAGATGAGGATCCTGCTAATCTTCCAGAGGAGAGACAGACACTTTGTGGTTTTGCTTATGACAACACAGTAGCTGATTCCAAGTCTATCTTCTATGAGGTAAAGGGAATTATCGAGGAGCTTGCTTCTGTACTTGGTATTAGAAGCATTTCTTTCGAGGCTTGCACAGATAATCCATCTTTCCACCCAGGTAGAACAGCTTCTGTTATCGTAAACGGAAGAAAGATTGGTGTATTTGGTGTAATTTACCCAGAGGCAGCTGAGAACTTTGATGCTCCTAAAAAGGCAGTATTCTTCGAGTTAGAGGCTAAGGCTCTTACTGATGCAGCTAAGACTGATCGTGTTTATAAGCAGCTTCCTAAGTATCCTGGAATCTCCCGTGATATCGCTGTACTCGTTAATAAGTCCGTTGCAGTTGGAGACATCATGAAGGCTTGTAAGTCTGCTGGTGGTAAGCTTCTTAAGGAAGTTGAGTTCTTTGATGTATATGAGGATTCTAAGATTGGTGACGATATGAAGTCTGTTGCAGTATCCCTCATGTTCCGTGATGAGAACAAGACATTGACTGATGCTGACATCAAGGATTCTTATGACAAGATTCTTGCTAAGCTTGATAAGCAGTTTGACGCTAAGCTTAGATAATTTCTAATCGACATTTTGTCGATAAGGGCAAAAACTTAAAATATAGTAATGGCGGTGCTTTTCGTAAAAGTGCCGCCTTTATTTTGCTTGGAATATGCTTCGAAATAGGGGCAAAACCGACAATTTGTCGGTCAATTGTCGGAAATTGTCGAACAAATTAGAAACCATTTTTTCTACACTAAACTTAAAAGGAAAAGAGGTGTTTTTAATGGGTTCGACGCTTGAAACGGCAATTGTTTTTTCTACCGTTTTTATTGTTATATGTATTTTTATAGTGCTTCCGTTATCAGTTTGTGGTGACGCTTATGATGACTTTGTGGAAGGTTCTGAAGAGATTTCTAATTATTACGATAGTGATTATAACGCGCAAGGCTTTAATTTTATGCTTACGGGTATTTCGGAAAACTACCGTATGATTTATGGCACCTTGGGGGACATTCTTGATGAAGAAGGTTAAGAAAAGTAGTCGCCATGGAGCTATTACAGTGTTTTTGTCTATTGTACTTAGCGCGATTATTTTGGTGGAATGTACTTATGTTATTTTAGTCGCTAATCTAGATAGGGGCATGACCTTAAGACGCGCTGTGGATTTACAGGTTGAGACTTACATGGCGCAGTATAACAGGCAGTTACTAAAGACATATGGCATTTATGCTTTTTGTATGGATAACTTAGATGACAATGTTTTTAGAGACGTGATGGAAGCTAACGGACTTTCTGACGGAGAAGTATTATTTGTATCGGGTATGGAAACTTTTGATACAGATGATCTTCGTAAGTCTATATCTATGTACTATGCATATAGAGCGACAGGAATCATGTTTCAGTCTAATAAGGATGGGATTGCTGCACTTATAGATGAGGTAGATGATACTGGTGTTTTCAGGCAGTTTCAGAAGTTTCTTAAAAGTGATGCGGCCGATATTCTCATGAACATATTAGATGGAGCTGTATCTGTAAGTGAAACGCTTGAGTCAGCGGCGGATACATTTGATATGGACGAGATAGCGTCAAGTCTACATAAATTTAATAGGCTGATGAAGTCGCTAAGTGATGTATTTGATAATCCATATTTTATGAGTAGTGGATTTGATACGGATGACCTGGGGTTTGGCCTGGATGCTTATGACTTTATGGAGGATATGTTTGATTCCACGGGTGAATTTATTGATGACTATCTTTTTCATCCAGTGGCGGTAAATTATGCTGCATATAACTTTGACTGTAGACTCGAAGATGATGCTGCCTTAGATGGCACATCATTTGATGTGTTTCATACGAGAAATAAGAGTGATATCGAATATATTCTTACGGGTGAGACGGGAAGTACTGGAAGAGATATTACTTCTACTTATATTTACATGGTTTTACTCGTAAAAAATGTAATTGATGTAAATAACGACAGTGAGCTAAAGGCCACAATACAAGGAATTGCTGAAGTGTTAGCCATCATTATTGATGTGGTATCAGCGGGGACAATTGTATTACCAGCTAAGGTATATGAAGCGGTGATAGTAGTAATTTATGCCCTTATTGAAGCTGACTCTGACTTAGAAGATATCCTTGACGGAGACACAGTTACTTTCGAAGTTAATGATTCTATTAGTTTTGATCTAGGGTATAGGGAGTTTGTATCAGTTTTTATGTTCTTTGTGCCTGATGATGTGCTCCTAGATAGAATGACTGAAATTATAAATAGAGACTTTGAGAACTATGTAGTAGGAATAACTGTAGTGGGTAGTTGTGATTCGTGTAGTGAGTATGAGCAAAGTAGAAGGTACATGCTATATGAATAAAAAAGGAAATGTAGTAATAGAGGCAGCTATAGCTTTTTCTATTACGTTACTTCTTGTGGCTACTATTGCTAATACTATTACTGTCTATCGTACAGATATATTGATGCAAAGAGCACTTACGAAGACATGTAATGACTTTTCGTTACTTACTCCGTTATCGGTAACATCATCAGATATGGTTTCAACACTTGTTAATGCTGCACCTGATTCGTCTGCTGGTGTGAGTTCTACAATGCAGGAAGTATTAACTACATTGGCGGGTTTTGATCTTGCTACTGGTAATAGTCTTACATCTACGGTGCTTAATAGTGTCCTTGCTAGGCGATTTGAAGTGGATATTGCTAATGAATATGTACGTTTTAATGATGGTTCAAGATTTTTATGCCCAGATTATATATATGTCGAGTTTGATGTGGATCTTAGTCGGTGCGTAATTCTAGTAAATATGAGTTATGAGATAGAGACCCTAACTGGTACGGTTACTAGAAATCTGACCTCAGGAATTCCTTTTTATGGTGATATGGAGCTGTTTTTGTCAGGAGAAGGCGCAGTAGAGGACGAAGAAAATATCTGGGATTACCATAACTTCAAAAGAGGTGAGAAGTTTATTGAGATGTATGGTGGTAATCTACCGAGTACATATCCAGTTATAGATTACTGGGATGGTTCTACTGCTAAATCTATTACGAGCATTAATACATCTTCTGCGTCTTATAGTGACATAAGTGCATTTGATAAAAGAGTAATAGATGATATTGATAGTTTATCGAGTTTTAATGGGGCAGACGTAAATATATCAGGCAATAGATATGTAGTGGATGGGAATGATATTCAAAATAGGGAATTACTTGTAATTGTCCCTAGTAATTGTGATGAGCGTTATTTGCAAGAATTGGATTTATTGGCCAAGTACGCAAATAACCAAAATGTTGGGTTAGTAATTGAACAATATGGGGAAGTGTAGTTGATATTATTGAAAACACGTGTAATACGTATTAATATAAGTGTAGGTAAGGAAATTGAAGGTATCTGAATTAAAGAAAATTTTAAGAAAGAATGGTTGTTTTCTTGTTAGACAAGGTACTAACCATGAGCATTGGCATAGCATATTATCAAATAAATCATTTATGGTGCCAAGACATGATTCAAAGGAAATACCTAAAGGGACGTTAGAGGCAATCCTCAAGCAAGCTGGTATTAAATAGTATCAATGGAGAAACATTATGAAGTACACAACTAAATCAACCTATACTTATCCTGCAATCTTTAAAGAACAGTCAGAAGGTGGATATCATATATACTTTCCTGATATAGAAGGCTGTTTTACTTGTGGTGATGATATTGAAGATGGAATTCTTATGGCAAAAGATGTATTAGCCTTCTCTATATTTGAAAATTATGAAGAATTAAATAAGGAATTGCCAATTCCTACTTCGATACACCAGCTAAATATAAATAAAGATGAATTTGTAACGTATATTGTCTGCGACACTATGGAATACCGTTGCAAATTTAGTAAGAAGGCTGTTAAGAAAACACTCACTATTCCTGAATGGTTGAATGAAGCAGCAATGGAACAGAAAATTAATTTTTCACAGGTGCTTCAGGAAGCGTTGAAAGCAAGACTTAAAGTTAATTCTTGATTTCTATTGGAATTATATATTTATATAAGTTTCCATTTTTATTGTTTTAATTATAAAGTTAGGTTAAAATTGATAAGTATTTTTGGATTATGGAGGCTTATGGCCAGTGAAGAATTCGTCTGTAAGAACACCTGATATTGGTAATACATCTGCTGAGGGTAGAAGTAGTGCTGATTTGTCAGTTGGCGATATCATGCGTAAGGCTAAGAAAGAATTGATGCTTAAGCGTATTTGTTATGCATTGCTCGCGTTGATTGTTCTTTGTGCTCTTATTTATTTTGTCGTTACAGGCTCTGCAGCATTGTGGATAGATAAATTCTTCTCACTGATGGACTAAGTGATATGGATAAGTTTGATAATACAGAATTAGAGGCTCTTAACAGTTTATACGAAGCGATTCTTACTCTTAAAGATACAGAAGAGATGCATAAGTTCTTTATGGATCTTTGCTCACAGAATGAGTTATGTTCTATGCTTCATCGTTGGCAGATATTACTTCTTATAAATGAAGGTAAGAGCTATGAGGAAATTATTGAGACATTGGCACCTTCGGAGGAAGATGCATCTAAGGCTAATAGAAGAAGTAGCACTAGAGTTAGTTCTACAACAATTTCCCGAGTAAAAGCTTGTTATAACAACCCAGATGGTGGTTATAGAACAGCTTTGTCCAGATTAGAAGATAAATAAAAAGGGGTATAAGATTATGAGCATTGTATCGGCAATTTTCGGTACACACAGTGAAAGAGAAATTAAGCGTATCAACAAGTATGTTGAAGGCGTAATGAATCTTGAAGAGGAGTATTCCAAGCTTACTGATAAGGAGCTTAGAGCTAAGACAGATGAGTTTAAGAAGCGTCTTGCTGATGGTGAGACACTTGATGATATTCTTTGTGAGGCTTTTGCTACAATTAGAGAAGCTTCATGGCGAGTACTTGGTATGAAGCCATATAAGGTACAGGTTATTGGTGGTATCGTTCTTCACCAGGGCCGTATTGCCGAGATGAGAACAGGTGAAGGTAAGACTCTCGTAGCTACACTTCCTGTTTATCTTAATGCTCTTTCTGGTAAGGGTGTTCACGTAGTTACAGTTAACGATTACCTTGCTAAGCGTGACTCTGAGTGGATGGGTAAGGTATATAAGTTCTTAGGCCTCACTGTTGGTCTTATTATTCACGATATTCCTAATAAGGATCGTAAGGCTATGTACGCATGTGACGTAGTTTACGGTACAAATAACGAGTTCGGATTTGATTACCTTAGAGACAACATGGTAGTTAACAAGGCTAGACTTGTTCAGAGAGAGCTTAACTACGCTATTGTCGATGAGGTTGACTCTATTCTTATTGATGAGGCTAGAACACCACTTATTATTTCTGGTCGTGGTAAGGAGTCTTCTGAGCTTTATGGTAGAGCAGATACTTTCGTACGTACATTGAAGCCTTTCACAGTAGTTGAGACTGATGACAAGGTTGATATGGATGAGATTGTTGGTGATGCTGATTACGTAATTGATGAGAAGGCAAACACTTCCGTACTTACAGCTAATGGTATTGCTAAGGCAGAGAAGTTCTTTAATGTAGAGAACCTTTCTGATCCAGACAATTTCAGCCTCCAGCACTATATTAACAACGCACTTAAGGCTCATGGTAACTTCCATCTTGATGAGCAGTACGTAGTAGTTGATGGTGAGGTAGTAATTGTAGATGACTTTACTGGACGTCTTATGCCAGGTCGTCGTTATTCTGATGGTCTCCATCAGTCTATCGAGGCTAAGGAAGGCGTAAAGGTTGCTAATGAGAATAGAACACTCGCTACAGTTACATTCCAGAACTTCTTCCGTATGTATACAAAGCTTTCTGGTATGACAGGTACAGCTTACACAGAGGAAGCAGAGTTCCGTCAGATTTATAACCTTGATGTTATTCAGATTCCTACAAATAGAGTTCCACAGCGTGTTGACTTGGATGACTCCGTATTTAAGACACAGAAGGGAAAGTATGCTGCTGTTCTTAAGTATGTAATGGAAGCAAATAAGAAGGGTCAGCCAGTACTTGTTGGTACAGTAAACGTTGATAAGTCTGAGTATCTTAGTAAGGTATTCACAAAAGCTGGTATTAAGCACAATGTACTTAATGCTAAGAACCACTTAAGAGAGGCTGAGATTGTTGCTCAGGCTGGTCGTAAGGGTTCTGTTACAATCGCTACTAACATGGCAGGTCGTGGTACTGATATTCTTCTCGGTGGTAACGCAGAGTTCCTCGCTAAGCAGGAAATGAGAAAGATGGGTTATGAGGAAGAGATGATTGATGCAGCAACAGCTCACAATGAGACTGATGATGAGATCGTACTCGAGGCTCGTGAAAGATTCTCCTCTCTCGAGAGCAAGTTCAGTGAGCAGATTAAGCCAGAGGCTGAGGAAGTAAGAGAGCTCGGTGGTCTTTGTATCGTAGGTACAGAGCGTCATGAGTCCAGACGTATTGATAATCAGCTTAAGGGTCGTGCAGGTCGTCAGGGTGACCCAGGAACAACAAAGTTCTTCTTGTCTCTTGATGATGATCTTCTCCGTATCTTCGGTGGTGACAAGGTTACTAACATGTACAATACTCTCGGTGTTGACGAGACAATGGAGATTCAGAATCCACTTCTTACAAGAATTATTGATAGTTCTCAGAAGAAGCTTGAGGCGCTCCACTTTGGTACACGTAAGAATGTCCTTGAGTATGATGATGTAAATAACATCCAGAGAACAATCACATATGAGCAGCGTCGTAAGGTTCTTGATGGCGTAGACATGCATGATACATTCCTTAAGATGCTTAATACTGTAGCCACAAGAACAGTAGAGACTATTTGTCCAGATGGTGAAGTATCTGCTAGTGAGAGATTTACACTTGCTTCAAAGCTCGAGGATATCTTTGGTGAGCTCCCAACAGTTGCTCTTATTAAGGATTCTGAGAAAGATCTTCCATCTACAATGGAAATTATCCGTAACGTAGAGAATGAGGCTATTGATGCTCTTGCTGAGAAGGAAGAGATGATTGGTACAGAAGTATTCCACGATGCAGAGCGTGCTATTCTCCTTAGCACAGTAGATGAGAAGTGGATGGATCATATCGACGCTATGGAGCAGCTCCAGACTTCTATCAGAATGAGATCTGTTGGTCAGCATGATCCAGTTGTTGAGTACAAGATGGAAGGTTCTGATATGTTCGATGAGATGAACGAAGCAATCCAGAATGATTCCATTAAGATTCTCATGAAGGGTAGATTCTCTGCTGAGCAGAAGATTGAGACAAAGCAGATTGCTACAAATATTCAGGAAGGACATGCTCCATCTGTAATTCCTACACAGGCAACACAGGTTCCAGGAAGCACAAATCAGGGCCCAACATCACAGCCAGTGAAGAGAGATTCTTCCAAGGTAGGACGTAACGATCCATGTCCATGTGGTTCTGGTAAGAAGTATAAGAATTGTTGTGGTAAGGCAAATGATTGATAATGTTACTAACTACATGAAATCAGTTAATGACAGTGCGGATTATATCCGCACTGTTTTGAATAATTCTGAGATGCCAGAAATCTGCATTGTTTTGGGTTCTGGTCTTGCGCCTCTTGCATCTATGTGTGAGGATGTAATCTCTGTTCCTTATGGTGATATTCCTGGATTCCCAGTATCTACTGTCCCAGGTCATGAGGGAAGACTTATTATTGGTACACTTGAAGGTAAGAAAGTGTTCATGATGTCTGGCCGTTTTCATTATTATGAGGGCTATGACACATCTATTTGCACACTTTATGTAAGAGTGATGGCTAAGCTTGGTGTAAAGACATTGGTTCTTACTAATGCGGCTGGCGGTATCTTAGAGGATATGGAGCCTGCGGATCTTATGGCTATTTCTGATCACTTATCGTTCAATTGCGATTCTCCACTTAGAGGTGCAAATCTTGATGAATTTGGTGTAAGATTTCCAGATCAGTCTTGTGTATACGACAGAGAATATCTTTCACTCCTTGAAGAGTGTGCTGATGAACTTGGCATTCATCTTCACTCTGGTATTTATGTATATACAAAGGGTCCTCAGTATGAGACTCCAGCTGAGATTCAGGTATATAAGAGTATGGGTGCTGGCGCAGTAGGAATGTCCACAGTACCAGAAGCTATTGTGGCTTCACATTGCGGTATCAAGGTAGCTGCAGTTTCTTGCGTGACTAACCTTGCTGCAGGTATTTCGCCAAACCCACTTACACATGAAGAAGTTATGGTAAATGCAGCTAAGGCTTCCGACAATAGCTGTAATCTTGTTAAAGCGTTTATTAAAAAGTTATGAGGTGACTTATGGTTCCACAGTATGTAGTAAAAGATATTAATCTTGCACCATATGGTATGAAGAAGATTGAATGGGCATATCGTAACATGCCAGTTCTTCGTGCTATTGAGAAGGAACTCATTGACGAGCAGCCATTTAAAGGTCTTAAGGTATCTGTTTCAGTTCACGTAGAGGCAAAGACAGCAGTTCTTGCTAGAGCTCTTAGTAGAGGTGGTGCAGATGTTGCACTTACAGGATGTAATCCTCTTTCAACACAGGATGACGTAGCAGCTGCTTTGGCTTCTACAGGCATGCATGTATATGCTATTCACGGTGCAAATGAGCAGGAGTACATCGAGCACCTCAAGATGGCACTTTCCTTTGGTCCAGATATCGTTATTGATGATGGTGGAGATTTTGCAATGCTTCTCCATTCCGACCTTAAGGAGCTTGTTCCTAACCTTATGGGTGGTTGCGAAGAAACAACAACAGGTGTACATAGACTTAACATCCTCGAGAAGGAAGGCAAACTTGCTTATCCAGTAGTTGCAGTAAATGATGCTCGTTGTAAGCATCTCTTTGATAATAGATTTGGTACAGGTCAGTCTGTATGGACTGCAATCATGGCTACTACAAACCTCGTAGTTGCTGGTAAGACAGTAGTTGTTGCTGGCTTTGGTATGTGTGGTCGTGGTGTAGCTCTTCGTGCGAAGGGACTTGGTGCAAAGGTAGTTGTTACTGAGATTGATCCAGTAAAGGCTTGCGAAGCTATTATGGAAGGCTACGAAGTAATGACAATGGACGAGGCTGCTTCTATCGGTGATGTATTTGTTACTGTTACAGGCTGCAAGGACGTTATTACACCAGCTCACTTTGTAAAAATGAAGGATGGTGCTATTTGCTGTAATGCAGGTCACTTTGATTGTGAGGTGTGCGTTAAGGAGCTTTCCGAAATGGCAGTTTCTTCTGCTGAGCTTCGTAATAACATTATTGGTTACACACTTGAGAATGGTAATACAATTTGTGTTATCGCAGAAGGTAGACTTGTTAATCTTGCATCTGGTGATGGACACCCAGTAGAGATTATGGATATGAGCTTTGCTTTACAGGCACAGTCTGCTAGATATATCGCTAAGAATGGCAAGAGTCTTGAAAAGAAGGTATATCAGACACCTCAGGTTATCGACGATAGAGTAGCTGAGATTCTTCTTGCTACAAAGGGTGTAAGCATTGATAAGCTCACAGAAGAGCAGGAAAAGTACGTTAATTCCTGGGATTTCTGATTCTTTTGATTATGTTAATTAGCGCCTGGAAGTTTGTTCAGGCGCATAAATGCCAATGTGGCTCAGGGGTAGAGCAATTCCCTCGTAAAGAATTGGTCGCGGGTTCGATTCCCGCCATTGGCTCCAAAAGGCTGTCTCATTTGTTTGAGGCAGCCTTTTTGTTTTTTGTTATTTTTGTTTTTTGGCGCTGACACTATTACACCAATTTGTACATTTTTTGGGGGTGTAAGAATTACTGTAATGAAAGGAGCCCGTTCACTGGTTTGCTCACAAAAAATCAGAAAAAGTGAATGCTTTAGTGAAATCGAGGAAAATAAAGGGGTGGATTCACTATATCTCTCACTAAAAACTAAAAAAAGTGAGTAAAAAAGTGAATCTAGCCCCGTAAGTATAAGTACAATTATTCCAAAATGTTTTCACCCAAGTCACTAAGTATAGAATTGGTATCCTGAACACTTATATTGTTATTTATAGCGTAAATTAATATAGCGTCACGGCGATTGCGGGCATAGAGCTGTGGCTGATTCGCATATCGTAGACAATGCTGTGCTTCATCAAGCGTTACTTCTGCAGCTAGGCACAAAGCAATTACTTTATCGCGTCCTGGCATTTTTTGCCCATTAAGTACCTGATAACCATATGTACGATGGATGTTAGCATTCTTGATGTATTCTGCGCGGTCGATGGAATCAGATGTTATGGAGAGAAAATACTCGGCGAAAGTCATGTCTAGGAAGGCGTCTTCCTTGTATTCCATAACTGCTTCAAGGGCGCTTACACTTGAAGTGTCCTTTAAAATGTTCATTAGTTCTTGAGTTTGTTTTTTCTTCATTCTAATTAATTTCCTTACTGTTATAATACTGGAAGGAGGGATTTATGAATGATCTGACTGTTGAATTTCTTGAGAGTGAATTGGGGGATTCCTTCTATAAGGAATTATACCATTTAAATGACTCAGACAATATTGTTGTTCGTGATGAATCAACAGGCGATCTTTATGTTCGTAAAATCCTTAAATACTATGATCCCCAAGTGTTCGAATATTTGAAGGCGAACCCTAATATCCATATTCCCAATATTCATAAGTTTTATGAGAAAAATAATTTATTAGTTGTATATGAGGAGTATGTGACAGGTAAAACTTTAGATGTATATGCACAAACTGCTACCAATAAAGAATTAGTAGTAGTTATAGATAAGGTGTGTGAGGCTTTAGTGTTTTTGCATAACGCAGAACCGACTATTATTCATAGGGATATTAAGCCTAGTAATATCATGGTGACAAATGATGGCGTAGTGAAATTAATTGATTATGATGCAGCTAAGATAGTAAAGCCAGATGCGCCTAAAGATACTGTGTTGCTTGGTACGGTAGGTTATTCTGCGCCCGAACAGTATGGTTTTGGAAGTTCTGATATTAGAACAGATATTTATGCTTTAGGTAAGCTTGTAGAGGAATTATTTCCTAATGAGAAGAGGTACAAGGAACTTATCAACAAAGCAACACATATAGACCCTGAGAAGCGTTACCCTAATGTTGAAAAGTTTAGATTTGCACTTCATCATCGAATGAATTTCTTTAATGGATTTCCTGGCTTTAGAGGAGATTCTGCTTTCCATAAATTTAGAAGTGCGGCTGGATATATTTTTGCCTTTTGGGTGATTAATGGCATGACATTACAGGGAGACTCTCAGAAGGGGCTAATCTTTTATAAATTATTTTCATTGATTGGCCTTATAGCTTCAGTTGATATGCTTTCTGGAGTGTCGCCTATTTTTAATAAGTTACCATTAATTAGATCGAAGAACTTTTGGATTAAATCCATTGGTTTAGCGGGCTATATAGTTTTTATGTTCTTTATTTCGTTTATTTTTGCAGGGATTTTCGCGTCTTTTTTACCTGATTAAAATTGTTTTCAAAATTGTATGCTGACAGCATACCAATTCCTTTTTGTTTATTTCTACAATTGTTTATAACAACTTGTGGAGAGGATTTTATTTAATAGATCGCAAATTACGAATGGTATGGCATTCGGGCTGAATTGAGGGGAGGGTTTGCGCTCTGTCAAATATTTCTTACTCCATAAGTTTATACAAAAACAAAGGATGGAATAATTATGAGAACTTGGAAGTTAGTGTCTGGTATTTTGTCATGTGTTTTATTTGCATTTGTCTCATTTCAATCATGTGCTGCTGGGCTATCTAACGCTTTATCAGAAAATGGAGAGAGAAGTGGGACATCAGGCTTATTTCTTGCTTTCTTGATGCTCGTTGGAGGTATTGTTTCAATCGCTGTTCGTAAGAGTACAGGTAAGGGTGGAAATATTGCAATTATTATTATTGATACTCTAGCAGCGCTTATTGGCTATAGTGGAGCAGGTTCATTTGCCGATTTGAAAGTATGGTCAACATGGTGTCTTATTTGTGCAGTTTTGGCATTGGTATGTGTGATAAAACCTGGTAAACAATCAGTTGAAACATAAAATATTTTGTGTTGCAAATGCTACTATTCCACTTGCTGTTGGTGCATTTCTTTACTACCTAGTAGATCCTTCAGTAATTTTTGTTAAGTGGATTGATTCGATACTTAGTTATAGTTATCACTATGATTTCTCGACCTATAATCAGTTTTGCACAATACTTAGAAATTATCTTTTCGATGCTTTATGGAGTTATTCTCTTTTGTTTTCTATCTACTTGCTTATTGATAGGAAAAATCGATTGTTTTGGTCCATTAGTGTTTCGTTTGTAGTAGGTATTTTGCTAGAAAGTCTTCAATTGTTAGATAAGGTTCCAGGGACTTTTGATTTAAATGATATTTTTACTCAATTTTTATCTGTTGTTTTTGCATCAATAATTATTTGTTTGGAGAGGAGATTTGTTAATGAAGAAATTTGTTAATGGATTAATTTTTGTCTTAGTACTTAGTATGTTTTCGTTTATGGCTCTTGCTAGTGGATCTTCTAGTAAAGAAGAAAAGGAGACTAAGAAGATAGTCGGTGATGAAAGTGGAGTTGTAATTGAGGGTGATGATGAAGTGGTTGAAGAAACCAATGAGTTAGTTACTATCAACGAACAGGTTCTTTTAGATTCAGAGGGAATAAAGATTACGGCCAAGGAGTATGTGGAAGATTCCTTCATGGGAGAGGGTATTAAGATTCTTATTGAAAACTCAACTGACAAGAATATTTTGGTTGGATGTACCGCTCTTATCGTTAATAACTATAATATTTCAGATTTATTTGGAGCAGATGTTGCTGCTGGAATGAATGCCAATGAGACTATCTATTTGTCTTCTAGAGAATTAGAGGCAGCTGGTA